>JAWKON010000064.1:0-56094 GCA_041391125.1 Caldilineaceae bacterium
CATTGCGCAATCCCATCCATTCCTGATAATTGGAGTAGATCCAGTCTTCAGGTCGCCGCACCAGGCCGCCCTTTACAGGATTGGCGTGGATGTATCGGCACAGATGGTGAAGATATTCTGGCTTATCCACCAGCTTGACCTTGTAATTGTTTTCAAACAAAGTACCGGAATGGTTGTAACGGAGGTTATATCTTTTGGAATAGCTGTTAAAGACGCGTTGAGCAAGCAATCCAGCGCGGAACGCGGCATCTTGCCGGATCAAAAAGTGGTAGTGATTGGGCATGAGGCAATAGGCAATGAGGGTTAAACTGAATTGCAGCACATATTTCTGCATTTTCGTCAAAGCGGCAATATAGTCGTCATGCACATGAAAGAGCGGCATCTTATGGCAGCCGCGATTGTAAATGTGGTAGAAATTGCCTGCTTTGTATGGTGGTCGAGGGTGCGGCATGGATAGCTCCCAATGTTTTGTAAGTGATATTGCTGCGTATTGGCCAGATCGCGTGGTTAACCCGAGTGCAACGCACTCTCAGCGCGCCAGAGTGCGATGCACCCATCCCGTGACATCACGCGTCCCGTGAGCCAGTCATGGGTGCGTTACACTCGGGTCTGGCCAGATCGCGTGGTTGACCCGAGTGCAACGCACGGGGGAGCAGGGATCTCATTGGTCAGGATTGGCTGGCCCCGTGCATCGCACTCTCAGCGCGCTAGAGTGCCCTCGGCTCTAGCGGTTGAGCTATTGGCGCGGTCTCCGGATCAACAGTATCCATCAGCATACAACAGTTCCGACTGAAAAATATCCGCAAAATTGCTGATTCTGTTGTAGGGCGCCGCGGTAGAATCTGTCAACGCAGCGTACATGTGTTATGCTTAAGGCGGCTTTTGTGAAATTCTGATACGTATATTTAGCAACAAACCTTATGCTCAACATCACCATCATCACCCTATACGAAATCGGCCATCAGTCTTTTGGCGCGGCCTCAGCCGGCGCGTGGCTGCGCCAGGCCGGCGCGCGCGTTTCGTATCAGGATTTGTCGGTGCAGGCGCTGGATGAAACCGGGATTCAAGCGGCGGATCTAGTGGCGCTGCACCTGCCCATGCACACGGCCACGCGCATTGCCGCGGCCATTTTGCCGCGCCTGCGCCACTTGAACCCAATGGCGCACATCTGCTGTTTTGGGCTCTATGCGCCAATCAATGAAAGCTATTTGCGCCGGTTAGGCGTGCAGACGATTTTGGGAGGGGAGTTTGAGGAGGGGCTGTTGGCGCTCTGCCAACGGTTGGCCGGGGCTGCACAGCAGCGGGATGAATCCGCACAGTCCCAACAAGAGCCAACCATTTCGCTCGAGCGGCAGCAGTTTTTGCCGCCGGACCGCGCAGGCTTCCCAGCCTTGTCCCAATATGCCGCCGTGGAATTAGGTGATAAAACGCGCCGCGCCGCTGGCTATACCGAAGCCACGCGCGGCTGTAAACATCTCTGTCGTCACTGCCCGATTACGCCGATATATAACGGGGCGTTTCGCGTGGTGCAAAAAGAGGTGGTGCTGGCCGACATCCGCAATCAAGTGTTGGCGGTGGAGCCCGCCACATTACCTTTGGCGACCCCGATTTTTTCAACGGGCCGGGCCACGCGCTGGCCATTGTGCAGGCGCTGCACGCTGAATTTCCCGACGTAACCTATGACGTGACCATCAAAGTGGAGCATCTTTTGCAGCAGCGGCTTCATTTGCCCACGCTGGCCGCGACCGGCTGTCTCTTTGTGACTTCGGCAGTGGAGGCGGTGGATGAAGCGATTTTGGCGCGGCTGGACAAAGGACACACAGCGGCTGATTTTGCAGAGGCGGTACATCTACTGCGCGCGGCCGGTCTGCACATGAGCCCCACTTTCGTGGCCTTTACGCCGTGGATCACGCCCGCCGGCTATCTGGAATTTCTGCGCACCATCGCCCGGCTGGATCTAATTGAACAGGTGGCGCCCATTCAGTACGCCATTCGCCTGCTGATCCCGGCCGGTTCGCGGCTGCTGGAGTTGGCGGAAGTGCAGGCGCTGGTGGGTGAATTTGATGAGGCGGCGCTGGTCTATCCGTGGCGGCATCCCGATCAATGCATGGATGAATTGCAGGAGGCGGTGCTGAAAATTGTGCAGCAGGGGGATGAACGGGGTCTGAAGCGAGCGGAGATTTTTGCTCAAGTGTGGCAATTGGCGACGCAATTTGGTGGCTTATCCAGCGTTGGCGCTGACGACAACTATGCGAAGATGCCGCCAGTTTCGCTGCACAGCAAGCCGGCGCCGCGGCTGCTGGAAAACTGGTACTGCTGAGCGGAACCCACTGAGGAGCAGTTGCTCCCACACATTAAAGTGATATAATTGCTATACAATGTCATTAAGTTAAGGCCGCTTCGACTGCAACGCACGGCGGACACCTGATGGGCAAGGCCGCATTTTTAGACGCCGTGCATCGCAGTCTGCGCTAACGTAATGACATAAAATTGCTATATGCTGTCAGGCTCGACACCCAGCGCCCGTAATTTTTCGGCCAGACGTTCCGACCGCTGACGTTCTTCATCGGCGCGCTGGCGTTCCGCTGCAGCTTGGTGGCGCGCCTCCTCGGCGCGCTGACGCTCTGTTTCGGCGCGTTGACGTTCCTCATCAGCACGTTGGCGTTCCTCGTCGGCGCGCTGGCGCGCCTCGTCAGCACGTTGACGTTCGTCATCAGCGCGCTGGCGTTCTTGGGCGGACTGCTCAATCCCCGTCAACAGCAGGTTGTCTTCCATATCGCACCAGCGCAGCCACGCGGCTTGCGCCTCTTCAAATGGCCCTTCCCAGATTGTCAGCGCCAAGTTGACTCTGGGCAGCAATTCATCGGGACGCGCCAAATATTGTCCGGCATGGAGTTCATACACTTGCAAATCGTCGGTTTGGAGCAAGTGTTGCGGGTCAAATACAACGTAATAGCTGACACCCATACGGGCGTAATCGCGCAGTTTGCGCGATAGCTCGCGCCCTTCTTTGTTGGAGACTACCTCCACCACGACATCGGGCGGCTTGCCATATTCCCAAATAAAATAGGAGCGATGTTTCTTCTCCCACCACTCAGCCGGCGCTTCGATGTCCAGGCTCAAGAACATATCCGGCACAATGGCGCTGACGCCAACTTGCGCAAAAATGCCCACATTGGCATCGGCCAGAAACGGGCGCGGCAGATAGTCCGTGCTGTAGAGCGGCTCAACCAGCAGCCGCTGCTGTTTGGCGGAAAACAGATTATCCACGGGCTCATCGTCCTCGGTGATGATTTGGCTATAGTCGATTTCAATGCCCAGCTCGGCAGGCGCCTCAGAGGTGATGGCGGCAATTAAAGAGTCGTCCACAGGTCCTTCCTTTCGCAAATTGCCACAGAACGGATGAGCCAATTATAGAAGCAGTGCATGTACTTGTCAATTACACCGCAGAATGAATTCTGCGTCTGGCACGGGAAACTGGTTAAAACCGGTTGAACGCCGTGACCCTAACGGGCTTTAGCACGTTTGCTGTGGCAGGCTGGGAATTTATTCCTTGCCGACCCCTTGCTAAAACAGCGCCTCATCCCCCTCGTCTTCCTCTTCATCGGCATCGCTCGAAATCAGCACCTTGCGCCCGCGCCCGCCGCCTTGATCCGGCCCCACCACTTTGCGCGTTTCCAATTCTTCCATCAGCCGCGCCGCTTTGGGATAGCCGATGTTCAGCCGCCGCTGCAACATGCTGGTGCTGCACGATTCCAGATCGCGCAGGGCATCGATGGCGTCCAGAATCAGCTCCTCCTCATCATCCAGCCGGTCCATGAGGCTGAACCAGGGCGGCACCACCGGTCGCTCGGCGCCGCCGGCGGCCAGCGTTTCGTCAATGGTGCGCTGCTTCCAATAGCTGGCAATGGCGTTGATCTCATCATCGGCGACCCAGCAGCCCTGCACGCGCGTCAATTTGGCCTGGTCCGAACGCATGATCAGCATGTCGCCGCGGCCCAGCAGCCGCTCGGCGCCCGGCGTATCCAGGATCACGCGGCTATCGGTTTGGCTGGTGACGGCAAAGGCAATGCGGGTGGGGAAATTGGCCTTGATCAGCCCGGTGACCACGTCGACGCTGGGCCGCTGGGTGGCCAAAATCAGGTGAATGCCGGTGGCGCGCGCCATCTGCGCCAGGCGACAGAGCTGCGTTTCCACATCGTCAGCCGCCGTCATCATCAGGTCGGCCAACTCGTCCACCACCAGCACAATGTAGGGCAGCGGTTGGGGCGCATCTTTACCGCGCATTTTGCGCACTTTGGCGTTGTACACATCAATGTTGCGCACGCTCGCTTCCTTAAAGGTGCGGTAGCGATCATCCATTTGCAGCAGCAGCCAGGTGAGCATGCCCATCACCTGGTCCATCTCGGTGACCACTTTGCCAATTAAATGCGGAATGCCGTTGTAGCCCGGCAGCTCCACCATTTTGGGATCCACCATCACAAACTTCAGGCTTTCGGGGCCGTGTTGCATGAGCAGGCTGGTAATAATGGCGTTGATGCAGACCGACTTGCCGGCGCCGGTGGCCCCGGCAATCAGCATGTGCGGGGCGCGCGCCAGGTCCATCACCACCGGGGCGCCGGCCGTGTTGCGCCCCAACCCAATGGGCAGCGCGCCGCCATCTTTACGCAGCTCTTTGCTCTCCAAAATGCCGCGCAAGCCCACCATCAATTTGTCGCGATTGGGCACTTCGATGCCCACATAGGGGCGTCCCGGCACCGGCGCCTCGATGCGCACGGCGGGCGCTTCCAACGCCAGCGCCAGATCATCGGCCAGGCTCACAATGCGGCTGACGCGAATTTTGCGCCGATTGCCCGCCCGCTCCACATATTGGGGCTCCACGCCAAATTGGGTGACGGTCGGCCCGCTCTCCACATGCACCACCTTGACCGGCACGTCAAAATCTTCCAGCGTCTGCTCAATGCGTTGCCCCATTTCGCGGTCATCGGTCGCGCCATACACGCCGGCATCCGGTTGCAGCAATTCAAAGGGGGGCAACTGGTCGGCGTTGCGCAACGGTTTGGGCGCAGAGCGTGCGGATGAACCATTGGACGCGCTCTCTTTACGCCTGGCCTCAGCTCGCGCATCGCTGGGTTCCTGGGTGGATTGACTGGCCACACTCTGCGGCGGCCGCGTGGGCGACACATAGGTCGAAGGCTGTTCGAGCGATGGCATTGTGGGCGGCGTCAGCGGAACTTGTTGCGGCTCGGGTTTATGCGGCGTAACCAGCGGCGATTCACGAAATTGGGAGCGGCTGGGTGGCGTCGTGCTAAGGTGCGGTGATGGAGTGGATGCCGGGTCTGCCGTTTCTACAGGGGTGGTCAACGTGAGCGCCGCAATCTGCGGCCACGCCAGCCAGATCAGCCCAACGCGCCGCGCACGCCGGCCCAAAAGTAGACCAGCGGCGTAAAGTTGAGCAGCAGCCACACCCCCACCAATCCCACCAGCCCACAAATCAGCAGCGCCGGCCACTGTCCAAAGGCGGCCACCAGCAAACTACCCAGCGCCCAGCCGGTCAACCCGCCGTCGCTGCCGTCATGTTTGGCCATCCAATCCACCGTGGCCTGATTGTTGGCAAAGGTGGCCGCCATCAGCGCCAGCAGCAGCAGTTGGGCGCCCACAATGGCCTCCACGCTCCAATAGCCGGCGCGCGGCCCCAGCAGCAGCACCGTCCCCAAAATAAGGATCGACAGCACCGTCCACGGCGCCAGCCAGCCGGTCATCTCGATCAGCCAGGGCAGCTCTTCGCTGTACATCATGGTGGAGAGAAGATAGCCGCCCAGCGCAATAAAAACCAGCCCCAGAAAGTCGAGCGGCAAATTATCAAAAAGTTCGCGCACAATATTGTTAAGCGCGTCGGATGTGTTTGGTTTTGAACGGCTCATTTATTACCTCTCCCCCAGCCCCTCTCCTGATAGGAAAGGGGAGCACAGCGGCTCCTCTCCCAAATATAATCAGGGCGGAGGTCTTTTATAAACTTCCGTTTTCTAATTCCATTTCGGTCAGCACGCGCGCCACCTGTTCGATGGCAATGCGCTGCTTGCGATAGAGATCGCTTTCGCTGACGGCCAGCTTATTGGCAATCTCGCGCACTTTGCGCCCCTGCAAAAAGCGCATGTCCAGAATGTTATAGAGCAACCATTCCTGGGTCACAAATTCCTGTTTGCCCTCGGGGCGCAGCCGGGCGATGGCCATTTCCAGCACCTGGCGCAGCGCCTTGGTCACATCGCCTTCGGCATTATCCAGCGCCTGCGTCACGATGCGCAATTTGGTCAGCGGGCTGTGCGTCAACTTGGGACCGCCCCAATAGTGGCTCAGGGCGTCTTTGACCCAATCGGCAAATTCAGGGTCGTGGATAGGGCTGGGGTCGAGCAGCATAGCGTGCGCTTCGGCATGGCTGCTACGCGATGTATAAGGCACCACGCCGCGCATCTGCTGAATGCGCTCGATGTCGGGAATGATGCGGCGCAGCGACACAAAGACCTCTTGCTGCACGCGGCGATCCACCAGCGCCCGCCCGGTACGTTCGATCATCTGCGCCAGCGCGCGGGCGTCTTCCTCGGCCAAATGGGGCAGCGGACCTGCACCATTTGGCCCAGCCTTATTGGTTCCCACGCCATTGGGTGACGCAGGGCCATTAAGCGGCTCGATCAGCGAATTTTCGGCCGGCCACACGCCCAGAATGCCCACCACAGTCGGCTTGCCATTGGTGACGGTGGGCTCCACCAGCGGCCAGATCCAATAGCCGGCGTGGGCAATAGGCTCCAATGCAGTCAGGCCATTGCGCGTGCGCTCGGCGGCGCGGTTGACCACATCCTGCCATTCGCTAATATTGTTGAGCCGCTGGCGCAGATGGGGTGCGCCCACGGTGGCCTCCACCAGCAGATTAGGCCCCACAATGCCGGCCACAAAACCGGCCGGCGTGGCCAAAAAGCTCGCACAGCGCGGTCAGATTGTTCTCTAAAAATTGGCGCAGATCGCTGGTGGTGAGCAGCCGCCGGTCCAGTTCGCGCATCCACGCCACCTCGTTGCGATCCTCACGATAGACAATGCGGTCCACCAGCGACTTGGTCACGCTGAGGATGAGCTGGCTGAAGACGATCACCGCCGTGATGGTGCTAAAAAGGATCATATCGCGGCAGCCCCAAAATACGCTCCACCCGCGGAATGGTCTGCATGGCCACAATGACCAAAATGGCCACCACCGGCCGCGCGTAAAAAGCGGATGAGCCGATAGCGCACGGCGCGATCGGGCGTCAGCACGCCAAAATAGGCCACCACATAACTCATAATGACCAAAAAAATGGCCACCATCATATTGCCCGCCATGGCCAGCAAAAAGATAATCGCGTTGGCCTGTTCACCGCTATCGAGCCGCCCCAGCGCAATCAAATAGGGGAAGATGCCGATGCCGGGCGCCACAAAGCCCCCAACAGATAGGTCATGCGGACGCGGCTGCTGGAGGTCACGCAGCGGTGCGCGCCAGCCAGATGTGATAGAGCGACAGCAGCATGGCCAGCCCGAAGTAGGCGGCAAAGAGCCAGAAATAGGGACCGGCTTCCAAATAGCTAAGCGGCGGCCGAAAGTGGATGGCGCCCACCAATTGGTCGCCCCAAATGGCGCTGGCTGCGCTGAGTAGCGACAGCGCCAGCATGAGCCAGCCCAGCCAGCGGCCATACGCCACCCGATAATTGGTGGTGCGCAACACGGCTGTGGAAAAGATATAATAGGCAAAAGGCAGCATGGCAATGCCCAACCACTGAAAGCGCAGCCACTTGCCCGCCGAATCGCCGCTGGCCCACTCCAGCCGATTCAGCGCCACATCACCCGTATAGGCCACCACCACGCAGGCCAGCAGCAGCGCAAAACGCCGCGCAGCCACGTTGCGAAAAATTATAGGTCAATGTAAACGCCAGCAGCGAAAAGGCCACAATGATCACCGCCGACGAGATAATGAGGTTGATGAAGCTGGCCAGCTCGCTAATGCTGACCGGGATGCCAAAGAACATATTTACGATGCCCACTCAATGTCTTCACCCACCACGACCCACAGGCCGCGGCGTTTTTCCAGATTGATGCGGAAGCCGCCCCCCGCCATGGGTGTCCGCCGGATATTCAAATTTAGCGCGGCGCGTTCCAGCGTGTCAAACTCGACGGGGTCCATTTCAATAAACGGACCCTGCGGCGGTGGCGCCGGTTCAGCCGGCATAAGCCAGAGCGTCGAGCCGTCAAAGCCCAGATCGCCCACCACTTCGGCCGGATGACAGCGGATGCGCAACTGGGCCGGCGAACCGTCGGCATTGGGCTCCAGGTGGCGCAAAATGCCCAATTTGTGAATCAGCGCCGTGCGTCGAATACGCAGCGTGTCCGGCTCCTCTTTTTCGGCGCTGCGATAATAACGCGCCAGCGCGTAAATCGGCCCGAACGCGTTTTGGTTGCTCAGCAAATAGAGCAGCTCGTTGCGTACGCTGCCCCAGCGATAGCGAAAATCGAGATCGTCCACGCGGTCGCCATATTCGAGCAGCCCCAGCGTGGCCTCGGCGCCCAGTCGGCTCAAAATGGCCGTGGGCGGCAGCACCGACGGGTCCTGCTTGAGCCGCGCCAGCAGCATGTCGGTAGTGGCCTCCACATCCTCTTCAGCCAAAAAGGTGCGCCGGCTGCTCAGGCTAAAGAAGATGCCAATCACCACCGCCACCGCAAAGAGCACCACCAGCGTCCAGCTGATCAGGTCCATGGATTCCAGGATGCGCGCCAAGGAGGGGAATTGATCCAGCCCCCACTGGGATATGAATTCTTGAATGGCGCTGCGCAATTGGTCCATAGTACTCTTTCGGGTGCGTGTGCTTGTTGGCGCAATTTTACCATAGAGACTGGCGAAGTGCGGATTGGGCAAGACGGGTGATTGGGGATTGGGAAGCGGCGTGCATAGCGGAGACTGCGCTGCACGGCGACAGCCGCTCCCCGTACTCTCCAGCGGCCCTGTCCGCCGTGCGTTGCAGTCGTAGTGGCAGCGGCGAGGCCACCCCCAAACGATCCCAGGGTAGCGTGTGAAACCAAATCACGGTATAATTTGCGGGTATTCTATTTGGCTTGCATCACCTATTCCGCCACGCAATTTGATGGTCCAGGATTCGACTTACATGAGCTATCGTTTCTCAATTTTCCTTGCCGCCGTCCTGATTTTGATATTCGCGGGCTGCGGCTCAGACGAGCCCACGCCTTCGCCCACCGCTACGCCCGCACCCGCCGCCACCTCCACACCGATTCCCGCAACGCCCACACCGCCGCCCCTCGATGTGATGGATGCGCTGATGCAAACGGATGATTTTACTATTTTGAATCTGATGTTGGGCGATGCCGGGCTGGCGGATAAATTACATAATGAAGGGCCATTTACCCTCTTTGCGCCCACCAACGCGGCCTTTGCCGAACTGCCCGACGCCATCAAAAATGACGCCGACGCGCTCTTTGACCTCATGTTATACATCGTCGTGGATGGTGCAATTGCGCCCGATGCGCTGGCCCAAACCCATGCGCTGACGCCATTATTGGGTGACAACACGCCGCTGGCGATCAGCAATGCGGATGGCGCAATTGACATCAACGAAGCGCGCGTCATCGGCCCACCCATCTTGGCGCAAAATGGGATCATCTATCCCATTGACAAAGTGCTGGTGCCGCCCACCATTTCGGTTTTGGCGGTGCAGAGCAGCGCGCCCGTGGCCAATGCCGTGCTGCCGAACCTGCTGCAAATTGCCGAAAGCGCCGGCGATCTCACCACCTTTTTGGACGGCTTGCAGGCGGCGGGGCTTTTTGATATTCTAAGCGCCGACACGCCCCACACGCTCTTTGCACCCACCGACCGCGCATTTGATCAACTCGTGGAAAACGCCTCGGGCGAGCTGCTCCAAAAGCTGGATGAAGACCCGGCGCCGCTGCTCAAATATCACATGATCGCGGGCTATCTGGCCACGGCATCGATTCAAGATGGCCTGACGTTGGAGACGCTGGCCGGCGCGCCGCTGCTCTTTTCCGCCCAGCCGGATGGCGACAAACTCCAGCTCACGGTCAACAACGGCCAAACCAGCTCCGCCACCATCGTAAGCCAGGAACTGGCCGCCCGCAACGGCGTGATTCACGTGATCGACGCGGTGCTGCTGCCGCCGGTGCCGTTCCAATAAATTCTGTTTCATCCAGCTTGGGGCTTGGTTGCATAAAAATGAACAATGATGAAAATATGCTGACAGAACAGGGTGACTTTGTAGAAATCGCCGCCGGTATCGGCTACGGCACTCCGCCCGCCGCCGGCTGGATTCCCATTGCCGACTGTCCGCTGCTGATCGTGGTGGGGGTGACCGGCGTCGGCAAAAGCACCACGATTGACGCACTGCGCGCACGTGAAATGCCTTTTACCATGCTGCCGGATCGCCGCGTTCTCACCGATGATCTGATCATTGCCCGGTTGCAACGCGCCGATGGCGTTCCGGTTGCACAGGAACGGGATCGGGCGCGTCGTTTTGCATACACTCGCCGCTTCCGTGAGCGCTTTCCCGGCGGCATGGCGCACGCGCTGGCCCACTTGCAGATTGGCGAATCGGCGGCCGCGGGTCAGCTTATATTTGACGGACTACTTGGTGAAAACGAGGTTGGAGCACGCCGCCCAATTGCTGCCGTTGGCCCGCTTTGTGGCGCTGCTTGCACCGGACATTGTGCGCGTACAGCGGCTGCTGGAGCACAACGATGCTTTTGACCAGATTCAGTCGAGCAGTGCGTCCACCGGCGGGGGGTCACCGCACACTGCCTGCCGATGGTGCTGATGAACTCTTCTCCGCCGCCAGAGATGAGATGCCTTTTTGTCGAGAGTGGCCAGGTGACCGGGGCACGCTGCAGACTGGCTGCAAATTGTATGCGAAGAGCGGCGCAATTATGACCCCACCGAAACGCTAAACTGCGCCATGTTGCCACCCTGCGGCGGCTATTCATCGATACCACGCGCCATACCCCAGCCGAAGCGGCGTGGACTGCGCTTTTGGGTTGATATTCTTTCCCAAGGACACCATGACCACCACCATTTCATCCATCGAAACCACCGTCTTCCGGCTGCCCATGTATGGGGCGCTGCACTGGGGTTCGCACAGCTCGTTGAGCGAGGTGCGCCACGTGCTGGTGCGTGCGGCTGAGCGATGGCACAACTGCGGCGTGGCCGAAGCGCCGCCCCGCCCCACCATTTACGGCGAGACGGTGCAGAGCATCGTCAGCATTATCGACAGTGAACTGGCCCCGCGTCTGATTGGCCAGCCCGCCGCCAATGTTAGCCGCATCTTTGCCCGCATGGACCAAATCAAAAACAATCACGCGGCCAAAGGTGGCGTCGACATGGCGCTGCACGCGGCGCTGGCGCAGAGCCGCGGCCTTTCGCTGGCCGCGCATTTGGGCGCCACGCAGGAGCGCATCAAGGTGAGCTACATCCTCGGCATCAGCGATCGCGATGAAATGTTGGCCGAGGGGAGAGCGTCTATAAGCAAGGGGTGCGCGTTTTCAAAGTCAAAGTGGGGCGCAACTGGGCCGACGATCTGGCGCGCATTACCGAATTGCAGCAGATCTACGGCCCGGCGCGGCTCTATGCCGACGCCAACGAATGCATGACGCCCGCCGAGCGCCCGCCAAGGATTGGATCCATTGGCCGAAATGGGGCTGCTCTATTGCGAAGAGCCGCTGCCCGTGGAGCAGATCCAGGCGCGGGCCGCGCTGCGGGCCAGTCAGCATCTGCCGCTGATCGCCGACGACAGCACCTTTACGACGCGCGATCTGGCACGCGAGCTGGCCTTCGACACTTTTGACATTTTGAACATCAAAACCGCGCGCACCGGCTACACTGCCTCGCAACAGATGCTGGATATGGCGGCCAGCGGCAACAAAGGCGTCATGATTGGCTCGCAAGCCAGCGCCGGGCTAGGCGCTGCAGCGCGTGCGGGTCTCTGCGCCGCGCTGCCGGGCGTTGATCATCCGTCCGAACTGAGTTTTTTCCTCAAGCTCAAAGAGGACATTATCAACCGCCCCATCCCCATTGTGGATGGCTACATAGCGCTGGCCGATCTGCTGGCGGTGGAAGTGGATGAGGATCTGCTGCGCGCGCAGAGCGACACGCATAAATCGTAGGTCACTCTTGCAGAGTGACGACTTCAGTGGATGCAGGCTGTCACTCTGCAAGAGTGACCTACGAATTTTCCATAGGAGTAATTCATGCAAACAAATCCCCCGCCCCCCGGCCCGTTGCGCATGAGCGAACTGCTGGACCACGCCTTTCGGCTCGTGCGCATCCGCTTTGGCCAGCTTGTGCTGATTGCGGCTATCTTTATTGTGCCGTATGCCATTGTGTCTGGCATCATCACCGGCAACGCGATGACGGGCTATATGGACTTTATCGAGTCGATGGTCAACAACCCGAGCTTTAATCCCGGTGATTCACCCGAACAGATTATCGCCACCGTGTTGACGCCGCTCTCCAGCTTTTTTGGTGCGCTGCTGTTGGTGGAGCTGTTTGGGATGGTGGTGCAGGGCTAGCCACACTGGCGCTCACCCAGCATCATCTCAAGACGCTGCAACGGGAAGAGACCAGCGTGGGCGAAAGCATCAAAACGGCGCCCGCCGTCTGCTGCCGTACATTGGCATGATGCTGCTCGAGGGCTGACCATGCTGGGGCTGGCGCTGGGAGTGCTGCTGCTGTTTGCCTGCGCCATTGGCGGGCTGGTCATGGGATTGGGCGTCACCAGCGGCATTTTTGATGGCGCCGCCCCTTCGGATGCCGACATGGCCGGCATTGCCGGATTCATTATTTTATTTGTCTGTCTTTATATCATCGCCATCCTGATTATGGCGGTAGCCCATGGTATCTATTTCTGGTGTCGCTGGCTGGTGGCCACGCCCTGTTTGATCGGCGAGCAATTGGGGCCGGTGGCGACGCTGCGCCGCAGTTGGCGGCTGAGCAAGGGGCATGTCTGGCGAGCCATCGGCTACGGCATTTTACTATATATGTTCTGGGCATGATCATCGTATCAGCCCGCCTACGTTTCAACTTGGGTAGTCGCGCTCCTTTTCATCAGCGCCGAAGATATAACGCGGCCACCCGGCATTACTTTACCACGGTCAGCGCGCTGTTCAGCGTCATCTGGCAGCCCTTCTTAGTCGGCGCCATTGTGCTCTTCTATTACGATCTGCGCATCCGCAAAGGGTATGATCTGGAGCTGCGCGTGCAGCAGTTGGAGGCGGCTTCGACGGATGATTCGGATGACAAGGCTTAATGGTGAATTGCTATTGAAGAGGAAGCAAGTAGCCGGCCCCGTTCACCATTAGCAATTCACCATTCACCATTTGCAATTTTCCACCACCCCCGAGGAGCATCTCATGCAGTCAATCCCCGCCATCGCCGGGCCGGCCCGTATGTCCGAAATTATTGACCGGGCGTTTCGGCTTTATCGGCACTATTTTCGCAACTTGATTATCCTGCCGCTGCTGACCTATGTCCCGCTGGGCCTTTTCCAAATTGTGGCGGTGATGGTCACCGGCGACACCACCAGCGCCACCGAACGCCAGATCGAAGAGATCATCAACACAGTGCCCAGCGGCGGGGAAGACGCCGCATTGGCTTTTGCTATCGTGGCAGGTATTGTAGTGGGGCTCATTGCGCTGGTGGGCAGCGTGACCTTGACCAACGCCACGTCGATCCAGGCCGCGCACGCCGTACGCGGGGAGCTGCTGACCGTGGGGCCGGCTTTGCGATTGGGGTTGGGCCGCTTTTGGGGCGCCATGGGGCTGGGGATGCTCTTTGTGTTGGCCTTTATTCCGCTGCTGTTGGTGCTGGGAATTCTGGCGGCGGTGACCCCGGCATTGGCAGGCTGCGGCGTGATTCTCTTTATCCCGTTTGGCATCTACCTGGCGGCCGCATGGTATTGGTATTGGCATTCTACGCCGCCGGCGATGGCTCACATGGGCGCGCTCCGCACCAGTTGGCGGCTGACCGAAGGCTACGTATGGCGCAGCCTCGGTTTTGGCCTGCTCATCGGCGTGCTCAGCGCCGTCATCAATTCGGGCATCGGCGCGGTCGTCGGCGCCGTCTTTGAACTGACCATGCCGCCCGCCCTGGGCGTCAGCCTCTCCGTCGCCACCACCACCGTGATCAACGCTGTGGCTGCCGGTGGGTCTGCTGGCCAGTATGCTTTATTATTATGATTTGCGTGCGCGCCAGACGGGTGCGATCTGGCTGCGGGATTGATGAGTTGGCGGAGAAGAGCGAATTGTAAATGGTAAATGGTGAATTGTGAATGCGAGGGATGCGAGTAGCCGGCCCCGTTCACAATTAGCAATTCACCATTTACCATTTACAATTCACCCCCTTCCCAACAGCCCAAACAGCTCCGGCGGCACCAGCCGGTGATACGCATCAAACGAGCTGATCTCGCGCCAGCGGGCGCGCAGCACATCGCCGTTGTCCTCGACCACGGTCAGGTATTCCTGGGCATAAACCGTCTCATCCACAAAGCGGCCGTCGTACACAAAGACAATCTCGTGACCCACCCGCTGCTCCACCGTGAACAGGTTCTCAATGACGCCCAGCAGCACCAAATCGGTGATCTCGTGGCCCAACTCCTCGCGAATCTCGCGCGCAACGGCTGCCCGCGTCGTCTCTCCCGGGTCCACGCCGCCCCCCAGCGGCCGGTAAAACGGCGACCCCTTGACCGAATCAAACGCCTCAAAAACCAAAATGCGCTCCTCCACGCGAAAGACACAGATGGCAATCACTCGAATAGATGGTGGCTTGGGCATAGATTCTCCTTTACAACAAGAATTTGGATCAACAGATTGCACAGATTAGAAAGATTTCTGAAATCAAAAAATCGTATCTTCTCAATAAAAAGCGGTGCGTAGACTCGTTTGGTTTCGATACGGCCACAAACTGCCGTGGCCTACTCAACCGGCACTAACCTCACCCCTGTATATTGAGCAGTTACAAAAAATCTTTCTAATCAGTGCAATCTGTTGATCTATTCTTCAATCGCTCTAATCAATCGATCCATCTCGTCTAGTGGCGGTCGTTAGGCGTGGAGCGGATAAACACACCCAACACCAAATCCTCTCAAAAATAAGCGAATCGCCTGGACTATGATACACTGCACCGTATATTCCATACAAGCAGCTTGTCGAAGAAAGACAGAACATCAGAAATTGTACGCAGATGAACGCTGATTTTCACAGATTTTAGCTTCAATGGCGCCTAAAAATCCGCGTAAATCCGCGTTAGCGAAGCGGCATCTGCGTCCAAAATATTTCCCTTCGACAGCCTCCTAAATCTAAATGGCACAAACCTATCAAAACGTGAAAGGCGTAATGGAAAAACGCAGACTTCCCCCTGCCCCCTTTCACCTCTTCCCCCCTTCAAACCAAACCATGACCATCTCCACCCTCGAACACCAAATCCTCAACCGCATTGACGACGCCCAGCTCATCCACTGGGTGCAGGAATTGACGCGCATTCCCAGCGTGTGGCGGCCGCAGACAGGCGATGGCGAAGAGGCGGCGGCGCACTGGGTAGCAGCGCGCTGTCGCGACATGGGATTGGAAACCCATTTTGAGGAAGTACTGCCCGGTCGCCCCAATGTGATTGCCATTCATCATGGACGCGGCGATGGCCCGACCCTCATGTTCGAGGGCCACACCGACGTGGTGACCGAAGGTGACCCCGCCCAGTGGACCGACCCGCCCTTTGCCGCCGTGATTCGCGATGGGCGCATCTATGGCCGGGGGGCCAACGACATGAAGGCCGGTCTGGTCTGCGCGCTGATCGCGACCAAAGCCATTGTGGAGAGCGGCGTGCGGCTCAATGGCAACATTCTCATCGGCGCGGTCTGTGATGAAGAGGGGCAGATGATCGGCATCAAGGATTTTGTGGCGCGCGGCTGGGCCGACCGCGTCGACGCCGCCATTATCTGCGAGCCCGAGGAGAACCATCTCTGCATTGCCCAAAAAGGCGTCATGTGGATGCGCGTGCGCATCGAGGGCGAGATGGCCCACGGCGCCATGCCGCTGACCGGCGTCAACAGCGCCTACCCCATGGCGCGCCTGTTGATGATGGTCCACAGCCTGGAAGAGCGCGAGATTGCCCGCTTTGGCCGCCACGAGTTTCTGGGCCAGCCCAGCATTACGCCCACTATTTTGAGTTCGCCGTGCGCCGGCGAACCGCAGAAGAACGTCATGCCCGGCGCCACCGAAACCATTCTGGACTTTCGCCTGATTCCGGGTCAGGACGCCGCCTGGCTGGCCCAACAGGTGCAGATCATGGCCGCCGCGGCCTGCGCGGCCGACGAGCGGCTCTGCTTTCACGCCGAGGTGCTGGAGGTGCGCCACCCCACGCACCGACGCGCCGCGCCGGTGGTCACCACGCTGGCCCACGCCTATCGCGATCTGACCGGCGCCGAACCCATTTATGGCGGCGTCCCCGGCTCCACCGACGGCACCATTCTCAACGCCCAAAAAGGCATTCCCATTGTCACCTGCGGCCCCGGCGACATCCACATTCCGCACCACGTGGACGAGTGGGTCAGCATCGAGGACTCAAGACAGCGGCGCGGCTCTATGTGCTGGCGGCGCTGCGTTTTGGGAGTGGGGGGTTAGGGGCTGGGGATTAGGAAGTAGGGATTAGGGAGTGAGCAGTCGCGATGCCGTCCCAATTCCCTGTATCCGACCGTTTGCCCCCTCTCCAGCTTTCCCCTCGAGGGGAGGCCTAAAACGCCGCCTACGGCGGCGTAGTTCCCTCCCTACGCGAAGCGGCCAGGCTTCGACCTGAGCTCTGCCGAACGGGAGGGCCAGGGAGGGGTAAACACCCCCAATTCACGAAAGACGCAATGAACTCAATCACCCATCCCTCCGCAGCCTCGGCCTTGACTATTGGATGCTGCCGCCCGGTCCGCTCAATGCCATTACGGATGTGATGGGTGTACGCGTGGGGCATACAACGATTATCGAAGGCGATGGGCCGTTGGTGCGGGCAGGGGCCGGTGCGCACGGGCGTAACTGTCGTATTGCCACACAACGGCAATTTGTTTCGAGAAAGGTATGCGCCGCTGTCCACACCATCAACGGCTTTGGCAAGGCGTGCGGCTTTGAGGAAGTGCGCGAACTGGGCGTCATCGAATCGCCCATTGCGCTGACCAACACGCTCAACGTCTGGCGCGTGGCCGATGCGCTGGCCGACTACACGCTGCGCCACAACCCGGAAATCGGCGTCAAGCACTTAGCTTTAACGC
Organism: Caldilineaceae bacterium; assembly: GCA_041391125.1. Taxonomy (GTDB): domain Bacteria; phylum Chloroflexota; class Anaerolineae; order Caldilineales; family Caldilineaceae; genus JACKBC01. Next base: position 17,340 of record JAWKON010000064.1, read on the forward strand.
GCTGGTGGGCGAGTGCAACGACGGCTATCTCAACGACATCCAGGGGCGGCACGTAAATGCGCAACACGTGTGGGCCGCGCTGGAAACGGCCAGCGCTGGCCCGGTGACGCAGGGTTGCGTGGGCGCGGGGACCGGCACCTCCTGCTTTGGCTGGAAGGGCGGCATCGGCACATCCAGCCGCGTGCTGGCCATTCCACAGCCGCCAGACGCGCCGCGCCCGCACACATTCACGGTGGGCTGCCTGGTGCAGTCCAATTTTGGCCGACCGGAGGAGCTGATCTTTGGCGGCGTGCATGTGGGTCGCTATTTGCAGCCGCCCACCGCCGCGCAATCCGCGCCGGACAATGATAGGGGCGAAAAGGGTTCGATCATGATGGTGCTGGCCACCGATGCGCCGCTGGATGCCCGCCAGCTTCACCGGCTGGCCGTGCGCGCCGCCGCCGGATTGGCGCGCACCGGCAGCCACATCGGCCACGGCTCCGGCGATTTTGTCATTGCGTTCAGCACGGCGCAGCGCATCCACCACTGGCCGGACAGCCTGCTCACCACCCACACCGTCCTGGCCGACGAGCCGCGCGCCATGCAGTGGCTGCTGCCCGCCGTGGTCGAATGCGTGGAGGAAGCGGTGCTCAACTCGCTCTGCGCCGCCCAAACCATGATCGGTCGCGACGGTCACGTGCGTCACGCCCTGCCTTTGGACCAGGTGGCGCAGTTACTCGACAATCGTATATGATGAAACTGCATAATATTCATCACCCAATTCTATCGTAGGTCACTCTTGCAGAGTGACAAAGTTGGGTAAACAGGCGGCTGTGGTTAACTAGGCATGTCACACTGCAAGTGTGACCTACGCGTGCTATGACGCACACATGGCAGCATCTGCGTAAATCTGTGAAATCTGTGGTTTATAAAAGCAGTTGCCAAAAGGAGTCAGAATGAGCAAGTATAAAGTCGTGGGCATCAACTTCGACCACATGCACATGGGCGATCTGCTGCGGCAGGTGCAGGCCCACCCGGATGCCGAGATTGTGGGCATCTGCCACGAAGAGCCGGCGCGCATGGAAACCACCGCCCGCAATTTGGCGATTCCCGCCGCGCAAATTTTCACCGATTACCGGCGCTGTCTGGAAAGCACGCAGCCGGATATCGCCATCCTCTGCCCGGCCACGGCCACCCACGGACTGTGGGTCGAGCGAGTGGCGCCCTTTGGGGTGCATCTGCGGGTGGAAAAGCCCTTCGCCGCCTCTTTAGCCGAAGCCGACGCCATGATGGCCGCCGTGGCGGCCACCGGCAAAACGCTGGTCATCAATTGGCCGCTGGCCTGGTATCCGCCCCACGTGACCACCAAACGGCTGATCGACGAGGGCGTGATTGGCAAGGTCATTGAGGTGCATTACTACGATGGCAACCGCGGCCCGCTGCGCCATCTGGCCGACAAAGTCGAAGTGACGCCGGGGGAAGCCGCGGCTCAAAAGCGCCAAAGCTGGTTCTATCAGCGGGCCAAAGGCGGCGGCTCGCTGCTCGACTATCTGGGCTATGGCGTGACGCTGGGGACCTGGTTCCACGATGGTGACAAACCGCTGGATGTGACCACCGTGGTGGATCGACCGGCGGGGCTGGAGGTGGACGAACACAGCATCACCATTGCGCGCTACGCCAAGGGGCTCTCTAAATATGAGACGCGCTGGGGCGCCTTTACCGACCCGTGGACCCATCAACCGCAGCCCAAGTGCGGCTTTGTGGTGGTGGGCGACCAGGGTACCATCAGCTCGTACGATTATGAACCGACCATCCGCGGCAGACGCACGCCAATAACCGGCCGTGAAGTTATGCCGGTCGACGTATTGCAGCCACCCTTGCAGAATCCGGTGCAAAATCTCATCCACCACCTGCAAACCGGCGCGCCCTTGCATCCGCCGCTGACGCCCAGCCATCTGCCGCATTGGCCAGCAGATTGTGGATACGGCTATCTTGAGCGCAGAGCGAGGTTGTACAGTGCCGTTGCTATAGGCGATACGATTTGTATCCACCATCAATCGATAATAGATTATCTAATCACTTCACGCTGCCATGCGCTATTTTCGTCAGAAACGAGCATACCAATGTATGCAGAGCCAGGGCAATGTACCGCATACATTGATCGTGCGAGTTCAAACGTTCTTATGATATAATTTTTGCCATTGTGCATTTGGACATGTATGGAGGTGTCATATGAACGCGAATGGAAAGACTGCAACCGCAAAAGACCACGCGTTTTTGAAATCAAACCAATATGTGAAACAGGTTTTGGGGAACGCGTTTAATATTGGAAAGGGTCAAGTACGCGAAGGGCGCTGTTTCTTTCCTGTGTATTGGCGCGACGCCGATTCAGAAACCTCATTTATGGTGGGCGCTATTTCATTCGATGTCTCCTCGAACAGAGTCTGCGAATTGACCGATGACCAGATTCAAAGACATGCAGGAAGCTGGTCCTGTCCAAGTTGCGCAAAAACAGGGCGACTTTGCCCGAGATACCAATGGTTTCATCTTACGTTATCAGGCGCGCATTAAGGCAAGCATCTGGGTCAGTAACCGCACAGATCTAAAAGTGAGTGCAAAGGGGGGACGCTTCATTCAGCTTGATCCACCAATATGGCGATTTTCTGTATGCTATCAAGCTGCGAACATGGATATGCATGAACTTGATGTTATAGACATAGACGCTCTGAGTGGGTGCGTTTATCCTCTGAATGACCAACAATTACAGACGATTGTGGAGCGTGTGCGTGCTTATCGACAACATCAGGTTTTTGCGCCAACAGCGTGACTATGATTGCCTAATTGCCTGCTGTAAAATGGTACTTGACTATCTCGGCATTCATAAGAATGACCGCTGGCTGCGCCGCCGCTTGGCAGATGGTGAAGTGACACCCTTTCCTAACATTGTGCGATTGACCCGTGCGCTTGGCCTGGTCACGGTTACCGCTAAATGGGGCCAACCTGCCACTTTTGCGCCATACATCGAATCTGGTTTGCCGGTGATTGTGGCAGTTGACACAGATTATGCTGATTTATGGCCCTATGTCCCCAACCATGCCGTGGTTATTGTGGGGTTTGATGACGATGTTGTGTACGTCAACGACCCTCAGCTTGACGAACCGCTGTTTGCAGTAGATATTGATACATTTATGCTGGCCTGGTCACATCGAGACTATCAATATGCTGTAATCCAATTGGCGGAACAGTAGTGTGAAAATTAAGTATGTCGGATACCTCTGCTACCGCCCAATTTTTTACCCACCTCCACGTCCATTCACACTTCTCTCTCCTATCCGGCACGGCTTCGCTGGATGCGCTAGTTGAGCGCGCCGTCGCCGATCAACTCACCCACCTGGCGCTGACCGATACCAATGCCCTCTATGGCGCCGTCGCATTTGCCCAAAGCTGCCGCACCCACGACATTCAGCCCATCATCGGCATGACGCTCAACGTGGCGCCGCCCGAAACCACAGTGCAATCCGGTCAAAACGGACCCGGCCAACTGGTGTTGCTGGCCACGGATCCCACCGGCTACCGCTCGCTCTGCCGCCTCTCTTCGGAGATACAAGGCAGCAGCGACCGCGAAGAGATCGCGCGCCGCGGGATGACTTGGGATAAATTGGGCGCGCATCACGAAGGGCTCATCTGCATCACCGACGGCCTACGCGACTGGACGGCACGCTTTTTGCAGATGGACGCGCGCGCCGCCGCCGCCCGCTGGGTCAGCCGCCTGAGCGGGCTTTTTGATGAACGCTGCTGGCTGGGGCTGGAGCTGCACACGCCACAAGATGCCGATCTGGCCACTGAGCTAATCGCGCTGGGGAAACGCTTTGGCGTTCCCGCGGTAGCGGCCCAGCCCGTCTATTGCCTATCCCCCCAAGATCGCCCCACGTTGCGCCTGCTGGCTGCCATTAATGAAAACTGCCGGCTGGCCGACGTGCCGGCGCATCTGCTGCCCGATCAGGGTCAATCCGAACGCACCGTTCACTGGCTGTCGCCTGCCGAAATGGAGCAGCGCTTTGCGGCCTTCCCCGCCGCGTTGGATGCCATCCCACAGATCACAGATCAATGCCAGCCCGCCCTGCCCGATGGCCGCCCCATCTGGCCCATCCTCAAGCTGCCGCCGGACACGACGCCCGATCAGGCGCTACGCGCTCTGGCGGAAGATGGACTGCGCGAAAAGTACGGAACACCCCCTCCCGACCTCCCCCTTGAGGGGGAGGAGTTACTCCCACCGAACAGCCGCGTGGAGGCGAAAGAACAGCTCTCCCATCAACGAGATCACAGCTCCCTCCCCTCGGAGGGGAGGGCTGGGGAGGGGTCTCGCCTGCACCACGAACTCACCATCATCGCCCAGCACGGCTACGCGCCCCTCTTCCTCATCGTGGCCGATCTGGTCGCCTTTGCCCGCGAGCAGCAGATCCCGGTGAGCACGCGCGGCAGCGTGGCCAATTCGCTGGTCGCCTACTGCATCGGCATCACCACCGTAGACCCCATTGCGCACGACCTGCTTTTTGAGCGCTTCCTCAACCCGGAACGCACCGACTCGCCCGACATTGACCTGGACTTTTGCAGCATCCGCCGCGACGAAGTTCTGAAATATGTGCGGCGCACGTATAAGGAGGAGCAGGTGGCGCTGGTGGCCACCATCAGCACCATGCGGCCCAAATCTGCCGTGCGCGAAACGGGCAAGGCGCACGGGCTGAACGAGGAGGAGATCACCCGGCTGGTGGGCCTGCTGCCCGACACGTGGCACCCAGACCGCGCCGCCGCGGCGCAGCGATCTGGACGAGATTCTGGCCAAAATTCCCGAAGCCCCGCTGCGCGCCGTGGTGCGCGACGCTTACGCCATCCTGGGCCAGCCGCACCATTTGAGCATCCACCCCGGCGGGCTGGTCATCACCCCGGCCCGCTGACCGACTATGCACCGGTGCAGTGGACGCCCAAGGGCTTTCTGGCCACCAATATGACTATGGCAGCGCTGGAAGCGATTGGGCTGCTCAAGATCGATCTGCTGGGCATCCGCTGACTGTGCTGGACGGGGCCAGCGCACTCGTGCGCCAACACTTTGACGCCGATTTTCGCGTGGACGCCATTCCGCTGGACGATGCGAAAACCGGCGCGGCCATTGCGGCCGGTGATACGTGCGGCGTTTTTCAGTGTGAATCGAGCGGCGCCCAGCGCACGCTGCGCCAGCTCCAGGCGCACAGCGTGGCCGATCTAGCGGCGGCCAATGCGTTCTTCAAGCCCGGCCCGGCCACCGGCGGCATGGCGGCGGCCTTTATTCGGCGCTACCGGGGCGAGGAGCAGGCCGCCTATTTGCATCCGGCTTTGGAGCCAATTCTGCGCCCAACCCAGGGCGTGCTGCTCTATCAAGAGCAAATTTTGCGCGTGGCGCGCGAAATTGCCGGGCTCTCTTGGGCCGAGGCCGATCATCTGCGCCGCGGCATGAGCAAGTTCCGCGCCTATGAAATGGAGACCATGCGCGCCCGCTTTGTGGAGGGCTGTATGCGCCCCGCGCCTGCTGGCCCCGCATTTGAACAGAACCAGGCCGACACACTGTGGGAGCAGATCAAGGCCTTTGCGGGCTACGGCTTTAACCAAGGTCACGCCACCGCCTACGCCGACGTGAGCTATCGCTCGGCCTATATCAAAGAGCACTGGCCGGCGGCCTTCCTGGCGGCGCGGCTGGCCAATTATGGCGGCTTTCATCACCCGGCGATTTACATGGCCGAAGCGGTGCGGCTGAATATTGCCGTGCGCCCGCCGCATATCAACCAGAGCGACCGCCATTTTACGCTGCGTTTTGCTGAGGTTGCAGATGGTGAAGCAAAACCGGTTTTGTGGATGGGATTGGGGCAGGTCAAAAGCCTGCGCCGCAACGCGGTTCAATCCATCATTGGCGAGCGCAATAAAGAGCCATTCACTTCACTGCGCGATCTGTTGGGGCGGGTCGAATTGCAGCAAAAAGAGGTCACCCATCTGATCCAGTGCGGCGCGCTGGACGGATTGGCCGCCAACCGCGCCACGCTGCTGGCCGAAGCCAATGACTTGCAGGGCCGCGGCGGCCATAGCGCACAGCAGATGACCTTCGCCTTTATCGAATACAGCGCGCCCGACGAAACGTCCGCCCAGCGCCTGGCCTGGGAGCAGCGCATTCTGGGCCAGCCGGTCAGCGTGCATCCGCTGGAGTTGATGAATCTTGAGGGCGAAACATTCACTTCCCTGAAGGAAGCCCAAAGCGAAGTGGGCCGCCCATGCCGCCTGGCCGCCACCCGCCTGCCCGGTTGGACCGACGGCAAAGGCTTCTTTATCAGCGACGGCCAATCTTTCGCCATTGCCCAAGGCCACGCCCCGTTGCCGCGTCCGCGTGCATGGGAACCGTTGCTTTTAAGCGGACGCTGGCGCTCAGACGAATGGGGCGGCGGCTGGTTTCAAGTGGAGCAGTTGGAGAAAACAGAAAAAGAAGGGAATGATCAACAGATTGCACAGATTTTTCAGATTTTTGTCCTGATCGTCGCAAAAATCTGTGCAATCTGTTGATCAAAAACTAGAGCTGTGGATAGATCTGCACCATGATCGGCAGTTCACCGGAAAGCGTCTCCTGATAGCGGATTTCGCGCTTGCCGTGGGTCCAGCGGTAGCGGTGCCAGATGCTGTGCATCTGTTCGTGGACCAGCAGCGTATCATCGGCGATGTCTTCAAATATGGGGCTGTCGAAATGCTCCGACAGATCGTAGAGTGAATCGAATGTTTGAATGGCCATGTGGGAAGTATCGGCAATTGGAGGGCTTTTGTCAAGAGTGAAGATTGGGGGGTTGGAGATTGGGGATAGCCAGATAGCGGCGATCCCAATTGTAAATGGTGAATTGCGAACGGAGCCGGCTACAAGCATCCGCTACATTTACAATTTACCATTCACCGTTTACCATTTACAATTCTGATGTATCCGAAGACCCGCGCCCTAATGCTCCAAAACAGCCTGCAATTGCACAAACAGCCGATCCACCTCCCGCCGCGTCTCCTCATCCAACATGTACCCCACCGGGCCGCGCACGAGCGTATTCTTGAAGATGCCCCGCTTGACCAGCAGATATTTCTCCACGGCCAGAAACGAATCCAGACTATTTTGGATGGCGATAAGCGCCGAGAGACGCGACGAAATTTCATAAATGCGCGCCTCATCGCCCGCTTGCAGCGCCTGCCACAGCGCCACCAATGCATCGATCAGGTCGGCGCCGGGCATGGTGCCGATGATGCCGCGGCGGTAGCTGTCTACCAGCGCAATGCCGCCGGTGCCTTCGAGGACGGGGGCGCGCCCGCCGGTGGCATCGCGCAGGGCGGAGAGGCGCGGTCCAATGGGTACGGCTTCGGGTTTAAAGAGCACGCGGGCGCCATATTCGTTAAAGAGACCGGCCTGCATCTCAATCGACATGGGGCGCCCCACATAGCCGCTGGCGTCCTGCACCACCACCGGGATCGAGATGGCTTCGATGATTTGGGCGTAATAAGCGCGCAGTTCATCAGCATCCACCGCCACCGATACGGGCGGGATCACCATGACGCCGTCGGCCCCCACCGCTTCGGCGTGGCGGGCGAAACCAATGGCCGTGTGGGTCGATTCGGCGCCCGTGCTGATGATGACCACGCCGCGCGCGCCGCCCATCCGACAGGCTGCCGCCGCCAACTCGCGCCGCTCTTCAGCGGAAAGGCGCAGCGTCTCCGACACCATGCCCATGACAATGCCGTCGCTGCCTTGGTCATAGAGCCAGTTGATTTCACGTTCAAGTGTGTCATAATCGATAGTGTAATCTTCGTGGAATGGGGTTTGGAAGACAGGCAGTACGCCGCCGATTGGACGACCATTGGAAGGCTGACTTGCATTTTGTGACATTGGGATTCCTTTTTGGCGTTGTGGTCAAAACGTAGGTCACTCTTGTAGAGTGACATGCTTCGTTTGCGAAAGTTTGTCACTCTACAAGAGTGACCTACGCATATTATGCATCGACTTTACACCAGGAAGCAACAGAAGGCAAAGCTGCCTGAAAAATAATCTCATTTGCCCCAATGCCAATTTTGCCCTTTGCCGCAAGTCCGCTAGAATAGGGCGATTTGCCTATAAATCGTGTAGACAAAAATCTGTGTAATCTGCGCAATCTGCGGTTAACAAAGTCTAATGCCCACATTAAAATTGCCCGGCCTGATCGACGCTCACGTGCATCTGCGCGAGCCGGGGTACACGCACAAAGAAGATTTTTATAGCGGCACCGTTGCCGCGCTGGCAGGCGGTGTAACCACCGTGCTGGACATGCCCAACACGCAGCCGCCCACGGCCACGCCGGAATTGCTGGCCGAAAAGGCAGCGCTGGCCGTCGCCAAAGCCGTGTGCGATGTGGGGCTCTTTGTAGGTGCGGTCAACACCATGCCGATCCAAAACGTGACGGACGGCTATTTGCCGGCGGCGCAGAACGCGTGCGGACTGAAAATTTATGTAAGCGAAACCTTTGGCAGTCTGCGCATTGAAGAGCTGGGGCAGATGCACGCCCTTTTTCGCACGTGGGCCGAAAAGGCGGCGGAGACGGGCTATCGCTCCCCACTAATCCCGGCGGCATTGGGCCAGTGGCGGTGCGCCGAGGAGATGATGCTGGCTGTCTGCCTCAATTTGTCTCAATTGTATGATGTGCCGCTGCACATGGTCCACGTGTCGCGACGCAGCGAGATCGAGCTGATCCGCCGGGCCAAGGCGCGCGGGCTGCCGGTGACGTGCGAGGCCACACCGCATCATCTGTTTTTGAGCACGGATGATGTGCCGCGTTTGGGCACGCGCGCGACATGCGCCCCAAGCTGGCCACGCCCGATGATGTGGCGGCGCTGTGGGAAAATCTGGATGTGATCGATATTTTCGCCACCGATCAGTGCGCCGCACACGCTGGCCGAAAAGCAATCGGACGCACCGCCGCCGGGCGTGCCCGGTGTGGAGACCATGCTGCCGCTGCTGCTGACCGCCGTGGATGAAGGCAAATTGACGTTGGAACAGGTGATTGAACGCTGCGTGACGGCGCCGCGGCGCATTTATGGCTTGCCGGAACAGGCTGACACGACGGTGGAAGTCGATATGGATCAGCGTTATGAATTGGCGGACGCGACGCAATTTTGCAAACCGGGCTGGACGCCTTTTGCCGGACGGCGCGTGGTGGGGCGGGTCGAGCGGGTGAAGTTGCGCGGCAGGTTGGTGTATGAGGGCGGCAGGGTGCTGGCTGAACCGGGCAGCGGGCAGGTGCTTTTTCAATCAAAAATTGTGGACGGCAAGGGCTGATGAGACAATCGTTTCATCAGCCCTTTTTTTGTGACCTCTCCCCCAGCCCCTCTCCTGAGAGGAAAGGGGGTGACCTCCCACTTCCAGGAGGGACAGGGAGATTATCGAATGGAAAGGGAAAAATTATGCAGCTAAAGAGACAAAACATGTGCCGGCCAACTATGCCGGAAATGGCTTTATGGGCAGGATATTAGCGTCAACCAGTTCGACCGGGCCAAGCTCGACTATATTTTCCACGTGGCCGATGAGATGCGCGTCATGGTGGAGCGTTTTGGCAGCGCCGATCTGTTGCAGGGGAAGATTTTGGCCAACCTCTTTTACGAGCCCAGCGCGCACCAGTTCCAGCTTTATGGCGGCCATGATGCGGCTGGGCGGCCAGGTAATCCCGATCAACAACGTGCAGTACAGCTCGGTGACCAAGGGCGAAAGCCTGCCCGACACGGTGCGCACGTTGGAGAGCTACTCCGACGTGATCGTCATTCGACACCCCGAAATGGGTGCGGCGGCCACAGCGGCTCACTACGCGAAAAGCCGGTGATCAACGCCGGCGATGGCGTGGGCGAGCATCCGACCCAGGCGCTGCTCGATCTGTTTACCATTGTGGAAGCGCTGGGCAAAGTGGATGGGCTCAAAGTGGCCATGGTGGGCGACCTGAAATATGGGCGCACGGTCCACAGCCTGACCAAGCTGCTGGTCAATTATGACGTGGAGTTTACCTTTGTTAGCCCGGAGATGTTGCCAATGCCGGGCGATGTGTTGGACGTGGTGCGCAGCAACGCGCGCAAAGCGGACGGACACGCCTTCTCCATGCTGGAAGATGTGCACGAAGTGATCGCCGACGTGGATGTGCTTTACGTGACGCGCGTGCAAAAAGAGCGCTTTACCGACATGGCCGAATATGACCGCGTCAAAGACCAATATGTGGTGGACGATGCGCTCATGCAGCGAGCCAAAGAGCGCATGATCGTCATGCACCCGCTGCCGCGCGTCAACGAGATCAGCTACACGGTGGACAACGACCCGCGCGCCGCCTACTTCCGGCAGATGCGCAACGGCATGTATGTGCGCATGGCGCTGCTGGCGTCGGTGCTGGGCAAGGCGTAACGAGAGCGAACACTGATTTGGGGGTAGCCATTTATTGATCAACAGATTACACAGATTTCATAGATTAGTTCTTGTTGCCAAAGAGTTTTTTCACCGCTAATAGAGCACGCAGTTTGATATGGCATAAATGGACGGGCACGAAAGGCGGCGATTGAGCCATCTCTTGCGGGCGATCATGGTCCCGCCGCCATTCATGCCCCTACTACTATCATGCCACCTTTATTTGCGTTATCTATAAGATCGCGAAGAACGCAAAGCTTTTCTCTCTGGTTTCCTTTGCGATCCCTTCGCGCTCCTGGCGTTCTTAGCGGTAGAAATCATGTTTCGCCACAGAAACTAGATTAGACAAAATCTTTCAAATCTATGAAATCTGTTGATCCTCCCCAATTCTGTCGGCAATTTTTAACTTTTGGGGGCTTTACAAATTTGAAAAATCGAGTAAGATTGAGAGAGTGCAATTTTTATCAGCGTTCGATGGCGGCAGTTGCGTTCACACTTATACTTGGCTCTGTCATGGATGAAAATTATCATTCAGGTCGCAATGACCGCATTGATTCTCGTCTATGCCAAGCGCTAATGTATGCCCACCCCTGTATCCAGACCCTTCCGCTATCATTCCCTCATTCAAACATGGCTTGGCTATAGGTGGACACAACTGACCACAAACCAATGGTCAAGATTTTGTATTCATTTATGCCCACCACCATGTCACGATTAACAGCAAAAGGACGGCCCCATGACATTTTCATTTGCTCGCTTTCGTTATCTGAGCATCCAGTTTGCCATTGTATTCTTGTTGAGCATTGGCGCCATGCCAACGGCGTACGCCGGCGATGCGGGTTTGGAGCAGTTGCCCAGCATCTCGGCGAGGACACAGATTACTAATACCGATACCATTACTGACACCAAAGATGCCGGCGGAAAGCTGCCGGGCTTTGGCCGCGAACCGGCAGCCCCAGCCGGCCGCGCCACGCCCACACCAGCGCCGGAAGAAGAACCGGCGGCGCTGGGTCCGGTCGCCAACTTGGAGGATGTGCAGAGCGCTGTCATCCAGATCGAGGCCGTGGGCACCTTTATAGATCCCGAGGAAGGGTTGATTCCCAACGCGGCTGGCCGCGGTTCCGGCTTTATCATCGACCCATCGGGCATTGCCGTGACCAATAATCATGTGGTTACCGGCGCCGCCTTTCTCAAGGTCTATGTGTCAGGTGAAGATGAGCCGCGCAACGCCCGCGTGCTGGGCGTCTCCGAATGTTCGGACCTGGCCGTCATCGATATTCAGGGCGATGGCTTCCCCTATTTAATCTGGTATGATGCGCCGATCAAGGTGGGGCTGGATGTGTACGCGGCTGGATTCCCCTTGGGTGATCCGGAATATACATTGACGCGCGGCATTGTCTCCAAAGCCAAAGCCAATGGCGACACCAATTGGGCTTCGGTCGAGAGCGTGCTGCAGCATGACGCCACCATCAATCCGGGCAATTCGGGCGGCCCGCTGATTGACGCCAATGGCCAGGTGGTGGGCGTCAATTATGCCGGCAACGCTTCCACCAATCAATATTTTGCCATTTCCAACGCCATCGCCATGCCGATTGTAGAAAACTTGATGACCGAATCGGACGTGAACGCGCTGGGCATCAACGGCCAGGCCGTCAGCGATGGCGAACAGCTTGCGGGCATTTGGGTGGCCTCGGTCAAATCCGGTTCGCCCGCCGACCAGATTGGCATTAAGGGCGGCGACATTATTGTGGACCATGGAGGGGGTGCAGCTTGCCGCCGATGGCACCATGGCCGACTATTGCAACATTTTGCGCAGCCACAATGCCGATGATGTGCTGACCGTGCAGGTGCTGCGTTTTGACACGAAAGAGATGCTGGAAGGTCAGATCAATGGCCGCGTGCTGGAGCAGAGCTTCTCGTTTGCCGACACGTTGGAAGAGGGCAGCGCCGGCGCCGCAGGCAGCACAACAGGCAATGGCGGGCAACCAGAGGAAACCTACAGCGGCTACACCACTGTGTCGGATTCATCCGGCGTACTCAGCGTAGAAGTGCCGGTAGAGTGGACCGATGTGCGCGACGGCGACTGGACCGTGGATGATCAAGCCGTGGGGTTGCGGCTGGCCACAGCGCCCGATCTGGATGCCTTTTTCGAGTCGTGGGGCATGCCGGGCGTCTTCTTTAGCGCCTCGGCCGATCTGCTCAAAACGACCGACGAGCCGGGCTGCTTGATTCGATTGACTATTCGGATTCCTGCACCTTTGCCGAGCGCAAGGAACTGCCCGACGGACACTTTACCGGGCTCTACGACCGCTGGGAAAAGTGTGGCGATGAGCAGAGCAGCGCGCTGATCGTGGCCGTGGCCCCGGCAGAGCGCACCTTTGTGGTGCTGATCGAAATGCAGGTGGTCAGCGATCGCGATTTGGAAGCGGTGGATCACATTCTGGACAGCTTTGTGGTGGATGGTCTGCGCAGCAGCGCGGCCGCGCAAGGCGGCGATCTTACATCGCTGGTGGATACGAGCGGTCTGATTTATGAATACACATCGGTGCAGGATGGCGCGGCATCGGCGCTGGTGCCCAGCGACTGGACCGACGTGGAGAGCGACGATTGGCTGATTGACGGCGATCCGTTTGGCAAACAAGTAACTTATGCAGTCAGCGTCAGCGATTTCCGCGAGCAGTGGACCGGCCCCGGCGTGCTCATCCAATACGCCGATACGACCGATGATGTGAATATTGATAACGTGCTCGATTCGTACGATCTATCTGAATCTTGCACCAACGAAGGCCGGCTGGACCACGAGCACACTGTTTATGGCGTGACCTATACCGGCAAGTACGATGTGTGGACCGATTGCCAGAAACCGGCAACGCCATCTTCTTCCTGGCCGCCACCACAGGGACGCCGGGGCAGGTCGTGCTGGTGGAATTGCAGGCCGCTACCGAGGCCGATGTGGAAGCGTTTGATGTGGTGGCGCAGAGCGTTTATATTGAGGGTGAAGGCGTTTCATCCAAAGATATTACCAACAATGCTGCAACCACCAATTATGCGCTCATCAGCGATGACGCTGGGCTGCTGACCGCCGAGGTTCCCGACACTTGGAGCGATGTCTACAGCGGCGAATGGCTGCTGGATGACGGTCCCATCGGCATTCAGTTGAGCGCGGCTACCGATTTAGAGGGGTATGATAACTCGTGGAACGTGCCGGGCATGTTTATTGGCTTGACCGATCAATATGCCGACACCGCGCCGGCGGACGTGCTGGATGCGTTCGATTACAGCGAGTCGTGCACGGAAAAAGAGCGCTTTGATTATGATGATGGCCAGTTGCCGGGTAAATATGACATCTGGTCCAAGTGTGGCGATATCGACGCCATCTATGTCATCATGGCGCTCAACCCTGCCGTTAACCCCGACCAGCTCGCCCTGATCACCGTACAGATTCCCGATGATTCGTACTTGGATGCTTTCCAACATTTGCTGGAGACCGTGGTTATCGGCGACATGGCAGCCGGTGGCGGCGGCAGTGAGCCGATTTCGAATGTGACGGCGGTGGTGCAGGTGGATACGCTCAACGTGCGCAGCGGCCCCGGCACCAACTACAGCGTGGTCACCCAGGTGCGCCAGGGGACCGCATTACGCGTGACGGGCCAGGTGGACAATTGCGGCTGGCTCCAGATCGTGACCAGCGACGGCGCCGCGGGCTGGGTGTCGGGCAACGCGCGCTTTACCGCATTGGCGGGCGGCAGTTGCGGCGACGTGCCGCGCGTGGCCGCCCCATCAGCTCCTGCGGCAGCCAGCGGATCGAGCAGCAGCGGCGGGAGTAGCAGTGGCGGGAGTAGCAGCAATGCGCGGCAGGGCTGCTATCTCTTCCAAAACCAGCTTGGCTCTGAGATCACGATTACATTTACGCGCAAAGGTGATGGGTGGAATCGCACCTTTAAAGTGGGCAAAGGGGTGGAGCAGCGCGAATGTTTGGACCCCGGCAAATACACCTATACGCTGGATGCACCGCCGCCTTGGGGTTCTTCCAACGGGGAACTTGAGGTGGCCGCGGGCGACAACTATCTCTTCCCCATTCGGGGCGAATAGGTCGCTAACCGAATCAGCTAAAACAAAAGCACCTCCGCTGTTTGACAGCGGAGGTGCTTTTGTTTTAGCGTTGAATCAATTAGCGCGCTTTGAGCAAGTCCCGAATTTCGGTGAGAAGCTGTACTTCAAGGGATGGTTCCGGCGCTTGCGCAGGGGCCTCCGCCTGTTTTTCCATCATGCGGTTGGCGGCGCGCACCAGCAGAAACATGACAAAGGCGATCACCAAAAAGTTGAGCACAGCCGCCAAAAAATTGCCATACTTGATGCCGTTGAAGCTCAAATTAGCCAACTCATCCACACCGGCCGCCTGCATCACCGGATTGAGGATGAGCGGCGTGATCAAGTCTTCAATCAACGAAGTGACGATGGCGCCAAAAGCCGCCCCCATAATCACCGCCACCGCCAGATCCAGCACGTTGCCCTTGGCGATAAATTCGCGAAATTCTTTGATCATATCTCCTCCTGTAATATAGGAATTGGGTGAATCGAACGGGTCAAAATCAACTTACCGCAAAATTATAGCATGATTGGCGTAAGCAGCACCATATATAGTTCGCATTATTGTTAACGTAACCACTTTCTATAATTTACGCCACGATCAAAATCGCCACCAAAAGGAGAAACAACCGCCATGCCAGAAGGACCGGAGATCAGATTGGCAGCCGATGAAGTAGCCCATGCCCTTGTCGGACGCAAAGCCGCCAAAGTTTTCTTTGCCTTTGACCATCTCAAATCGTATGAGCCGATCCTGACTGGGCAAACAGTGTTGGCCGTCGAAACCTACGGCAAAGCCATGCTGACCCGCTTTGCAAATGGGCTGAACATCTATAGCCACAACCAGCTTTACGGCGTCTGGATGGTCTGTCCGGTCACCGCGCCGCCGGAAACCAATCGGCAGCTGCGCCTGGCCATCCACAATGTGGCGATGTCGGCGCTGCTCTATAGCGCGTCCGACATTGAAGTGCTGAATGATGACGAAGTGGCCGCGCACCCCTTTCTCAGCCAGATCGGCCCCGATCTGCTGGACCCGGCGGTAACAGTGGAGATGATCGCGCAGCGCTTTATGGACCCGGCGTTTCACAACAAAAAGTTGACCACGCTGCTGCTCGATCAGCGCTTTGTGGCCGGCGCCGGCAACTATCTGCGCAGCGAAATCCTCTTTGTGGCGGGCGTCAATCCAACGCTGCGACCCAAAGACTGCACGTCGGCACAGATTCAAGCGCTGGCGCGCGCCACCGTCGAATTGACGCGCCAATCCTATGAAACGCGCGGCATCACCAACGATTTGACATTGGCAGAGCGGCTCAAGGCGGAGGGTTGGGCGTGGCGCAAATATCGTTGGTGGGTCTTTAATCGGGATGGGGATACGTGCCACCGCTGCGGCGGGCTGATTGTGAAGGACGCAATTGGCGGACGGCGTATTTATTATTGCGCAGAGTGTCAGAAATAGCCTGTGCATAAATTCGAGGCTACGCATAAGTCCACCAGAGCGGAGGCTGAGCTTGTCGAAGCCGCAGCGGCCCGGCTTCGACAAGCTCAGCCTCCGTGCAATAGCTACAGTTCCAAATCCTCAATGCCCACGGCCATCAAATAGCCGCGGGCGCGTTCGGTGCGTTCGTATTGATAGACCAGCTTCCAGAAATTGGGGCCATGGTTGGCCTCAAGCAGATGGGCCAGCTCATGCACGATGACATAGTCGCGCACAAAGGCGGGCATGGACGCAATGCGGTGCGAAATGCGGATGGTCTTGTCGGCAGGCGTGCAGCTTCCGTAACGCTTGTTTTGATTGGTCACCCAGCGGATCGAATTCCACTTGAGTTTGCCGCCAAAATATTGCTGATTCAGCTCCTGCGCCCGCTCTTCCAACCCGGCGTCATCGAGCGTTTTGCGCGTCTGTTTGCGCTCTAATTTTTGGCGCAGCCGGTCAATGTGCGGCTGTAATTCTTTGTCGCTCATGCCCGCCGGCGCGCGTACTTCCATTACGCCCTGCACCATACGCGCCTGAATCGTTTTGGAGCGGTTGCGACTGCGGATGATTTTGATCTCCATTCGGTTGCCCTTTACGGGGTAGCCCGCCAAATCGGCCGTGTGAGGCACGTGGGACCGCCGCCCCCTTTGATGCACAGATCGCCGCCCGCATAAGTCCACACCTTCACCCCAGCCTCCTCCAGCCGCCGCTGGGTAAGCGGATTCCCGGCCAGCATAATGCATTGGCCCGGCGCCACGGCTAGCACGTTGGTGGCCATCGAATCATACTCAGCATCCGGCACTTCGATGAGCTGCCAACCGCGTTCTAGGAGCCACTGGCGGAACGGCGCGGGCATCAGCCGTGAATAGACCACTGCCTTTTTGGGATCCACCGGGCTGATAAATGAGAGCAGATGCAGGCAGTCATCGGGGCCGGTCCAGTGCGGCAGCGGCACGGGGATCACCTGATCCACGGCGTCGCCCAGCAGCGCCCGCAGTTGGCGAATGCCCTCGGCGTTGGTGCGATAACCTTCGCCCACGGCCACCGTGCGCTCATCCAGCCAGAGCACGTCGCCGCCCTCCAGCGTCCCCGGCGGCGTAATCCGGCCCAGAATCGGCACGCCGATCTGCGGCAAATAGGCGGCCCAGGCATCCGCTTCGCCCCGGCGCGCGGGCTTGCCCATGTGGCACAAAATGGCGCCTTGATTAGAGATCACCAGCGGGTCATGCGTATAAATCGAATCGAGCCCGGTCTGCGCATGGCTGGGCAAGTAGCCAATCTCCATATCAAATTGGGCCAGCAAATTTGCAAACGCGCCATATTCCTCGATGACCTGGTCAAAATTGGGGCGATCCAAATAGAAAAGGCCGCGCCACTGTGCATCCACTGTGGCTTGATCCACGTGTGAATTGTGCGGATGTTTGAGCACGACAAATTTTAGTTCGTCCACCATAGATTGGCAGCCAAAACTATGCATTTGAGATTCCTGTTCAATCGATTTTTCATCCCTACTTGGGAAAAGTATACATGCGGTTTTGGCGCCGGTCAATCTCCACGATGGACAGGCATAAATGAAGAGAAGATCGGGAAATAAATCCGTGTAGCCAATGTCCGTGGGAATATGATTTCGCGTTTTCCAAACAGCGCCGATTACAATTGACAAGAATCCGTTGCACCTACATCATCTCATCTGGTTCTGTGGGCGCTTTGCAGCGCGAAAATCCTGTGGACGAGTCTATGATCGCCTCCATTACCTATAAAACGCCTGAAGAGATGGGCATTGAGATCGACTATAGCCAAATCATCACCGAGGACGATGAGCCTGTGGATAATCTGTTTTCCGCCAAACAGCAGCGGCTGCTGGTTGAACCGCTCTACAGCACCAACTATCTGCCGCGCCCCTTTCTGGCCGATGCCAATGTGGGTATTTTCGCCAAAGTGGGCGTCAACGCGATTGTGCCGGACATGTTCTTGAGCCTCGACATCGAAGCGCCGGCTGAGTGGTGGGAGAAGAAACATCGCTCCTATTTTATTTGGGAATATGGCAAGCCGCCCGATGTGGTGGTGGAAGTTGTCTCCAATAAAGAGGGGCGCGAACTTTCCAGAAAGCTGAATGATTATGCCCGCATGGGTGTAAACTACTATGTTGTATTTGATCCCCAAAAACTGGTGCAAGATGAAATTCTACAGGTATACGAATTGCATGTGGGCCAATATTTGGCGCGCCCCGATGAGCTGCTGCCCAGAGTCAACTTAGCGCTGACAATCTGGGAAGGGCAATTTGAAGAGGCGCAAGCCGCGTGGCTGCGCTGGTGCGATATGGAAGACAACCTGTTGTTAACGGGGATTGAGCAGTCTGCGCAAGAGCGGCAACGCGCTGATAGCGAACGCCAACGTGCGGATGAAGAACGCCAACGCGCGGATGAAGAGCGCCAACGCGCGGATGAAGAACGCCAACGTGCTCAACGTTTAGCGGAAAAATTACGCGCGTTGGGCGTTGATCCTGATGAGATATAGATTCCAATTCGATTGGCATTGGGGAAAGCGGGGTCAAAATAGTTCCGGAATCTTCGAAGATTCCGGAACTATTTTGACCGCTCAATGCGCTAACTCCGTCAAACGCTCATGCCTCAATTGCAGCCGGTGTATGTTCTCAAGTCGGCACCATAGGGTGTCATTTTTATTATCAGACCAGCCTCGTCCACCCATCATTAGGCTGGGGAATTTTGGCCTCGACTTCTGCACGCCACTCCCGCAACAGACCATGCAACTGAGCCGCCATCTCCGGCTCCGTCTCGACTAAGTTCTGTTCTTCGCTCACATCCTGACGCAAGTCATATAGCTCCAGCCGCCCGTCCTCAAAGAACTCGATCAGCTTATAATCGCCCAGGCGTACGGACGAGCCTGGCGTACCGCCTTGATTGCCATAGTGCGGATAGTGCCAGAAAATGGCCCCGCGCTCGAACGCCTCCTGGCGCAGCAGCGGCATAAAGCTGACGCCATCGCAATGCTGTTCCGGGATCGGCTCCAAGCCGGCTATTTCCAAAATAGTGGGGTAAAAATCGGGGCTGGTGATGGGCTGCGCACACGTGCCGCCCGCTTCCACCACGCCCGGCCAGCAGACCAGCAGCGGCTCGCGCGTGCCGCCTTCATACATCCAGCCCTTGCCCTCGGCCAGCGGCGCATTGCAGGTGGGCGAGCCCTCCGATGTGGCCAAGCCGCCATTGTCCGATGTAAAAAAGATGACCGTATTCTCAGCCTGCCCGCTGGTTTCCAACGCATCCAGCAGCCGCCCCACATTTTCATCCAGACTTTCGATCATGGCTCTTCAACAACATCGGACTGCACCAGCCTCCGCAAAATGCGTTTATCTTTTGTGCTCGGTGGGGAAGAAATCACCCTCGGTGAAAGTCTGCACCTTATCCAGCCCCAGCGCTTTGGCCTTGGCTTCGTATTTAGCAATTCTCTCCGTCTTGGCCTGGATGGGCGTATGCACTATAGTACCACAAATTCAAGAAGAAAGGCCGTTCATCTTCCCGCCGCACAAGCTCGATGGCGCGGTCGGTCAAATAGTCGGTCAGATAGGTTCCCTGGCGCGTCCAAATCTTGCAGCGCCGGAATACCCCACGGGCTAAAATAACCCTGTCGCCCTGGCGAGCCCCAACGGCAGCCGCCCACGTTCACATCAAAACCAAAGTCTTCGGGCAGATGACCCAACCCGCCCAAATGCCACTTGCCCACGTGCCAGGTGCGATAACCGCCTGCACGCAGGGCATCGGCCAGCGTATGCTCAGAACGGGGCAGATTTTTGAGATAGGGCACATCCACCAACCGTCCGCGCGCCGGGTGAATATCGCTGGCCCAGTCGATCCAATCGGTGATGCCCACAGTGGCCGGATATTTGCCGGTCATAATGCTGGCGCGGGTGGGTGAGCAAACGGGGCAAGCAGCGTATGCATCGGTAAAACGCATGCCGCGACTGGCCAGCCGATCTAGATTCGGCGTTTCGTAAAAACGGCTGCCGTAGCAGCCCAAATCGCGCCAGCCCAGGTCGTCGATCAAAATGAAGATGATGTTTGGTCGCGTCACGCGGCTTTTGCCTTCCATTCTCTGGCCAACATGGCGTAAAGATACTCGCTGGTCCACTGGCCATCGTCCCAATAATTCTCGATAAAGTGCGCCTCCCGCCGCATGCCCAGCCGCTCCAGCAACCGGATGGAAGCAGCGTTTTGCGTATCGCACGAGGCATGGACGCGGTGCAGCCCGCGTTCATCAAACAGATATTGCAGCAGCCGCGTGATGGCTTCGGTGGCATAGCCCCGGCCTTGGAACGCAGGCGAGACCGTGTAGCCAATTTCGGCCTGCTGGCCGCGGCGGTCGCGCACGCCAAAGGCACAATCGCCAATGAGCGCGCCGCTTTCCCGCTGTTCAATGGCAATTTGCAGCCATTCGCCCTGCACGTCAAGCGGTTTGTGCATCATTTCTTCAATCAGCGCCTGACCATCCTCACGCGTATATGGCAAAGACCAGCCCTGATAGCGCGCCACTTCTGGGTCGGATCGATACGCTACAAAAGCATCCAGATCGCGCAGGGCGAACGAGCGTAAACGCAGCCGCGGCGTTAAAAGGGAAAATTGAGGCGATTGGTTCATTTGGCGCTGTACACAATCTCGCCACCCACAATGGTGGCGTCGGCCACAGTTTCCAGAATGGCCTCGGGCGGCAATTCAAAAATATCCTGCGACAGCACGGTGATGTCGGCGACCTTGCCAGGGGTGAGGCTGCCTTTGCGCGTTTCTTCACCCGCGGCATAAGCGGCCCCCATTGTATAGGCATAGACCGCTTCCTGTACGCTGAGGCACTCTTCGGGATACCAGCCATCGGGGCCGGGATAGCCGTCGGCCCGGCGACGGGTGACGGCGGCGTAGAGCCCCTGCATGACGTCAGGCGTTTCCACCGGCGCATCGGAGCCAAAGGCCAGCACGGCGCCGGTGGATAGCAGGCTGCTCCAGGCGTAAGCGGTGCGACAGCGGGCGCCCCAATTGGCGTCGGCGGTGGTGATGTCCTGTGTGCAGTGGATGGGCTGCATGGAGGGATGACGCCCAGGGCGGCAAAGCGCTGCATGTCGTCGGGGTGCAGAATTTGGGCGTGCTCAATGCGGTGGCGCAGGTGCAGACCGATGCCCGCCTTGCGCGTGGCCTCAATGGCATCCAGCACGTTGCGGTTGGCCTGGTCGCCAATGGCGTGAATATGGACGGCCAGCCCGGCGCGGGCGGCGCGATCGACTTGCTGCCGCATTAAGATGCTCGGCGGTGGCCACGGCAATGCCAAAGTTTTGCGGCTCGTCTTCATAATGCTCCACCATCAGCGCCGAACGCGCACCCAGCGAACCATCGGCAAAAATCTTGACCGCACCCAGCCGAATCCAGTCGTCGCCCAGGCCGCTGCAAATGCCCATTTGAATGGCGGCCTCCATATCGGCTTCGGGGATCTGCTGGAGCAGGCGCAGCTTGAGCTGCCCCTCGGCGCGCAGATGCTGAAAGGCGCGCAACGCCGGCGCGCCCTCCATGTTGTGGACACCCACAATGCCCATGCTATGCACTTTGGCCATGGCGGTTTTGACCGCCTCGACGGCCTGCTCATGGGTCGGTTCCTTGCAGCAAATCGAAGATGAGTCGCATGGCCAGCTTCTGAGAATGCCGTTGGGCTGACCGCTCTGTGGGTCGCGCCAATTTCACCGCCGGGTGGGTCGGCCGTTGCGGCAGTGATGCCGGCCATCTCCAGCGCTCGCGAATTGGCCCAGCCGGCGTGGCCACATTTGCGGCGCAGGAAAACCGGATGTTCGGTGGTGATGCGGTCCAGATCGTGACGCGTGGGAAAGCGGCGGTCGGGCCAGAGCATTTGGTCCCAGCCGCGGCCGCTGATCCATTGACCGGCGGGCGCGCTTCAACATGGGCCGCCACCTTGTCCAGCGCGGCATCCAGCGACGGCACATTCATCAAATCCACTTCGCGCAGGCTCAAGCCGTAGGAGAGGAAGTGCAGATGGGCGTCGATCAGGCCGGGGACGACGGTGCGCCCGCGCAGGTCAATGGCGCGTCCGCCTTCTTTGAGCAGGCCGCGCATGGCCTCGCTGCTGCCAATGTTGAGAATGGTTTCGCCGGCAATGGCCACCGCTTCGACGTGCGGCAGCCGCTTGTCCATGGTGTGAATATTGCCATTATAAAGCACGAGATCGGCGCGCATGTGAGTCTCCTATTTGACGATGAAAGGGGAATCGATGAGGATATTTTACCGCAGGCCAGGAGACATGCAAAGCGTAATACGTGACCAGATGACAGGATGACAGGATGACAAGATGAGGATACTCACCATATCATCTTGTCATCCTGTCACTTTTTACCCTACGGTTTGCTCACATAGGGCAGGAAGGTCTGCGCATTGCCGGCCGCTGGTGTGGATGTGGCGGTGACGACCGGCGTGGGCGTGGCGTTGGGATCGGGCGTGCTGCTGGCTGTGGGTGATGGCGTGCTGCCCGGCGTGGCCGATGGATCGGGCGTGGATGTGGGCAGCGGCGGTCACCTGTACCGTGGTGCTGGCGCTTTGGCTGTTGATGCTGTTGCTGGCCGTGACCGAAACCGTAAAGGTGCTTTGCAGCGTGTAGGTGTGGCTGATAAAGGCGCTGCTGCTGATGTTGGAAGTCGCGCCGTCGCCAAAGTCCCACACATAGCTCACGTCGCTGCCGGCGTCGATGCTGGCCGAGAAGTAGGTAGGTTGCCCAGCGGCGTGGGGCTGGACGTGTCCGTCGTCAGCCCGCTGATGGCGGCGCTGCTGACCGCCAGGCTGGCCACGGTAGTGGTCACTGCGCCGCCGGGGTTGCTGAGAATGGCGCGGTATTCACCTGCATAGGGCGCCTGGGCGGCGGGGATTTCCAGCACCGGCTCGGTTTCGCCGCCGATGTCCGCCGTTGAACTGCACTGAATATCCGGCGCCGGGCTGCCCGTGTAGTCAACCGTGAAGGAGACACATCCACGCCCGCATCCACGGTCTGATCGCTGGGCGACGACATTTTTGGGCGCCACCGCCGCCGCCTTGACTACGAAGACTTGGGTGGCAATGTCGCTGGCTTCGTAATTATTTTTGAAGCAGCGGGCCTGTACCGTGTGTGCGCCGATACCCAATGCAATGGGCGCGCTGTATGCGGCTGATGATGCGGTGGGTTCGCTGCCGTCGGTCGTGTAGCGGATGTCGGCGCCGGATGTGGCCGTGCTCATTTCCACATTAGCGGTCTCCGTGTAAATACCGCCCGGCGTGATCTGCGGCGTGGCGCATTGAAAGACGTACGACTCCTCCGCTGTCACGCCGCTGGCAAAGAAGGGGCGATACGCTTTGGCTTTGAGCGTCGTCGAGCCGGTGACCGAGATGGCCGATAAATATTGCTGTGATGGCGCCGTGGCGGGCGGCACGGAGACCGGCTCGCTGCCGTCGCTGGTATAGAAAATAGCGCCGGGCTGATTGGCGTCCAGCGTCACCTGGACGGCGTTGTGATACGTGCCGCCCGGCGGCGTCATAACCGGCGTGTTGCTGGCGCCCAAGGCGTCACCCAGCGAAAGCGTGCCGGATGGCGTAATGTTGCTCTGGCCGCCACCTTTGTAGGCGCGCACTTTGAAGCGATATTGGCCATTGGTCGAAATCTGGAACGGCCCGGTGTAGGTGGCGCCGCCAGCGCCGCTCTCGGTGGGATCGGGCGCAATCGAGCCATCCGTGCTAAAGGCAAAGCGGATGATGGCGCCTTCCGTATCGGTGTGCATGGTGATGGTGAAGGGCTCCACAAAATATTGGGTGCTGAAAGGCGTCATCGTCGGGTCGGCCACGGTGGGCGCCGGATCGTAAACGGTGAAGTCGGCGCTGGCCGTTGTGCTGGGCGCGGCGCCGGCCAGGAAGGCTTTGGCTTTGACCGTGTGTTGGCCCGTCCCCAACGTAAAGGGTCCGCTGTAGGCTGTACTGTAGCTGGTGGGCTCAGCGCCGTTGGTGGTGTAGCGAATGGTGGCGCCGGTGGTGGTCGTGTTCAACGTGACCTGCACCGAGCCGGTGTGCTCGCCGCCGTTGGGGTCGATGGTGGGCGTATTGGCCTGCTGCGTGACGCTGAAAATCTTCTCCACGACGTCGCTGGGTGTATAGCCATCCAGGAAGACGCGCGCTTTGACCGTGGCGGTGGTCCCCAGATAAAGAGGCTCCGCAAATTGCGGCGAGCTTTCGGTGGGCGTGCTGCCATCAATGGTATAGCGAATCTGCGCGCCCAGCACGGTGGAGCCAATGTAGACCGTCACCGAGCCGTTAAAGTTGCCGCCATTGGGATAGATGGTGGGCGTGGGCAGCGTCAGCGCATTGACGACAATTTCGCCGGACTCGGCGACGTCACTCTTGTAATAGCCATCCTTATAGCCACGCGCCGTAATTTCATATGTACCGGGATCCAGCGTGATTGGTCCCGTGTATTCCGTACCCGGATAGAAGAACGAAGGCGCGCGACCATCGGTGCGATAGCGGATGGTGGCGCCGGGTGTGTTGGTGCTTATGATCACCTGGTGCGGCTGATTGTATGTACCGGCGGCGGGTGAAATCACCGGCGTGCTGACTTTGGGCGTTGAGCTAGTGTAGATAGCCACAGCCGCGCTGCTTTCATAAACGCGCTGTGTCGCCGTATGGAATTGATAATACGCCTTCGGGCCTTGAGCGTTACGCCATAATTGAGATAAATCGAGTCGCCCTGTTCGGGGATACAAAGATAAAGTTGTCGGGCGTGGGCTCGCTGCCGTCCAACGTATAGCGGATGTTGCGTTGTCGCCACTTTGGCCGAAATCCGTAGCCAATGGTCACCTGGATGGGCATCTGATAGGAAAGCCTGAGGCGGGCGTAATGGTGGGCGGCGTTACCGGTGAGCACTTCCGATTGCCTAGCACGTTGAGGATGGCGGCGCGCAACTGGGCTGCGGACCGATGTTGTCTTGCCCAGTCTGTGCGGTACTGGTGCGTTGCGCAAACCTGCTTGATCTGCGCCGGCGTGCCGGGCGTCCCGCCGTGGTCAATTCCCGTGGTGCGCTGCACAATGGCCGCCGCCGCCGCCACTACGGCGATGCGCCGGACGTGCCGCCAAAGCCGGACGTGTACCACTGATTCTCCTCGCTCAGGCTGGCGTACCGCCGCCGGGAAGAGATTGCCGTAACCGGTGGTCACAATACTCGGTCCCCAGCCTTGCAGATCCACGGTGGAGCCATAAGTGGGATGTTGAGGCAGCGGGCGTGGCCGAATGGCGCCAAAAAGCTGGCGGATTGGCCGAACCTACAACGATGGCGCCCGAGCTGTTCTGCGCCAGGAAGGATAGTGGCCATTGTTGCCCGTGCTGTAGTCGGGATCGTCCAAATTTTCGCCGCCGTTGCCCGCCGCTTCCACCACAATGATGCCGGCGGCAATGGCCGTTTTGATGTCATCGTACCAGGGCTTGTACCACTCTACCGGAATGAGCCCGGCCTGCCCCACACCCGTTGTATTGGGACCAGAAAACTGCTGCTCGATCAGAATCACATCGCCGGCGTTGAGCGCGTTGGCGCATTCGAGCACGGCCGCGCCCACATCATAACCGCCGGTGGTGGTTTTGGCGGCGGCAAAATAGAACTGCGCCTGATACGCAATGCCCTTGACGCCGACGCCGTTATTGCGCCCGCCCATTTCGCCCAATACAGCCGTGCCGTGGTCGCGATCCCCTTGCCCAAAGGGCGGGTCGGCCGGATCGCCCAGGAAAGTGACGTTGGGCAGATCAGCGTGATTGGGATTGTAATCATATTCGACATCGCAAATGCGCATACCGTCGCCGCGGCCGCCCATGCCCAGCCAGGCCCAGCGGGCGTCCACACCATTGGGCGCGGGGTCGAGATAGCCCTGGTACGGATCGGTCACGGCGCTGTCGCTGGCGTTGCCCGGTGCGGAATAGTCGAGCGTGCTGGCGTAAAGGCGGCAGGTGGCGAATGGGTGCAGACCGCCTAACGGCAAGCTGGCTGAATTGGGCGCGCTGTCACCAGGTCCGCGCCGGCAGGCAATTCCAGCCGGTAGCGGTTATTGGGGTCGGGCAGCGCTTGACCCGCATTGGCGCGCGCCCGCTGCCACAATGCGTCCAGCGCGGCTTCGTCCAATGTGTGGTCGCGCTGCCAGCTTGCGCCCGGGCCAGCGGTGAGTGCAGGGCATCGACCTCAGCGGCGCTCACTTGGCTGTTTTGGTCGGCGGGTGCGCCGCCGCAGGCGCGCATCTGTGGCAAACTGTATGATGAGTGCGTTGGTTGCGTAGAGTTTGTCCAGATTGGCAGGGATGTCGAGGGGCGTGGGCTGCTGGCCAGGGGCGGCAGTGAGAGGGGTGGTCAGGAGGAATAGGGTGAGTAAAAGGTACAGGGGGTGGGTGATGTGTTTCATGATTGTCTCCGGGAATGGCCGCCCCTCCCCCCGGCCCTGGAGTTTGGCTTTTTGAGGCCCCCAAAAAAGATTTAGGGGGTCAAAAGCGTGTAGAACCCAGGAGGGCATTGGCCAAATTGTCGGCAAAGGGCAGATTTCCAAGCCAGTTGTTACGGGACCAGGACCAAGTGGGCCGGAAATCGGGCAATTGCCAGAGTTCGCAGCGCAAGGCCCGCCAGGCGGTGTTGAAAGACCAGCGTTTAGGTGCGGAACGCCAAAGGCCAGGTGGCTTGGGGCCAGGATCGTTGCCCCAGGTGCGATAGGCGGCGAGCATAACGAGGCCATAGAGCCAAACGGACCATTGAACGGTGGCGACGGTGGCCTTGTCGTTCCAGCACTGCTTTTCGCCCAGCCCCAAGCCACTCTTCAACTGGCGGTGAGCGACTTCCAACTCCCAGCGCTGCCAGAGCCAGGCCAGCAAGTGGGCGATGGGGAGGGGCAAGGACCAGACGCCATTAATAAGGACGGCGGAGACCAAGAAGAAGCAGGGCTTGTAGTTCTTACGCCGAGAACCTTTGGGCCGCCGCATGGCCGCCCGACCACAATCAAGAACAAAGGGATGTCGGGCTGACCATCGCGCACCACGGGACCGACCACGCGATAGCGCACGCTGCGCCGCTGACCGCGCACCATGATGTCTTGCTTCTGAAAGCCTTTGCGCTGCTGGAGCCATTCAGCGGGGGCGGGCGCTTTCTCGCCATATTTGCACCGCTTACGGCATCGGCGGCTGCGCAGAAGATATGCGGTTAGCGCCGCGGCGCCACGGCGATGGTGCGGGCAGGCAGTCCGGCCCAAAAGTCAAGCGTATCGTAGCTGCCATCCTGCAAACTCAGCAACGCTTGCTCACACCGGCCAGCTTTGTCCATTCGGCACGTATCCAGCCCAACAACGCCAGACCCGCGGCCACTCTGTACACGGCGCCACCCCCGCACACGGCACCATTCTCGGCCGTAAAGGCCGGCAGGCTGCGGATCGGCAATGCCCGACTGTAGCCCTTGACAATCGGTGGCAGCCACGACCCTTCCACAAAGCGTTGCCCCCGCTGAATCCCCGGCCGGAACTTGGCCGTCCGCAACCCGCGCATCCACCCCGTCCCCGGCATCGTCTGACTCTCCCGCGGTACCGGAAAGCCATCTAGCCCCACCACGAACGGCTCGCTCGCCGACACCTCGCTCAACTGCTCTCGCAGCAACACCCGACTGCTCGCCTCTTCCGCAAACCGCCCTTCGCTGAAGACCCGGTACCATGCACTCCAGTCTTCCTCCGTTAGCCCCAGCATCAACAGCATCTGCGTGATCGTATGACGCCCCAGCGCAAACAGCTCCCCCATCACCAACCCCAGCACCCGGTTGAATACCCGCTCTTGCCCATACCCCTCCTGGCACTTCGCCACCAAGCCCACGACCTCGCTCAGCAAGACTGGCTTTTCTCCACCTTTTCTGGTATTGTTCATTTGAGGATGTCCTTTGTTGTTCGTTTGCTCGTTACAAACACTTTACAACAAGTTCATCCTTTTTTCTACCCCCTTCCTCAAAAAGCCAAACTCCGTGAGATTTGGTCGTGGAGATGTTGGGGTGATGGTGGGGCGCATTTTGTACTGTGAAGGTTCTGAAGCAAAAATTACGTTAATTTTAGGGGACGATAGTACTATTTTCCGGGTGATGTTGCTTGAAGTATCAGATAAAGCCAGATGTCGTCATTGCTAATCTTTCAATCTGGGCTCCATAGATAGCGTGCGGAGATTTTGGGTAGGTCATTTCGGTCTTACTCAGAACACAGGTCTGTATAGCGACGGAACGAGTTAGCGGGAATCCGTCACTTTCGCAAATGATCTACTTCCACACCGCACGCTGCTCCTATTGACTAAAAGGACACATCTCATGCATCAACATCGCAGCAGCAAAGCTCAAGAACCGGCGAGAGTGAACTTGACGCCCATCATTCGCACGCAGGCCAGGGATTTACGCAAACGAATGACAGTGGCGGAACGACAGCCTGGGACCGGTTGCGGCGCAAGGGTTTGGGTTGCTCAAATTTCGGCGGCAGCACCCCATCGGCCCGTACGTTGTCGATTTCTACTGCGCCGAACACGATCTCATTGTCGAAATCGACGGCGAAATCCACAGCAGCCAAAACTCGCTTCCGACACCCAACGCACTCAAGAACCTCCAACGTCGTGGCTACCGCCTCATACGCTTCACCAACGATCAAGTCCTCCATCACATCGAAGCTGTCTGCGCCGCCATTCTTGCCGAATGCAAAAAGACGAGCTGGATACCGCTGCGACTGCAACGCACGGCTGGCTGTATCGTCGAAAGCGCCAGCAGCCGTGCATCGCAGTTCTGCCACATCACGTTTTTCACCGTGATCAATCTGACCCGGTGCATCGCACGGTCCATACGGTATCCCATAGACTACAACTTTACAGACCGTGCAACGCACCCACCTCACGGGATCGCCCAACAGTTCCCCCCTCCTCTCCGATTTTGGAGAGGAGGGTCAGGGGGAGGAGAGGCGCCACCTACCGCTTAATCAACGGCAAATACACTTCCACCTTCTCCTCTTCCCCCACCGCCGACGAATTCCCGCTGCCCGGCGTTGCGTCCCATTGCGGAAGTCCACGCTGGCCGTCCCTTTGCTATCGCTCACCAGCGCCAGCGCGATCACCCGCCGCCGCCGTTGGGACAAAGTCGTACTGCCTGCTGGAAGTTTCCTGGCCCAGATGCCCTGGCTGCCGCCACATCGACGGCTCCACATCATCCGCCGTCCCCCACGCACAAAGTCGACCATGTCGGCAGGGCTGTCGAACTGGGTAGACGGGGAGCGCCAGGTCGCCGTGTTGTTCAGACGTGGTCCACGACTGCAGCACCAGATATTCGCCGGGGGCCAGCAGTTGATCATCTGCTGTGCGCGGGCCTGTCCGTGGCCGGATTGATGATGGTCATGTCTGCCAGCGCTTGACAGCTAAAGCGGGCGCAGAACTGCCACTTGCTCACATCAATCTGCTCATTACCCACATTCTTCAGCTCAATCCAGTCGCTGGCGCCATCGCCGGTGTAATAGACCTCGTTTAGCACAATGCTCGTCGGATCGCCCGGCTGCACCCTGCCACGGGCGCATCGGCAAAGAGTGCAAACTGGGTCAGCGTGGGCGTATCCGCCGTACACTTCACCACATTCTGCCCACTATCGACGGCGCAGGTCAGCCCATCCGCGCTCCATTGACTGCCGTCCCACGCATGAAGTTGCAGCGTGTTGGCATCCACCTGCGACGACGCGCTGAGGCTAAACGGCACAGTCAAGCTGATCGTCTCGCCCACTCTGAAGCCGGGCTGCGGCTGATTGTCCCGATACGCCTCTAGCCGGAAGCCGCGACCGATCAGCACCTTATTCTCCGGCGCGGGCTCGGTCGGCGTATAGAATGTGCTCATGACCAGCCGCGTCGGGTCGCCCACCGCACCCGGCGGCAGGTTGACCTCTACCTGACCAAAGCTGGCGGCCGCGGCCAATGTCGCCGTGGTCAGCGCGCTGGCATCCACCTGCGCCGACACCAGCTTGGTGACGACCGGCCGCGCGCCTGTGGCCGTAAAGCGCCGCTGGCGCTCACTGAATAAGCGCTATTTGTAATCGTGCCGGTGGCGCTGACCACAAAGGTGGTCTCGGTCACGGCGCCAAAGCCGACCAGTTCAGGAATAACCTGGCGCACGCTGTTGCCGCTCAGCGCGCCACCGCGGATGTGCGTGGCGCCCACCGCAGCTCATCCAGCACCACCAGATTCGTGGCCGTGATGGCGCCGCTAATGGTGATGGTCAGCGTGTAGGTGAACGGTGGCCGCCTGCCACTGCGTGGCCGGGCCGTCTTTTGTGAATGGCCAGATCCGGCGCGCTGGTGGTTTGATGCGTACGGTGCGCAGATCGGCCACAAAGCTGCCGCAATTTTCCACGCCCAGGAAGAGGATTTCGCCTGCGGCGGCAAATTGCACGTCGCCGCCGCCGTGCCCGCCCGCTCTTGGGCTCGGGCGACCAGGTGTAGCTGATGGGCTGCGTGGCGTTAAGCGGCGTCACGTTAGCCGTGTAAACGTAATCGGTGTTGGTCTGGCCGCTCTCCGGTCCGCTCACCGTCACGCCGTCCACGGGGAATGGACACGCGGCGGGCGCAATGGTGATCTGGCCCAGCACGTCGTCATCCTGCACCCCGCCATCGGGGCCAGTCGACGCGGAACTCAATGTTGTAGACGCCGACCGTACCGGGCCAAAGGTGACCGTCGGCGTCATCACCGCCGTGCGCCCGGAGCCGGAGAATTGGCTGTCGAGCAGATGCAACGTCACCGTGTCGGTAATGGAGAGCGTGCGATTTTCGCCTGGCAGCCCTTCATCGGGCAGCAATGTACCTTCATCGACCAGCGCATTTTCGGCGCTGCTGGAGACGATAGGTGCTGCCCGTTCCCGGTCGCTCGACCACGCGAATCCAGGCCGCCACGTTGCCGGTCTGGTCGCGCAGCTGCAGATCCATGTTCTGCATGGTGCGCCACGAGCTGTCCGGGTGGGTCCAGCTAATCACAAAGGAGCTCTGCACGTCGGTCAGTACGGTGGCTCCCGGATGCCGGCGCCACCAATTCGCTGGTCCCCAAGAAGGGGAAGGTAATATTGAACGAGCGCGGTTGGAATAGCCGCCGTTCGGCCCGGGTTGGGCAGGTACGCGGATGCTGGCTGCGCGGCCACGGCAAACCGAGATCGCTGCCGCGCACGCGAATCCACGTGCGGCGCTGGAATAAAGCTGGTGCGCAACGCGTTATTCCAATAGGTTTGCGTTTGCGGCGTAAAGCCGCTGCCGTGTTAATCTGCACCCAGAAATCGGCGCCGGTCAACGTACCCGTAGCCGAGCTAGGGCTGAACGACGAAATCGACGGGACCGGATTCAGCTCCACGGGGCCTGCGCCGGAGGGTCGAAAGCGTATACGCGCCCGTGGCAGCGCCGCTGCCGCGGGCGATGATTTGATAGCGGCCCGTGCGCTGGAGCGTGTAGTTGTTGATCAGCGCATCATTGCCGCTGCCGCCGTTGTTGTTCAGCGCCACGCGCACGCCGGTGGGATCATACAGCTCCAAATAGGGGTCCAGATTACCGCTGGTGCGCGCCATCTCGATGGTGACGCGCGTGCCGGCGGTGTTGTAGAGGAAGTAGTGATCGCGGTCGTTGGCCGGGCTGATCGTGCCGTTGACAGTTTGCGGAATACTCAGATATTTATAGTCGTCGCTGTCGCAGGTGATGAGCGCGCAGAGCGCGTAATAGACATCGAGCCGCCGTTTGGAGACCGAGCCGCCCCCGCGCGCATCGGCAATCAGCGGGCCGGTGCTGGTCAGCGCGTTGCGAATCTGCGTGACGCTGGCCGTGGGCAGCGCCTGTTTGAGCACAGCCACCGCGCCCGCCACGTGCGGCGCCGCCATAGAGGTGCCGCTCTTGGGCTGATAGCCGTCAAAAAAGACGGTCGAGTTGATGTTGCCGCCCGGCGCCAGCAGCGTAGTCAGCGAACTGGATATTGGAAAAACTGGAGACAGTGTTGTTTTTGTCCGTCGAGCCCACGCTGATCGAGCTGGAGATGCAGGCGGGCTGCCCCATGGCAAGCGGTGAAAGCCGCTGTTGCCCGCCGAAATCAATACCGTGGCAATGCCCGCCCCAGCAGTTCAATCGAGCTTTTGCGCGGATCGTTATCGCAGCTCGAGGTAAAGCCCCCGCACCCAGGCTCATGTTGATGGAGGCAATGTTATAGCTGCCGCGCAGCGCATAGACGCGATTCAGCGCTGCGATCTGGTCGGAGCTGCTGCTGAGGATGCAAGGGCTGGTGCTGATTTGGCATTGGCGCAATTGTTGGCGCCGCCATCGGTATTGAGCCGAAAAACTTGCATGGCAATCAAGCTAGCCTGTGGCGCCACGCCGGGCCACAATGCCTGCCACGTGCGTACCGTGATCGCATGATGAAACTGCCGCGCTACACCCGGCGCCGGAATTTGTCGCCGTCGAATTCAGAGACGCCGCCGGGACAAAGCGATGAAAAGCTCCTGGGCCGGAGCATTGGTGGAATAACAGGCCTCGGAGACCACTTTGCCCGCCAGCGTACGGGTTTGTCCACGCCGCTATCCAGCACGGCCACGGTCTGCCCCTGGCCGGTGTAGAAAATGCCGTGTGCGGCATCGGCTTCGTATCAACGGCACCGTGTCTTCCAACAGCGGCGGCGACAGAATATCCTCGTGAATGCGCAGCACCGCCTAAGTCACGCCGCAGGACATCCAGCGCCTCGGCGCTGTGCAGCGTCAACGCCAGCACCGGCACGTACGGAAAGCTCTGCACGCCGCTCAACTGGTGACCTGCCAGCTGCCGCAACAGCCCATCCTGCACCGACGCAATGGCCACCTCCTGAATCCCTGCCGCCTGCACCTGCCCAAACGTCGCCGGATCGTACCCCGGCACATCCACTCTCCCACCACCAGCGCCACCGGCGTACCTGTCACCAATCGCGCCGCCAGCGCATTCACCGCCGCGTCATCACGCAGCGCACCATCCTGCGCCCACCCGCTGCCCGCTTTCACCATTGCTATCAGCAACAGCACCGCCGCCACAGCCATCACACATCGGCATTCCACCTGCATATCCCCTCCTTTAGGAAAACAATGTCACACCAATGAATTAGACAATATCGGAATGAATCACCATATCCCCACTTATTGCTATATTGCTTACTTCTCTGTCCAAGCACAAGCAATACAGCAATAAGTTGGTCATGGCAGAGAGCCCTACCGCTTGATCAACGGCAGGAACACCTCCATCTTCGCCTCACTCCCCGCCGTATTGCTCCGCCTCGTCGGCGCCCCATTGCGGAAATCGGCCGCCGCCGTCCCCTTGTTGCTGCTCACGAGGGCGAGGACTCACCCGCCGCCGTTGGGGGCGCAAAGTCATACCGGCCGGGCGCCGTTTTCGGGCCAGATGCCTGGCCGCCGCCACATCGGCCCGCCCCACACTTCATTGGGCGTTCCCCACTGCATAAAGTCGACCAGGGCGCCGGTATCGGGCAAAGTCCGGCGTCGTGTAAATCGCCAAGTCGGACGCGCTGCTCAAATCCATCCACGAACGCAGCACCAGATATTCCCCGATCCAGAATCAGATCGGCGGCAGCAGCGGCGCGGGCTTGCCCAGTGGTCGGCTCAATAATCGTCATTTCCGGAGAGCGCTTTGTAGCTAAAGGTGGCGCAGAATTGCCAACTGCTCACGCCGACCTGGCCGTTGCCGCAGGTTTTGCAGCTCGATCCAGTCGCCATTGGCGTCGCTGGTGTAATAGATTTCGCTGATTTCACATCCCTTCCGGCGCCGGGTTGGGGTGTGGTGGATGGACTGGGCGTCGTCGTGGTCGATGGCGTTGTCGTAATACTCGGCGTTCCGC
Organism: Caldilineaceae bacterium; assembly: GCA_041391125.1. Classification (GTDB taxonomy): domain Bacteria; phylum Chloroflexota; class Anaerolineae; order Caldilineales; family Caldilineaceae; genus JACKBC01. The sequence continues at coordinate 51,269 of JAWKON010000064.1, forward strand.
TTGGCGTTACCGTTGGACTGGGCGAGACTGACGGCGTGCTGGTGGCGGTCGGCGTAGGTGGCGCTGCGCACAATGACTTCACCGGCCATGTCACGCCCCCCGGTCCGCCGTGCGCCTCACAATAGTAGGGGGATAGATTCCCGGCTCGGTAAAGGTAAAGCTCACCGTGTCCCACGTGTTGCTCACATTGCCATTGGCATCGCCGAACCGGAAGAGGCCGTCATCTGAGCGGACGTTATGGAAGCCATTGAGCCGTTTCCATTCCACCGTATCGCCCACATAAATGGTTATAGAAGCGGGCGCAAAGAAATTATTGTCCACGTTGACAACCACCGTCTGCGGAGTGGCAGTTGGCGTGGCGGTGGGGGAGTCCGTACCGGTTGGGGTCGGTGTAACGGTTTCGGTGGTTGTCGTCGGCGTCGGTGTAGATTGATCCTTGCACGATCACCTGGCTGTGGCCATGCCGCCGCCCACAAATCCATGTATTTCACAGTAATAGCCAAATGTGCCAACTTCGGTAAAGGTGTAGCGCACCGTATCCCACGTTGAGCCCGGATCGCCATTCTGGTTTTCGCCCAGGCGGAACTTATTGTTATCTTCCCGCACATTGTGGAAGCCATCAATACGCCACACCACGGTATCGCCCACGTTGATGGTGATGGAAGCGGGACTGAAGAAATTAGCCGCGCACCTCGACTGTCACCGTTTTGGTCAACTGGATGGTGGTGGGCGTCGAGGTGGTGTGAGCGTTTCCGTATTAGGGGTGTATCCGTGACCGTGGGTGTATGGGTCGGTGTGGGTGGCCGCCGTGTATCCATCGGCGCCGGCATCGGGCGTGGCGCGTCGCGGCGGCTCACCGTCAATGTCTATGGTGATGCCCAGTCGGTCCCCAGGTTGGCCGCCGACAACTCTCGCCAATGTGATAATTACGCGCCACCGGGCTGGCAAATTGCGGATCGCCCGTTATGCTGTTGCCGCCAATCGCCACCGCGCCGCCCGTGTTGGCTGTATTGTTAAAGAAAAGGTTATAGTTCTCTTTAATGGCTTGCGGCACGGCGCTTTGATGGCGGCATGATTGGCAATAATCGAGTTCTTGATTTCGATGTTGCCTTTCACCACAAATACCGCCTGCCCCGGATTGCCATTGGCGTCGGCCAGCGTCACGTGGTGCAGCCAAGAATCTTCCGTGTTGTTGTCGTCGGCAAAATAGATGCCGGCGCCGCTGGTCGCTTCATTATCGCCGGCCATGACGTTGCGCAATCCGCAGATAGCCGGGCAGGTTGATGGCATCGTTGAAGCTGTAAATGGCGCCGCCCTGCTGGGCTGCATTGTCGTACATTTGCGGGCCAGCGGCGCGCCGTTGGAGCGCACGACGCCGCCCTGACCGACGTGGTTGTTGCGATCAGCCCTGTTGCCCTGGGGCGTAGCCGCCGGTCCACGACACTTTTACAAAGCGCGACCAGAGCGCGCCGCCCTGTTCGCTGGTGGAGCCGCTGCCGCTTTCGGCATAGTTTGAAACAAAGTAAGGGCTGTCCAGCGTGGCGGTGAGCAGGCCGGTGGCGTTGGCGTCCAAATAGATGCCGCCACCGTGCGCCCGGTCCGTGGTGGCCAAATTGGTGTAGGCATTGGCCGCGTTCTGGCGGAACTCATCGCCATATACGTCCAAATAGGCGGCGCCGGTGGTCTGCACATCCACCGCCACTGCACCGCCATAGCCATTGCCGCTGTTGGCGGCCGCCCCGCGCGCCTCGTTGCCGCGCCACAGGTTGTCGTACAGCCAGACGTGCGTGTCGTCCGTCTCCCCGGCATAGAGACCGCCGCCATAACCGTCGCCGCCTTTGGCTGTGGCGGTGTTGCTGTATATTTCACTGTTCCAGATTCGAGCATACGCATATGATGGATTAAGCAGCGTGTCCTGGGCAAAGTTTTCCACATAGATGCCGCCGCCCTTACCTTGCCCGCCATTGGTGACGTTTTTGGCCACATTTTCATACACATAGGTATTAGTCATATACAGCGAACTGCCCAGCGCCGCAATGCCGCCGCCAAAGCCGCTGGTCGAGCCGGTCGACGCCGTGTTGCGATAGACGCGCACGTTCTGCGCGTGCAGTTGCGCATCGCCATAGACACCGATGCCGCCGCCAAAGCCGCTGCCCGTACCGGTCGAACGCGCAATGCTGTCGTAGACGCGCACGTTGCTCAGATAGGCCGCCGTGTGGTTGCGCACCAAAACGCCGCCGCCAATGCGGCCCGTGTTGACCGGCGGCGTGGCGGGCGCTGCGGTGGTGGCGTTGCCATTGCGCACGGCCAGATTTTCGATATGTACGGTCACGGCCACCTGGCCCACCTGTAAATTGCTGTCCATAACCTGGGTGTCGCTCAACCCAATCAAAAGCGGACGTCGGCTGTTTTCGCCATCCAAAATGGTCGATTCGTCGCCCGCCCCGCGCAGCGTCAGATTGCGCTGAATGGTGACGGATTCGTTGTACGCCCCGGCCGCCACATCGATTTCGTCACAGTTGGTGTCGTCCACCGCCGCTTGGATGGTGGGATAGGCCCCCGAGGGTACGGTACAGGTGACGGCAAAAACGCGGCCGGTCTGCAAACCGATCAGCCCGACGACCGCACTGGTCAGCAGCAGGCCCAGCGCCAACATCAGCGCCAGCCGCTTGAATCGCGAACGTGTAAATATTTGGTAAAATCTCATATCTCCTCCAGTTGAATCAGAATGGGAATGGTCGCTGTTGTTTGGCAATGCAGGGGGGCGATGATTGTGAGGGGGCTAGACTTCCGGGAAGGGGCCGGAACAAACTTCTGTATGGCAGATTGGCTTCATTCGGCCCCTTCCCAGAAGTTGGGTGCGTCCATATTCTTATGTCAACCATAAGATAGCAAACCAAGCGTTATGAAAGCGTTAGGGCGGTGGTCGATCTTGCTCTGCCGATGTTTCGTCACGCTGGCCAATCATGCGCGTGATCAGCGCGGTCAACGCCACATCGTCCAATGAATCGCGTCCGGCAAAGTAGGCCACCTGCCCATCCAGCCCATAGCGCACGCTGCCGCGCCATTCAAAGACGCCGCGTTCCACCTCCTCTTGCCAAACGCGAATCGTAAACAGGTGAGTCGTGGGCTGCATGAGGCCAGCATAGCACGGGGTGCGTTATGGAAACGTTAGAATTAACACCACCCGCCACCCGCCACCCGCCACCCACCACCCGCCACCCGCCACCCGCTACCCGCTACCCGCCACTAGAATTGAAAATTACGCCGCTTTTCTGTACAATTCAAGCGTGGCTACACTTGAAATTTCCCTTCTCGGCGCACCAATCATTCAGCTTGACCGCCAGCCCGTGACCTTCGAATCGCGCAAGGCATTGGCGCTGTTGGCCTATTTGGCCGTGTCGGGCGCGCCGCACCAACGCAGCGAACTGGCTGCGCTGCTCTGGCCCGAATCCGACAACAAGCGGGCGCGGGGCGCTCTGCGCTACACACTCTCCATTTTGCAGGGCGCGCTGGGCAAAGAGTGGCTAGAGAGCGACCGCGAAACTATTGGGCTGGTCCAAGATGCGCCATGCGTTGTGGATGTCGTGCGTTTTCAAAAGCTGCTGGAAAGCGGCCGCGATCACCTGCACACGCCCGACACCGCCTGCCTCGACTGCGTGCAGCCCATCAATGCCGCTGTGGCCCTCTATCGCGATGACTTTTTGACCGGCTTCAGCCTGCGCGACAGCGTCAATTTTGATGAATGGCAATTTTTCCAGCGCGAAGGCTGGCGTCATCAGCTCGTCAATGCGCTGCGCCGACTCATCCGCTTCCACACGCAGCAGGCCGACTATCAACAGGCGTTGAAAAGCGCCCGCCACTTGCTCCAGCTCGACCCGCTGCAGGAGAGCGTGCAGCGTGAGGCCATGCAGCTTTACGCCCACAGCGGCCAATGGGAGCTGGCGCTGCGCCAATATGAGGAGTGCGTACGTCTGCTGGAGACCGAACTGGGCGTACCGCCCTCGCCCGCCACCACCCAGCTTCATGAGCAGATTCGCGGCCAGCGCCTGGGGGCGGCCCAGCGCCCCGCCGGCGCCGAACCGCCCGCCCCCACTGCAATCCCCCCAACCGCTCGTCCCCACAACCTGCCCGCCGCCAACATGCCCATATTGGGACGCCAGCCGGAGATTGCCGCCATCCGCGAGTTGCTCAACGACCCGCACTGCCGCATGGTGACGCTGCTCGGCCCGGGCGGCATCGGCAAGACGCGCCTGGCCCACCAGATCGCCATTGACCTGTGCCACGCGCCCGAAGCCCACTTTGCGCGCGGCGTCTATTTTGTGCCGCTGGCCGCCGTGGAGAGCGCCGACCTACTGGTGACGGCCATTGCCAATGCGCTGGAGCTGCCCTTTAGCGGCCCCAAGGCGCCCCAAGCGCAACTGCTCCAATATCTGCGCGAACAGCACTTTCTGCTGGTGCTGGATAACTTTGAACAGCTCGTAACCAGCGCACCGCTGCTGGCCGAACTGCTCAACGCCGCCCACGGTCTCAAGCTGCTTATCACCTCGCGCGAGCGGCTCAATCTGCACGAAGAATGGCTATACGAAATACGTGGACTCCCCCTGCCGCCCGTAACTGCCGCACCGGCTGAATTGAAAGCCAATGGCTGCATCCAGCTCTTTTATCACCAGGCGCGCCGACTCGACCCGCACTTTGCGCTGGATGCGGCGCTGCCCGCCATTACGCAGATCGCGCACATGCTGCAAGGGATGCCGCTGGGCCTCGAGCTAGCCGCGGGCTGGGTGCGCACCTTCTCTTGCGCCGAGATCGCCCGCCAGATTCAG
>JAWKON010000065.1:0-52838 GCA_041391125.1 Caldilineaceae bacterium
AAAGTGCGTCAAGGGGGAGGAGAGGCCCACCTCTATTTCACAAAAACGCGGGCCGGAAAACGCTCTTTATCTCGGCCGGTTTGCGCAGGGCGGGCATCGTTTCCACCACTTGCCCCCCAGTCGGCTCATCCACAAATTCAAAATGCAGATTGAAGTCGATCTCATCGCTGCCGCGGGTGCGGATGCTTTTGTGCAACTGCACCGGCAGTTCGCTCTGCACCGGCTCGGTAGCGTGCAGCACAGTCCCATCCCACACCAGGCTGAACGTTTCATCACTCTTGGGTCCGGTGAGTTTGGGAACGTTGAGCAGCGCCCACCAGTTCCAGGCGGCGGGCCACTGCGGCGCCACGGTGATCGAGCCGCCTTGTCTCACTATCCCGCAGCCCTGCCAGACGGTCAGCCCGGCCAATTCAATGCCATCCAGCGGGCGCGCAAAGCCCCAGATGCCGTTGTTGCCGGCCTGCCAACTGGTGGTCTTTGTCCAATCAAGAATGGATGAGGTTTTAGCGGGCGGCGCACTCTCATCCCCAACCATTGCGGCCCAGGCTGCGGCATTGATTGTATCACCATGCCATTGGGCCAGACCCACGCTGCACGCCAATGCAGAATGCCGCGCGTGCGCTAAAGCATCCGCATCAACTGGCCCCACGCCGTCCGTTGCCAACTCGGCGCCACGGGCTTGGCTCATCTGCGCCAATACGGTGGCGCACAACCCCACTGCCGGATAATGTTCGGCCAACAGCGCGGCGTCAAAATGGTGCTGCATGTGGTCGTGCAACGCCGTAAGATAGGCGGCATTGGTATAAACAAGGCGTCCGCCGGGATCATCGAGAGGATCTTTGGGGTGTACCGGCAGCAATGCGGGCAGCCGCCCCATGGTGCGTTCGGCCAGCCGCCGCAAATGGGCGAGCAAATTGCGGCTTTGCACAGGGTCGAACAGGTCAAAGCAGTTGACCAGCGCCCGCGTCTCCAACACTTCGCGCGCGGTCGAGGCAAAGCCGGTGCGCAGCCGTTGCACGCGATAGAGAGCGTTGATGCGGCCCGTCTGAATGGCGTGGATGAGCAACGCGTCGGGCGTCCACAAGCGGCCCGTTTTGAGCGTTTCCGCCCAGGCCGTGTTGCTCTTTTCCAGCACCTTATCACCGTCGCGAATCGAGAGAAACCCGTTCCAAGCCATCTGCTCGCCCACATCGCTCACCGTGAGCAGCAGCGGCACTTCCACCACCCCATTGACCAGCACATAATAGGCCAGATGCGCCCGCTGGTCGTCAATTTCGACACTAGAGGGGCGTGACTGCGGATTGCCCAGCACGCGCGTGCTTTCGGCGTTTTGTTGCTGATAGATACCCTGGGCGGCCCGCGGATTGCGCTGCGCCACCAGCAGCCCATCCACCATGCGCTGGGTCAGCGGCTCGCCCCAATCCACCTCCACATCGATACGCAGCAGCCGGTCGCCCTCGGCCTGGCATTCAAAGATCCAGAGCGCGCTGCGATCATATGTGCCATCCATGGGGGCCGAAAGCTGCTTGCTCACAATAATGCCCTCGGAGCCGTAGATCACCTCTTGCCGGCCGGGGAAGAGCCGCGTCACCAGCGGCACAAATTCATCCTCGCGCGGAGCGCTGATCCAAACGCGGATGCTGCGGGCGTAAGGCTCATTGGCCCACGGCCAAAAAAGATCGTGTAGATTGGCATACACATCGGCGTCAAAGACCAGATCCTGATTGGCCAGCCGAAAACGCACCGCTTCGCTCAAATCCGCATCGTGTTCAATTGTCTGCGGCTGATCCAGCGCCGGGCCGGACAAGCTGGGGGGTAGGTTTGGCATGGTGTTTGGTTTCCGAACAGTTTTCGTTTCCGAGAAAGGGGGAAGGGATGAAGGGGAGAAAGGGGGCAGGGGGGAAGGGGAGCCTTCTCCCTTTCGCCCCTGCTCCCTTTCTCCCTTTCCCCCTTTCATCATCGTAACGAAAGGTTCCCGCTTTGACGCAATACATTGCGCGCCGCCTGATTGCGCTGATTCCTGTGATGCTGGGTGTTTCGCTGGTGGTCTTTATGCTGATCCGGCTGATCCCCGGCGACCCGGTGATTGTGATGCTGGGCGACCGCGCGCGGCCCGAAGATATTGAACGCGTGCGCGAAGAGATGGGCTTCAACCGCCCCATTTACGTCCAATACGCCGAATGGATGGGGCGCATTGCGCGCGGCGACCTGGGTACGTCGATTATTAATCGCACCGAGGTCATGGATGAGCTGAAATATCGGCTGAGCGCCACCATTGAAATGATTGTGACGGGGATGATCATCGGCGTGATCATCGGCGTGAGCATTGGCATTATCTCGGCGCTGCGGCGCAATTCGTGGATCGATCTGACGGCTACTTTTGGCGCGCTGATTGGCGTCTCCATGCCTATCTATTGGCTGGCGCTGATTCTGATTTACGCGCTGGCGGTTAATCGCCAAATTCTGCCGCCCAGCGCCCGCATTGACGCCAATTTAGACGTGACGCGGCACACCGGCTTTATGCTGATCGACACGCTGCTCATGGGCGATCTGCGCCTCTTCAGGAACGCGCTCTGGCACTTGATCCTGCCCAGCTTTGTGCTGAGCACGGTGATTATGCCGATCCTGGCCCGCTTGACGCGCGCCAGCATGTTGGAAGTGATGCGCCAGGACTACGTGCGCACGGCGGACGCCAAAGGGCTGCGCCCGCGCACGGTGGTCATTCGCCACGCGCTGAAGAATGCCCTGCTGCCTATTGTGACCGTGGTGGGGCTGCAATTGGGCGGTCTGCTGGGCGGCGCGCTGCTCACCGAGACCATCTTCTCGTGGCCCGGCATGGGTCTGTGGACCTATCGGGCCATTCTGAGCCGCGATTACCCAATTGTGCAGGGGGCCGTACTGGTCAGCGCCACGATTTATGTGGTGGTCAACCTGCTGGTGGACATATCGTACGCCTATCTGGATCCGCGGATTCGGTACGGCGGGGGATAGCGATGCGCCGCTCCTCCCCCTGGCCCCCTCCTCTCCACTTGTGGAGAGGAGGGGGAAAGACGCACAAAGTGCGTCAAGGGGGAGGAGAGGCCCCCTCCCACGCACACCTTTGAATACGACAAACCGAGTTCTATTTCTAAGCAAATTAGGAAGCGTATGAGTGCCGGGACAATGATGGAGACGAGTGCAAAGAGCGGCGCCGGGAGTGAGCAATCGCGCAGTTTGTATCGCGATGCGTGGCGGCGGCTGCTTTCAAGCTGGAATGGCCGCGTGGGGTTGGCGCTAATTTTGGTCACATTGGTGACCGGGCTGGGCGCGCCCATTGTCAACCCGTATGATCCCACCACCGATTCGAATTTGGCCGAGTCGCGCTTTGCGCCATCGCTGGAGCATCCCTTTGGCACTGACCGCTTGGGGCGCGATCTCTTCCGGCGCGTGGTGCACGGTACGCGCATTTCGCTGCTGATCGGCTTTGTGGTGGTCTTTGTGGCGGGCGCCATTGGCACCGTGCTGGGACTCATGGCGGGCTATTTTGGCCATGCCACTGACACCATCATCATGCGCCTGATGGATATTTTGCTGGCCTTTCCCGGCATTCTGCTGGCCATTGCCATTGTGGCCGTGCGCGGCGCCGGCGTTCTCAACACGATTATTGCCGTGGCCGTCGTCGGCATCCCGGGCTACGCGCGCGTGGTGCGCTCTATGGTGCTCTCGCTGCGTGAGCGCGATTATGTAGACGCCGCCCGCATGATCGGCGTGAGCAACACGCGCATTATGTTTATACACATCTTGCCCAACAGCCTCTCGCCCATCATCGTGCAGATGACGCTGGGCGTGGGCGGCGCCATCCTCTTTGCGGCGGCGTTGGGCTTTTTGGGGCTGGGCGTGCAGCCGCCGGCGCCCGAATGGGGCGCCATGATCAGCGACGGCATCCCGTTTCTGCGCCAGTCGCCGCACCTGGTCTTCTTTCCCGGCATGGCCATTGTGCTTACCGTGCTCGGCTTTAATTTGTTGGGCGACGGTCTGCGCGATGCGCTGGATCCGCAGCTGCGCGATTAACCCCTGTATGCAAACGATAAGATTCATCTAGATTTGGGTGGTAGAGGCAAAACAATCCCGGAATCTCCAAAAGATTGCGGGATTGTTTTGCCGGACGTATGTGTCAACTGCATGAGTTCTGGTTGCATCAAAAAACTCCCCGGCCAAGCGGCCAGGGAGTTTTTTGATGCAAATGGGCGGTTATACCTGTGCTGTATTCAAGCGCTAGCCCAGCATGGGCTTGTTGCGTTGCACCAATTGGAAGGGCACCTGCCACGGATCGCGTAGGAAGCAGAGCTTGTCGCCCACAGGGGTGGTATACTCGCCTTTGACGGCGCTGGCGCCGGCGGCAATTGGGTTGCCCTGATCGGCGGCAATGTCGTCTGTATTGAAGGCAATGTGCAAATTGAATGGATTCATCGCCGCATAATCGGGCAGCTCCGCCGCCGGATTGTTATAGAATTCCATCATGCTAGCATTGGCGGAATCGACGATAAAGTGGGCAAAGGGCGATTCCTTGCCCGCCACCACAATGCGCATCCCGAGATTCTCGGCCCACCATTGGGCGGCTGCCGCGGGCTGTGGAATGTTGATGGCAACATGCTCAAGTTTCATGATAAGTTTCTCCTTTGTGTGTTGAATGAAATTTGGTGGTCAGCCCAATGCGCCAGTTCGCTAGTACACCGCGGCCTTAGGCCATTAGAAGAAAATAAATCCGCCATGTCCCCGGCACTTTCGACGAGAAAAGTCTGTAGACGCGACAAAGTGCCGGGGACGTTCGCCGACCTATTTTATCTTGTACATCGGCCTAAGCAAGCCGCTGGATTGAGAAACCGGGTTTCTGGCAGAAACTCGGTTTCTATGCCGTTTCAACCATTGGGCTATTTAGACCGCCGTGTATTTGGATAATTTGATATTCGCGCACAAACTTGGTCTAAAAGCTGTGATGTAAACGTTGACAAAGCGTATATTTTGCGCAAGGAAATGGGCTGTAACATTGGAACAAGAAAATGATATTATGTTCTTATTGTAAAGAACATTGTATCCGGTGGGAGCTTATTTGGGCCACTGCACAATGGGCAGATGCGTGTGCGTTTCAATTTCCAGCAGGCGATTATATTTGGCCAGCCGTTCGGATTGCGTGATGGAGCCCACTTTAATTTGGGTTCCAGACCAGCCCACAGCCAAGTCGGCCAGCCAGTGATCTTCGGTTTCGCCGCTGCGGGCGCTCACCGTCACATGCCAGCCCGTGTCTTGGGCAAGTGTACACGCTTCAGCGGCTTCGGTCAAAGTTCCAATTTGGTTAACTTTCAATAATAACGCGGTGGCTGCACGCTCTGCAATTGCCCGCCGGATGCGCATGGGGTTTGTGCAGAGCAAATCATCACCCAAAACCAGAGTACGATGGCCAATCGCCGCACAGAGTTGCGGCCAATGGCGCCAATCGTCCTCGGCCAATCCATCTTCAACACTAATAATCGGGTAGCGATCTAACCATGCCGCGATCTGTTTTATCATGGCTGTACCATCGAGCTGTTCGCTTCCCAAATGGTAAATTTCATTATCATAAAAGTGCGTAGAGGCTATATCGATCGCTAACGCCACTTCCTGGCCTGGCGCATAACCGGCACTCACGATGGCGTCCACCGCGTCGCCAAGCATTTCATCCACACTTTGAAAGGGCGGCGCCAAACCTCCTTCATCGGCGGTGAGCGCGCGGGCGCCATATTTTTGGTGCGTCAATTTGGCCGCAGCCTGGTAAACTGCGTAAGTCACGGCCATACATTCATCCATGGAACGCGCCGCGGTGGGTACAATCAACACATCCTGGATGGCGATCTGTCCGCCGGCATGTTTGCCGCCGCTAAAAAGATTGATGGTGGGCCGGGGTAAGGTTAAGGTCGATGCGTTGCGTTTGTGGGGCAAAAGCTGATTAAAATAAGCATAAAGCGGTTGTTGATTTTGCTGCGCGGCGGCCCGTGCAAAGGCGAGCGATACACTCAAAATGGCATTGGCGCCCAGATTCGCCTTATTGGGTGAACCGTCCAATTCAATCAAGAATTGATCCAGCTCGGACTGACTGTGAAACGCGCGCTGCTGAACGGCTTGATTGATCTGGTGATTGACATGCGCCACGGCCTTGCGGCAGCCCAAACCGCCATAGCGCATAGGGTCGCCGTCACGCAGTTCCAGCGCCTCTGCGGAACCGGTCGAGGCGCCAGATGGCGCGGAGGCTTCGCCAACTATGCCATTTTGCAGGACGCAGCCCGCCTTTATGGTAGGGCGACCGCGGCTGTCTAATATTTCGAACGCGTAGAGAGATTGGATTGTATACATTCTGTACACCCTTTGCCAAATAGTTTTAAGTCATTCTGTTTAAGAAAAGAGCGATAACCATGTCTTCAAACACCCCTGAAACCACCAATGAGTCGGACGTGCAGCCAAAACGCATCGGTACGGGAGCGACCGTTTTGATTGCCGAAGATGATGAACATTTGCGGGACTTTTTGCAGATTTTGCTGGGGCGTCACGGCTATCAGGTCGTGATCGCTAAGAATGGGGTTGAGGCCGTAAACAAATGTCTATCCGGCCAGGCCAATTTAATTTTACTCGATCTGATGATGCCCGGCCTGGATGGGTACGCTGCACTCGAAAAGATTCGCTTTTTCTCCAAAGTGCCGATTTTGATCCTCTCCTCATTTAACAATCCCGACGGCGTGATCAAAGCGCTGAGTATGGGCGCCGACGGTTATATTGTAAAACCCTTTGCCGTGCAGGAAATCATGGCGCGCATCAATTCAGTTTTGCGCCGCATGGTGTGGACAGAAGCGCAGCGCGACCAGATCAACGATGAAATTGTTGTGGGCAACATGGTGATCCATAGAGATCATCCCCAGGCTACTGTAGCGGGCCGCGAGGTGCAACTGACGGTGACGGAACACAAAATTCTGCTTTGCCTGGCTGAGGAAGCCGGCCAAACGGTCTCCAAAGAGCAGCTCCTCAAAAACGTTTGGCAACATGTATTTTTGGATTCCGCCATCTTATCCCAAAATATGCACCGTCTCCGTCACAAATTGTGCGGAAAAGCCGGCGGACAACAGTTCATCCGCACCGAATACGGAGTGGGCTATTCGCTGCAAGCGGCGTAACTATTCTGCGCTGCTTCGTTTCAACCGGCAAGAAAATGGAATACAGATTTCACAGATTAGGCAGATGAAGACAGGTTTTTTGTCTTGCTGACAAATTTGCTCGGTTTGTAAAGATTTTCGTTGCCGAATGATTCATTCCTCTTCCCTGGATTACTGAGTATGTCGAAGGGGGAGGTCGGGAAGGAGCCGTCGACTAAACAGCTACCAAGCAGCACGCTACGCGCCGGTGCTCCCCGGTCAGGCGACCTACACGCTATTCACAAATCCGTGAATTAGATCCTCCATACTTTCGGTTTTGTCATCAATCACCACCTGCGCGGCGGCGGCCTGCTTTTGACGTTGTGTCGGCGAGAGATATTCCAGCGGCGAACGCCCAGCGGCGCGTGCTAATAGACAGGCCAGGGTGTGGCGTACCGCAAAGTCCTCTAATTCGCGTAGCCATGATTCTGCCGGTTGCCCTTCAGGAGTTAGACCATCTTTGTAGCGGTTCCAGAAGAGCTGTGCGGCTTGCGTAAAGGCGGCGCGCTGGTTCGTCAAATAGTGCGCTTTGCTTAGCAGATGGGTCATGGCAAAGCCAATGTCAAAAGCCGGGTCGCCCCAGTGAATCACCTCATGGTCCAGCAGGACCAGCCGCCCCTCACGGACAAGCACGTTCTTTGGACTATAATCGCCATGCACCAGCGTCAGCGCCCGTTGTCGCGTCTGCGCGATCAGCGTGCGCAAAAAGTCCGCCGCCCACGGCAGTTGCGCCGCCGTATAGCCATAATAGGGCTCCAAACGCAGCGATTCAAAGAAAGAACGATCCGCAAATTCCGGCGCCAACGTGGCGCGCTGCCGCCATGCCCCGCCATGAATCGCCGCCAGGATCTGTGCAAACTGTGCCACATGATCCAGGTCTAGGTGACCAGCCAGCAGCATCTGCTTCCAATTTTCATGCGGCTGCGCCACCGCCGCCATGCCAATCAGATGCGCCGCATGATCTTCAAAGATCAGCGCCGGAATCGTGCCGGGCGGCGTCAATTGGCGCAGCGTGCGCAGCCCCATTGCCTCGCGATGCACCCGCGTCGGGCTGCTGAACCAATCCACCTGCACGCGCAGCTTGGCCAGCGCCTGCTTTAGCACCCACGCCTCACCCGCCGCCCGCGTCACCAACACCGTGCGGTTCGACACCCCGCCCGCCAGCGTCCGCATCTCCGGCGTCTCTCGCGCCCCAATATGACCCTCGCGCCGCAAATACGCCAACAACTCTGCCGGATTCTCAATATCAAGACTCATCGTCGTCATCCTGTGTGGCAGGTGGCAAGGTGGCAAAGCGGCAGAGCTGCAAGCCAACCTCCCCCAGCCCCCTTTCTTCCCCCGTCCCCCTTCTCCTCTACTCCTCCCCTCCTCTACTCCTCCCCGCCCCCCACCGCCTGCCGAATATCCGCCCCATGCATCAGCTCATGGCCATACATGGTCTCATAATACTGCTCCACCGTGATCACGCCGCGGCTGGGGTGACGTTGGCCGTCAGCGCCCACTCAACATCGCTGAGCGACTCCATCCCCTGCAGCGTGCGGGCGCGCCTGCTCCAGCGCCTCCATGAATTGCTCTGGCGTTAGCTCGCCCACGCGCTTTTCCACGCCCGCGTTCCAACGCGCCAGGTCAAAGCCTTCCGGCACCGTCTCTTCACCCTTGCGAATCTTGTGCACCTGAATGCTCATGCCCCGTTCGCTGTCGAGCAGATGGCTGACCACCGTCTTCACCGTCCACACGCTGCCCTCACTAAAGACGGGCGTGGACCACTGTGCCGGCTCCAATTTATCCAATATTGCCTTCAGCGCCGCCCGCGATTCCGCCATTTTCTGCTGCCACATCTGTCGTTTTTCCACACTCATTGATTTCCTCCTCATATTTTAGATCAGCAGATTGCACAGATTATGCAGATTAAAAAATCTTCAAAATCTGCGTAATCTGTTGATCCTCTTTATTCAACACCTGTAAAAACACGAAACCGCGGCCAAAGTTGCGTAGCCGACTTGGCGCATTGCCCTCTTTTACGATACAATCCAATTAATCCCCAAGTCAATATTCAGTACACCGCAACGGTGCTGGCGATATGGGCAGCGGTCCCGAATGGTGAATCCGATCCCATCTCTTCCCGTTGCGATCTGCTGAGATTCACTTCACCAAAAACTATGACCACTGAAAGCCTGCTCACCGAACTCCAACAACTCTACCCGCCCAAACGGCTACTGCTCAGCGAGGCCCAACTGGCGCCCTATGAATCCGACGCGCTGACCGCCTTTCGCACGCGACCGGCGGCGGTGGTGCTGCCCGAAAGCCAGGATGAGGTCATCGAGACCGTGCGCCTGTGCTACAAATACGACACGCCCTTTGTGGCGCGCGGCAGCGGCACCAGCTTGTCCGGCGGCTCGCTGCCCATTCAAGAAGGCGTGCTGATTGCGCTCAACCGGCTCAACCGCATTGTGCGCCTGGACCCGGATGAGCGCGTGGCCGTGGTCGAGCCGGGCGTGGTCAATCTGGATGTGTCCAAAGCGGCGGCGCCCTATGGCCTCTACTATGCGCCGACCCCTCCAGCCAGCTCATCTGCACCATCGGCGGCAATGTGGCCTTTAATTCGGGCGGCGCCCACTGTCTCAAATATGGTATGACGGCCAACCACGTGCTGGGCATCAAAGCCGTGCTGCCCGATGGCAAAGTGGTCGAATTGGGCGGCGATTCGCTGGAAAATGTGGGGCCAGATTTGAGCGGCTTTTTTCGTCGGATCGGAAGGGCTCTTTGGCATTGCGCTGGAGATCACGCCGCGGCTGCTGCCCAAACCCGAAGTCTATCGCACGGTGCTGGCGGCGTATGATACGCTGGCCAAGGCCGGTGAGGCGGTATCCAGCGTGGTGGCGTCGGGGCTGTTGCCCGGCGCTATGGAGATCATGGACACGCTGGCCATTGAGGCGGCGGAAGCGGCGGTCAGTGCCGGCTATCCGCGCGAGGCCGCCGGTTTGCTGATTGTGGAGCTGGAAGGCGAGCGCATTCAGGTGGACGCTGAGTTTGAGCATCTCATGCGGGTGATCCACGCCTCGGGCGCTTATGAAGTGCGCATTGCCAATGATGAAGAGGAACGCCTGCGTATTTGGAAAGGACGCAAGAGCGCTTTTTCGGCGGTGGGGCGGCTCAGCCCGGACTATATTGTGCAGGATGGCGTAGTGCCGCGCAGCCGTTTGGGGGAAGCGCTCAAGCACATCCAGCAATTGAGCCAGCGCTATGAATTGCGCGTAGCCAATGTGTTTCACGCTGGTGATGGCAATTTTGCATCCGCTCATTTTGTACGACGGTCGTCAGGCGGGCGCTCTGCATCGCGGCTGAAGAGCTGGCCGGCGAAATTCTGCACATGTGCATCGAGCTGGGCGGCTCCATCACCGGCGAGCACGGCGTGGGCGTGGAAAAGCGCCAATACATGCCCGACATGTTCGAGCCCGTCGACCTGGAGACCATGCACACCATCCGCCGCCAAATCGACCCGCGGGAGCTGGCCAACCGCGGCAAAATGCTGCCGCCCGATCACCTGCCCGGTGACGCCTGCTGCCACCGCATACGCACCGCATCCGCTGGAAAAGGCCGGCATTATTTCGAGAGAATGAGGAGATGTACGATTTTAGATTTACGATTTGATATACGATATTCCTCGTTCCACGAACTGATCTCATACCGGAGCCACAAACATTTGTATCAGATTAACGAATCTATTCGCGACGAGACAACCTCGTAAATCGTAAATTCGTATCTCGTAGATAACATTATGTTTGAACAGATCTCATCCATTGCCCAATGCCGGAAGCTGTGCGCCAGCATCATCATATTTTGCCGCGCGGGGGCAGCAAAACTGCGCTTTCCACGCCTGGCGCGCAGGATACGGTTTTGGATTTGCGCGGGCTGACCGGCATTCTCGAGTATCAGCCCGATGAATATACGCTGACGGCGCTGGCCGGCACGCCGGTGGCTGAAATTGAGGCGGCACTGGCGGCCACGGCCAATATTTGCCCTTGCCGCCATTTGCTGACCGTGGCGCCACGCTGGGCGGCACGGTGGCAACGGGGTCATGGTCGGGCGCTATCGCTATGGCGGCGTGCGCGATTTTTTGATTGGCGTGCGCATTATTGATGGCTGCGGGCAGATTGTGCGCGGCGGCGGCAAAGTGGTCAAAAATGCGGCTGGCTTTGATCTGCCCAAATTGATGGTAGGCAGCCTGGGCCGACTGGGCATTTTGACCGAGGTGAGCTTTATGTTTCCGCAGCCCAAGGCCTATGGTACGCTGCGGGTGGATTGCGCCTGCGGTGGCCGATGCGGTCAATGCGCTGGGGGCGCTGGCCAAAGCGCCCTTTGATATTGACGCGCTGGATGTAGTTCCTCATGCTAACGCCGCGGCCGGGATGACGCTGCACATGCGGCTGGGCGGTCTGGATGATGTGTTGCACGAGCGGGCGGAGCATCTGCTGGCCTATTTGCAAACTAAAGTGCCTGCTATTGCGCCTGAGGCGGGCAAACTATCGCTGGTGCGCGGTGATGAAGATGCCGCCTTGTGGGAAGCTGCGGCGAATTTGCGTGGGCAGCTGAGGACGCCGTGTTGGCCAAAATACCCATCACGCCCGCAAAGTTGCTGACATTGGAGCCGCAGTTGGCCGCGGCAGGGCTGGCGCGGCGTTATAGCGTGGGCGGCAACCTGGCCTGGGTCGCTGCGCCCACAGCCTCAGCAGAACTCAGCCGGATCGTCGATGGGCTACAGTTGGCAGGATTGTGTGTGTTGGGCGCAGTTGAAACGCCCTGGCTGGGCAAGCGCCAGGGGCTGGCCTTTGCTCAGCGCATTAAGCAGGCGCTGGACCCCGATCAGCGATTTTTGCCGCTGCTATAGATGGATAGATTATTAGGATCAACAGATTACACAGATTCAAAAGATTACGGTAACAACTAAGCCCCTCGAGGCCTGAGCTTGTCGAAGGCCGCCGCTCCCTTCGACAAGCTCAGGGAGGGGCTTGGTAGTTACAGATTACGCATGAAAATCTTCCTAATCTCAATAATCTGTTGATCAAAACGATTTTGATCTGGAGAATAAATCATGCATAACGCCGTTATTGTTTCCGCCGCCCGCACGGCCGTGGGCAAAGCGCCCAAAGGCAGCCTGCGCACCATGCGCCCCGAGGAGATGGCCGCGGCCGCCATCAAAGCCGCGGTGGTGCGGGCGGGGATTGCACCGGACATCATCGAGGATGTAATACTGGGTTGCGCCATGCCGGAGGCCGAACAGGGCATGAATGTGGCGCGCATTGCCGCGCTCATGGCCGAACTGCCGGAGACAGTTTGCGGGCAGACGGTCAATCGCTTTTGCTCCAGCGGTTTGCAGACGGTGGCGCTGGCCGCGCAGCAGATCATGGCCGGCATGGGCGAGGTGATTTTGGCGGGCGGCGTGGAGAGCATGTCGCGCGTGCCCATGAGCAGCAACAAATTTATGGCCAACCCCAAGCTGGCGCAGGAGCATCCCGGCGTTTACATTGGCATGGGGCTGACGGCGGAAAACGTGGCGCGCCAATATGAAGTGACGCGGGAAGAACAGGATGCGTTTGCGCTGCGCAGCCATCAGCGCGCCGCCGCCGCCCAGGATGCGGGCAAGTTTGCGGACGAAATCGCGCCGCTGCCGGTGACTATTGTAGAAGGCGTAAACGGCAGCGCCCAAGAGAGGCGCTTTGAATTTGCGCAGGACGAAGGCATTCGGCGCGACAGCAGTTTGGATGCGCTGGCCAAGCTGCGACCGGTTTTCCATGCCCAAGGCACGGTGACCGCCGGCAACAGCAGCCAGACCAGCGACGGGGCGGCGGCGCTGCTCTTGATGAGCGAGGAGCGGGCCAGAGCGGAGGGCGTGCAGCCCATCGCACGTTTTGTGAGCTTTGCCGTGGGCGGCGTGGCGCCGGAGGTCATGGGGATTGGGCCGGTGGCGGCGGTGCCCAAGGCGCTGAAGCTGGCCAAGATGTCGCTGGCGGATATTGACCTGGTCGAGCTCAACGAAGCCTTTGCCGCCCAGGCGCTGGCGGTGATCCGCGAACTGGGTATGGACGAGGAGCGGGTGAACGTCAATGGCGGCGCCATTGCGCTGGGGCATCCGCTGGGCTGCACGGGCGCCAAGCTGACGGTGCAGATGCTGCATGAACTGCGGCGGCAGGACAAGCAGTTTGGCCTGGTCACCATGTGTATTGGCGGCGGCATGGGGGCGGCCGGCATTGTGGAGCGGCTGAACTGATTGAGTAGGAGCGCATTGTAAACACGGATAGGCAGAACACGGATACCTCCTGAAATTTTTATCCGTGTTCTCCCCTATCCGTGTTTACGAAAAGGAGTTGAGCGATGGGCCGAGCCGCCTAGGTGGATGCGGTGGGCAGCCAGAAGATAAACGTGCTGCCTTGGCCGGTCTGGCTGGTGCATTCGATTTTGCCGCCGAGCAGGGTGGCGATTTCATGGGCAATTGAGAGGCCGATGCCGGCGCTGGAGCTTTGTTGGTTTTGGCTGGCCGCGCCGCGGAAAAAGCGTTTGAAAATTTGGGCCTGTTCCTCTGGCGATATGCCGGGTCCGTCATCGGTAAGGCTGACGCCCGTCCACATGACGTCATTTTCATTTTTCTGACAGATGCGCAGGGTTATCTGGCTGTTGGCATAATTAAACGCATTGTTGGCGATATTCCCCAAAGCGCGGCTTAACAACAGATTGTCGACACAGACCCAGGCCGGCGTTTCCGGCAGCGTCCGGCTTAACAAGATATGTTGGCTGGTGGGGCGGCTGCTGTAATCCTCCAGAATGGCCTCCACCGTTTGTTTCAAATCCTCGACCTTTAGCCGTAGATTCATATATCCCTGATCCAACCGCAGCAGCAGTAGCAGATTCTCCATCAGCAGATGCAGCCGATCTGTTTCGCGCTTCAACGTATCCATGTAGCGGGACTCGAGATTGGGCGACTGTTTTTCCAGCAGAGAAAGATAGAATTTAATATTGGTGAGCGGGGTGCGCAGTTCGTGGGACATGTCCTGCACAAATTTTTCTTTGGCGCGCGCCACAGATTTCTCCTCCGTAATGTCGCGACCAATGCCCACAAAATGACGGATTTGCCCGGTATGTTCGAATACGGGCGCAATATGTATCCACATATCATAAAGGGTCTTGTCTTTGCGCAAGTTGACCAGTTCACCTGTCCACGCCTTCCCGTGGTGAATATGATGGCGCAAGTCGACCAGCTTGTTGAGCGACGTTTCCGGGCTGGCTAACAGGCGCGGCGTGCGGCCAATTACCTCAGCGAGCGTGTAGCCGTTGAGCTGTTCCCACGCCGGATTGACAAATTCGATTCTCTCTTCCGCGTCCGTCAAAATGACCGCGTCATCAATGTTGTTGAGGATGGTTTGCAACTGCTCCTGCTGGGCGCTCAGCTGGGCTGTACGCTGGACCACGCGTGCTTCCAGCTCTTGCCACAATTCCGCATTGGCCAGCGCCAGAGACAGATGGTTGGTAAAGGCCGATATGGCAGGCATATCGGCTTCGGAGAGGGCGCCGACCGTTAGCAACAGGCCATTGATTTTGTCATCACGTCGTAGGGCGGCTGCAATGGCTTTGCGATTACGCGGCTCGTCTAAAAATTCGCCCACCAAAGTACGGGTATCTTCAGGTATAGAAAGGGGGATATGAGGCAGAATATCCGGGATAAAAATCGGTTTCCCATCTTGCCTGATCTGGTTAGAGAGCTGTGATTCCGAGAATGTGTATGCAGAAGAGACGAGGCGTCTTTTGACCTCAACGGCCAAATCCGAATAGTTTTCGGCATCACCCTCAATGCCGCCCAAAACATAATAGACGTTTAGTTGCTGTTGAGCATCATCCGCCAACATAACCACAAAGTGCAGACCCAATCTGCGCAGTCTTTCCGTAATGGTGTGAAAAATATCATCCCACGACCGCATGGAGAGCACGTGTTTGCTGGCATCCTCCAATGCGCGCAGAATCTCTGTGCTGCGATAGCGTTGCGTGACATCGCTGCAAGCGACAATCGTGCCGGTCACCGCGCCGTCGGCATCGCGCACCAGCGCCGCTGAATAGCCAACCTGGATGGTGCGGCCGGTTTTGTGCTGCATTTGTAGCTCCTGCCGCACAAGCACAGAGTCCGCCAAGAGTTGCTGACCGGCCGTAGCCGCAATTTCGCCCATATTGGAGAAAACATCATACACGCTCCGTCCGACAACTTCATGCGCTTCGTATCCAAATACGGCTGCCGCGCCGCGGTTCCAAATTTGAATATATCCGTCTGAACCAATTAAGATCAGAGCAACCGGCGACAGTTCGATGATCTGCGCCAAATCGATTGGGGAGTGGGAAACGGCCGTCTCCACAGTGGTGAAATGATTTAGTTGGTAAGTCATGTCTATAGGTTTGGGAACAGGAAAAGACGAAATACGCTATCTGGGTAGCCTGACCTTTATGGCCGGCGTGGTTGCATTGGGTATTGAAATTAGCGCCGCACGGCTGTTGGAGCCGGTTTTTGGCAACAATCAGATCATCTGGGCAGCGCTGATCGGCATGGTCTTATTCTATTTAGCGACGGGCGCCTGGCTGGGTGGACGCCTGGCCGACCGCTGGCCAGCGACGGCATATCTGACGACGGTGGCGGGGCTGGCCGCCGGCGCCACCGCCGTGATTCCAATGTGCAGTGCGCCAATTTTGCGTTTTGCGGCAGCCGGTGTGGAGCAGTTTGCGCCGGGCATGTTAATGGGGGCGCTGCTCTCGATTCTGCTGCTCTTTAGCCTGCCCTGCATCTTACTGGGCGCCATTGGCCCTTGGGCCATTCGGCTCAGTTTGCGCAATCTGTCCACAACAGGCAATCTGGTGGGCCGTTTTTATGCGCTTTCCACGGCGGGCAGCATATTGGGCGCTTTCCTGCCCGCGCTTTGGCTGATCCCAACCTTTGGCACGCGGTGGACGTTTACGATTTTGGCCCTGGCCTTGCTGTGCCTGTTGGTTCTGGGCAATCTGGGGCGCAAAATTATGTGGCTGCCCCTGGCGCTGCTGATGGTGATTTTGTTCATTGCAATATTTACGCACGCAAATTCTAGCGTGCGCAGGGGGTGGGACGATGGATCGGCCGGCAACATTATTTACGAAGATGAGAGTCGCTATAACTATATCGCGGTTCGACAGTGGGGAAATGAGCGACATCTAAAGCTCAATGATGGCATCGGCATCCACAGCGTCTATCACCCGGACGCGCTGCTTAGCCAGGGAATCTGGGATTATTTTCTCCTTGCCCCCTATTGGCGCAATGCGAGTTCTGGCCAAGGCCCCAGCCCAAACGGGTCCAAGAGTTCTATTATACATGATGCCTTGGTCATTGGCCTAGCGGCTGGAACCGTGAGTGAACTCTTGACGAAGATATATGGACCCATTCCCATTGTGGGCGTTGAACTAGATCCGCAAATCATTGAGGTGGGACGCACCTATTTTGACATGAATCAGCCCAACCTGACCCCCATTGCGGCTGACGGGCGCTATTGGCTGGCCCAACAACCAACCGCCGCCAAATGGGATATGATCGCCGTGGACGCCTATCGCCCCCCCTATATTCCGTTTCATTTGACTACAGTGGAGTTTTTTCAGCTTGTGCAGACGCATCTCAATGCCGATGGCGTGGTCGCCATTAATGTGGGGAGAACCGCGAACAACTTTGCACTGGTTGATGCAATGACAGCGACGCTGGCCCAAGTATTCCCCACGGTCTTTGTCATTGATGAGCCGGGGCCGGCGGACAACCTGGGCAATTCGCTGGTGGTGGCAACCATGCAGCCGGCCACGCTGGCACAGTTTCATCGGAATATTGAAGCCATGGCGGATGATTTCCCCGCCGAGTTCCGCACGTTTGCGCAAGCCGCGGCAGAGCAGACTCGCCAGGCGGCGATCCCGGCGCAGCAGTTTATTCTCACCGATGATCATGCGCCGGTGGAACAGATTGTCCACAGCATTATTCTGGATTTCTTCGCTGGGCGCTGATACCACTGCAAAAAAAGACCCGGCTTTAGAAAAAAGCCGGGTCTTTTTATTCGAACAGAAAAAGGAAAGGACAACAGGCGTCGGCAAAATTCACCCTTTCGCCTTGTCACCCCATCCCCTTGTCATCCCTACCCCTCCACGGCGTGCAGCGCCTCTACCACCGGCTCGGCTTCCGTCTCCAGCGTGGTCTGCACTTCGGCGAAGACGGTGGCCACATCTTCAGACTGCACCGTAATGCGCTCCAGGCCCTTGCCGATGATCTGGTCGCCATTGGGCACAAAGACGCGGGCCGAATCCTGCGGCTGGGTTAGCGCCAACTGCTCGGTGGCCGTCTTGAATTGCGGGAACTCGCCAAAGTAGTTCTGCATGGTTTCGCTTTCCAGCGCGCTCTTGCGTACGGGCATGTAGCCGGTATTCTGCGCCCAGAAGGCGGCGTTTTCCGTATTGGTGGCAAAGGCAATGTACTTCATGCCGGCGGCCTGCTGATCAGCGGGGGCGTTGTTTAGGATGGCCAACCCGGCGCCACCGGTGCAGCAGCCAAACTGCCGCTTCTTGGGCAGGAAGGCGGTGCCAAATTCAAACTCGGCGCTGCCTTTGATGCCGCCCATGGAGCCGGTGGACATCATGGCGGCGGCGGTGAAGCCATTGATAAAGTCGGCCTGAATATCTTTGCTGGGGACCGCCCACTTCAGCGTGTGAACAGTATCCGCGTAGAATTGACCGGCCTCAATGGTGTTGTCATTGGTCATGTGCATGGTGAAGTCGGGGTCGCTATATTTGCCCTCGAATTGCCAAACCACGCCCTGGAAGAGCCACGCAATATAGCTGGCGCCGTCCGGGTGCGCAAAGGCCGAGGTCTTCATGGCATCGCCATCCATCTCCACCAGCTTGGGCGCCCACTCCATGAATTCATCCCAAGTTTCCGGGCCGCGATCGGGCAGATCGGCCGCCGCCCACTTCTCTTTGTTGTAATAGAAGAGCGGCGTGCTGCGCGCAAAGGGAATCCAGTAGTGCTGGCCCTGACGCACGCCTTCGTTGATCAGCGAATCTTGATAGTCGGCCAGATCCACGTCTTCCGCCGTCAACAGATCATCCAGCGGCAGCAGCGTTTGGTTTAGATAGAATTTGAACCACCACACGTCGCTGAGCAGCGAAATGGCGGGCGCGGTTTGCGCTTGCAGCGCTGCCGTCACCTTTTGGGCGGTCTCTTCATAGTTGCCCTGGAACTGATAATCGATGACCACATCGCCCTGGCTGCTGTTGAAATTATCGACCAGCGCCGTCTCGGTCTCGCCATTCTTGCCGCTGTAGCTGCTCCACAGCGTCACGGTGACGGGCTCACTGGAAGGCGCTGCGCTCTGCGCGCCGCTGCTGGCCGCGCCGCCGGGGGCGGTGGCCGGCGCACAGGCCGCCAACATCATCACGCCTGCACCGGCGCCCAATGTCTTGAGCAACTGACGTCGATTCATGGGTTGATTGGACATAAAATCTCTCCTTAGTGTGTAGTTGAATTTGCAAACAGAAACGAAGGCGGCGGGTTGCGAGTGGCGGGTTGCGAGTCGGCAAGTGTCTCCATACCCGCCACTCGCCACTCGCTCGCCCGCTCACCCTTTCACTGCACCCGCCGCAATGCCTTCCACAATGTAGCGTTGGGCATAGAGGAAAACGAGGGCAACAGGCAATACCACAAAGAGCGCGCCGGACATCACAACGCCCCAGTCGATGGTGCCTTCTTCCACCATCAGCCAGTAGACGCCGATGGGCAGCACGCGCATCTCTTTGGTATTGGTCACAATCAGCGGCCACAGGAAATCATTCCATTTGGCCACCACGCTGAGCAGGCCAAATGAGATAATGGCCGGTTTGGCCAGCGGCGTTACAATTGCCCACAGCGTGCGCAGATGGTCGGCGCCGTCCACCTTGGCGGCATCCAGCACTTCGATGGGCAGCGTCTTGTAATATTGGCGCAGCAAAAATGTGCCATAGGCCACCGATGCGCCCGGCACCACAATGCCCTGGTACGTGTTGATCCAGCCCAACTTGGCGATGGTCAAATAGTTGGGCAATATGGTCACCTGGTTTGGCACCATCAACGCCGCCAGCAGCACAATAAAGACCCAATCGCGTTTGGGGAAGCGCAGAAATACAAAGGCATAGGCCGAGGTGACTGCAAACAGAATTTCAAAGCCGCTGCCAAAAATCGTCGTGAGCAGTGTATTAATGTAATAGCGCCCAAAGGGAGCCGATTGCCAGGCGGTGGCAAAATTGTAAGGGTGGGCTGCTGTGGAATCCAGGTGGGCGGGATCTTGTATACTTCCACCGTGTTTTTGAAGGCGCCGATCACCATCCAATAGACGGGCAGGCCAATCAGCACAATGCAAAAGATCATGCTCAAATAGCCCAGCGCGGTCCACAACCAACCGCTACCCATATAAGTGGTGGATGTGGCGGCGTTCGTCTGTTGAATTTGCTGCGGTTCGGCGTGTTGCCATGAGTCCTCAAAAAATGTTTGTATTATGCGTATTGGTGTTGCGTATACCAACTTTGGAACTTGCTGCGAAGCTACTTTCTGCACTGGTTCACGCAATACGCAACACGAAACTAGGCGTAATATGCATTACGCATAGTGTACAGTTTCTTCACTGTACCGCATCTGTATAATTGTAAAACCAACATGGCCACAAAGAGCACCACGGCGGACACCGCCGGCGCGGCCCGCATTAAAGCCGACGAAGCCCTCTTGATACAAGTAATAAATCAGCGTGGTGGTGGCGTCAACGGGCCCCCCATTGGTCATAACCTTAATAATGTCAAACGACTGGAAGCCGGCCAAAATGGTGGTCAAAATTAAAAGAAGAGCACGGGCGACAGACCCGGCACGGTCACATGGCGGAAGCGCGCCCAGGCGGTGGCGCCATCCACGGTGGCGGCTTCATACAGCTCGCGCGGGATAGCCTGCAAGCCGGCCAGAAAGATCACCACCGCATAGCCCACATTTTTCCATACGTGTACAATAATGACGGCCGACATGGCCCACTTTGTATCCAGCAGCCAGTTGGGCGAGTCTAACCCAATGGCGCCGATGAAAATGTCCAGCAGCCCATAGCGCGGGTCAAAGATATAGATCCAGACAATGCCAATGGCGGCGCCGCTCAACATGACTGGGCTAAAGATAATGCCGCGGGCGGCGTTGCGTCCGCGCAAGGGCTGGTTGAGCAGCAGCGCGATCAGCAACCCCAATGCACAGATGAGAGCCACTGACGCAAAAGTGAAAACTAGCGTGTTAAAAAGGATGGCGCCAAAATCGGCAGAGGTAAAGAGGAAGGTGTAATTGTCCAACCCCACCCAAATCTTGACGGGCGAGAGCATATCCCAGCGCACAAAGCTGAGATAGCCATTATAAATGAGCGGCCAGTAGGTGAAAATTGAAAATAAGAACAGATTGGGCCCTACCAACAAGGCAAACAAGAGCCATTCTCGACGCTCGGCTGTAGTTGAATTCCGCAGAAAGCCCACGCTGGCTTCTCCTTCAATCAATAGGCATAGAAAGGTCTAGCCGTTAGACCTGCACAGTCAGTTTATAATATCGAGGGGAATTTAATGTTATTTACTAGGATGGTTAACAGTTCGTTAACGGTTGTAGTATACAGAATTCTAATCGGGGAGGCAAATACTTTAGGCAGCATTCTTGCTCGGCATTATTTAGACAATCTCGCGGGTTAATAATCAATAGATCGCAACATTTTGTCCGGGCCGTCCGCCCTGAGCCTCCAACGAAGGCGAAAATATATGGTACTTGAAGAAACGCACAAATTACGGTATGATAGTCAACAAGTTGTACGCATGACTGAACGGTTTGCGCTTCATTTTCAATGCGCGCTCCACTGTCTTTCACCACGATTGCACCCCAACAGTCAGTAACATAATTCTCCAGTAGCTCACCGCGCTATCACACATTCATTGCCGCCACACACTGCCTCGAGCACTTCCATTACCGCCATTGCTGGTTAATTTGTATCAACTCAATGTCGTTAAGTTAAGCAAATATCTTGTCAAAGTAACCAGTTTTCAGTGCGCAGTTTTCAGTGTGTGTTGCGCGACTGACTACTGAAAACTGGGGACTGAAAACTGCTAACTTAATGACATTGTGTATCAAATAGAGCGATATCTACAGGGGCCGCGCGTTTCACAACACAACGCACGTCATCGGTCTTGCGCCGCGCCTATGTGATATTGCATTTGACTCCCTGTGAGAGAAAGGATTTTTTGATGTATCGTATTTTGAAATGGTTCGCCATTATCCTGGGCGTTCTTATCGTAGTGGCGGTTTTGGCCGCAGTTGGACTGAACCGGCTGGGCAACTCTCGTTTGGCGGCGGCGCCCGTCATCTCCATCAAAGTGGCGGAGGTTCCCACCGACGAAGCGGCGATTGCCAAGGGGAAACGGCTGGCGGCCATCAGTTCTTGCATTGAATGTCACGGGCCGGACCTGAGTGGCGCGGTCTTTGTGGATGAAGCCGCCATTGGCTATATTCCGGCGCCCAACTTGACCGCCGGTCAAGGCGGCATCGGTGACGCCTATACCGACGCCAAGTGGGCCGGCGCCATCCGCCACGGCGTGGCCGCCGATGGCCGCACTCTGGTCATTATGCCCTCCTATCACTATGCCGGTTACAGCGACAGCGACTTGGGCGCGCTGATCGCCTATCTCAAATCGGTCCCGCCGGTGGATAACGACCTGGGACCGCGCCAGCTCTCATTTAGCGGCGCCATTATCTTTGGCGTGCTGGCCTATGGCGATTGGGCCGTCTCAAAAATTAACCATGCGGCGGTGGGCGGCGAAGGCCCAGCCGCCGCGCCATCGCCCGTGTATGGCAAATATCTGGTGGCCACCGCCTCCTGCGGCTCCTGTCATGGGGAAGACCTGGCCGGCAATCCGGGCAACGATTCACCCAAAGGCCCCAACTTGACCCCTGGCGGTGAGCTGGCCGCGTGGACGGAAGACGACTTCTTCATCGTCCTGCGCACTGGTCAAACGCCGGATGGCCGCGAACTCAGTGATGAGATGCCCTGGCGCGGCTACAGCCAAATGACCGACACCGAAGTGCGCGCGCTCTGGGCTTATTTGCAATCGCTGGAGGCCAAGGAGTCGGCGCTGGTGGAATGAATCAGGTATTCAAACTATATACTGGGATTGTGCCGCACCACCAAGGTGCGGCATAATTATGTGTAATTGTAACTACCAAGCCGTTCCCTGAGCCTGTCGATGGGAATGGCGGCCTTCGACAGGCTCAGGCCTCGACTGGCTTGGTAGTTACGGGCAATTAATGAAATGAAACCTGCATACATCTCAACAGAAAGACAACCATGAGCACCACACAACAAAACTGGGCCACCAACATCCCCTTTCAGGCCGCCAATTTCCACACACCGGCAACGATCGCCGACGTACAAGAAATCGTGCGCCGCGCCGCCAAAGTCAAGGTTGTTGGCGCCCGTCATTGTTTCAACAACATAGCCGACACCACCGGTGACATGATCTGGCTGGGCGGCATGGACAAAAGCGTCGCCATCGATGCGGCGCGCCAGACCGCCACCATTGACGCCGGCATGACCTATGTGGAGCTTTGTCCCATTCTGCACGAAGCGGGCTGGGCGCTGCGCAACATGGCTTCGCTGCCTCAAGTGACGGTGATCGGCGCCTGCGCCACGGCCACCCACGGTTCGGGCGACGGCAACGGCAATCTGTCCACGGGGGTTTCAGGGCTGGAGATGGTAATGGCGGATGGCGAAGTGGTGACGCTGTCACGTGCGCAAGATGGCGACCGCTTCAACGGCGCCGTGGTGGCGCTGGGTGGTCTGGGCGTAGTCACCAAAGTGACGCTGGACCTGGTTCCAGCCTATCAGATGCAGCAGGCCATTTATGAGATGCTGCCGCTGGCTGAAGTGTATGCGCATTTCGATGAAATTATGGGCAGCGCCTACAGCGTCAGCCTTTTTACCGACTGGCGGCAACCGGCCATCAACCAGGTGTGGCGCAAACAACTGCTGCCCGATGGTCAGGCGCGGCCCATGGAAAGCGAGTTCTTTGGCGCTCAAGCCGCCGCGGCCCAGCACCATCCGGTGGATGCGTTTGACGCCGCCCCCTGCACCGAGCAACGCGGCGTACCCGGCCCCTGGTACGAACGGCTGCCTCACTTCCACATCCGCAGCACGCTGATCGGCGGCGACGAACTGCAAACCGAATACTTTGTGGCGCGCCAACATGCCGTGGACGCGCTGCGCGCCGTCGAGCGCCTACAGCCGCAGATGGCCCCCTTCCTCAAGTTGACCGAAGTGCGCAGCATGACCGGCGATAACCTCTGGCTCAGCATGGCCTATGGCCAAGACACCGTTGGCATCCACTTTTCATGGTATAACCGCTGGCCCGCCGTGGCCCCCTTCATCCCTGTGTTGGAAGAGAGCTTGGCCCCCTTCCAGGCGCGGCCGCACTGGGGCAAGATATTCGCCATGTCACCAGACCGCGTGCGGAGTTTGTATCCAAGGATGGCCGATTTCCAGGCTCTTCGCCAGGAATTTGACCCGCAAGGCAAATTTCGCAACGCCTATATCGAAAAATATATTGGCTAAGCTTTCTACCGCAAGATTGTAACAAAATAAGGCGGCGGCGGCTCAATTGACGTCAATTGAGCCGCCGTAGCCCTGTATTATACGTCGTATTATACGTCCCTCATACTCTGAATATTTCCTTTCTATACCTCCATATATACCCTATTTCTAAAAATTGGTGCTTGACATTGACGCTTTTATCGCTATAATGATCGTACACATTATTTGAAGAACCCGTACCGTTTTGTAACCCGTCACTCTCTCCGTTCCTTGTTCATCAGTAATTCCTTGTTCATCAGTAATTCATCAGTAAATAGTCTCAGTAAATAGTCAATGTCATTAAGTTAAGCGTTTTCACGTCCGTCGTAGCCAGTGCTCAGTATTCAGTGTGAGTTGCGAACTGAGGACTGCGCACTGCTAACTGAGGACTGCGCACTGCTAACTTACTGACATTGAGTAAATAGTTATACCTTATGTAGTCCAGTCTTCCCTGCTTCCCTGTTCGGATCCCTTTTCCAATAGACAGAATTTTGTTGTTTCGCTGTTGCCGTTTTTGCATCTATAGGAGAAAATCATATGCAACGATGCATTCAATATGCCTTAAAAGTGTTGACAGGTAAGTTCCTCGTTTTACCCCTGCTTTTGATGAGTCTATGTGTGCTGCCGGCCCACGCCCAGGATGACGGCAAGAATGACGCCGTTACCCAACGCGCCGATGCCGCCATAGAGCAACTGCGTGCGGATACCGGCGTGGCCGTGTCTGTGAGCAAACACCCCGTGACCGGCGTGGCCAGCTATGTGCGCCTGCCCGTCCAAAGCAACATTGCGACATTGCAGCGCCAGGGCGTTACGCCAACAGCGCAGGCCAGTAGCTTCTTTCAACAATATGGTGCTGCCTTTGGCATTAAAGATGCCGCTGCCGAACTGCGCTTGCTGGAGACAAAGAGCGACAGTCTTGGCGGTCAACATCTGGTCTACCAGCAGGTTTACCAGGGCGTGGATGTCTTTGCCGGCCAGGTGTTGGCCCACTTCAACACCAACACCCGGCTGACCAGCGTCAACGGTCTCTTTGTGCCGGAAATCACGCTCAACATCGCGCCGCGCTTGTCGGCGGCGGAAGCGGCCAATGTGGCGGTGCAGCTTGTGCTTGCAGACAAAAAGCTGCGCGACGCGTCCACCGACATTGCGGCCGTCAACAATCATCTCTACATCTATCGCGCCGGGCTCATTCAGCGCGTGGCGGGCGCCAATCACCTGGCGTATCAGGTAGAGGTGGCCAATGCCGACCGCTCCGTGCGCGAATTCGTCTTTGTGGACGCCCAAACGGGCAAGGTGATTGACCAGTTTTCCGGCGTGCATCATATTGATCGCCACATCTTTAACGGCGGCCTGGGCGAGGAATTCCTGGTCTGGTCCGAAGGCGATCCCCAGCCCTTTGTGGGCGTGGATGAGGTCGGCATCAACAACCTGATCGATTACGCTGAGGACACGTATAACCTGTACGCCACCATGAGCAACGGCACATACATTTCGTGGGATGGCGCCGACGGCTCCATGCTCAGCGTGCTCAATGATCCCATCATCGACTGTCCTAATGCCAACTGGAACGGGACCTCTACCAACTACTGCAACGACGTGAGCGGCGACGATACGGTTGCTCACGAGTGGAGCCACGCCTACACCGAGCGCAACCACAACCTGATCTATGCCTGGCAGCCGGGCGCGCTTAACGAATCCTATTCCGACATCTTTGGCGAGGTGGTCGATATTCTCAACGGCGCCGGGCTGGATTCACCAGATGTATTACGCACAGCCGCCGCCTGTTCACTCTATCAGACGGCGCTGCCGGCGGCCCTGGTCGTCAATGCCCCGGCCGAAATTGCCGGTGTTTATAACGCGGGCGGAGCCGCCTTTGGGCCGCCGCTCGCTGACGGCAGCATTACGGGTGACGTGGTGCTGGCCGACGACGGCGTGGGCGTGGGCATACCTCCGGATGCAGCCACTACCGATGCCTGCGAACCGCTGGTCAATGCCGCCGACATAAATGGCAAAATTGCCCTGGTCGACCGCGGTTCGTGTAATTTTACGGTCAAGGTCAAAAACGCCCAGGATGCTGGCGCCATTGGCGTGATTGTGGCCAACCACGAACTGGGCGGCGACACAGTCTTTAACATGGCTGGTGAAGACGCCACCATCACGATTCCATCGGTGATGATTGGATTTACCGATGGCAATCTGATCAAGGCCCAACTGTTCGCTGGCGTCAACGCTACGCTGGGGCTGGACCCGTCCCTGGCTTCGCCCGACGACTCATTGCGCTGGCTTTCCGGCGAGGATGACCCGGCCTTTGGCGGCGCCATCCGCGACATGTGGAATCCCACTTGCTTTGGTGATCCAGGCAAGGTAAGCGACTTGGATCAGTACGTCTGTACCGAAGATGATGGGGGCGGCGTCCATTCCAATTCGGGCGTCCCCAACCATGCTTTCGCCCTGCTGGTCGATGGCGGCGATTACAACGGCCAATCCATCACCGGCATTGGCCTGACCAAAGCGTCACATATCTACTGGCGGGCCGAGCAGCTCTACCAAGGCCCGGCCACCGGCTTCCCGGAACACGCCGATGCGTTGGAAGCCTCGTGCCAAGATCTGGTGGATGCCAGCGCCATTTTGCCCGGCCTCAGCACCGAAGCGCCCATCCCCTTCCCCTCTGGCGAAACCATGACGGCGGCGGATTGCGCCGAACTGAGCAAAGTGATTGCCGCCGTTGAATTGCGCACCGAGCCAACTCAGTGCGACTTCCAGCCCATGTTTGACCCCAATGCGCCGGCGCTCTGCTTGAATGAGGGAACGGTGCAGACCATCTCCCTAACAGATTGGGAAGCGGGCCTGGGCGCCTGGACGCCCGGTCAGCGCGACCTGGTTGACCCGACGACGCATGATTCGCCCGACTGGCTGGTGACAGCCGATCTGCCCGATGGCCGCAGCGGACAGGCCGCTTTTGTGGCCAACCCCGACTTGGGTGATTGCGCCGCCGATCTGGAAGCGGGCGTGCGCTATCTGGAAAGCCCACTTATCACCATCCCCGCCGGCGCCAATGTGACGCACATTGCGCTGGATCACTGGATGTCTTCTGAGCTGGGCTGGGATGGCGGCAACGTCAAGATGAGCATAAACGGCGGTCCGTGGCGGCTCGTACCGGCTTTCGCCTTTAATTTTAATCCATACAATAGCTTCCTCCAGCCAAACCCGCCCAGTACTGACCCCTTGGGCGGCGAGGCCGCCTTTACCGGCGGCGACGGCGGTATGGTGACCGGCAGTTGGGGTCAGTCGCAGATCAATCTGGGCAGCCTCGTGCAGCCGGGCGACACGCTGCAACTGCGCCTTGAATTTGGCCAGGACGGCTGTAGCGGCGTGATCGGCTGGTATGTGGACGACGTGCAGGTTTACTCCTGTGCGGGCGGCACAACACCGCTGCCGCCAGGCCCCGAGCCGCTGGCTTGTAATACCACGGTGAGCTTTACCCAAGGCGTGCCGTCCGATTGGATGGTGTTGGACAATAGCGGTGGCGGCGTTGTTTGGACCGACATCTTCAGTTCCGGCGAGACCGATAACTACACCGGTGGCGCCAATAATGCCGCTTCGGTCTCCAGCGATGCCGCCGGACCGGTCGAGTTTGATACGGAACTGCACAGCACGCCCTTTGATCTCACCGAATACAGTCTGGTCAGCTTGAGCTATCTGGCCAATTACCAAAATCTAGACAATCAGGACTTCCTGGATCTGGATATTAGCATCGATGGCGGCCTCACTTGGGAGACGCTTTTGAGTTGGAACGAAGATCATGGCGGCTTCCGCGTTTCCGGCGGCGGTGAACTGGTGGACGTAGACTTGTCGGCCTATGCGGGTCTATCGGGCCTGATTCTGCGCTGGCATTACTACGATCCCAATAATCGCGATTACGATTGGTACGCCCAGGTGGATGACGTCACATTGAGCTGTGTGGCGCTGCCCGCAATCAACGTGGAACCGGGCGCCATTAGCGAAACTGTCCAGGCCGGCAACGTGGTCAACACGTCGCTGACCATCAGCAACAGCGGTACGGCCGAGTTGAATTGGTCGCTTTATGAAGGACAACAGCCAGCAGCGAATCGCGCGGCCGCGATTCCGAAATCCAATCTGCGCGCTGGGGCCCTCCAGCGTGTGAAACCGCCAACAGTCAAGCAATCCACCGGTGCAAGCCCTGGCGGTGCGGCTGTCAATGGTGCTGGCAACGCGGTGGCCGACGGTGGTTTTGAGGCTGGCTCACCCAACCCCTTCTGGGAGGAAGGTTCGGTGAACTTTGGGACAGTGCTCTGCAATGTGGCCGTCTGCGGCCCGGGCGCGGCCAATGGAGAATGGTGGGCCTGGCTCGGCGGCGTCGCCGGCGCCTACGAGGCGGGTGGTGTGACCCAAACCGTCACCATCCCCGCTGGCGCCAGCGTATTGAGCTTCTATCTGATGCAGCCGGCCTGTGATAGTTCCGCAGACTATCTCGCCGCCCAAATTGATGGTGAAGCGCTCTTTGTGATCGACGGAACCAGCCCCAATTGCGGCATCTTTAGCTATGCGCTGCAAGAGGTCGATATTAGCGCCTATGCCGACGGCGGGGCGCATACGCTGGCCTTTGTCTCGGAAACGTTCTCTGCCAATGGTCTTGACTCCAGCTTCTTTGTGGATGATGTGGCCATCGGTTTCCCGTCGGCCTGTACCACGCCCGCCGACGTACCTTGGCTGACGGCCACGCCGATGACGGGGACGGTGGCGCCGGGTGGATCCGCGGCGGTCAGCATTGCGCTGGACGCCACCGGCCTGGCCAACGGCGCCTACCAAGCGTCACTATGCATTGAAAGCGACGACGCGGCCACGCCGCTGGTGGAGGTGCCGGTTTCGCTGAACGTGACCGGCGGCTCGGTAGTCGTGCCAGAGCCGGATAGCACGGCGGTTTATCTCAGCTCGTCCAGCAGCGGGAAGGTGGGCAACGTTGAATTTAGGGACGAAGATGTTCTGGTCTATAACCCGCTCAGTGGTGAATGGGCCATCTACTTTGACGGCTCTAACCTAAGCAGCGCCATCGCCACCAACGATATAGACGCCTTGGAAGTGCTGGCCAATGGCGATCTGCTCCTCTCGTTTGAGCGCCCGCTGCACATCGGCGATCTGGCGGTGGATGACTCGGACATCGTGCTCTTTGAGGGCGATAGCTATGGTGAAAACAACACGGCGGGCGCCTTCTCGCTCTACTTTGATGGCTCTGCGTATGGGTTGACGCGATAATGAAGATGTGGTGGCCATTGCCTTGGCCCCGGACGGCCATCTGGTGATCAGCACCATTGGTCACTTCGACGTAACGCCGCCCGAAGTGGCCGGCCTGGATGAAGACCTGATCAAGTTTGACGGTGAAAATTGGTCGCTCTACTTCCAGGGACAGCAGATCGAGATGCGCACGCGTGATGAAGACATCCGCGCCGCCTGGATCGACCCGGGTACCGGCAACATCTACTTCAGCACCGCGGCGCCTACGACATTAGCGGCGGCTTGCGCGGCGATGCCGATGACATTGTGCTCTGCGTCTTTGATGGTGAGCCTGTCTGCACGCCCACGCTTTTCTGGGATGGCGACAGCACCGAATTTGGCGGCGAGCGCATCGACGGTCTGGGCCCGGGCGCCCTCTTCACGCCAGACTCAGCGTTAAGCGGCGCCGAGGTCAACACGGCCGTCATCAACGATTATAGCGGGGCCAGCGAAGTCTTTGACGATTCGCTGGATGAAGATGAGCTGGATGGCGCAGAGGTGGAAAACGCACCGACAGAGGGACAGCAGTTCTTCTACTACTTGCCGGTAGTGGATGAATAAGGAGTCAAGTTTTACCGGCAACTATCTAGTCAATGTCGTTAAGTTAAGCAAATATCTGGTCAAAGTAACCCGTTTTCAGTGCTCAGTTTTCAGTGTGTGTTTGAGACTGACTACTGAAAACTGAGCACTGAAAACTCCTAACTTAATGACATTGACTATCTAGTTATGCCTTGAGTTTGTCGAAGGAATGACCTGAATAGTTGTTTATGCAGCGAAAAAGGGGCCAGGCGTCAGCAATGCCTGGCCCCTGCTCTATTTTTTATTTTGAGGCCAGAAATTATTCCATCTTGTCAATATTTTTTGTATTTTCAACTTTGGAAAATATTAGATAAAATGTGAGATATAGGCCACGCCTGGTCTTAAAAGCGCAAAACAAAAAACGCAAAATTAAGACAGATAGGATTTCACCTTGTGCGATTTAAGGTCATCAGCGAAATCAGTCAGATTGAAACGATTGCCCGCGGAACAGGGGTTCGCGTTAGGCATTTTCTAAATGAAACGTATGGGTATGGTAAGTGGCGTAAATGCAAAGGTGTTGCTACGATTGAGTATGAAAACGGTGAAGTCTGGTTAGCAGAGATTCACTGGTTTGAGGCGCATGGAATTGGTCGCAAGCGAGAAAAAGATAAGCGGAGGATGCGAAGAATCTCATGAGTTATGTTAGATGTATCAAAAACAACGCATATCTCGAATTTGTGGACAAGCCAATAGACGAGTCCGAGACAACGGATTTGACCGTTGGCCAAATCTACAAAGCGCTGCCGCAAACCTCAGACGATCATCGTCTGGGCGAATTGCGCGTCTTTGATGATACTGGCGAGGACTATCTGTTCCCCGTCGATTATTTTGAATTGTACGGCGGTGAGGAAGATGACGAATTGACCGAATCGCTGACGATTCAACTAAGCGCATATGTCAAAAATGTTCTACGTGCAGAAGCGCGTGCTTCCCAAAAATCTATGGGCGCCCTGTTGCGCGAGTGGATTGACGAGCGGCTAGATCTGCCCGAAGCAGCATAAGTGGCAGGTCTGTCAGTCCAGAATATCATTAAACAGAATCGCATTCACAAACTTGGGACCATGCACGCCCAGCGTCAAATTGCCTTCAATGTCCGCCGACTTGCTGGGACCGGAGATCATGGTCAGGTTGGCGTTCTCTTTGAACGTTTGCACCAGAATGCCGCGCGTGCGTCTTTCCAACATCCACGCTTCCACATTTTCATAGACCCGGCTAAACGGAATCAGCGCCACGTGGCGGATGGGCAGCAGGCTGGCTACCCGATTGACGCCAACCGCCGATGACGCCATGAGCATGGAGCCGGTGCTGGCAAAAGCGGCCTCCACCCCGGTTAAGCCATACTGAATGTAGCGTGTGGCCGCGCGCATCTCGGCATTGTGCATATCTGCAGGCGTCACTATCGTCAGCCCAATGTCGGTCAGCGTGTCGCCAATCCCCTCAATGGGCAGCGCCTCCACATCCCAACTTAAGATGCACTCTTCTTGGCCCGATTCAAAGAACGCGCCGGTGCGTTTGGCCTTGGCCTCTTCCATCCAGCCCAACAGCATGTTGACTAGCGCCATGCGCGCCGCCACCGGCGTCTCCACAATCAGCGCTTCGCCGTGCAGCGCCTCCAACTCGCGCGCAAAGCGTTCCACCAGCATGGGCAAATCCCCCTCGGCGCTGGTGACGGTGAGCCGTTCCTCGGCAGTCAGAGGCTGCGGATTGGGCGGCGGAAAGCGCAGCGTGGGCTGGGTCAGCGCGCCGCGCAGCCGGGTCAAAATGTCGTCGCGGGCGCTCATGCATTATCATCCGTTGTGCGTTTGGCCCGTTCGGCATAAGGGGAGACGGTGGGGGCGGCGTCGCCATGGATGGACTTGCGCCACTTGGATCGCTCGGCCCAGAATTGGCGGAACGACTTGGGCGCAAAGGGGGGCAGATCGCGGCTCTGCGTCCAGCCGTTGAGCGGCGGCGGCGCAAACTTGATGTTGCCGCCGCTCAGCCCGGCCAGCGCACCGGTGGCCAGTCGTGCCATCTGCCCCGCCAGCTCATAAGTGCGGCGGCTGCTCATGGCGCGCACAAAACCTCTGATGGCCATCTCTTCAAAACGGGGCGCGTTGCCCAATTCCACATATTCGGCGCGCAGATCGAGCAGCAGCCCCGGCAGGTCGATCTTGACCGGGCAGGCGTCGCGGCAGGCGCCGCACAGGCTGCTGGCCTGCGGCAATTTCTGCGGGTCGGTAATGGGCGCGTGCAGCAGCGGGCTGATCACGGCGCCGATGGGGCCGCTGTAGGTCGAGCCGTAGGCGTGGCCGCCCACTTCGCGATAGACGGGGCAGATGTTCAAACAGGCGCCGCAGCGGATGCACATGAGCGCCTCGCCATAGCCGCCGGCCAGCATATCGCTGCGTCCGTTGTCGAGCAGAATCACGTGAAACTCTGCGGGACCGTCGGCATCGCCCGGCTTGCGCGGTCCGCCGGTCATGGAAAGATAAACGCTGACGCGCTGACCGGCCGCCGAACGGCAGAGCGCCTGATATTGCAGAAAGGCGTCTTCGATGGTGGGGACCAGCTTTTCAATGCCCATAATGGCCACGTAGACGCGCGGCATGGAGGAGACCATGCGCCCGTTGCCCTCGTTGGTCACAATGCAGACGTGGCCAGTCTCCACAACGCCAAAGTTGCAGCCGCTAATGCCCATGTCCGCGCTGAAAAAATCCTGGCGCAGGCGGGTGCGGGCGGCGGTACACATGGCTTCCGGGTCCAATGTGGGCGGCATATCCAGCTTTTGCTGAAAGATTTCGGCAATGTCCTCCAGCCGCTTGTGGATGACCGGGGCCACAATGTGGCTGGGCGGCTCGTTGACCAGCTGGATTATGTATTCGCCCAAGTCGGTCTCCACCGTGCGCACGCCAATGCCCTCCAGCTCACTGTTGAGATGAATCTCCTCGGTGACCATGGACTTGGATTTGACCACCGTGGCCACATCGTGGTTGCGCGCCAGTTGTCGCACAATGGCGGTGGCCTCGGCGGCATCGCGCGCCCAATGCACCTGGCCGCCGTTGGCCGTGACCTGGTTTTCAAATTCAACCAGCAGCTCGGGCAGATGACGCACCACATATTCCTTCATCTGACGTACCTGACTGCGCAGCGTTTCGCCATCCACTTCGCCCATGGCGCGCACGCGGGCGCCGCTCATGTTGCCCGCCATGCGGTTGAGCGCGGTCTTTTGATGTTTGTTGTTCAGCGCATCGTCGACGCGCTGCTGGAAGGGGGCGTACAGGTTAATTGGGCTTTGCATAATTGGATGGTGAGGTGGGAAATAGTAGGTCACACATGTTGTGTGACAAGCCCGGTCAGCGAGAGTAATCTGTGGAGGCGAACTCCGTCACTCTGCAAGAGTGACCTACAGATCTTGCCAGCGCCGCGGCTTGCTTACCTCGGCGGGTTTTGATTTTAAGCGCACATTTTTGGAGCGCTGTGTGGGTTCTTCTTCAAAGGGCAGCACGCGGTCGGATTCTTGCCGCGTATCCGGTTTGGGCGGCGGCGCGTCAGCCGTTGCTTGGCCATCGTTTGCGCGCTCCTCATCATCCACATCCACTTGGCTGTTGAGCACTTGCGCAATGTGGACAGCGCGGCAGCGTTGGCCCTGGCGGCTGAGCAGCCCGTTGATGTGGGTCATGCAGCTCACATCGCAGAGGGCGACCACGTCGGCGCCGCTTATGGCTAAATTTTGCGTTTTGCGCTGGCCCATGGCCGTACTTATGCCGGCGTTTTTAATGGCGAAGAGGCCGCCAAACCCGCAGCACTCCTCGGCTCCCTCCAATTCGGTCAGCTCGGCGTTGGCAATGTTATCGAGGAGGGCGCGCGGCTGCTGATCTACGCGCAGTTCGCGTAGTAAATGGCAGCAGGCATGATAGGTCAGCTTGCCCGCAAAGCGCGCGCCTACATCCGTCACGCCCAGCACATCGACCAAAAACTCGGTCAGCTCAAAGGTGATGCCGGCCAGCTCTTCGGCCCGGCGATAGGCTTCGCGAGCGCCGACCGATTCCAAAAGCGTGGCGTAAAAGTGGCGCGTCATGGTGGTGCAGCTGCCGCTGGGCGCCACAATGGCCTGCACGTGGCCGCTATAGACCAGCGGCCAGAAGACATCGATAAAGCGCCGCGCAAGCTGGCTGGCCTCCGCGCGAAAACCGGCATTGAACGCCGGCTGGCCGAAGCAGGTCTGCTCCTCGGGGAAGACTACCTCCACGCCGTGGCGCTCCAGCAGCTCCACCGTGGCCAGCCCCACTTCGGGGTACATCATGTCCACCATGCAGGTGACGAAGAGGGCGACGCGGTGAGGTGGGGTTTCGAATTGCTTTTTTTGCATACACCTTTACCCTAAAATGGCCTCAACCGCCGTCTGCAGCGGCAGCGTCGTCACCTCCACCCGGTCGGCGTGCATATAGCAGTTGATCTCGCTGCGGATGCCCAGTCCTTTGGCTGTAGGAACGTCGTCAAAGTTAAATTGCGGCATGTAAATGCCCGGCTCAATGGTAAAGAGCACGCCGGGGATCAGGCTGCGGCGGTCTTGGGTTTCCAGGTTGTCGATGTTGACGCCGTTGTGATGGACCGCGGTGCCCAGGCTGTGGCCGGTGCGATGCATAATGTATTGGCCGTAGCCGGCCTCTTTGATCACGCCGCGTGAGTGCTCGTCCACTTCGTAGCCGTGGACGGGCTGCCCGGCGTCCAGCCGCTGCTGGATAAAGCTGACGGCGGCGTCGCGGGCCGCGGCCACCACGTTGAAGACCTGCGTCACTTTGGGCAGCGTTTGCGCGCCGCAATAGAAAGTCCAGGTGATGTCGGCCAGGCAGTTGAGCGGGTCGCCCGTTTCGCGCTCGAAAATGTCCAGCAGCAGCATATCGCCGCGGCGGATGGGGTTGTGGCGGGCGGCGCTGGGGTGATAGTGCGGGTCGGCGGCAGAGGCGTTAACGGCCACGGCGGGCGAATAAGTTGTATCCAGCCCCACGCGCGCGTAATAGTCCATAAGGTGCTGCTGCACATCGTATTCGGTGATTGGCCGGTCGTCAGCAAAGGCGGCGCGGATAAAATCGATGGCGCTCTCTTTGGCGCCCATGCAGTGGGCCACGGCGCGGCGATGGCTGGCCAGTTGGGCGGGTGTAAGCACCGCCTGCACAAGCTGCACCAGATCGGCGCTGCTCACAATTTCAGCGCCGGTGGCGGCGCGCACCAATTCCAGCGTGCCGGCGTCCACCTTGCTCACGTAGGGGATGGCGCAGTCGGGGCTGTATTCCATGGCAAATCGTAACTGCTGGCCTGGCCCCGCGCCCACAAGCTGCGCCAGCGCGCCGGACAGCTCTTGCCAGCTCACGTAGCGGCGCTTTTCGCCATCCACCTGGGGCGAAACATCCACAAAGTTGTTGCCCTCAATGGCGTGGATCAGCCAGGTGGGGCGGCCCCCTTGTGGAATCCACAAAAACCAGCGCCGCGTGCCGCTGCTTTGCAGACCGGCCACGTGCAGCGCAATGGGATTGGCGCCGCGAAAATCATAGAGCAGCCAGCCATCTAAATTGTGTTCGCGCAGATAGGACTGAATGGTATCGAGATTGACTTGCGTGTTGGGAAGAGTAGTGTTTGTCATGCGCGCTATTATCGCACGCTTTGGGCGCTTCGTCCAGACGGGGTTGGTGGCTGGTGGCGGGATATCTAAATGCGAAACAAATGTTCTGTCCCGAGTTGCAATTTGGCGTGATTTTGTTACAATAGGGCTACCGTTTGTTTGATTCTCGGCGGCGCGTGGTGTTACAATTTGCTTTATATAATACGATGTCGCACTGCATATTTTGAAAACAGGGGACCTGCCACTTTGCCAGCGAAAGCAGCCAGGTTTTCATGCAACGCTTAAAACAGAGAGCCATTGAGCACAAAGGAGAAATTTTATGTATCAGCAGATTACATTGGTTGGCAACTTGGGGAATGACCCTGAAATGAGATATACGCCCAGCGGTGTGCCGGTTGTCAGCTTTAGCCTGGCTGTCAACAAAAGCTGGACCACGCCGGATGGCCAGCGGCAAGACCGCACCACCTGGTTCCGCGTGACGGCCTGGCGCAAGACGGCCGAAATCGTCAGCCAATATCTGACCAAAGGCCGCCAGGTGCTGATTATTGGCGAGATTGAGGATGCCCGCCCCTATACGGATCGCGACGGCAACATGCGCGCCTCGTTGGAAGTGACGGCGCAGATTGTCAAATTCCTGGGCAACCGCGGCGATATGCCTATGGCGGTGGGTGCGGCGCCTTCTGGCGCCAGCATGAGCGATGAGGGGGGCGGCGACAATTTTGGTGAAGAGGATATTCCGTTTTAGGCGCCATGCAAACGCCGCGCAATAAAAAAGGTGGGGACACGGTCCGTGTCCCCACCTTTTTTATTGCGCGGCGTTCACTATGCGTTGGCCAGTTCGGCGGCTTGGGCAATCCAGGCGGCTGCGTCGATATTTTGCCAGCTTTGAGGTGCAATGATCTCGACGACTTTCTCGGGCGTTTGCCGGGCCAGATCGGCGAAGGTTTGCACACCAGCCGCTTTCAGCTTCTTTTCGTACACGGGGCCAATGCCGTTGATGGTTTGCAAGCGGTCGCTTTTGCCCAAGGCTTTAGATGGAGCGGGCTGGGCTGGGGCAGGGGCGGCGGCCGCTGTTTCCACCGGCGCGGCTTGTGCCGGCGCCGGCACGTTAGAGAGCGCCGTGCGACTGGCCGCGCCGCCGCTGATCACGCCGATTGCTGCTGGCGGGGCCGGTTTGGGGCTGGCCGCCGCTGAGGGCGCTGATTCCGCCGGTTCGGCTATGGGCGCCGGTGACGGCTCTTTGGGCAGCGGCTCTAATTTGTCGATGATGACAGCGGGCGGTTTGGGTGGTTCCTCTTGGCTGGGGCAGGCTGAAGGGAGCTGGCGGAGGGTTGCGCGGTTGGTCGTGAGGAGGGGACGATGATGGATTGGAGAAACCATCCAACGACGACGCCAGCGATAAATGCTGCTAATAGACCCATTTTACATATCCTTTCATTCCCAAAAATAGTACACTACATTCAAACGAATCGGTCCGTTCGCCTGCATTGGCGGCGACAAAATCTTCAAGCATGACGATTTTCAATGCACCGCAACGGTGTGAGCGATATAGGCGTCGGTTTTGACTGTTGAATCCGATCCTATCGCGTGCCGTTGCGATCAACTGATTCTGCAGTGGCGAATGCCAGCAGCGCCGTCAACACAGGAGTCGATTTTGCTGGAAATTGCGCCAGATGTCAAAATTAGGCGAGCGGTGTACTGTGATTCCGCTCGCGGCAACGTTTGCCGACGACTCTGCCCTTTACTTGTAAACGTTCCTTTTTCTCATTTACCTTGTCAAACACAGTCTAAGGCTAATCCAGAAAAATAATTACCCAAATTCAAATGGATTTTCTGGATTAGCTAATCCAGAAAAATAGTTACCCAAATTCAAATGGATTTTCTGGATTAGCTTGCTCCATGCTGGATATTTTATTTTTGGGAATGGCCTACCTGGACAAGCCAGAACCAAAAGGTAACGAAGAACACGGAGATCACACAGTTTCAAAGAAAGGCTTCCCTTTGTGTTCTTCGTGTCATCTTCGCGCCTTCGTGGTCAAAATTTTGCACAAAGGCAAGAACCTTGACCGTTATATCTAAAGTGGGCAAAACGAATCCAGCCTCGGCCGTGCGATTGAACCGTCGTTATTTATTGAGGGGAGAAACACATAACATGCCTCAAGCCTGGGACAGAGAACGCGAAACAGAAGCTCACCGCCGAAAATGATCCACCACCTGCCCCAAGAGCCGCACCGCTTCGCCTAAATCCGGCCCCAGCGGCGGGCCAAAGCTCAGATGCGTCACCCCGGCCGCGACCAGCGGTTCCAGCCGCTCGATCACGTCGTAGGGGCCGCCCAGTACGCCAATGCGCAACATGCGTTCATCCACCAGCCCAATGGCTTTGGCGGCGTTGCGCTCCACCATCATGGCCTGTTCAATCGCGTGGAAATCGGCCTGCGTCAGGCCCAGTTGCTGCAAGATCAGCGGGCTGAGGGCGTGGCCGTAATAGGCCACTTTGTGCGCTAATACGCGGCGCGCCGCCTCTGCATCCGCCGCCAGCGACACCCAGATGCAGGCCGCCAGATCCAGCGGCGGCAGGTCGGGCGGCCGGCGTTTGGCGCCTTCGGCGATCAGCGGGGCTACGGTGAAATAGTGCTCGGGGGGGAAGAGCAGCGGCAGCACGCCGTCGGCCACTTCACCGGCCAGGGCCAGCATCTTAGGCCCCATAGCGCCCAGGTAAATGGGCGTGACGCGCGGCGGGGTAAAGCGCAAATAGGCTTCCTCATTCCAGCGCAGAAAATCACCCTCCAGCCTGGCCCGTTCGCCGCGCAGCAGCGCCCGCATAGTCAGCACGCTTTCGCGCATGGCGGCCAGCGGACGCGTCTGCGTTAACCCTACCCATTCGAGGAAGTCGCCGGCGCCGGCGGCCAGCCCCA
Organism: Caldilineaceae bacterium; assembly: GCA_041391125.1. Taxonomy (GTDB): domain Bacteria; phylum Chloroflexota; class Anaerolineae; order Caldilineales; family Caldilineaceae; genus JACKBC01. The sequence continues at coordinate 38,279 of JAWKON010000065.1, forward strand.
GCAGAAAGCGATTGCCGCTCAGCTCGTCCATGGTGGCGGCAAACATGGCCATTTCAGCCGGATGCAGGGTGTACGGGTTGAGGATGCCCGTGCCGATGTGCAGCGTGGTAGTGACTTGGGCCACGGCGGGCAGAATCACCAAATTGCTGCGCAAAAAGAGGTCATTGCTGATCCAGAACTGGTCAAAGCCCACCGCCTCGGCCAGTTGCGCCAGCGCCACATAATCGGTCACTGGCAGGTCGTTGTTCAGGCGCAGGCTAAAGCGCATGGGTCGCCGTCACCGTGGCCGAGCCGACAATAGCTTCGGCTTCCATTTCGACCAGGAATTCCGCCCCCACCAGGCTGGCTTGCACCAGCGTATTGGCGGGTCGAATCTGGCCAAAGCGCTCGCCATGCACGCGCGCAATCGGCTCCCAATGGGCCAGATCGCTGACGTAGACGCGGGTGCGCACCACGTCGGCCAGTTCGCCGCCCAGCTTGCGGATGGACGCCTCGATCTTGTCGATCACAAAGTGCATTTGGGCGGCCGGGTCGTTGTCGCCCACCAGTCCATCTGGCCCGCTGGCCGTCGTGCCGGAAACCAGAATGCGGTCCCCCACGCGCACGGCCCGGCTATAGCCAGCCAGCGTCTCCCAGGTGACGCCACTGCTTAGGAGTTGTCGTGAATTATTGGCGGTCATAACGTCTATTCTTCAAAAATTGCGCGAACCGACGTACGAAAGCCGGGCAGCACATCACCGCCCGTCAGCTCATCATTCAGGGTTAACAAATGCATCTGATCCAGCGCTTCAAACACGTGAATTTGCTCCAACGCGGGATCGACCACCCAAACCATTTTGACATCTATCGCAAAATATTCGGCCAGCTTGACCTGCAACTCACTCCACGCATCAGATGGCGACAGAATTTCGACAATCAGTTCCGGCGCAACATCCAGGTATGACTCTGACTGCACTTGGGCAAAACGCTCATTCGAGATATAGGCCACATCGACACCACGCACTGTATCGGGATTTCGCCCTGTGTAAACGCCTGCTTCTCCATTCAGTACGGCCAAGCTTGTTGGGGCGTACATAGAGCATCAGTGTCGTCGTGATGATGCTTTCAATATACCCGTGTGAATGTCCTGTTGGCATCAGTTCAATCAACTCTCCCTTGACAAGTTCAGTGCGCCCAAGACCACCCAAAAGGAACAGTTGCTCTCCGGTGATCGGCGCACCCTTGGGTACAAAATAGTCAATGGCACGTTTTGGGATATAGGGTTGAGAAATAGCCATGACATCTCTCCTGAACGATGACTTCATATAGGCAAATTGACGTATCAAACTGCGAGTTTGCCATTGGATATAGTGTAATGGAATCGCCGCGTTTTATCAAGGCACATCGATGCGCAGCCGCGGCGAACCCGTGCGCCCAATGGTCACGTGCATTTGCTGGTCAATGGGCTGCACCACCGTGGCGCGTTGCAAATCCGCCGCTGTGTGCGTGGTGATGACGGCAACGACGCGCATGCCCGCGGCCAAGGCGGACTCGATGCCGGCGGGCGTGTCTTCGATGACGATGCACTGCTCAGGGCGCTTATTCATGCGTTTGGCCGCCAGCAAATAGGGGTCGGGCGCCGGTTTGCCGTTGCGCACGTCGTCCGCCGTGATCAACACATTGGGAACGGGCAGCTCCACATGTTTTAAGCGCGCCGTGGCAATCGAGCGCGAGCCGGAAGTGGCAATGGCCCAGCACTCGCTTGGCAGCACGCCCAGCAGTTCAGACACACCGGGAATGGCCGTCACGCCATCCAGATCGACGGTTTCCGCTGCGGCCAACAGGGCGGCCTCTTTGGCAATGTCCAGATGCGGCGCCACCATGCGCATGGATTCATCGGCCTTGCGCCCATGCACCAGCTTCAGCAGCTTATCGCCGTCCAGGCCATGCCGGGCGGCCCAAATGCGCCACTGCCGCTCCACCACGGCGTGCGAATCCACCAGCGTGCCGTCCAGGTCAAACAAGATTACGTCACAAAACAATGTCGTCATAAATTTCCTGAGATTTTCTTTTGATCAACAGATTACGCAGATTACTGGCAAAGATTATAAAATCTGTTCGAAATCTGTGTAATCTGATGGCTTGATCACTTCTTTGTATTTTGATCTCAATTTGGATCCCGGCTGCGGGCAATGTGGGCAAAGACATCGCCCATGATTTAGCGATTGATTCATGCAGCTTGATCATGCCGTCCAGGCGCCCCAGCACTAGTTTGACGGGGCACTTGCTGAAAAGCCGCGGGATTGTTCTCTTTTACATAGGGCATCACTTTGATCGCACGCGGATTGGCGGCAGGCGTCGATCAGCGGCTGGTTGAGGTGCTTCAGATCCATCTCTACAATGCGGGCGCCAAAGTGTTCGTGGGCGTTGACCACATCCGCCGGGCTGGAGACGTTTATTTTGATGGCCAAATCGGGCGCCAGCTTGTATAACTGGCGCGCCCATTCCTTGTCGCCAGACCAGAAAAAGCATTCATTCGCAAAACCGCTGGCGTAGATCAAGTCCAGCAGTTGGCGGTGATCGGCGGCTTTGACATCCAAAAAGAGTTTGGTTTTGCCTTTGGCCCAGTGCAGAAAGGGCTCCAGCCGCGGCACGCGCTGGTCGGCATAGGCGGGATGAAACCAGCTCCCGGCGTCCAACTGGTCGATTTCGGCGGCGGGCCAGTCGCCAATGTGGCCGGTTCCGCTGGTCGTCTTGTGCAACTCGGGACCGTGCATCAGAAAGAGCACGCCATCGCGGCTGGTATTCACGTCAATTTCCACATAGTCCATCTGCCAATCGATGCAGATTTGGGCGCTGGCATAGGTATTTTCGGGTGCGTATTGATTGGCCCCGCGGTGGCACACAATTTCGATGGTGCGCGTGTGGCGCGGCGGCGCTTGGGGGATTTCGAGTGTAGACAGAGAATTCATCTTCATTTACTGATATTCCACGATGGACGCCATCTCAATTTGCGCCATTTCTAGCCGCCGCGCCCAGCGGGTTGGGCTGGCATCGACCTGCGAAATCCAGGCGGCGTGACCACCGGCGGCCTTCACCTCGGGGCCGTGGCGGTCGGCGGTCTCGAACTCCAGCCCTTCGGTCTCCAGATAGCCAGTGGTCAGATTGGGCTGACGCAAAATACAGAGCGGCCACGAAGTATCCACGCCCAACGTGTCGTCAGCGCAGTTTTGCAAAATACACTCGATTGCCGCTGGCGATAAACCGCGCGCCGCCGCCAGCACATCCCACTGGCGACCGCTCACTTGGGCAAACACATTGTTGACAATCTGCTCGGTCTCCACCTGCACGCGCGGGTGGCTGTGAAAGGCGCGTTCCGTGCGCCCCAACACGCAAAAGTCGAACGCCGTGATCTGCTGGGCGATGGCCGCCAATTCAGCGGGATAGAATTCGGCCCAGTGCAAAATGCGGTCAAAGTCGCAATAGAAAACGTGCGCGGCCCCCGTCGCCAGCGCCAGCTTGACCGCTTCCCGCCGCACGCTGCCCAACTGGCGCAGCCCATCGTCTAATTCATGCTCCTGCAAACGGATGATGGCGCCGTGGTCCTGTAAATATGTACGCAGCGCCGCTCCGCTGGTGGGTGTGGCGTACACTGTCATATGCGCAAAGCTGCGCGCAATCACGGCGCTCACCTTGCGCGCCTGCGCCAACATGCTGCTCTGCGGGTCGTGCATCGTCACCGCCAGCGCAACTTTTCCGCTTGTCATTGTTGTATCCTTTGGGTCAAAGATTCATTTTGATCAACAGATTACACAGATTTGAAAGATTAAAAATCCGCGAAATCTGCGAAATCTGTTGATCAAAGTTTTTCTATTTGGTTGATTACGTTGAGCAGTTCCAGCGGGGTTTTGATGATGTAATCGGGTGTTTCCAGGGCGTTGGCCGGAATTTTGGCACGCCGCGGCGCCCAGTCGATCCAGACTGTGATCAGCCCCAGCGCGTTGGCGCCTAGAATATCGCGGCTCAAATTGTTGCCCACCATGATCACGCGGCCATAATCGGCCTGGGCAATATCGAGCTGTCCCAGCGCTGTATGAAACATGGCCGCATCCGGCTTTTCCACGCCCACCAATTCGGAAATGGCCAGCGCATCGAACAGTTCATACAGCCCGAAATGGCCCAGCACGTTGCGAAACGTATCTGCTGGGCCATCGGCCACCAGCGCCAGTGGATAGCCGCGCTGTTTGATCTGGCGCACCAATTCGGCCGCGCCCGGTATCAACTCGGCCTCCAAGACGGCGCCGCGGGCATCCTTAATTTCGGTCCCCTCATCCACCAGCGTGTCCCCCGAATCGAGACAGATGGCGAGGAGATTGTGGGGTGGTTGGGGTTTTGTGTTCATTTGAGGTTATCCTGGTTCATTTGACAAGGTGAAAGGGTGAAAGGGTGAAGGGGTGAAAAGGGTGACTTCGACAGGCTCAGTCACCCTTTCACCTTGTCACCTTGTCACCCTTTCATCCCCTCATTGTCCCAAATACTTCTGCACGTTGACCTGATGCTCTGCAAAGGTTTCGGCAAAAACGTGGCGACCGCCTGCGCCGGGGATGGCCACAAAGAAGAGAAAGTTGTGCGGGTCTGGCTCGAGCACGGCCTGGATGCTGCTGAGGCCGGGGTTGCAGATGGGGCCGGGCGGCAGCCCAGCGTAGAGATAGGTGTTGTACGGGCTGTCCACCGAGCTGTATTCTTCGAGGAAAACGGGTGTCTTCCACCATTGGCCGCTGGCCGGCTGATAGCCCATGGCGTACTGCACCGTGGGGTCCGCTTCCAGCCGGATGCCTTGGGCCAGCCGGTTCAGGTAGACGCGGGCAATAGCCGGACGTTCCTCCGGCACAACTGCTTCGCGTTCCACAATGCTGGCCAGCGTGAGCACGGCGTAGAGATCCAGCGTGGTTTTGCCGCTGTCGATGGCGTCTTTGTAAACGGGCATGACCTTGTTGGCAAAGCCATCGAGCTGCCGCCCCAGCACATCTTCGACGTTGGCGTCCACAGCGGGCGCCTCGTATGTGTCGGGAAAAAGATAGCCCTCCAGACCAATGCCGTCCAGGCGCGTCTGCAAAAAGGCGTACTGGCTCAGCTCAAGTCCGCTCAGATCGCCGGTGTTGACGGCGTGCGCATATTGCTCCAGCGTGGCCGCATTGCTCTCGTTGTAAACGCCCAGTTCATCCAATAAATCTACGATCTGCCCAATGCGCCAGCCTTCGGGAATCGTGATGCGGATGCTGTCGGCGGCGGAATCTTGCAGCTTCTCCACAATTTCAACCAGCGTCATGGAAGGGCTTAACACAAATGTACCGGCCTCCAACTGGCTGACCAATCCATTGACGCGTACATATGCCTCAAACAGCCGGTCATCACCAATCAGCCCTGCCGCCACCAAATTGCTGCCGATGACGCGCGCCGGCGTGCCCGGCTCCACCTCAAAGCGCACCTCACGCGGGTCCACGCTGTATGGCCGCTCCACTTCGGCCTGATTCATGCGTAGGTAGATGCCGAGCGCGCGGTCACCGGCGTTGCAGGCAGTTAATGTTAGTAGGACAAATATAAAGATAGCTGTGGAAATGTGAGGAAAAGATAAGATGAAACACGGGCCGCACTGGTGTGCATGATTTTTGCCGTGCGAACCCACTTTGCGTTTACTGAATGATGGTAAGGAAAAAACAGAACGATTGGCGAAAAGCGTATATCTCTCAGAGTTCATTATTGCTATCGTAGCCCCAATAGCTCTTTGACATCCTTCAGTGTTATCGGTTCGCTAGCGCTCTTTCGTTGCGCTAAGAAAGCCATTAATGCCATATTCTCTGATGTTGCTTTTACTTCTTCTCTAAAATCATCGCTGTTTCCAACGTCAAAGCCTTGCCAATCTTCAGTGATAATAACACAAATTGCTGTCCATTATGCGTTTTTAATATCAAACCACCTTCTTCAATATCCATGAGAAGATCAGACAGAAATTTTTGATCTGCTGGAACGGTTACTACTTTCATAATTCTCTCCGTGTGCCGCGTACGAATAGCTGATTGCCCCTCTTGACGCCAATAACCTCAATTCTGACAATTTGGTCATCATCAGTCACATTGTAAAACACGCGAAATCTGTCGATTGTTAACTCCCATTCGGCCACATCGTTGGGCCGCATTCGAAATCGATTACGCGTTTCGACCATTGGTTCATGCACGAGTTGGGTATCGATGTTTGAAATAATTATCTGTTGTTCAAACTTTCTGAACGCCATTAAGTCTTTCAACGCTTCTTGGGCAAAGACGATTTCGTACATTTATACTCAGGCTCTGCATAAAATAACAGTTTTTCTATCGGGTAGCGGTGTTACTTTATCACGACCGCCAATGTACAACTTTCATCGAATCAACGATTTGCGGCATAACGCACCAACTATGGGCCTGGATTATGCTTCTCATTATAACAAAAGATCGGGCAGAATATGCATCCAAATAAACATCCAAAACTAACGCTATACGCACTATGCCCTCCTCAGTATTATGCGCTGGAGCCGGGCCGCAGATGCTGAAAAATCGGGTCCTCCTCCATGAGGCGCTGCAAGCCGGTGAACAGCTCGGTCTGCGGCGCATAGCCCAGCAGCCGTCCCGCCTTTTCCAGATCGGCCACCAGGCGCGACAGGCCGCTGGGCCGCTCGGTGTTGTGCAGCACGTTGGCGCTGTGGCCGGCCACCTGTTCGATCCGCGGATCAACTCGTTGATGGTGGCGCCCCGGCCGCTGCCTACGTTGATGATCTGCCGATCCACGTGGGGGCATCGGCGGCGGCGACCAGCGCCTGCACCACGTCGTCCACATAGACAAAATCGCGGATCTGCTGGCCGTCGCCAAAGACCACCAGCGAGCCGCGGCCCAGCACTTGCTGCATAAATTGGGGAATCACCGGCGCGTGGGAAGGCGGCAGCGGCTGGCCCGGTCCATAGGCGTTAAAAATGCGCAGCGCCACCGTTTCAAAACCGCTGTGCATGCCGATGTTGAACATGTACAGTTCGGCGGCCAGCTTGCTCACGGCATAGGGCACGGCGGGCCGCGGCGGCATCTCTTCGTTGACACGTCAGTGGTCTGGTTGCCATAGATGGGCGCGCTGCTGGTGAGCACCATGCGGCGGATGCCCACATCGCGACACGCCTCCAACAGCGCCACCGTGCCGCCCACGTTCACATCGTTATATTCGCGCGGATAGAGCAGCGACGCCGGCACGCTGACCCGCGCCGCCAAATGATAGACCACGTCCACGCCTTGCAGCAGCGACCAAAGCTTGGGCACATCGCGCACGTCGCCGCGCGAAAAGGTGATGCCGGGCTGCAAGCGCTCGGGGTCGCCGGCGCTCAGATCGTCCAGCACGCGCACATAATGGCCCCGCCGGTGCAGTTCATTTGCCAGATGCACCCCAATAAAGCCAGCGCCGCCGGTGACTAGTACACGCATGATAAATTAACCTGCCAGATCGTTTTCGTCGGAGGGTTCGCTTTTGAGCGGGTCGATGGAGGGGTGATCGTAGCGGCGATAGCTTTCGCCCGGGGTGGATTGCAGGTTGGGCGACGCCAGTTCAGGCGTAAAAATCGCATTGTAGGCTCGACACGCTTCTACCAGATTTTGCGCTGAAAAATGGCCGCGCGTCAAGAAGGCCAGCCGCGATTCTTCTTTAAACAGGCAAGCCACAATTTCCGGCGTGCCCAGGCCAATAATTTCCAGCCGCGCCACCTCGCGGGCCAGCGTCACCAATTGGCGAATTTTGGCGTGCAGCTCGGGCTGCGGTGTGCGATGCACCGTTCCGCTGCCGGAGAAGAGCTTTTCCGGGCGCAGGCTGGCCAGCGTGCGCAGGCTGCTGACGATGCCAAACATGTTAAATCCGGGCGTCCACGCCTCATCTTTGCCTTCCATATAGGCATCGCCGCAAAAGAGCCAGCGCTGATGCGGCTCGAAAAGGCTGATGTGATCTAGCGAATAGCCCGGTGTTTCCACCACGCGGAAGAGATAATTGGCCGTGCGAATCTGATTGTCGATCTCATCCAGCGGCAAAACGTCGGGCGCGGCCTTGGGCAAACCCCACAGCAGCCGACGATAGAGTTGAAGTTGGAGCCGCTCCGGCTGCTGGATGGTGGAGAGGGCGCGTTGAGCGGCATATATGCGAGCGGCCGGAAAGCGCTGGCGCACGGCGGCCAGGCCGCCAATGTGGTCTTCATGGCTGTGGGTGAGCACCACCTGCTCGACGGGCAATTGGTCCAAAGCGCGCAGTAGCTCATTGGCCGTGCAGCTTGGCCCAGTGTCGATCAGCAGACCATCCACCCAATAGGCGGCAGTCCAATAGATCGGGCGGGCAAAAAGCGCGCGCGACATGCGAATGGCGACGACCGGTCCGTGCTGCTCAAGGTGAATCATTTTAACGCCTTTGCTCCTTCCCAGAGCCTATCCAAAATCGCTTGGGGCAGCTTGGCCATGCGCCCTTGCAGGTCTACGCAGATGTGATCGCTGCTCCCCGTTACACACAGTTCGCCACTGTCGCGGTGGCGGATTTCATACGCAAAGCTGACTTGGCGGCTGCGCAATTGGGTCAAGCGCGTCTCAATGCGCAAAACATCCCCAAAGGTGGCCGCCGCTCGGTACACCGCGTTGACGCCCGTCACCGCAAAGTGATTGCCGCCCTGGGCAATCTCTTTGTACGGCATGCCCACAGCATCCATCCAGGCCACGCGCCCGATCTCAAACCAGACAATGTAGGCCCCATGATGCACCACGCCCATCAAGTCCGTCTCGGCAAAACGAACGGCGATTTCGGTGGAAACAACGGCTTCCGGCAACGCGGTGTGCGACACGAAATGTTCCTATAAAAGCAAGAGGGGGATCAACAGATTACGCAGATTTTAAAGATTTTTTAATCTGTGTAATCTGTGCAATCTGTTGATCCAATCCTCACATATGAATCGGATGGCCCTGGACGGCGTGGGCGGCTTCCATGATCACTTCGGACAGGGTGGGGTGGGCGTGAACCGTGCGGGCGATCTCGGCGGGCGTGATCTCCATAAACTGGGCCAGGCTCAGCTCGGGCAGCAGTTCGGTCACGTCCGGCCCCACCATGTGGGCGCCCAAAATTTCGCCATATTTGGCATCGGTCACAATTTTGACAAAGCCGCTCTTGACGCCCAGCGCCTGCGCCTTGCCGTTAGGCATAAATGGGAACTTGCCCACCTTGACCTCATAACCGGCCTCTTTGGCTTGCGCTTCGGTCATGCCCATGCTGGCCACCTCGGGCTTGCAATAGGTGCAGCGCGGCATAAATTTGTACTTTTCGTCGGGAATGGGCAGCGTCTCGGCGCCGGCAATGGTCTCCGCCGCCACAATGCCCATAGCGCTGGCCACATGGGCCAACGGCATTTTGCCCGTGCAGTCGCCAATGCTGTAAATGTGGGCCACGTTGGTGCGCATCACTTCGTCAATTTTAACATAGCCGCGCTCGTCTGTCTGTACGCCCGCCGCATTCAACCCCAAGTTTTCGGTGTTGGGTACAATATTGATGGCCACCAGCACTTTTGCGGCCTCAATGGTATCGGTGCTGTTGTCCTGCATATTGCGCACCGTTAGCTTGACGCCGCTGTCGTTGACTTCCACACTTTCGGTGCGCACGCCGGTCCGCAAGTTGATGCCCTTGGCCTTAAATGCTTTGGCCACCTCGGCGGAAACTTCGGGATCCTCGTTGGGCAGCACGCGATCCAATAACTCGACCACCGTCAGTTTGGTTCCGTAGGTGCTGTAAAAATAGCCCAGCTCCATACCAATGGCGCCCGCGCCGATGACAATGAGCGATTCGGGCTTGGCGTCCAGACGCATGGCGTGGCGATATTGGAGCACGCGTTCGCCGTCAAATTCCACACCGGGCAGTGGGCGGGCGCGGCCGCCGGTGGCAATAATGATATTAGCGGCCGAGACCGTGCGCGCCGATGCCTCCGGGTTGATCTCGGCGGGCGTCACCTGGATGGTGTGCGGATCGGTAAAGACGCCCTGCCCTTCGAGCACGTCGATCTTGTTTTTGCGCATCAAAAAGGCCACGCCTTTGGTCTGTCGCGAAACCACGTTCAAGCTGCGCGTGATGGCGCTGCCAAAGTCGACCTGCAAATTTTCAAAGGTAAAGCCAAAGTCCTCGGCCTCCAGCAGCGTCTCCAGCACTTCGGCGTTGTGCAGTAACGCCTTCTTGGGGATGCAACCCCAGTTCAGGCAGACGCCGCCCAAATTTTCGCGCTCCACAATGGCGGTCTTGAGCCCCAACTGCGCCGCTCGAATGGCCGCCACATAGCCGCCCGGCCCGCTGCCTAAAACCAAAACATCGTAATCGTAATTGTGTTCAGCCATGTTTTATGTCCAAGATTCTAGTTGCTCTTTGATCTGCGCCACAAAGCGGTCGGCCTCGGCTCCATCCAGCACCCGGTGATCAAACGAAAAGCTCAGATAGCACATGGGGCGGATCACAATGGCGTCGTCCGCACTGGGCAGCAGCGAAGTTGATGCGCTGCGCACCACCGGTCGCTTGACAATGGCGCCGATGCCCAGAATGCCCGCCTGCGGCTGATTGATAATCGGCGTCCCCAGCAGGCTGCCGCTGACGCCGTGATTGGTAATGGTAAAGGTGCCGCCGTGCGTGGCATCCGCCATAAGTTTACCACTTCGCGCTTGGTTCGTCAGATCGTTGATGCCCCTGGCGACGCCTTGCAGATTTTTCTCGTCGGCGTCGCGCAGAACCGGCACGATGAGTCCATCGTCCAGCGCCACGGCAATGCCAATGTGAACGCGGCGGCTCTGCACAATGCCCGCCTCACTAAAGCGGCTGTTGACGCGCGGGTGCGCGGCCAGCGCCGCCGCCGTGGCCATCACAAAATAGGCGGTGTAAGTGAGATGCAGACCGCGGGCGGCAAAGGCATCTTTATTGGCTTCGCGATGGCGCACCACCGCCGTCATATCCACTTCAAAAAGGGTCGTCACATGGGGGCTGGTCACCTTGCTCTGCACCATATGCTGGGCAATGGCGCGGCGCATGGTGGTCAGCGGATGCAGGATTTCGTCGGCGTTGGGCGTCAAAAGGGCTGGCGCGGCGGCGGGAATGGGCGCACTTGCGGGCGTGGGAATTGCAGTCGGTGCGTCATTGTCCAAAAAGGCTAGCAGATCCTTTTTAGTGATGCGCCCGTTGAGCCCCGTCCCCGGCACCTGCTCCAGATTCACGCTGTGCGCGGACGCCATGCGCGCCACTACTGGGCTGATAAAGGCGCGGCCCGTCGGTCGTTCGGCAATGGATGAGTCGGATCGGGGAAGCATTGGGGATGCGGCGGCGGCGGGCTGTGGCGCATGGATGGCTGCGGATTGGGTGGCAGCCGGCGGCTCTATTTTTTCATCGGGCTGGCCAATATAGGCCAAGGTGACGCCGGCGTCCACCGTTTCACCTTCGGCCACCAAAATTTGCAGCAGCACGCCCTCCGCAGGCGCCGGCACTTCGGTGTCAATTTTGTCGGTGCTGATTTCCAGCAGCGGTTCCAGCTTTTCCACCCGGTCGCCCGGCGCTTTGAGCCAGCGCGCAACCTGGCCTTCCACAACGCTTTCTCCGAGTTTTGGCATTCGAACAGCGGTTGGCATGAGGGTTTGTCGTCGGTTCTTTTTTGGCAGAGTCGGTGGGCGAGATGGTGAAAGGGTGAAAGGGTGAAAGGGTGACCGCGTCAGTTGAAGTCACCCCTTCACCTTGTCACCCTTTCACCTTTTCATTCCCCAAGACACGTGCGGTCCAACAACTCCGGCTCGCTCATCTCGGCGCCCATGTGCAAATACTTGCGGCCTTCCACGGTGGTAAAGCCCTGGTGCTGGCCGTCGGGCGTCAGGGCGACGATGTTCATATAGCGGCCTTCGACTTGTTCCAGCGCACGCAGGTCGCGCAGGGCTTCCATGCCGGATTCGTGTAGCGACATGCCCATTTTCATATAGAGCACCAGGCTGCGCGCCGTGGAGACGCGGATGGCCAGTTCGCCCATGCCGGTGCAGGCGGCGGCGCCGTAGCGATTGTCCGAATAGTTGCCGGCGCCCACAATGGGGCTGTCGCCCACGCGGCCCGGATATTTCCAGGCGATGCCGCTGGTGCTGACACCGGAGGCAATATCGCCGCGCTGGTCAATGGCCAGAAAGTTGACCGTACCCAGCGTCCACGCCTTGCCATAGCGGCGGCTCAATGACCGGCTTGTCGCGCAAATTGACCGGCCAAGCGGACCTAGATGGGCCACGGCGCGCAGATCATCGCCCAGGTTGTCCGGGTCTAATCCATTGCTCGGCAAGCGCTCGCCACTTGGCCAGCGATTCTTCCGTGCGCTGGTCAGCGGGCTGCTGGCCCATTTCGGCGGCAAAGCGTTCCGCCCCGGCGCCCACCAGCAGCACGTGCGGCAGCTCTTCCATGACGCGGCGGGCAATGGTGATGGGGTTGCCATAGTTGTGGATGGAAGCCACAGCGCCGCTGCGCAGCGTGCGCCCGTCCATAATGCTGGCGTCCAATTCCACCTGGCCCAGCAGATTGGGCAGCCCGCTGTAGCCCACGCTGTGGTCGTCCGGGTCATCTTCGGTAATGCGGCAGGCCAGTTCCACCGCATCCAGCGCGCTGCCGCCGTTGCGCATCAATTCCATAGCGGCCATGACGCCTTTGCGTCCATTTTCACTTGAAACCATCGTCGGTTGAGTCATAGGATTTCCGATTTGGGATTTGGATTTTTGATCAACAGATTACACAGATTTTAAAGATTTTTAATCTGAGGAATCTGTGTAATCTGTTGATCATAATAAATTTTCTTGAATAATTGATTCGATTTGTGTGGCTAACGGTTCCCAATTTGCCTGCGGATACTTGTTGACCGTGATAAAGTCCTGCGCCATGAACACATTATAAATATCGCCCAGGGCAAAAAGTTTGGTCGCCAGCGCATTGGATGATGCAGTTTCGGCGCTGGGAAAGTTCATGGATTGGGGGAAAATCTTCTCCGGCAGCACAAATTTGAGCGCATTGGGGTTGGGCGTTTGTTGGCGTTGGATGATCATACCTTAGTTGTTCCCAACCGTTCAACTTTTGGCCGCTATGTGCGCCTTGTTGAGTGTAATGTCCAATTCTTGTTCAATCCGCTCGCTGAGGAATAGCTTGATCAGAGATTGGTAGGGAATATCGCGCTTATTGGCAATCACGCGCAGTTGGTTCAACATGGTTTCGGGCAAACGCAGTGAAATTGACTTTGTTGAGGGTTTTAACTTTGGCAATAGCGCTGTTTCGGCATCATCCCAGTCAATATATTCAGTTGAATCACGCTCGCTCCAAAATGCGCGCTCGTCGTCTTCATTATCAAAAACGGGAATGTCCTCTAGAATGGTTTTCATATTTCCTTGCTTCTTTTTGATTCATATCGCGGGCAGATATGATGCGAATGAGTCCGTTACGTAACGTAAAGGCAACAAAAAGCCAGCGATTCGTATCAGTTCTGCCTAGTGCGTAATAGCGCATCTCTTGAGTACTATGGGTCTTGTCGGAACTCAGCACGAGTGGAACATTAAAAAATATTTCCTCACATTCACCATTGGTTACATCGTGCAGATACCAATTTTTATCAAGATTGTTTTCATCCCAGTCAAAACCGGTCGCATCGTAAATTTCGCCATACATAATTGTATATTATCAAAGTATACATGAAGTAAAAAATGCCGTTCTTGCCAGACCTCAAAATAGAGTCAATGATGTACAATGTACGATTTACGAAGTTACTTCGTCAACGAGCAGATTTCGTAAATCGTACATCGTCACTCGTAAATTGTTTCATTTTTGCCGCAAGAACCAAGCTGCGGCTTCCGTTCGGTTATTGACGTGCAGTTTCTCATACACATTTTTTAGATGAAAGCGCACCGTATTTTCGCTGACGGACAGCGTGGCCGCGATCTCGGCATTGGAGCAGCCGCGGGCCAGCTCTTTGAGCACATCCATTTCGCGGTCGGACAGTTCGTGGCGGGGCGATGCCGCCGGGCGGCGGGCCATCCAGCGTTGCGCCGCCCGCGGGAAGACCAGCCGTCCCTGCGCCACCTGGCGAATGGCCTCCACGGTCTGCGTGGGCGATTCGGTCTTGAGCGCATAGCCCTCGGCGCCCAATTGCAAGGCGGCCTGGATGCTTTCGCCATCGGCAAAGGCGGTCAAGAGGAGAATGCGCGTGGGGTGCGCCAGCTTGCGCAGGTCGGCCAGCGCCTGCAAGCCGCTGTAGGGCATCTGCACATCCACCACCGCCACGTCAATATCGTCGCGCGCTTGTAAAAGCTGCACCAGCTCATCGCCGTTGCCCACGGCCTGCACCACCTCCATATCGGGTTGCTGATCCAGCAGGCGGCACAGCCCTTCCGTCACCAGCGCGTGATCGTCTGCCAGCACGACGCGGATGGGGGAATGGGAATTGTGGGTTGGTTGAATGGTGTTCATGATTTGCATAGTGGGAAAATTGCGAATGGTAAATGGTGAATT
>JAWKON010000066.1:0-49614 GCA_041391125.1 Caldilineaceae bacterium
TTGGCGACACCTGGCAGTGGACGCCCTTTATGTTCATCGTGTTGCTGGCCGCCATTGAGGGCCAATCGCACGAAACCGTGGAAGCGGCGCAGGTGGATGGCGCTACCCGCTGGGATATTTTCCGCCACATTACGCTGCCCGCCATTCTGCCGGTCAGCACCGCGCTGATCCTCATCCGCATGATCGAAGCCTTCAAACTGGTCGATCTGCCGCGCGTCATGACTGGCGGTGGTCCCGGCACGGCCACCGAATCGGTCACCATGAACGCCTACACCGCCTGGAATGCCCGCGACTACGGTGGCTCGGCGGCCATCGCCTATATTTTGCTGGTGCTGGTGACCATTGTGAGTATTGCGTTTGTGAATTTGATCCGGCAGCGCACAACAGATGTGGTATAAAACCACGGTGCGTTTGTCAAAATTATTGAGTCACCATACAATTATCCAATGTATGAGATTGATTTCACGCAGACCGCCATTGATGATCTGCGTCACTTTCGCAAGTTTGAGCAAAATATCATTCTTGATGCCATTGAGACGCGGTTAACCTATGAACCAACGGCAGAAACCCAAAACAGATTCCGGCGTGACCCCCCTGAAATTGCAGCCTGGGAGTTACGGATTGGCAAGTTTCGCGTTTTGTACGATGCCGATGACGCAATCATGATTGTGCGCATCGAACGAATTGGCGATAAACCGAACAATACGTTACGTTTGCGCGGTCAGCAATGGCAGGGCAGTAGACGAGGAGGCGGGCAATCATGATATGGACTTACAGAATTTTTCGCGATAGTGACGGGCGATATTCGATCCGTGAAGTATATTATGAAGATGATGGCTCTCTGATTAGCTATGGCAAAAAGGCCGCCATGCCTGTTGAATCTTCAATTGAAGAGTTGCTGCAAATGGTGGAGTGGTTTCGCGAGGCTTTTGACGCGCCTGTGATCTCTGTAGCGGAAGTTGAAGTTGAGATGGCGACTCACAGGCCCGATGCGTCAGCACAGAAAGATTTGTCAGATCGCACCCAAACCGTCCCGCTAAAGCAACTAATTGCCCAACTCGCCCAGGAAAACGAGACTGAGGCAGAGCTGGAACTGCAACGATGAACGCATTTTTCCGCCGCCCCAGCCTCTTCAAACCGTCTCCATTCCAGGCCACGCTGAGTTATTTGGTGCTGGGCTTTTGGGCGTTTATGGTGCTTTTTCCGCTCTATTGGTTGGTGATCACTTCGTTTAAAGAGCCATTTCATGTTGATAATGGACCGGTCTATTTTCCTTTTATCGACTTCCAGCCCTCTTTGCACGCCTGGCGCTATATTTTTGTGGATGTGGGCAACGACACCTTTCGCCCATACGTCAACACCGTCGTCGTCGGGCTGGTGAGTTCGGTGGTGGCGCTGCTGCTGGGGGCGCTGGCATCGTATGCGCTGGTGCGTTTTGAATATCGGCCCAAACTGGGCGTCATCGGCCTCTTTATTGGCTGCGTCATCCTGGCCATTGCGGCCATTAGCTTTGGCGCGCCGTGGCTGGCAGCAGTCACTTCGGCGCTGGTTATCTTTTTCCTGCTGACCGTGACCATTGGACGGCGCTTTGTGCGTTCGCTCTCCAACAGCGATATTGCCTTTTGGATGGTGTCGCAGCGCATTCTGCCCCCCGTGGCCGTCATTATTCCGGTATACGTGCTCTTTCAGCAGATCGGCAACACCACCGGCTTCCGGCTGCTGGATACGCGGCTGGGGCTGATCATCACCTATGTGGCCGCCAACCTGCCGCTGGTGGTCTGGCTGCTGCGCGACTATTTTGAGTCGATCCCCAAGGAGCTGGAAGAGAGCGCCGCCATTGACGGCGCTTCACACATACGCACCTTCTGGTCCATTGTGCTGCCGCTAGCCGTGCCGGGGCTGGTGGCCACCTTCCTCTTTGTACTGGTCTTTGCCTGGAACGAATATCTCTTTGCGCTTTTCCTCTCCAGCTCGCAGGCGCAGACCATGCCCCTGACCGTGGCGGCGCAAAACGCCACCCGCGGCCCCCAATGGTGGTACATGTCGGTGCTGATCATGCTCATGATCGTGCCTGTCATCGTCATGGCCATCGCACTGGAGCGTTACATTGCCCGCGGTTTGCTGATTGGCGCGGTCAAAGGGTAACATATATCTCATCACCAGATTTTTGATGGCGTCCAACGCCCACTTCGTGATCAACAGATTACACAGATTTAAAAGATTTCTTAATCTGCGAAATCTGTGTAATCTGTTGATCCAAATAAATGCCTCCCAAATAGAGAAGGAACCAATCGATGACGACCATTCACTTGTCCCCATCCATGTTTGGCGCCAAAGAGCAGACGCTGATCGAACATGGCCCCTTTACCGTCACCACCTGGCAGTGGGACAATGGCGTGTGCGGGCTGCGCATGCGCAATGAGCGCGGCAGCCTGGTCATGCTGCCGTTTCAGGGCCAGCAGATCTGGTCCGCCGAGTTTGACGGTCGCGACATCACCATGAAGTCTATGTTCGACGGCCCGCGCAAGACGCAAGAATATCTGCTCAACTATGGCGGCTTTCTGTTGCACTGCGGCTTTATGGCCATGGGCGTCCCCACGCCGGAAGACAACCACGCCCTGCATGGCGAATTGCCCAATGCACCCTATGGCAAAGCTTCGATTGTGCTGGGCGCCGATGAGCGGGGCGAGTTCATCGCGCTGACCGGCGCTTATAACCACACCGTGGCCTTTAGCACTAACTATCTGGCCGAGCCCACGGTCAAGCTTTATGCCGGCTCCAGCCGCTTCCGCATCCTTTTCAAAGCCACCAATCTCAAAGTGACGCCCATGGAGTATATGTACATGGCGCATGTCAACTTCCGCCCGGTGGACAATGGGCGGCTGGTCTACAGCGCGCCGGCGGATAAGGAACACGTGCGGCTGCGCGAGAGCATTCCGCCCCACGTCAAGCCCACGCCGGCCTATCTGGCCTTTATGGATGAATTACGCGAACATCCCGAGCGCCACCACGTGCTCTCGCCCGACAAATCGTTTGACCCCGAAATCGTCTTTAACATCGACTTTAAGGCGGACAACCAGGGCTGGCGCGCAGCATGCAGCTCCACCCGGACGGCAGCGCCGACTACATTGCCCATCGGCCCGACCAGCTCAACGTGGGCGTGCGCTGGATCTGCCGTATGCAGGATCAGGACGCCATCGGCATTGTGCTGCCCGCCACTGCCGGTCCCGAAGGCTATATTACCGAAAAGCAAAAAGGCCTCGTGCGCGAGCTGCCCAGCCAGGCCTCTTTTTCGTGCGAAATGGAAGCCGGCGTGTTGAATGCCGCCGAAGCGCGGGAGATGAGCGCGTATTGAACAGATTTTGCAAAATTAGTAGAGGAGGGGGAGGAGTAGAGGAGTAGAGATTGTCACCGACGATAATTCTCCTCTACTCCTCTACTCCTCTACTCCTCTACTAAAACCCTCTACTAACAACACCATGTCCGAACTCCTCTCCACCTACCCCGTCATCATCCAATTGCCCGTGCTGTGGGGCGATATGGATGCGTATAGTCATGTGAACAACACGGTCTATTTTCGCTATTTTGAGAGCGCACGTATTGCCTATTTTGAGCGCATCAATTTGTATGAACTGCGCGACGCCACCGGCATTGGGCCGATTTTGGGCTCGGTGCAGTGTCGCTTTCGGTTGCCGCTGACGTATCCAGATACGATTTCGGTGGGTTCACGGGTGGTCGAAACCAAAGATGACCGCTTTGAAATTGAACATTGCATTGTGAGCCACCGTCATCAAAAGATTGCCGCTCAAGGCAGCGGCGTGGTAGTCGCGTTTGACTATCGCGCGCAGAAAAAAGCCGTGTGGCCCGCCGAAGTGAATCCGCGCATTTGGCAGTTGGAAGAGCAGGGCGGCAATGGCTAAACGTGCGACACGGAATGCGAAGCGCCAAGAACCGGTGGGCAAAAGCGCCGCCCGGCCACCGGTGCGCGCGGCGGGCATCCTGTTTGGGCTGCTGGCCAATCTGATTTTGGTAACTTTAGTGAGCCTGCTGGTCGCCGCGCTGGATTGGTCGCGCAGCGGGTTGTTGATCGGCACAGCTGTGGCGGCGGTGATCGCCGGCGTGCTGACTGCCCGCTATATTGGCGCGCGCGCCGGCATTCACGCCTTTCTGGGCGGCATGTTGAGCATTCCGCTGCTGGGGCTGATCGCATTTGGCGGCGATTGGCAAGCGGCTTTCTTTGGCGGCGCCTTTTGCGCGCTGGGCGGAATTTTGATGGAAAAGTTTAGTAGTGGTAAAAAGTGATCTTACAAGCAAATCAGAAGTCCGGCTTTTGCCAAAAGCCGGACTTCTTTAGCAATTCAGAGGAATTATCATGAATCCGATTAGTATGCTTTTTAAACTCTATTTTACGTGGCAGGTGCGCAACAAGTCGCTCAACGAGTTGATTTCCGCATCCGAGGCGGCCGGCAAAACGATTCTTGACAACTTGAAAGACAAAGCCGATACGCCGGAGAATCGCAAGCAGATGCGCCACATTATCGGTATTGAACGCTGGGGGCAGCGCCGTCTGAAAACGCTGTTGGGCGAGCCGCCGCTGACCGATGAATATGACGGCTATCAGCCCGCCGAAGCGCTGAACTTTAATGCGTTGAAAGCGGAGTTTAAGTCTACGCGCACCGAGACTGCCAAATTGTTGCGCACAATCCAGAAAAAGGGGCTGGCCAAAAGCGGCAAGGCGCTGCACAACGGCATGGGCGAAGTTCCCATCACCATTTGGGCGGCCTATTTGACCAGCCACGCCAACTTTGAACACAAGCGGATAAAATAAAGCGCTCACTTATCCACCAGAATGTGTACATGCCCAACACATCACCGGATAAATCCATGAGATCAAACGTGCGCACCGGTGAAAGGCTCTGCAAACATTCCTCGGTAAAGGCCAGAGACAGCGGGATCAGGATGGCCAACGGCACAGCAATGCCATAGGTGCGCACTTTTTTGCCATCCATCCATAGATTGAGCCAGAACGCCACCATGCCGAAGAGCAGGAAGTGCAGCACTTTGTCGGCAAAAGGCCACTCTAGCAGCGCCAGCGGCAGCATGGCCATATAGGCCATCTGCGTGGCCAGAATCACCACCGCCACTTGTGGCCACAGCAACCAGCGCCAGCGCGCGGCGCCACTCTGTTCTATGGCCACAACGCCATAGGCGGCGGCGCCCACGGCGCACCCCACGACCATGCCCGCCAGCACGTCGGATGGATAATGATGGCCCAGATAGAGCCGGCTGTAGCTGATCAACGTGGCGCCCGCTAGAATAGCGCCCGTCCACAGCCGTTGGCGCCATTTCCCCGGTACGGCAAGCTGGGGGAAGCCTAACAGCAGCACGGTGGCTGTGGCAAAGGCCATGGCGGCGTGACCGCTGGGAAACGAGGGCAGCGGCGGCCGGCCAAAATGAGCCGGATATCTTCGGGGCGCGGGCGCATGGCCAGGAAATAAAAGAGAAACGTAAAGAGCAAACTGCCCACCAATGCCCACAGCAGCGCCCTCCCCAAACGAGCATGTCCGCGCAATATAAGCAGCAGACCGATCAGCGGCAGCGCCAACAACCCCGCCGTGCTGAATCCAACCATGACAGCATCCAATACGGGATGAATGAGGGCATGATTGGACATCTCTAACAACCAGTTATCCATTGTGTATTCCTAACCCGGACAAGCCGGAATCGTTGTATAACCACCACCCCGGGAACGACAGAAATCACGCCAAAGTTTCACGCCGCAACCAATCAAAGCCGCCGATGAACGCAGATAGAAATCTGCGTTCATCGGCGGTTATCTGCGGTTTTCCCCTTGTTCAGAAAGCCGGAAGATGGCTAATTCATGGGGAATTCTGCCTGCTTTGTTGGCAGATAAGTTGTGCCACGCTACGCCAGAATCGGCTGCGGCAAATGCGCCGCCAGCCAATTGCTAACCTGCTCCGCCACTTCAGCGTGCTGGATGTCGTTGTGGGGCTCGTGACGTCCGCCGGGGTAAGTGATCAACGTTTTGTCGACCGTGGTGAGATTGGTGAAGAAGCGCCGCGTCCCCTGGATATTGACGATGATGTCGTCCTCACCGTGTAGCATCAGAATGGGCAGCGTGAGGTTGCCGGCGTGGGCGTGTACCCACTCGATGGTTTGCAGCGATTCAACGGCAAAGCGAGGGGTTACTTTGCTGTGGGTCATGGGGTCGGTGCGATAGGCCTCTTCAACTCCGGCCAGGCGGGAGAGACCGCCCGTTTTGAGCGGTGACGTAAGTTGCAAGGAGGGTGTGAGCTTGTTCAACCCTTTGAGCAACGTAACGAAGGCGGCGGGTTGCGCCGAGGCATCGATGGCCGGCGCCGAGGCAATGACGCCTTGCAAGCCACTCTCGTCATGCAGCACATAGTCCAATACCATCAGACCGCCCAGACTGTGACCGTATAAGAAGGGTTTTTCGGCGCCCGTCTTTTGGCGCACATAACGCAGAAAACAGCCCAAATCTGCGCGATAGTCACCCCAGCTATCAATGTGACCGCGCTTGCCTGCCGAACGCCCATGACCGCGCGTGTCGTAACTATAGACCCAATATCCTTGTTCCACCAGATGCGGAATCAAATTTGTATAGCGGTCGCTGTGTTCGCCTAGACCCGGGACCAGGGCAAAAACAGCTTTGGGTGATGCGTCTGGCCGCCAGTTTTGGCAGAAGAGCGAGAGGTCGTTGTGGCCTGAAATCAGGTTGGTTGAATGGTGCATGGTGATATGGATTTCCTGTTGTTATTCGCCGCGCATGTAAGCTGCATAGGCGCGTACCGCAGATGAAAATAGTAGGATGCCAGTACAAAAGAGCGCAATTAATGTATACGCCCACCAAAATAAACCGTTGCCAACGCTTGCTGGGCTACCTGTGGCAATGAGCAGAAAACCCCAAAAGAATGCACCTATTGAACCAAACAAGAGATAAATGATCAAATAGAAACGAGCCCAACTTCGCCCTAAATATATGAGTATACAATAATAAACTATTTGTATAAGATAAATCGCACAAACAGCCACGACAACCGAAAAGCCAATGCGAATATTGGCTTTTCTAATACCAATACGCATACTACTAATTGCATTTGAAGCAGATAACTGGGGCTCTGGGCCTATCCTTGCAACTGTTTGTATAATTTCTGGGTAATGTTCAAGTTCAAAAACCCAATAGGTTGAGATAACCGCCCCTAAAGAAATCAATAGGATAAGCGATATGGCAAGTACAACCAATCCCTGGCCGCGTTCAATTTTCTGGTATGTATGCATGATTTCCTTACCTGTATCTTAAATAAGAAAGTAGCGATAGACAGCGACTCCACTTTCTTACAGGTAAGGCAAAAAGACAACTGGCAAATTCTGTATTTTAAGGAGAATTTCCTGTTACCCCACTAACGCAAATCACTCCACCATCTCGAACCAATAGCCCAATGCTTTCCAGCTCCCCAATGATCATAGACAGCCACCATTTCGGCGTCGCTGGGCGGCTCGTCATCCGCTGATTGATGGCCAAAATGACGCGCCTTGACGTGGGTGCGAAAGACACTGTCAATGGGCAACTCGTGGTAGTGGCCCAGCAGCACCAGCAGGGAATTGGCCGCATAGTCGCCCACGCCTTTGATGCTGCGCAGCTCTTTGCGCACCGCGGGGCCGGGCAGGCCGCTCTGCTTCAACGCTTCCAGATCGCGGCGGCCCTCCACAATTTCTTGGGCCAACTGAATCACGTAACCGTTGCGATAGCCCAGGCGGATTTGCGTGTCGAAGAGCGCTGGATCGGCGGCCACCACCTGTTGCGGCGTGGGGAAGCGCGCCACGCCGCATCCGAATCAAGCGGCGTCCCCAATTGCTCCACCAGCCGCCGCACCATGCTGACCGTGTTGCTCCAGCTCACGTTGGTGGTGCAGATGGTCTTGACCACATCTTCCCACAGCGTGGGCGAACGCAGCAGCCGCCCGCCCCCGGGCGGCCACGTGCGGCAACTGATTGTGCTGCGCCGCAATGACGTAAAACTCGCGCAAATCTTCATTCAGCTTGAGCATCCAATGCAGCTTGCTGTCCAGTTCCTGCCTTTCCGCGACAGTCAAATCCACATTGCATTGAACGCTCACATGAAGCTGCGCGTGGTCGCCCGCATCTTGCGCCCATAACTGCAGCAGAACCACCCGGCCCGAATCGAGCAATTCAACCCGCTGCAACGTTTCACTTTCTGGTTTCCACGAAAATGGCGCCAGCATGGGCCAGCCGTGGTCGCAAATGCTGGCGGCAAAATCGTATGGTTTGGGTGTAAAAAGTTGCATGTTCAATATTGTTCTGTTGCTGGTTCAGCAGCACATGCGGAAAAGTATCGGTAGATCGATTCTAGCACTGTACGCGACTGCCCGTAATGACCATCCAGTCGCCCAGCTGCCAAATTATGTGATCTGGCTGCTTGGCCGTGGAGTGCTGACTGTGTAAGGTGATACGCATTATGCGGCAATTTGCCGTTGCTTCCAAATCAGATTTGCTCGCGCGGCTCAAAATGTGTGAAGATGATCGCGGTTGCGGATAGCTTTTTCTAGACATGAGCAAAAATCGCAGCCGGCGCTGGTGCCGCATGGAACGCTGCGGCAACCGCGCCAAGGTCCGCCGCTATCGCCAGTGGGCGGGATTTTAAACTGTTGCGTATTGCGTGTACTGGTAGAGAATCTTGCTGCGATACAAGAAACTCTCACGGTTCACGCAATACGCAACACGCAACACTTCAACCCAAAGGTCAACACTTTATGCAACAACCTGTCGTAGACTACAGCCGCAAGTGGTACATTATGGCCGCGGCCGCCATGAGCATCTTCTTGGCTACCATTGATGGCAGCATTGTCAACGTGGCGCTGCCCACGCTGGTGCGCGCGTTTGAGACCGATTTCCCCACCGTGCAGTGGGTGGTGCTCTCCTATTTGTTAACCCAGACCACGCTGCTTCTGAGCATTGGGCGGCTGGGGGACATGATCGGCAAAAAGTCGATTTTTGTGGTCGGCATGGTCATATTTACAATCAGCTCGGCGCTGTGTGGCCTGTCGCCCAGCATCACCTGGCTGATTGGGGCGCGCGTGCTGCAAGCCGTGGGCGCGGCCATGATGTTGGCGCTGACCACGGCCATTGTGACCGAGGCTTTTCCGCGTGAAGAACGCGGCAAGGCATTGGGGCTGATTGGCTCCAGCGTTTCCATTGGCGTCGTAGTGGGACCCACGCTGGGCGGGCTGCTGATCCAGAGCCTATCGTGGCATTGGATCTTTTTTGTCAACCTGCCGGTAGGTGTGGTGGCGGTCTGGATGGGGATACGCTACGTGCCGGCGTTTCGACCGGTGGGGCGGCAGAAGTTTGACTATTGGGGCGGCGGCCTGCTGCTGATCAGCCTGCTTTGTTTCCTGCTGGCGCTGACTTTGGGGCAGGGCATGGGTTTTATGAGCGGCCCGATCTTGCTGCTATTTGCCGTTTGGCTGGTCGCGCTGGTCCTCTTTATCGTCGTAGAATGGCGCACAGAGCAGCCCATGATCGATCTGCGGCTGTTTCGCAATCAGCTCTTTAGCATCAACCTGATCACCGGCTTTATCACCTTTGTTTCGATTGCGGGCGTCTTCATATTGATCCCGTTCTATCTGGAAGATGTGCTGGGCTACAACACCAGCCAGGTCGGTTTGATGCTGGCGGTGGTGCCGGTGGGGCTAGGTATAATGGCGCCCATTTCCGGCTCGCTGTCGGACCGTTTTGGCGCGCGGCCGATTACTGTGATCGGGCTGGTCTCGCTGGTTATTGGCTACTTTGCCATGAGCACACTATCGGAGAACACCGGCGTGGTGGGCTACGTGCTGCGGCTGCTGCCGATTGGCCTTGGCATGGGCGTTTTCCAGTCGCCCAACAACAGCATCATTATGGGCTCGGCCCCGCGCGAGCGCACCGGCATTGTTTCTAGCCTGCTTTCCATTACGCGCACATTGGGGCAGACCAGCGGCATTGCTATCTTTGGTGCGGTGTGGGCCGCGCAGGTGATCGCCTTTGTGGGCCAGGTGCTGCCGGGCGGCGCCACCACGGCGCCCATTGCGGCGCAGGTGGCCGGTCTGCAAGGCACGTTCCGCATTATTGGCGTGCTGGTGGTGCTGGGGCTGGCGTTGAGCGTTTGGGGCGTCATTCAAGAGCGGCGCGGCGCGCAGGTGGCGCCGGCTGCCTCCTAAAAAGGTAACTACGCGGCCGTCCACTGAGCTTGTCGAAGTGGACGGCCGCGTAGTTATCTAAAAAGTATAACCCCTGGCCGATCGGCCAGGGTGAACCTAAACCATTGCCCCCATCCAGGCTGGTCCAATGGCCGGTCCCGCATCGGGTTGCCAGGTGTACAATGACCGTGTAAACGATTCTTCATATACTTGGCTCTGGCATAGATGAAAATCGACTACTCGCCTAAAATTCGGCGTAATCCTTTTCATCTATGCCAGAGCCAAGTATAAAACGCGGAAAGGAAATGATTATGTACACCTCGCAAGCCGAAACAGAATCCTCCAATATTCCTGATGCCCCGCAGCGCTATATATCCGATCAGGGAACGACCATTGAACGGCTGAGCACCCATCCCACGCCGGAAAATTTGAAGAAGCTGGTGGACATGATGGAGGATGCAGATTTTGGCGTTCGCTGGGAAGCGGCGGCGGCATTGGCCAGCCTGGGCTTCGACGCCCTGCGCCCCGTGTTACAAGCCCTATGTGAACGCTCATCGGCCTGGCTGCGCGAAGGAGCGCATCACGTCTTTTACTACTCATCGAGCGCCATTGTGCGGGCCAAGGCGGCTGAGTTGCTAAAAGCCATGCGCGGCCCGGCTGCCGACATAGCTACGATGCAAATGGCCGGTAAATTGTTGAGCACGCTGTAGGGTGAAGCCGACTTACAGCGTAAAGGCCACGAATGACCGGGTGACATGGTGCCTGAGCCTGTCGAAGGCACCATGTCACCCGGTCACCTTGTCATCTGGTCCTCACTCATCCAGCCCCGCCGGCAGCCCATTGGGATAATATTTCTGGATTGACTCTTGAATCTTCTGGATGCGATTCTCCGGGTTGGGGTGGGTGCTGAAAAATTCCGGTTGCTGCTGACCGCCGGATGACTCGGCCAAAATTTGCATGACGCCAATCATGGCATTGGGATCATAGCCGGCCTGCGTCATAAAGCGCACGCCCAGGTCGTCAGATTCCAGTTCGTCCTCACGGCCATACTGCATGTTGACCAGCTCGCCAATCATGGCCGCCACCTGCGCCGTGCTCTGACTGCCCGAGCCCATCACCACCGCCCCAATCAGCCCCTCGGTGAGCTGCCCCTTGGCAATGCGCTGCGCTCCATGCCGCGCCACCACGTGGCCAATTTCATGCCCTAATACGCCGGCTAACTGGCCTTCAGTCTGCAACTTTTCATAGAGCGCCGCTGTGATGAAAACCTGACCGCCCGGCAGCGCAAAGGCGTTGATCGTCTGCGGGTCGGCCAGCAGATGGAAATCATATTGCCAACCAGTTTTGGCGGCGTCGCTGTTGCGCACAATGCGGAAACCAATGTCATCCACATATGCCTGCAATTCCTGATCAGGATATTCGCCGCCGTGCTGCTGTATCATCTGCGGCGCCGCTTGCAAACCCATGGCGATTTCCTGCTCCGGCTCCAGTGCAATATATTGCGTCTCGCCCGTAATGGGATTTACCTCGCGTGACGAAAAATAAGAGATAAGCGCAAAGGCGGCCAGCGCCAGCGCAATCAAAATGCGGATGCTGGCGCCCGAACGGCCGCGACCACGGCTGGCGCCAAAGGTGAGTTGAGAGCCGCGCGCCGGGCGCCGCGCCCGATATTGAATTTGGCTAGACATTGGCGCCCTCCATTTCTTCCCCACTTGGGGCCCCGTTGATGGGCGCGAATTTTTCCACTTCCAGCATTTCATAGACCGCACCGGCCACGGCGCCGAAAATTACGTGCGTAATGGCAAAGACATTGTTTTGCAGCAGGAAAAACCAGGGGAATAGGCGCATAACGGCGTACAAATTAATCAAGTAGACGGCAAAACCAAATGCGCCGCCCACCAAAATGCCCGCTACCAATCCCCACTGGTGCGTGATAATGGCCAGCAAAATTGCAAAAATAATAGCCAGCGCAAAATTGACAAAAACCGCCGCCACCAAAATGGTGACGGTGAAGTTATCGGACGGTGGCGGCAAAACGCTGGTCCCCATTACAATGGCCGCCACATAGCGGAAGAAGACCGGCGCCGTCATGCCCGGAATATAGGGCAGCAGCAGCAGGTTCAGCACCAGAAAAACCAGCCCCGATACGATGCCGGCCCACAGCGCCGCTGTCCAGTCTACCACCTGGCGGACGCGGGTTGGTTCGTGTGTCATAGGGTTTCTCCTGATTGGGATTTTATAGACAAAAATTGATATTGTTTGGCAAATTCTGTATCTGGAATCAGTATACCATTTATTGTGAAGTTACGGATATATCCAGAAATACACAAAGAGCATGTCGTTGGATATGTTTGTATCTAGGCCATTCCAAAAAATAAAATATCCAGCAAAAGTGCTTTGTGATAATGTCTTACCTTTGTCAAATTGTCGGGCCCTCAGGCAGGCAAAGAATCGACATTGGTATCGACATTGGTAATGTCACCACGCCCGCCCATCACACGTCTCCGCAATCAGCGCACACGCCTGGTCCGGCAGCGGCGGTGAACCCATCTCCAGCGGACCAATAATCAGCTCATCGGCGAAGGGCTGCCCGTTAGTGTTCACCAGCGACATCCGTTCACCACTGATCCGATTATAGAGCCCCAGGGCCACTTGCCATTCGCCGCCATCCAACGGCGCGTCCACGGGAACGGCCAACTGCCGCCAATCGGGCAGCCCTGACTCGATCCAGCGGCTGGGCGGCAACTCTACAAACCAGCGCGGCGGCCCGTCGCTTTGCGTCACGTTGTCGCCGTTGCGCCGCAAATGCACGAAAACTGTCAACTCTTCCGGCCATCCATCTTCCTGCCAATTTAGCAGCAGAGCCAGCGTGGCGCCGGGCCAAATGCGCTTTTGCAGCAACCTGGCCTGCACGCCAAGCCGAGCATTTGCGCCGCCGAGCGAACTCACGTCAAAATCGGCTGTGGCTGCGTTATCGATGGGGGGCGCTATGGTCGATGTGAACGAATCGCCCGCGGCCGCCCTGCGCTGTATAATGCCATCGGCGCCGCGCGCATATATATCCACCAGCGCCAATTGCCCCGCAGCATCGACATATTGCGCGCCGTCATTCTGCACGGGCAGCGCCTGTCCGACGGGCGCCACTAAGCCCCAAACGCGCGGCAGATGCAGCGCCAACGTCGTCACCTTGATCACCTCGCCGGAACGCCACGCCGCCGGTGGATACCAGAGCAGCGCCGGCGGTGTGGCCACGGCGAAATCGTAGAGGCGCTCACCGCCCGGTGTGCGCAGTTCCAGCCAGGGGCGCGTGGCGGCATCAAAATTTTCACCGACGCGCCAGTAGCTCACCACTTTGGTCTCGCGCCAGCGCGGCCAATCGTCCACGCCGGCGCCGACCAGCGTGAGCGGCGCGGCGGACAGTGCAACCTCGGCCACTTCAGCGGGCTGGGCGCGGGCAAAATCGTAAAGCGCGTCGGGGATTGCTTTGCTGGCCGCGCCTTGTGCAGCAGCAAAAGCCGTCCGCTCCGTCGACCACGCCCCAGTCCGCCGCCAGCATCTGCTCGACCCGCTCCTTCAAATTGCCCGGCGCCATATCGGTATTGGTGGTCACGTCGAGCAGCGCCCACTCGGCAGGTACGCCGGATTCAAAACCGGGCGCGTTCAATTCCGCCGGATCGACCCCTTTGGGGAATTGATACACGTAGCGACGCAGCGCCACGTGCGGATGGACGGCGGCCGTGGCTGCCACCGGCGCGTCGGGCGGAATCTGCGCTGTAAAGTGCGCCAGCAACCTGTCATGTGCGCTGATGATCTGCGGGTCAAAGTGGCCGCCCAGCGGTCCGCGTCCGCTGTCAAGATAGAGTCCGCCCGCCCAGATCGCCACCCAGATCGTCAGGCCCCACGCCAAGAGCGGACGCAGCGCCGTGCGCGCATTTTGCAGCAGCGCCACCGCGTTCATGGTCAGTGTGCTGGCCGCGGGCATCTGCTGGAAAGCGGGCGAAGCCGCACCCAGCCGCCGCCCGATCCAGCGCCACAGCCGTCCGGCTCCCACCGCCGCGCTGACCGCCGTGTAGGCCACCAGCGGCGCGCTGTAGTGAAAGTCGCCATAATATTGGGCCGGATAGGCGCTGAGCAAATTGGCCAGCAGCAGCGGCGCCGAAAGCAGCAGAATCTCCGGCGCCAGCAGGCTGAGAAAGCCAAAGCCGGCCAGCAATTGCTCCAAATAGTGGAGCCGCGCCGGCTCGGTGGCAATCTGCCAGACCACCTGCGGCTGCGTAAAAAAGCTCCTCACAATATCCACCGGTGAATCGCCCAATGCCCCATACGCGCAAAATAGCCGCTCTCCGCCACGCCATAGACGCCAACCGCGTGGGCGGGGACGATGACGAAGGTGGTGAGGTAGAACCAGGTTAGGCAGAGGAGGGTGAGGAGAAGGGGGAAAGGGGGAAAGGGGGAAGGGGGGAGGGGGTGACCGGGTGACCGGGTGACTGGGTGACCGGATGACCGGATGAATTCGTGGCGCGGCGTAAATCGTAAATCGTAAATCGTAAATCGTAAATCGCGATTCCGGCGGCCAGCAGCGCCATCTCTTCCTTGACGGCGGCGAGGAGCAGGACGGCGGCGGCGAATTGCATTTGGCGGCGGCGGAAGGAGGCCCAGAAGGCCCAGAGGATGAGAGGGACGGCCAGGGGGGCGGCGTGAAATTCGGTGAGTAGGGCGGATTGGAGCTGGGGGGAGAGCAGATAGGCGGCGGCCAGTGCCAACGCCACGGGCTGGGTCAGGCGGCGCAGGGGTTCGATCTGCCAGATTTGCTGGCGTTCGCGCGGCGTTAAGAGCTGCTCCAGCCGGTCGCGCGCCAGGTCGTAGACGAACCAGGCCGCGCCGCTTACTACCAGCACTTGGAGCAGCAGCAGCGCCCGCGCATCACGCCACAGCCAGAGCACGGGGCTGATCAGCGCCAGGATGGGCTCGACGTGGTCGGTCAGGCGCGTGGCCACGAAGCCGTTGTCGGTCATCTCCACAAAGCGGCCTTGGCTGCTGTTCCACACGGCCTGCGCAATCTGCCCCAGATCGGCCTTGTGCGTGCGCATGGCGGCGTGCAGGTCAAAAGCCAGGTGGGTGAAGAGCCAGGCGTGAAGCAGGATCAATATGAGCAGAACGAGGTGGGCGGGGGTGAAAAAACGGGATTTGGTCACGGAAATATAATCTTGAAAAGCAGAATAGCCACAAAAACACAAAAGCCACATAAGCTGAATATTAGAGCAAACTATCTCACATAAAGCCGCGAAGAAGTTGACACCGCCGAATGAATTCGGCGTCTGTTAAAGTAAACCGGCTTAAGCCGGTTTGCCGTATCAGCCACCGGTTTTAACCGGTGGTGTGCTTGTCAACAACATGAGATCCCAAAGAACCATTTTGTGTTTTATGTGTTTTTTGTGGCTATCTTGATATTTATTAGCTGCGTACCTTTTTACACCGGCATGGTGCGGCCGGTGTGCGCGCGGCCGATGCGCGCCGCTTCTTCGCGGTGACCGCCCACCACGCGTACGCCGGCTTCGATGCGCTCGATTTCTTCGCCGGGCTGCACGCCTTCCAGGAAGGCGATATTGTTGGCTTTGCAGGCGGCCAGCACCCGCTGTTGCACCTCGAGCATCTCCGGTGGGAAAGGCCGCGGCAATTGGGCATAGCCCAGAGACAGGCTCAAGTCGCCCGGCCCCATTTCGGCAAAAGCCAGCCCCGGCACGCTCAAAATCTCTTCGATGTGCGGGATGGCCGCCGCTGACTCGATCTTGAGACCCAGCATAAGTTCGCCGTCCGGGTTGAGCGGCCACGGGTCGGCGCGCCGCAAATATTCATTGCGGTCCAGCCCCCACACCGGCGCCGCCGACGGCTCCGAGCCGACGCCGCGGCGGCCTTCGCCCAGCCCATCGCCCACGCCAATGCGGTTGATGGGATAGCGGCACGATTCCACAAAAGCGCGCACCGCCGCCGCCGATTCGGCTTGGCAGAGCAGAATGCCGTGGACGCCGCGCGCCAAAATTTGCCGGAACTGCCAGGCGTTAAAGCGCACAATCTCCTCCGTCACCCCCTCGACCGGCGACTCGACGATCACCGTGGGCGTGCGGTGGCCGCTGCGCGTGGGGCCGCCGTCGATCAGCCCGCGCATATATTCGTCCAACCCGGCCATGTTGAACGAGCCATGTTCCATGCCCACGTTGATATAATCGGCCCACGTGCCGGCATCCTCGACGCCCTGCGCATAGGTCAGCACGTGGCCGGTGTGCCCACCCACGTAGTAGATGGGCTGGCCCTGTTCCAATAGTTCGATGCTGCGATTGATGCGTGTTGCCATGATTCCCCCTTTGGAGTTACGATTTTGGATTTACGATTTACGAAGGATCTCGTTTGGGGAGTAGCTTCGCGAATCGTGGGTTAAGGGATTTACGATGTACGATTTACGATGTACGAATAATCTCGTTGAGAGAGTTGATTCGTAAATTGTGGGTGACTGGTTTACGAATGGTTACAAATTACGAGAATAGATGCTCAACAAGGTGACTTCGTAAATCGTAAATCTGAGATCGTAAATTATAGATTTACCACCTTGTTCTCGCGCCGCGCCTGCTCGGCGGCAAAGACCATCAAATGCGATTCCAGCGTTTCGTCGGGGCCGGAGAGGAGCCCACTGGGATCGTTGTTGGCCACGGCGTGAACAAAGGCGGACATGAGCCCATAATCACCACCGCCGTGACCGCCCTGAATGCTGGCGCCGGCAGCTTGCGTGTCGATCACTTCGGTATGGTCGGTCAGAAAATCGTTGACCCAGATTTTGGCGCCGTCGCCATAGATTTCGCCCTGAGTGCCAAAGATGCAGGTGCGGCGGTGACCCGCCTGGGCAAAGGCCGTCATGGTGAAGGCCGCCGTGCGTCCGCCGGCAAAGAACATATTGACCACCTGGTTGTCCACCACGTCGTTGTCGCACTCATAGACGCAGCGCCCATACGGGCCGGTGCGCAGCGCTTCCAGCACGCCCGTCTCGGTCACGTCAAAGGTGAGCACGTTGACAGGCCAGCCGGTGCGCCCCTTGTGTAAATTGCCGATGTAGAGCTTTTTGGCCGAGTATGCGCAGAAGGGCTCGTGGTCGCAATCGAGACAGCGGGTGGCGTCGCCTGCTTCGGCGGGCTTTTCTTCTTTACGGAAATGTTTGAGCGCGCCAAAAGAGGAGACCGACAGGCACTTTTGCCCCATAATATAGCGAATCCAGTCGATGTCGTGGCACGACTTGGCCAGCAGCATAAAGGATGATTCGGCCTCGTTGCGCCAATTGCCGCGCACAAAGGAATGGGCTTGATGCCAATAGCCCACCGGCTCCAAATGCTGGATCGACACAATGTCGCCGATGCGCCCCTCATCCAGCACGTGCTTGAGCGCCTGCGTGTATTTGGTGTAAAGCATAACGTGACCCACCGCCAGCATGACGCCGTTGGCCTTGACCGCGTCCACAATGCGGCGGCAGCCATCTGCTGTGGGCGCCATGGGCTTTTCCAGCAGCAGGTGATAGCCCTTTTCGGCCAGCGCGATGGCCGGCTCCACGTGCATGGCGTCCTGGGTGGTGATCACGGCGGCGTCGGCAAACTTGGGCCGGGCGGCAATCTCGCGCCAGTCGGAGAAAACGTTGTCCGGCGCAATGTCATGATCGGTTGTCAGCCGGTGTCGGGCCGGCTCGCGCGGCTCGGCCACGCCCACCACCTCGGCCTGTTCGGGATGCTGCAAGGCATATCCGGCATACCCGGTCCCCCGGCTGCCCGCGCCCACAACGATGTATGATACTTGTTTCATGAAGTTGCTCTTTCTAATTTTGGATGTTGAGAGTGCGCTGCACCCACGCCGTGACAGCACGCGTCCCGTGAGACAATTGTGGGTGCGTTGCACTCGGCCGTTCTGTCCATATAGCATCGTTGAGCCGTGTGCATCGCACTGCCGGCCAAGTTGGCTGATAGTTTTCAAACTGTTTCGGGCAGTGCAACGCACACTTACCCTATCACCTCCCGCGCCGCCCGCACGCCGGTCTCATACGCGCCGTGGACGGTGGCAAAGTAGTGCGGATGCGTGGCTTCGCCGGCAAAGAAAAGGCGATTGTCAATTGGAGTGGCCAGCCGTTGCCGATCTTCAAGTTCGCAGCCCACTTTTTGGAAGCTGTAGCTGCCTAGGGCGAATGGGTCGCTCTCCCAATTGGTGCGCACAATGGCCACGGGCGCTGGAACATCACATTTGAACATGACGCGCAGCGCATCCAGCGCGCGGCCCAGATATTCTGCGTCGCTCAGCCGGTTGACAAACTGGGCGCGGCTGCCGGCGTGATAGTTGATCAGCACGGGCGCGTCTTTATAGTGCGCGATATTAAGCCAGGCGCTGCCAATGCCGCTGTCGTTGAGATATTGGAAACGCTGCGGCTCTTGAGGCCAAAAGCGGTGCGGAAATTTGAGCACAACTTTGTCATAGTTGCCCATGCCCAGCCGCGCAATGGCGTGCTGCTTTTCTGCCGGCAACGCGGGCGCAAATTGGATTTTGTTGGCTTTCAGCACGCCCAGCGGCGCGGTCACAATTACTTTGTCGCATGTAAACGCGTCGCGAATGGTGGTGACGCGCACGCCGCCGGCGCCATATTCGATCTGCGTGACGGCGGTTTCCAATTCAATATTCAGGTCTGCGGCCAGCCCATCTACAATGCGCTTGTAGCCGCCGCCATACAAATAGAGATCGCCGCCGGGCAAATGCATATATTCCCGGGAGAGCCGCCAATCATTTTCACCCACATCGGCCGCATCCACAAACTGGGCGCGCATTTGGGCGCTATAGTTGAAACCGGCGCGCTGGGTGGGCGTCAATTCAGCTTCACCGGGCAGACCGTCGGCATACAAATCGGCCAGCGAGCGCGCCTCTAGGCGAGGTTTGTGCAGCACGGAGGCGGCAACTTGCTCCATTGCCGCTTCATAGGCCAACATGCCCTGTACATACTCTTTGGCATCCAGCCGTTGACCTTGCGCATTAAAAACCTGTGCGCTTGTACCGCTTTCGTCATTAAAATAAGTTTCCCCCATCTGTACATCAAAACGGTGGGCCAGCGGCGTCAGCGGGTTGCCAATGGGGCCGTGAATCCAGGCTGCACCCAGATCAACAGATGTCCCTAGGGTGCTGTCGGTGTGGGTGCGCCCGCCGATGCGATTGCGTCCTTCTAATATGCGTACATTTTTACCGGCTGCCTGCAAAGTTGTCGCCGCAGCTAATCCGGCCATGCCGGCGCCGATGACAATTATCTCTTCTTGCATAAATTCTCACTTTTGTTGGCAAGTTTGTATAATGGAGGTGTCTCCCCTATCGCATTTATCTGTTTACCCAATTGAAGGAGATTTCACCAGATCTCTTTGGGGTAACCCGCTTTGGTTTCGATACGGCTGCGAACTGCTGCAGCCTACTCAACCGCCGCTTGCGTGTCAGTCCCTTGAATCACCAAGAAGTACAAAGGAGAGTGTATCTTGCCCATCCCAATCGACCCAACCACCATTGTACAAGCGGCCCAACTGCCGCAAAACGCCCGCCCGATTGTAACCATTGGCGCCGGCGGCATTGTGCATGACGCCCACTATCCGGCCTATCAAAAAGCGGGTTTTGCGATTGCCGGTCTTTTTGATGTGAATGCCGAGCGCGCCCGCCGGATGGCGGAGTCGTTTGGCGTCTCTACCGTCTATCAATCGCTGGCCGCAGCGGCCACGCAAGCCCCTGCCGACGCGGTTTTCGATGTGGCCGTGCCGGCGGGCCAAATTTTGAACGTGCTGCGCCAGTTGCCGGACGGGCGGGGGGTGCTCATCCAAAAACCAATGGGGGATAATCTGGTGCAAGCCCAGGCGATTTTGGAACTGTGCCGCACCAAAGGGCTGACGGCGGCCATCAACTTCCAGATGCGCTGGGCGCCTTTTATTATCGCCGCACGCAGCCTGATCGCGCAAGGTGCGATTGGGGAGGTCCACGACATGGAGGTGCGGGTGACGGTCTATACGCCGTGGCAGCTTTGGCCCTTCTTGCAGGAAGTGCCTTACGCCGAAATTCTCTATCACAGCATCCACTATATTGATCTGGTGCGCTCTTTCCTGGGCGACCCGACCGGCATCTACGCCAAAACGGTCAAACACCCCAGCTTGACCAGGATGGATGGCTCGCGCACCAACCTGATTTTTGATTATGGCGACGTGCTGCGCTGCAACGTGGAGACCAACCATCATCACGCCTATGGTCTGCGCCATCAGGAGAGCTACGTCAAGTGGGAAGGGACGCAGGGCGCCATCATGGCCAAAATGGGGCTGCTCATGAATTACCCCAAAGGCGAGCCAGATGCCTTTGAATATTGCATTCTGACCGAGGGGGAGGAGCCCACCTGGCATCCGGTGGCCATTGCAGGAAGCTGGTTCCCCGACGCCTTTATCGGCAGCATGTCCAGCCTCATGCGCTATCTCAACGGCGAGACCGATACGCTGCCCACCCGCGTGGAAGACGCCTTCCGCACCATGCAGGTGGTGGATGCTGCATGTCGATCTAGCGATGCGGGGGGAATGGCGATTGGGTAGGACAAGTTTCCCAACTTGTCCCACCGGCTGGACAAGTTAGGAAACTTGTCCTACATAAGGAGAATCCAATGTATATTCAAGATCAGATCCGTTGGGATCAACTAGATGACGAAATGCTCAACTTTTATCGCGCCATCGGCGTGGATATGATCCATCTCGAATTGCGCGGTGAGAACGGTGGATTCGGAGATTGGCGAGGCGCTGCGCAATGGGCGTGACTGCACGGCCCAATTTGAGCAGGCGCGGGAGAAGATCGAGGCGCACGGCATGAAGCTCAACAACATTTTTATGTCGCCCGCGTAGACCTCCGGGAGGTGGGCGCAAGTAGGTTGATTAGCGGGATCGTTGTTGCCCACCTCCCGGAGGTCCAGACACTTGTCACCCCTCAAATTGGGCCAGATACCGCCGTAATTTTTCCGGTATTGCCGGCGCGTTGACCAGATAGTCATGCAGGTAGGCAACATAGCGTTCCGGCGAGCCAAAATGGTCTACAATAAAGTCGGGATCAAATTGCTTGCCAGCGCGCTGCCCTGTCCATTCAAGGTAGTTGGAATAGGGCCAGAGTTCGGGCTTCAGCGCAAAGCCATCCTTGACCGGGTTGCCATGGATATAGCGGCAGAGATGATGTAAATAGGCGTCTTCCTGCACCAGTTCCCCGCGAAAACGGCCCTGAAATAGCGCCCCCTGACGGGCATGTCGCTTGTTAAAATATTGGGCATAGCCGTTACAGCTATCCTGAATCACTAATCCCGCCCGCGCCGCCCCGTCCTGCCCCAGCAGAAAGTGAAAATGGTTATAGAGCAAGCAGTAGGCAACAACCTGGACCGCATATTTCTCGCAATAGCGCTTGATGCGCGTCAGGAAATTGAGAAAATCCCGATCATCCACAAAAATAGTCTGCCGGTTTACGCCTCGATTGTACAGATGGTAATAACAACCCCGTTCAAATTGAATATCACGGATTGGCATCAGAGCCCAGCTAATTCCTCTGTCAACTTCTCCATCTTTTCTGCAAATGTCACCCCATCATCCTCTTCCTCTGGTGCGCCCACATAGCGCTCCGGCGTCAACACGTAATCGTGGGCGGCAATTTCGTCGAGCGAGGCGGACTTGCAGAAGCCAGGGATGTCGGTGTAGGGAGCCGCGGACCTCCGGGAGGGGACCGCTGGATCATTCAATTGCGAGCCTTCTGCTTGGTCACCTCCCGGAGGTGGCTCGGGCGCGGCGCGCTTCCAGGCGCGCAACGTACCGGCAATCTTGTCCGTATCTTCAGCGGCAAAATCGCGCAGCACGCGGTCCTTCATTTAGCCCAGGTTGCGGGCGTCGATAAAGAGCACTTCGTTGCGCCGATCCCGGAAGTCGCCGCGGGCGTTTTTGTTCTTGGACAAAAACCAGATACAGGCAGGGATATGTGTGTTGGTAAAGAGCTAGCCGGGCAGCGCTACCATGCACTCGACCAGATCATTCTCAACGAGACTTTGCCGAATCTCGCCCTCGCCCTTGGTGCTGGTGCTCATCGAGCCATTGGCCACCAGCAGCGCCAGCGAGCCGTGGGGGGCCAGGTGATAGAGCATGTGTTGTAGCCAGGCAAAGTTGGCGTTGTTGGGCGGCGGCGCGCCATAGGCCCAGCGCGGGTCATCCGCCAGCTTGGCATCCCACCACTCCTTCATGTTAAAGGGCGGGTTGGCCATCACATAGTCGGCGCGCAGGTCGGGGTGTAGATCGTTGGTAAAGCTGTTGGCCGGTTCCTCACCAAAGTTAAAGTCAATCCCCCGAATCGCCATGTTCATGGCGGCCAACCGCCACGTCGTCGGGTTGGATTCCTGGCCATAGACCGAGAGATCGCCAATGCGGCCGCCGTGGGCCTCGATAAAGCGTTCACTCTGCACAAAGAAGCCCCCCGAACCCATGGCCGGATCATAGACCCGCCCTTGATAGGGTTCAATCATCTCGACAATCAGCGAGACAATCGATTTGGGGGTGAAATATTGCCCCCCCTTCTTGCCCTCGGCCAGGGCAAACTCGCCCAGGAAATATTCATAGACATGGCCCAGGATATCTTTGGCGCCCAGGTCGGCATGTTTAAAGGGAATGGTGGCGATGAGGTCGATGAGGCTGCTCAGGCTGGTTGGATCGATCTGGAGTTGGGTGTAACTCTTGTTGAGCACATTCTTGAGCTTGGGGTTGGCGCGTTCAATCTCGCCCAGCGCATCATCGATCAGCTTGCCCAATGAGCGAATCTCGTACTCCTCCGCTTTTTCAAAAGGAATCGGAATCTGCGCTCCAATCGGCAGCTTGGCTGAATCCTGAATCGTCTGCCAGCGGGCCAGCGCCGGCACCCAAAAGACATTCTTCTCGGTATAGTAGTCGCGCTCTTCCAGTTCACTGGCGATGAATCCCTCATACTCTTCCGCTGTCTCGAAGTCCACGGGGTCAATGTAATATTCATGCGCGGGGTCAGTCAGTTGCGCACGAATCTCAGCGTGCCGTTCGGCGAACGCATCCGAGACGTATTTGAGAAAGATCAGCCCCAGCACGGCATGTTTGTAGACCGCCGCGTCCAGGTTGGCGCGCAACCGGTCCGCCATGGTCCAAAGGCGTTTGTCGAGATCGTTGAGAAATTGTTGGCTCGTGTCGGCCATGTGGTCTTTGTTCCTCGGCTCTTTTGGATCTCATGTGGTTGACAACCCCACCATCGGTTAAAACCGGTGGCTGATACGGCAAACCGGCTTAAGCCGGTTTACTTTAGCAGACGCCGAATTTATTCGGCGGTGTCAACTACGACACGTCGGGTAACATGCCCGGCGCGTCTGTGAACCCCCACGGCACGTGTGCAACTATCCACGACACGGGTATGACCCTCTACGGCGCGTGTTCAACCATCCACGGCATGTGTTCAACTGTCCACGGCACGTGTGTGACCCTCTGCGGCGCGTGTGCGAACCCCCACGGCGCGTGTGTGACCCTCCACGATACGGGTATGACCCTCTACGGCGCGTGTTCAACCATCCACGGCGCGTATGCGACTATCCGCGTCACGTGTTCAACTACCCGCGGCGCGTGTGTGGCCCTCTGCGGCGCGTGTTCAACCATCCACGGCGCGTGTTTAACTATCCACGGCCTATGCAATAACGTCTGCGGCGCGTCCGCCACCGTATAGAACAGCGCTACTGATGGCGTATGTTCACATGGCGTCCGCTGTTGACAGAGTCACACCTGTTTTGCACTGCGCTATCTGGCCATTCCAGGCAGAGCAACAGCAAATGACCGGGAACTCTTTGCCAAACCGGGCAGTAAGGATACGCAATTTGCGGAAAAAGCTAAAGTCAAATGCCGATTCCACTTTGCCGCGCAGCACGTTAAACTATCAAAGCGTATTGAGATTAGAAATTACATCACAGATAGAGAAAGGGTATCAACATGAAGGTTAATTTTCCAAGCAAGGATGAAGAACGGCTGAGCCTGTTGCGCCAGATGGTAGACAAGGCCCAGCAGGACGCCGCCAACGGGAACTTCCTTCTCTCAGCACAGGTTGTGGGGCGGGTTGCGGACATGGCGGAGCGCTTTGCCGCTGCGCTTTGGCTGACGCAACAGAAGGGGGAGGAGCGCACCCAATACATACAGGAAGCAGACGAAGCTGTTGCGGCGCTGCGCAAGGCCGTCCAGAACATTTGGAGCCAAGTGCGCTGGCAGCTAGAGTGGCGCGAGATCAGTCCGCCCACGCTGGAGTACTATGCGCTGGATCGCCAGGGCCGGCAGCCGAGGCTTAAAAGTCGCCAGGACTGGCTCACCCTTGGCAACAAAATTCTGACCGGCGACGAGAGCGCCCGGATGCGTGGCTATCCGGGCGTGCAAGACATCGATCTGCTCTCGCAGCTCTGCGCCCAGGCCAAAACGGCGCTCGACCGGCTCTCGGCCACCAAGCTGGCCTATTCCGAGGCCAGCGCGGCGCTGGCAAAGCTGCGTCGGGAAAGCGAACGCAGCGGTCGACGCGCCGTGGCGACGCTGCGCCTGGCCCTATCGGAAAAGAGTGAATCAACCCAGCGCGAGATCATGCGTGCATACGGCGTGCAGTTTGCCCCCGCGGCATCGACGGCGAACTCCACATCTAGCCAAGTAGGGTCGACCACAAGCGTTGAAGAGGAGGCGCTCCCAACCATGACGCGCACAATCCCCATGCAATTGAATCCCACGTGGACGACGCCTGCCGCCCCGTTTATTCCCTACCCGACCACGACATTGTACCCTGGCAACGGCGTGCCGCCCACCCTTAACTGTCACGGCGCAGCCTAGTATACAGCGGCGGAAGTAAGACAGTATAACAGTATCTGAGGCTGTCCCACTGAGTTACTGACTCACTGTTCTACTATCAGTACACCGCAACGGTGTTGGCGATATAGGCGTTGGTCTCGATTGGTGAATCCAGTCCTATCTAGTGTCGTTGCGATCTGCTGACTATGCTATGAACCATCGAACAGTAAGCGCCATCAACAGAAAAGGGTCAGCCATCATATGGCTGACCCTTTTCTGTTGACTCAATTTTAGCTGGTCGGGGCGAGAGGATTTGAACCTCCGACCTCTTCAACCCCA
Organism: Caldilineaceae bacterium; assembly: GCA_041391125.1. Taxonomy (GTDB): domain Bacteria; phylum Chloroflexota; class Anaerolineae; order Caldilineales; family Caldilineaceae; genus JACKBC01. Next base: position 25,451 of record JAWKON010000066.1, read on the forward strand.
TTGAAGCGCGCTACCGAGCTGCGCTACGCCCCGACATTGAACAGGGAGAGTATACCATATGCTAGTTATAGATTCAAAACCTTTTGCCAGCTTGTGACGCATTATTGGCGAGTTCATTGCATCTGCGCGCGTTGTCACCCATGATCAGTACACCGCAACGGTGTTGGCGATTTAGGCGTCGGTCTCGAATGGTGAATCCAGCGTTATTTCTTCCCGTTGTAATCTACTGATTATCGGTTATTGGGCCATCATTACAGCAGGTGTCGGCAGAACTGGCGCAAGCGTCACTTGTTTGCTCGCGGCAGACAGTTTGACCATTTGTTCAACGGAACAGGCGGGGAGCGAAATGAAGGTTCTGATTAACGCGGTTTCCCCGCAGATTGTGAAAAAAACGGGTCTGATTGGTACTTTTATCCTATAGCATTTTTGACCATAAATGGATACCATATTCGATAGAACATCCTGTCTAATCCACCATTATCACATTGCAAGGCGCCTCATTGTGTTAGCCAAAGTTCACAGTTGTGCAGTTATCGGCCTGGAAGCCGAGCCCATCCACGTTGAAGTTGATATTGCCTCGGGACTCGAACGCGTCACCATGGTCGGCCTGCCGGATACCGCCGTGCGCGAAAGCGGTGAGCGGGTACGCGCCGCCATTACCAACAGCGGTTTCTTCTTTCCCCAGCACCGTCTCACCATCAACCTGGCCCCCGCCGATCTGCGCAAAGAGGGCCCTGCCTATGATCTGCCGATTGCCGTGGGCATCCTTAGCGCCACGCGGCAGCTTCTGGCGGAAATAGATGATGCGCTGATCGTGGGTGAGTTGAGCCTGGATGGCAGCGTGCGTCACATCAACGGCGCCCTGCCCATGGCCATGCGCGCCCGCACGGCTGGATACCGGCGCCTCTTTGTCCCAGCTATCGACGCGCCGGAGGCGGCGCTGGTGGAAGGGTTGGAGGTCTATCCGGTAGTCTCATTACCGGCATTAGTTGCCCACCTTTCTGGCCAACAGCCCATCGAAAAGTATGAAAACCGGCTGGCCTTTGATGAAGAATGTGAAATCAAGTTTCCTGTATTGTTTGAAGACATCAAAGGCCAAGAGCATGCCAAACGGGCGCTGGAAATCGCCTGTGCCGGCGGGCATAATTGTCTATTAAAAGGGTCGCCAGGAGCCGGCAAAACGCTGCTGGCCCGCGCCCTCCCCTCCATCTTGCCCCGGCTTACTCTGAAAGAGGCCATGGACATAACGCAAATCTACTCAGTGGCCGATGCGCTTACAGCCGGGGAGCCACTGGTGCGCGCCCGTCCCTTTCGCGCTCCGCACCACACCATCAGCCATGCTGGACTCGTCGGCGGCGGCAGATGGCCCAAGCCCGGTGAAATCAGCCTGGCTCATCGAGGCATTCTATTCCTGGATGAATTGCCGGAATTCGGCTCGCGCAATTTGGAAACGTTGCGCCAGCCATTGGAAGATCGCATTGTGACTATTAGCAGAGCGAGCGGCTCGCTAACCTTCCCCGCCAACTTTGTGTTGATAGCCGCTATGAACCCATGCCCTTGCGGCCATTTCCAAGATGAGCGCAAAGAGTGTACGTGCTCCATGTCCATGGTGCAGCGCTATCAAAAGCGCATTAGCGGGCCGTTGATGGACCGCATCGATATTCACTTGGATGTGGTGCGCGTACCGTTTCAGAAGCTGGCCGCGTTGGAAGGCGGCGAATCGTCGGCGGCGATCCGGGGGCGGGTGGAGGCGGCGCGCAAGGTCCAAGAGGCGCGCTTTGCCAGCCTGGGCAAGCCATCGGTGCTTATCAATGGCGACATGGGACCGGCCGAGGTGCAGACATTTTGTGCTGTTGATGAGGCGGGCAAGAATCTGCTGCGTACGGCGGTTCAGCAGATGAATCTAAGCGCCCGCGCTTATCACCGTGTGCTCAAACTTAGCCGAACCATTGCGGATCTGGCTAGCGATGCGCACATTCAACCGCAGCACCTGGCCGAGGCCCTTCAATATCGCCCGCGCGAAATCGGATGAGACGCTGAAATATGCATTGACCCTTTTGCTCTGCGATGGTTGATGCATATTGAAATAGCGTCGACCTCTATCCATCCATCCTCTATGAGTGCCAAAGCCAATAAATGCGTGAAACCGTCAATGTGTTAGCTCCATCTTTAAGGTTTCTTCAAAGTAAACCTTGACCGCTTCATATTCCTTACACTGTTCGGCCCTGCCTTTCCTTTAGGATGATTTCCACCCCGTAGGTGAATTCCGCCGCACCTTATAAGCCTATACCCCCATTGACCAATTCAGTCGTCTACTCACATTCCCTTCTGTCATCCATTCTTTAGCTTTATCACATCTGCCAGGTCTAGATCAAATTCATCAATATCTTCGGATTGCCTTAATTAATGTTTTTTTGCCGTTTTGTTGCCGCCCACAATGTAACGTGTGTGTAGTTTCAAGACGAAACACCTTGTAAGGTTGATAAGGGTTGGCTTATGCCCTGATTTCCACAACATTGTGATCGCTGGGATCAAGAGATCGCACTGATGATTAATATTAATAAGTCAGTAAGGATGTGTGGCTCAGTTGCCGGTGGAGCGATATTTTCCAATACGCGATAAAAGTTAGCTTACTGCAAGTTTAAGGATGGGGCTGACGCTGTTCTGGCGCATTGCCAAGTGCATGGAGCAGCTTTGGCGAGGCACTTTTGTCCTGGCCTTGCATAAGCATTATAGGAAAAGGAATATGGCAAGTTATCGATCGTTTATCCTGCGTGCGGAAATGACGAACCAGACGAACAGCAGAAACCGCGGCGGTTTTATCTTCTTCTAGAGGCGAAATGCGGATACCGGCGCGGCTTCACTAGCCTTGAACAGCTCCTGCACGCGCTTTACATGGAGATTAGTGGCGACACATCTGCGCTGAATAACAGCGCCGGAATTATCCATGAGGTGGAAGGGTTAATGGAAATCAACCCCAACAGCGCACCAGACTGATTTCAGAGTTTGCTCTATATAGGCTCACATCGCTGTATTTATACTCAGCTCTGAATGAAAAGAGCCGTATCAGTAGATCGCAACGGCGAAAGATGAGGCCAGATTCACCAATCGAAATTGACGCCTATACTCTGCTCTGTATGAAAACCGTAGTTTCTTCGCTCTAGTAGAACTTTCGAAAACTACGGTTTTTATCCTGCCACAGTATAAATCGCCAACACCGTTGCTGTGTACTCAATATAGTTTGAGGCGCGTATTTGTTGGACGATTCAGAATCCGATTCTCAACGTAACGTACAATAGGCAAATTACCCTATGCTAAAGGCAAGATTTCTGGGAACACCACGCATCGAATTTGGGACGGATTCTTTCCCTCTCTCTCTTACTGGTCGCGGACTGGCTCTTTTTGCCTATCTCTGTGTCACGCGCCAACCGGCGAGCCGCAGCGAGTTGGCCGATCTGCTCTGGCACGACCAATCGAACAGAAATCAAAGGCCAATCTGCGGTACCAGTTGCGCGATCTACGCAAAGCCATTGGCGATTATCTGGTTGTCGATACCCAAACGGTTGCCTTTAATCAAGAGCTTCCCCATTGGGTTGATATTACAAGCTTCACGACTTATCTCGCCCCCAATCTGAAAGCATCCTCTGCCGCTATGGAGTTGACAATTCTCCAAGAGCTGCTCAACCTATATGTGGGTGAGTTTCTAGCGGGCTTTCACATTCAAGATGCACCTAACTTCGAACGCTGGCTGCTTGCACAACGGCGCCATTTCCAAGATCTGATGATATATGGTCTACAAGATCGCGACTCAACAGCACTTAGAGCGGGGATTATGCAGCCGGATTGGAGTTAAACCAATATTTACTTTCCTCCGAGCCCTGGCGCGAAGAGGCCCACCGCCAACGCATGATCCTGCTCGCAGCTAGTGGTCAACGGAGCGCCGCACTCATGCAATATGAAATCTGTTGTCAAATACTAGAACAAGAACTGGATGCTCCCCATGGATGAAACAACCTCCCTTTATTCACAAATCAAATCTGGCATGTGGTTTTTGGAGCAGAAAAACACGAATGTGCATCACCAGCAGTCTATAGCCGTGCGCCTATCCGTCCACACAAAGCAATATGATACGCAGCTCGATGAATGGTCTGGAACTGCCAAGACTAACTGCCTATCGCGACCTGGGGTCAATGCCGGAGGTGAGACAACTGATCGGACGGCAACAAGAGGTCGAAATGCTCAATTCGTGGCTAACTGACGATCGGTGTCAGCTAGTCGTGATATTGGGACTCGGGGGGCAAGGCAAGAGCGCATTGGCTGCCTCTGTGCTGCAGAACCGATATGTTTATGGCGCACACGCCCAACCCCCACAAATATCCGGGCCCATCGAGAATGTTAACTTGCGGCACGTGAAACATCGCCATTCCCTATCAATGAACCATCGCGAACAGGTGGCAGACTTGGATGATGATGCTATGCATATTATCTGGCGCTCTTTGGCCTGGAAACCGTCTTGCATTGAAATTATGCAGGATTGGATCCTCCCCTTCAGCAACATGGCGCGCACGGAGTTATCCACCAACTTTGACCAATTGGCCACCTTGCTTTCTACGGTCCTTGAAAAACATCGTTGCCTATTTGTGCTCGACGGCGTAGAGGCAGTCATACCGCACAACGAGGGGGAAGCCCCAACCGATGCAGAAGCCTATGAGAATCTGTTTCGCTTATTTGCCGAACGACAGCACCGCAGCCGTCTGTTGTTGACGAGCCGTGTCTGTCCTACTGCCTTGACACATTGGCAAAAACAGAAGGAAGAGATTCGTTGCTTAAACTTGCCGAATCTTTCCGCTGAAGATAGCGAAGCATTGTTCGCGGCTCATGGTCTTGCTATAGATCCTTTGAACAATCAACGGCTTCATCAAAAATATGCGGGCAATCCACGGCTGCTGCATAAGGCGGCTCATCTAATTCACGATCTCTTTGATGGTGATGTCGCGGCATTTGTGCAAGAGGCGCTTTACTTCCTGGGGGATCTGGGTACAACAATGAACGCACAGTTCGCCCATTTGTCGTCGTTAGAACTACAAATAATGCAAGTGTTGCTGGAGACGGAGCAGCCGCTCTCGCGCCAGACGTTGTGGGAACACTTGCCGCCTCCTGTTTACAAGGAGGCGTATTATTGCGCCTTACGCAACTTACTGCGCACACACATTGTCGAACAAAAATATGCACACTTCCAGCTTGCAGCATTGCCGTCTGTGTATCTGGCGGAATGCGTCCACATGCATGGCTAGTTCTTGTTGCAAAAGGCTTCCCCCCCGCGCGGAATGTGAAGATTCGCAAAGAGAACATGCTGAGCTTCCTTCGCGTTCTTTGCGAGAGAAATCGCGTTTCGCACCGGAAACTCGCTAGTACACAGCGGCTCAAATACTCCAATAGCTAGACAAGGCTCAGACATCGAGTTTTGGCCAAAAACTCGGTGACTCAAACCATCGGCTTATTTAGGCCGCAGTGTACTAGCGCCAAATGCTGCGCCTGCCTCCTAATACCAATTGTGCGCGCATGCCCTGTACGACTTTCAGCATTGATCCACACTCATTCCATGTTTGATCCACGTTGCCATTGTAAGGTTCTACAAATTTGCGCCCTCGCTGGGGGACTTCGTCGCGAACTCAGTCGAACGCTCAGCGCGGCGGCGCAAATAATGGCCTGCGGCCCCATCGATGAATCTTTGTTTCGCGAACGATAAAATGTTGTCGATGTGTGCGAGTGAGTGGCTATTCAATGTCATCAAGTTAAGCGTTTTCGTGTCCATCGTAAACAGCTTTCAGCACTCAGTTAGCAGTAGTCAGTTCGGAACTCACACTGAATACTGCGCACTGAAAACTGCTAACTTAATGACATGGAGTGGCTATTTGCCGCACAGAATGGTGTGATTGGCAAAACCATCAGTTGATGAAAGGCTTAAACATGGTTGCATTGGTTGCATTGACTGGGGGGATGTTGGCAGCCGGATGGAGCGTCTATAAGTATTGGAACGCGCAAGTAACTGCTTCGGTTGGCGCCGCGTTTGGGGGGCAACCGACCGTAGATCAGGAGAATGACGCACAGGCTCTTCAGTTGCCTTCAGAGTCGTCCGCAAAACCCGCGGACGACCCCATTCCGCGCACGCAAGAAGAGCGGGAAGTACTTCAACACGGCGTACGTACTTCCTCTATCTCCTTGGGGTTGGCATCGGCTGGCCTGTTCTTTTCCCCTATTCAATATGCTAGTATTCCAGTCCTTATCTATATGGGAGCGCCATCGGCTCGCCACGCCTATGATATGCTCCATGAGCAAGGTCGCCCAAGCAGGGTGCTCGCAGAGACCGCAGTTCTAGCCATCTGTTTAGGCGGCGGCTGGTATTTGGCAGGTTCTTTGGGTTTTTGGCTCTATTATCTGGGCCGGCTAAATCGTTGCAACCGGAACGCCGCGCGGTTTTCACGCGCAATACAGGCCGCGCCGCAATCGGCTCGCCTGCGCCAGGATGACCAGGAAACTGTGGTTCCCGCCCATACGTTGCAAAAGGGCGCACAGGTCCTTGTTGGGACCAGTGAAATCGTGCCGGTCGATGGCATGATCGTCGAAGGCGCGGCATGGGTGCAGCCGGGCGGATCTCACAACATTGCGGAGTGTCGGCTGCTGCGGGTCGGCGACCGCGTGATGGCGTCGGACCTTGTGATTGCTGGCCAACTCTCCTTGCGCGTGCAGCGGGTATCCTAAGATGGCGCTTCCTTTTGCGCAGTCCATGCGCTCACTCCAAGCCGATCGCGGTATTGGGACACTCGTTGGGCTGGGTGTTGCTCTCACCCTATTTTTGCTCTGGATCATTTGGTTCCTGTGGGCGCCCATTGCCCGCTATGAGACGGGCGTACTGGTGGGGATAACGCGCGATGGTTGGGTCGTGGCCGAGTTCCCCGTGGCCGCGTGGCAATCGATCCAGCAAGGACAGACCGCCTTCATTCGTTTGGACCCCACCGTGGCGGCCAACAGCGGTCAGAATGGCTCGTCCATCCCGTCCCAAACAGTCGCCGCCATCCCGGCTATCGTTGCCAATGTTCTTGGCCAGCCCACGAATGATGGTTTTCAAGTCTCCTTTGCCGTGCAGGAATACACGCCCGCTCTCGAAGGCAGAATTGCCGGCGAAGTAGCGGTTGAAATCGAGCAGCTTACCCCGGCGCTCTTGGTGGCGCGTGCCTCCGGTCAGTTTGTGGATACACCCGCCCTTTCATTGAGCCCGCAGCAATAAGGTGGGCACACAGCAATAAGGCTGGCCAGCATTCAGCCGCGCGTTTACAGCACTATTAGAATGTTCGCATATTCCGCAACCAACCAAGCTTCCCCACGTTTCTTTGTCCCCGAAGCCGTGCAGACCTCGGCCATGGACTGCGGTCCGGCCGCGCTCAAGTGTCTACTGGAGGGATTTGGCATCGCAGCCAGCTACGGGCGGCTGCGTGAGGCGTGTCAAACGGACGTGGATGGTACGTCAATCAACACGTTGGAAGATGTTGCGCAACAGCTGGGGTTGCAGGCCGAACAGATGATGGCGCCGGCCGATCATCTCTTCCTTACAGCCGCCTATCTCCTGCCGGCCCTGGTGGTCACTGTGTTGCCCAATGGCTTTAACCATTTTGTCATCGCGTGGCGCACCCATGGCCCCCTTGTCCAACTCATGGACCCGGCCACCGGGCGGCGCTGGACGACGCAACACCATTTTCTCAACGAGGTCTATCGCCACGCGGTCCCCTTGGCGGCGGAGGACTGGCGTGCGTGGGCCGAAACCGCCGGTTTCATTGAACCGTTGCGCCAGCGCCAGGCACAAATTGAACTGCCCGCACCTACTGCAAGTCACTTGCTGGAGACGGCATTGGCCGATGACGGCTGGCAGGGATTGGCCGCGTTGGATGCCGCCACGCGCATGGTCACCAGCCTGGTGCGCGCCAAGGGCATAGCGCGCGGCAAAGAAGCGGAGCAACTGCTCACCGAATTGTATGAGCAGACCCACCAGACCGCCGCCGCCACTGCGCTCATCCCCGAGCCATTTTGGTCGGTGCGTGCATTGCCGGCCTCTCGCAATGGCGGCCCGCACGGGGAGATGTTGTTGATGCGGGGCGCCGTACTTCTCAAGGTCTCGGGTGCATATGCGGAAAGGGCGCAAAGTTCGGCTGCCGCTCAAGACAGCACTGCAACGGATTGCACGGCCGCGGAAGAGTCGCCCCTGTCAGCCGATGCTGCGCGTGCGGAAAGACCGCACACCCACAGTCACATTCTGACCGCCGCGCTGACCGAAGCCGCCCACCGTCCCGAGTGGGAGATATGGCGCGCGCTACGCCAGGATGGCTGGTTGCGGCCCTCGCTCCTGCTGGGCGCCGCGCTAGTGGCGGCGCTCAGCGTGACGGTGGAGGCGGCCCTTTTGCGCGGGCTGATGGGGCTGGCCGCCGATCTGCACCTGGGAGTGTGGCGCTGGGCGCTGGCAGGGGGTTTGGCAGCCTTTGTGCTCTTGCTATTGGCGCTGGAGTTTCCCATTGCGACCAGCACGCTGCGCATGGGGCGCAAGCTGGAAACCCGCATCCGCATGGCCTTTTTGGTCAAAATTCCGCGCCTGGGCGACCGCTATTTTCATTCGCGCCTTATTTCCGATATGGCGCAACGGGCCTATGGTCTGCACCAGCTACACGCCTTGCCCGACCTGGCGCTGCGCATTGTGCGACTCTGCGCGCAGCTTATTTTTACCACCGTGGGCATTATTGGACTTTACCCGGCGGCGGCGCCGATTGCACTGTTGGCTGCGCTGGGCGCCGTTGGTGGAGCGCTGTTGATGCAGCCGCTGCAAAACGAGCGCGACTTGCGCGTGCGCACCCACACGGGCGCGCTCAGCCGCTTTTACCTCGACGCCCTCATGGGGCTGATGCCCATCCGCACCCACAGCGCCGAACGCACGGTGCGCCGCGAACATGAGATGCTGTTGGTCGTCTGGGCGCGCGAAAGTCTAGCCCTGGCCCGCTTGGAAGCATTGGCCCAGGGGCTGGCCGCGCTGCTGGGCATTGGCTTTGCCGCATGGATTGTGCTTAGCTACATCGCCCAGCGCGGGGAAGCCAGCACGGTGTTGCTGCTGCTCTACTGGGCGCTGAATCTGCCCGCGCTGGGGCAGTCGCTGGCCAACGCCACGCGTCAATACCCGGCCATCCGCAACAACATGGGTCGTATTTTGGAGCCGCTGGGCGCGCCTGAAGAGGAGATGGGGAGTCAAGGAGAGGGGGAGACGGGGAGACAAGGAGCCCTTCGACAAGCTCCGGAACCGCTTCGACAAGCTCCGGGAGCGGGGAAGGCTGCCTTGGGGGGCGGGGTGAGATTGCGCTTCGATGGCGTTGCCGTGCAGGCGGGGGGGCATGTCATTCTTGAAGATGTGAATCTGACAATTGCCGCCGGCGAACATGTGGCGATTGTGGGCGAGTCGGGCGCGGGAAAATCGACGCTGGTTGGGTTGCTGTTGGGGTGGCATCGACCGGCAAGCGGGCAGATCTTTGTCGATGATGCAGCGTTGACCGGGGAGCAGATCGTGCAGTTGCGCCGCCAGACGGCCTGGGTCGATCCGGCAATTCAGCTTTGGAACCGCCCCTTGCAGAATAATTTACGCTATGGCAACGAAAATAGCAACGAAAATGGCAACGAAAATAGCAACGAAAATGGCAACGAAAATGGCAACGTGCTGGAAGAACAGCCAATCGGGTTGGCGCTGAAGGGGGCAGACCTTTACGATGTGCTGGAACGGCTGCCTAATGGCTTGCAGACGCGGCTGGGGGAGGGGGGCGGGTTGGTCTCCGGCGGCGAAGGTCAGCGCGTGCGGCTGGGGCGCGCCTTGTTGCGCAACCAGGTGCGGCTGGCCCTATTGGACGAACCCTTTCGCGGGCTCGATCGCGCCAAGCGCCGCCAGCTTTTGGCCGCCGCTCGCCAACATTGGGGCGACGCAACGCTGCTCTGCATCACCCATGACATTGCCGATACCACCGACTTTGGGCGGGTTTTGGTCATTGAAGAGGGGCGGCTGGTGGAAAATGATGCCCCGCAGGCGTTGCTGGCGCGGCCCAACTCCCGCTACCGTGCGCTGCTCGCCGCCGATGAAAATGTGCGGCGGCAACAGTGGGCGGCCACCACCTGGCGGCGGCTGTGGCTGGCGCAAGGCCATCTGCAGACAGCCGGTGAAGGGGGCGAGATCCACCGGCCATCATCTGCAAATGACGAATCGCAGTCCGCAAATGACGATTTGCGGCGGATCAAAGGCATCGGCTCGACGTGGGCGGAGCGGCTGCGGCAGGCGGGCATCCATACGCTGGCCGACCTGGCCAGCGCCACGCCGGCGCATATCCGCACCCGATTGACAATGCACGGTTGGAAGGCGCCCGCCCATCTGCAAAGGTGGATCGAGCAGGCCCAACAGATGGTGAAGGCGGGCAACCTATGAGCGTGCGCACGCTGCCCGCCCATTTGGCGAGCCTGTTCAATATGGTCGGCGATGTGGCGATGCATGGCGATGGCCTGGCGGCCGATGTCTGTTGGTCGGCGGCGGAGATCGGGCCGGCGGTGGCCTATTTGGCGCACAATAGCGGTTTGCCCATCCCGTTGGATGCGGCCGAAATCTCCGCATTAGAAGCCGCTGCGTCCGCGCCGTCGGCGCTGCACAGCGAAGCCCTGGATCGCTGGATCGATACACACGCCAGCCGGTTGGGGCTGGAGGTCGAGCCGTTCCAATCCACCTATGCTGAAGTGAATCAGCTCCTCTCTAGTGCGGGTCCGGCCCTGCTGCGATTGCCACCGCCGACGCGTGAGGGCGAGCCGCGCTTTATTGCGCTGGTGAAGGGCGGGGTGCGGTGGCTGCATTTGATTGCGCGAGATGGTTCGATCCGCCCTGTGCGTCGCGACCGCGTGCGCCAGGCTCTGTGGGCGGACGCCATCGGCGCCCAGCAGGCGAGCATCGACCAGATGTTGGGCAAGGCGGGCATTGCTGCAGAACGGCGGCCACGCGTCCAGCAGGCCATTCTGCAGGAAGTGTTGGGATCGACAGCGCGCCCGAATGGCTGGCTGTTGCGCATGCCGCCGAGCGCCCATCTGTGGCGTCAAACGCGCCAGGCCGGTCTGTGGGGCATGGGGGGGCGGTTGGTCGGCGGCTATTTGGTGCAGATGGTATTAAACATTGGCGCGTGGTGGATGATTGGCCAGAGCGTGCTGACAGGCTATTTTGAATGGGGTTGGTTGCTGGGTTGGGTGCTGGTGCTTCTGACCACCATCCCCCTGCAAGCCTGGGTGAATCTCACCCAAAGCGAGTTGGCGATTGGCATTGGGGTCCTCTTTAAACAGCGGCTGCTCTTTGGCGTTATGCAGCTCGATCCCGAAGAGATTCGCCACCAGGGCGCAGGGCAATTTCTGGGGCGCGTATTGGCGTCCGACACCGTAGAGCAACTGGGGTTGGCCAGCGGATTTATCTCGCTGCTCGCCTTCCTGCAACTGGCGGCGGCGGTACTCATTCTGACGGCAGGGGCGGGTGGCTGGCTGCACGCCGGGCTGCTCGTCCTTTGGGTGGGCGTCACCGTGAGCCTCAGTTGGTTCCATTGGCGGCGCAGTCAGGCCTGGGTGGCGGCCTATCGGGAGATGACTAACGATCTGGTCGAGCGCATGGTGGGGCATCGCACGCGCCTGGCCCAGGAAGAGCGTAGCCATTGGCACGATATGGAAGATCAGGCGCTGGACCACTATTTGCGCCTGCAGCACAAGCTGGACCAAATCGAAAGTCAGCTCAAAGCTGTGGCGCCGCGGGGGTGGATGGTGGTTGGCGTTGGCGGTCTGGTCTATGCGCTGCTCTCTGCGCCCCCCACGCCAAGCCAAATCGCCATAAGTCTGGGCGGCATCCTGTTTGCCTATCAGGCGCTCACCACGATTGTTTTGGGCTTTAAGAGCATTGTCAACGCACGGCTGGCTTGGGAGGAGATACAGACCATTTTTCATGCGGCCACTCGCGCGCAACCAGTGTCTGTTCCGCTAAATCGGCTGCCGAATGGGGATGCCAACGGAGCGCTGCCGCCGGCGCCGATTCTAACGACGCGCGATATCGCGTTTCGCTATCACGCCCAGGGGCGGCCAGTGCTCCAGGCCTGTAACCTGGAAATTTTTGGCGGCGAACGGCTGCTGCTGGAAGGGCCGTCGGGCGGGGGTAAATCGACATTGGCGGCGATCTTGGCCGGGTTGCGCGCACCGCAGTCCGGTTTGCTGCTGCTGCATAATGTGGATCAACAGAGCATGGGGCTGGCCGCTTGGCGTGAACGGGTGGTGATGGCGCCGCAATTTCACGAGAACTACATTCTCACCGGCACGCTGGCCTTTAATCTGCTCATGGGCCGGCGGTGGCCGCCGCAACCACAAGATATTGCCGATGCGGAAACAGTCTGTCGCGAGTTGGGATTGGGCGAACTGCTGGAGCGGATGCCGGCAGGTCTGCAACAGATGGTGGGCGAAAGTGGATGGCAACTGTCGCACGGTGAGCGCAGCCGCATCTTTATTGCGCGAGCGTTGCTGCAAGGGGCGGAGCTGTTGATTCTGGATGAAAGCTTTGGCGCGCTGGATCCGCAAAATCTGGAGCGCACGCTGCAGTGCGTGTGGCGGCGCGCGCCCACGCTGATCACCATCGCCCATCCGTAATGATGTTCGATCCACGTTCAATCCACATTGGGTCCACACTAGGCGGTTATCTTCTTGAATTGGAATATTTGGCGCAGCTTATGCAGGAATTTCCGACAAGATGACCGATCAGGCATCACTATGTTACTATGTCACTTTGTCACCTTGTCATTCACGGTCGTTAGTCTGGCAAATGGTACAACCTTTTTTCTATGCCCAATCTTGATCAGTTATTACGAATCATATCGTACATTGCGTGGCTATTCTTTGGCATTTTTGCCATTACGGTGTTTGTACACTCGCTGCTGCGCTGCGGGCTGCTTTTGGCCATTCTGCAAATGCTTTCCGTGCGTTCTGCTGCCGCTATTGCTGGTGGTGCTCATTAGTTTGCTCAGCGCCGCCCTGGTCTTTGTGCCGCCCACGCAAGTTTCGGTGATTACGTCATATATATCGCCCGGCGGCGTGCGCCCGGAACCGCTGCGCCGGGCTGCATTTGATTGTGCCCGTCTTAGAGACAGAGACGCTCTACCCCATCTATTGGCAGACATATACCATGTCGAATAAAATGGGTGAAGGGAGCCAGGGTGGGTGACGATTCCATCCGCGCCCGCACCAGCGATGGGCAAGAGGTGCGTCTGGATAGTTCGGTCATTTTTCGTTTGGATGAGGAGCAGGCCGTCACGATTCACGTGGATTGGCAGGACCGCTATATTGAGGATTTTATCCGGCCCGTCATTCGCGGCTATGTGCGGACGCAAGTGTCGCAATTTACGGTCAAGGAGGTCAATAGTTCTTCACGGCGCGACTTGGAAGTCACCTTGGGCCGGCAATTGAGCGAAGCCTTTGCCGGCAAGGGCATCATTTTGGATCAGTTTCTGCTGCGCGATATCACTTTTACCGATGAATATGCCCACGCCATCGAAGAGAAGCAGATGGCGCTGGAAGGTCAGGAGCAGACTGAACACGAAGCCCAGCAGATGCGCAATTTGGCCGAAGGCGAGCGCGACAAGCGGAAGACGGAAGCGGAAGGGCGCAAAGAAGAGTTTATTTTGGAAGCCGAGGGACGGTCGCAGGCCATCCTGTTGGAAGCCAAGGCGCAAGCTGAGGCGCTCAAATTGATCGCCGAGGCGCTGGCGCAAAATCCGGATCTGTTGACCTATGAATATATTAATAAGCTTTCGCCCAATATTCGCGCCATGCTCGTACCCAACAATGCGCCGCTCATTTTGCCGCTGCAAGATCTGGTGAGCGAACTGGACGTGTCTACACCGGTTACAAATACAGCCTCTGCCGGGATGGAGGCAACGCCCGCACTGGGTACACCGGCGTCGGTCATCATTACGCCAGAGGCGCCATCCACACCGGACGCTTTGACAGCGCCTGTGATAGACCCCACGCCGACAGCCGCAAGCAGTGACGAGCTGCCGAATCAATAAAGCTGAACACCTTTTTAGGAGAGAAACATGCATATTCTGTTATGGGTGATTGTGATTATTTTGCTCATCGGCTTGGGCAGAGTGCTAAAACGCCGGTGGGTGATTCAACCGGAACAAGCTGATTCGCCAGACGAATCAACCGCCGCCACGCCGGCCGAACGTCCGGGCGTGGCGGCGCACTTGACCGGCGCCGTCCAGGATCGTCTCCACGGGCTGCGTTCTCGTTTAGGACGGCCCAAAGAGCCGCCTATCGTCCCACAGTTCCGCCAATGGGCGGACGATGCCTTTGCGCGCGATGGCGAAATGCAGCAGTGGCTGGCGGCGTTGACCGATGCGCAGATTGGCGCATTGACCGATCACCTGGCTGCTTTCTGCCAGGACATGGGTTTTGAACTCAGTTGGTTGCTGGAAGAGCAGCCCATGCAGAACAAAGAGTTGCAGCAAGGTTTGACGCAAATCGTGCTTTTGTATTGTCGCGCCAGCTTTGAAGCCGTGCAGATGCAAGAGGAGGTGCAGATCTTGCATATCTATCGCGAGTATATGCAGAATCCGCAGAGCCGCTCCCACCGCGAGCTGGGCGAACATCTTTTTGGCAAATTAGTGGAGCAAGGCATGAGCACAATTTCTGTTTCCGAACATCTGGCCGCTCCCGCCCGCATACGCCAGCAGCAGATCGTCGACGCCATTGAGCGCTCCGCCGAGCGCGAACCCAGGAAGCTGCGCATGTTGCTCAAAAGCGTCCTCATCGAGCGTGCGCTGCCCAATGTTTATCCTGAAGCCGCCGCCGTAAAGGCAAACGGGACTGCCAAAGCCTAGGTTGATACGAGCCCTGTAAAAGCATGGTTACCACACTCGGTTCGCTGATCATTCTCCTGTTTCTCTTTGCCACGGCGTATGCTTTGGTCGACCGCTGGGAACAGGTCAAGATTCAGGTGTTCTTGCGTCTCATAGTGGCGCTTTTGATGGTAGCCGCCATTGCGTATGGCTTTCGCTATTGGATTATCTTTGGCGTCAGTTGTCTGCCCGATTGCGTGGGCGCCAATCTGGTCGGGCGTGAACTGGGCGGCGCGCGCTTAAATGGCGCCGATCTGGTCAACGCGAACTTGAGCCGGACCAATCTGGCCAAAGCGCAGTTGCAGGGCGCCGATCTCAGCGGGGCGCTCTTAATGCGCGCCAACTTGGAGGGCGCCGATCTGCGCAATGCCAAATTGTTGGGCGCCAATTTGCAGAACGCGAATCTTGCCGGCGCCAATCTAACCGGCGCGCGCTTCGATGGCGCCGATCTAGTGGGGGCCGACCTCACCGGCATCGATTTGCGGGCGACTTCCCTCCTGGGCGTCTCTCTGGAAGATGCCGAATTGGAAAGCACAGATCTCACTGGGGTGACGCTGACGGCTACCGATCTCATCAATGCCAAATTGAATGGCGCTCGGCTCATTAACACCGACCTGAGCGGCGCCACCTTGAGCCGCGCCGACCTGAGTGGGGCGCAACTGAGCGGCACCAATTTGAGCGGCGCCTGGCTCAATCTTGCCACCTTGATCGGCGCCGACCTGAGCAATGCCGATTTGTCGGGCGCCAGCCTGATCGGGGCCAACCTGGCCTCGGCCAATTTTGGCAGCAGCCGACTGCTGGGCGCCACTCTTATCGGGGCCGATATGAATGGCGCCAACCTCAACGGCGCTAATCTGCTGGGCGCCCGCTTGCTGGCGGAAGAGTTGACCGACGCCGATTTCACGTTGGATCGAGCCGTGCAGGAGTTGAACGAACTCCAGCGCGGCGCCATCCTGGTCGATGCTGAGTGGCAGGGAGCCACCTTTGATACGCAGACCGCCTGGCCCAGTTCGGTGCTGGATGAGGATATGGCGGCTACGATTGAGCTGATTCAGGCCAGTGAGGCGCCGCCGACGGACACGATCAAAGTGGGTATTCTGCATTCGCTTAGCGGCCCCACCTCCATTAGCGAGGTGGCCGCGCGTGACGCCGTCTTCCTGGCCATCAATGAGATCAACGCCGCCGGGGGGCTACTGGGCAAGCAAATTGAGCCGATTGTGGAGGATGGCGCCAGCGATCCGGAGGTCTTTGCGGAGAAAGCGCGCAAGCTGCTGGAGAGCGATCAAGTGGCCGTCATTTTTGGCGGCTGGCGCAGCGACAGTCGCATTGCCATGATTCCGGTCCTTGAGGAGCTCAATGGCTTGCTTTTTTATCCGGCGCCCACGGAGGGGTTTCAACAATCGTCCAATATCCTTTACATGGGCCAGGATGCCTCGCAGCAGATCCTGCCGGCCATCAACTATCTGGCGCAGCAAGGGTATGTGAATATTCTCTTAATTGGTTCGGAACTGAACTACTCGCATACGGCCCATGCAATTATCAAAGTGGAGGCCAATAATCTAGAGCAGACCATTGTAGGCGAGCTATTTATGCCGTTGGGTACAACTGACTTTAGTGCGCTCATTGAACAACTGCGGGCCAGCCCACCAGATGTGATCATCAACACCATGTATGGCGAAAGTAATGTGGGCTTCTTCCAACAATTGGCGGAAGCCGGTTTCCTGCCCGGCGCGCTGCCGGTGCTCAGCACCAGCGTGGCCGAAGAAGAAGTCCGCGTGATTGGGCCAGAGTTTGTGGCCGGACATCTGACGACGCAGAACTATTTTCAGACGCTGCAATCGACCGAAAACTTTGCCTTTGTGACGGCCTACAAAGAGGCGTATGGCCAGGAGCGGGTCACCTCAGCGCCGATTGAGGCCGCCTATGCCGCCGTCTATCTGTGGCGCGAGCTGGTGGAGAATGCGCAATCAACGGAGGTTGCCGCCGTGCGCGCGGCCATGGCCAAACCCACCCAATACGTGGCGCCCGATGGCCCCGTTCAGATCGATAGCCAAACCCAATACACCTACAATATCGCGCGCATCGGCGTTGTGCGCGACGATGGCTTGATCGAGCAAATCATCAGCTCCGCCGAACCGTTGCCGCCCGATCCTTTCCTGGAAGCCTTTCCCTGGGCTGAAGATGTGCGGAAAATGGTGGAGACTGCGGAGGAGCCTTAGTACGTCTGTAGGACAAGCTGAAAGCTTGTCCTACAATGTGAATCATACACAGAGAACTGCTTGTGCAACCAATATCTGCCAAAATAAAGCTGGGCGCTGCCTGCCTGGCCTTGGCGCTCATCCTCACGGCTTGCGGCGCCCGCCTGCCCAGGGGATGTCCGCCGGATTGTTTGGGCGTTTCCCTCTTTAAACGCACCCTGGCGGGGATGGACTTTGAGGGGGCCAATCTGCGCAATGCCATGTTGGCGCAGAGCGATCTGGAAGGCGCCAACCTCCGCAACGCCGATTTGAGTGGGGCCAATCTGGCCGGGGCCAATCTGGCCCGCGCGGATCTGCGCGGCGCGCGCTTGCCGGGCGCCAATTTGCAATATGCCAACCTGGGCAGCGTCTCCCTGGATGAAGCGGACTTTCGGGGCGCCGATCTCACCGGCGCCACGCTGACGGGCGTCGATTTGCGCCAGGTAAAGCTGACGGCGGCTGTGCTGGTCGAGGCCATCTTAATTGGTTGCGATCTGCGCGGGGCCGATCTGCGCGGGATTAGCCTGGGCGGGGCGGACCTGCGCGGCGCCGATCTGCGATGGGCCTATATGAAAGGGGCGAATCTGGCCCCGCCCAACCAGCGCGACCCCGGCGCCAACTTGCGCGGCGCCAATCTGACCGGCGCCATCCTCACCGGCGCCAACTTGGATGGCGTCAATTTGCGCGGCGCTATCCTCAACTATGCCAAGCTTTCGGGAGCGGGGCTGCAAGGCGTCCAGTTGCGGGGCGCCATTTTTGCCAACGTCACCTTGAGTCAAGCCAATCTGGCTGATACGCTGCTGGATGGGGCGAATCTGGCCGGCAGCGAGCTCATTGGGGCTGACCTTTTGGGGGCATCGCTCAAAGGCAGCAGCCTTGTGGCCAGCGACCTGCGTCAAGCCCAACTCATCCTCAAAGAAGGGGATGAAGTCCACACGGTTGACCTGGCGGGGGCCAAGGTTAGCCGCGAGACCAAGTGGCCCGGCGAATTTGCGCCGCCTAATACGACCATTTCCGTGGATAGATAATGCAACCCAATTTGAACACGCACAGTCGTAGGCATTTTTTGAAAGCATCCGCCGGCAGCGCGTTGGCGGCCTTATGGGCATTGGAAGGATGCGGACGCGCGCCCACAGAGGCGACCCAAACAGCGGATGCTGCCCTGGCAGCCGCGACGGAGTCCGCCGTAGAAGGGATAGATTCGGCATCGGCCGAAGAGGCAAATCTGGCGAGTGGCGCTACTTTACGCGTGGCTTTTGCCGGCATACCTTTACAATTTGATCCGGCGGTGATGAGCGCCAATACAGCAATTCAGGCTGCTATCGCTGTTTATGAAGGGCTGGTTTGGGTGGATCAAGATTTGACCGTGCAGCCGGCGCTGGCTGAGGAGTGGACAGTGGCGGACGATCTGCTCAGTTGGACCTTCAAGCTGCGCCAAGACGTTGAGTTTCACCACGGCACGCTCTTGACGGCCCAAGATGTGGTTTACACCTTTCAGCGACTCCTGGACCCGGCAGTTGGATCGCCCATGCGCTCAGTGTTGAGCTTTGTGGCGTCGGTGGAAGCCATCGATGATGGTACGTCAGCAGGCGCCGTGCGCTTTACCTTAACCGCGGCCAATGCCGATCTGCCCCTCCTCTGTGGGGCGCCGCAAGCCTTGATTGTCTCGCACGAGTATGACAGCGAGCTGTTGCCCAAAGCGCCGTCAGGCACGGGGCCATTCCACGTGGCGGAACTGATACCCAGCCAGCAGATCAAATTTGTGCGCAATGAGCGCTATTGGGCAGCCAATGAAATCGCCTTGCAGCAGTTGGTGCACATTTATATGCCCTCCTTTGAGGCGCGCGCAGCCGCATTGCAGGCCGGCGAGATTGATATGCTGCCGGACATCAGCAGCGCAGAGGCGGCTTTGCTGGCCGCGGCGGAGATGATCGATATTGCGGAATCACCCGCGGCGCCTACCAGACGGTTGTGATGCAGGCAACCGAAGCGCCATTTGATGATGTACGCGTCCGCCAGGCGCTAAAACTTTGTATGGACCGGCCAGCCGTGCAAGCGACACTGCTGGGGGCATGGCGAAATTGGGCAGGATCACCCGGTGGCGTCGATCAGCCCGTTCCACGCCGACCTGCCGGCGCGGCGTCAGAATATCGGACAAGCGCGGCAGCTTTTAATTGATGCGGGCCACCCGGAGGGGCTAAAGCTCGATCTGATTACGGCGGACGTCGACCCCGGCATGGTGGATCTGGCCGATCTGGTGCAAAAGATGGCGGCGCCGGCCGGTTTTGACATTTCCCCCACCAAAGTACCCAGCGATGTCTATTGGGACAGTTACTGGGGGCAGACGCCTTTTCACATTGGCAGTTGGAACTTTCGTCCCAGCATTGACGAGACGCTGGCGCTGGCGTTTCACTCGAATTCGGTTTGGAACGAAAGCCGCTGGTTCAATGCAGAGCTGGATGCCTTGCTCGATGAGGCGCGCAGTGAAGCGGATTTGGCGCAGCGTAAAGCGCTTTATCAGCAAGTGCAGGAGATCATCATGGAGGAAGGGGCGGTGATTATTCCCGTGTTTCGCTCTGTGCTCAGCGCCGTGCATAAACGCGTCCAGGGCTTTACGCCGCATCCGGCGGGCTGGATCTCGCTGCGCAATGTGCAAATTGTGGAACAAGCGTAATTATCCAACGCAGCTTCGCCTTCATCCGACAAGTGTTGCGGGTGGCGGTGGCGAGTCACGGGTTGGCGAAATTCGCTCTGTTTACATAGATTTTTATGACCAAATGATTCAGTATAAGGAGAAATCACAATGGAAAATTTAGCGGCTTTCAAAAACAAGGGCCAAGAAAGTATTGCCAACTTGATCGAGCGAGGCAAGCAGCAGCCTGATGAGGTCAAGGTTTGGGGGTGACGGCAGCCGCCGGGGTAGGGGTGCGGTGGCGCTGGCGGCCACGGCCAAAGGTATATTAGCTATCGTCTCCACGGTGGCGAACCCTGCGGTTGCGCTCACCCTGGGCGCGGTTGGCGGCGGCGCGCTGGGCTGGAGTTGGATCAAAAGCCAAAGCGAAGGGACCATCACGGCAGGCGTCTCTGACATGGAAGCGGGATTGGCTGAAGTCGGTGAAGGTGTGGCCACGGTCGCTGTCGCTACAATGGACGCCGTGACGGATGCCGGCGATGCCGTGGCGGAAACAGCCAAGGATAGTGAGTAAATGCTGCTGACCGGCGCCGCCCTGGTTGGCGGAACCTGGGCATTGGGCGCTACCGCCCGCCGCACTCGGCGGCCCAAGCCCACGCTTGCCGCCATGTTGCGTCCCAGTGACGTCGCAAATTATGATTGGGCGCCCAAGCGCCCTTTCATTGCGGTGACACCGCGCGCGCGCGCCCTGGGGACGTTAGCAGCAGGCGGCTCGGCCCTGTTGTTGGCGACCGTCAATGGCTATACACCCGTGGTCCTAGCCCAGCGGCTGGCGACGTTGCTGCGCACCAGCCGCTGGGGACCGCTGCTCTATGTCGCCGTGGACACGGTGCGTCCCCTCGTCTTCTTTCCCGACGTGTTTCTGACCATTACGAGCGGTCTGATCTTTGGGCCGGTTTTGGGTTTGGCCGTCGCGCTTGTGGGCAATACGACATCTGCATTGGTGGCCTATCACATTGGCCGTTCCTTGCGGGCGGCGCCTAATGTCGCGCGGGAACGGGACCAGCAAGTCGATTCTGCGATGCATGATGAGGAAAATGAACGAGCCACGCATCCTCAATTCATACGGAGGTTATTGATCCGCTATGGTGCGCATGCAGAGGCAACCGTTTGCGTCCATGCTGTTGCTGCACGGCATGATGCTCTACTTTGACGCGGTGAACTGTCTGGCGGGCTATTTGGGGCTGGGGTTGCGCCCCTTCTTGGCTGGCGTGTTGCTGGGCACACTGCCCGCAACCGTGGGCAGTGTGTTCGCCGGAGCATCGTTGCACGGTGCACTGACATCCGGTCTGTTTCGTCTCAATCCACTGATGCTGGCCACAAGCGGCGTCATGGTCGTTGGCAGTCTGGGCGTAGCGCGCTATCTGCAAAAGCGCGATGACAGTTCCTTACCGGCGAAGCAAAATATCACCACGTACCGTAAAGTCTCGAAAGTCCGGCTTCACAGTCCGGCTAGACAGCAAAGACCCGAAAGCCCTGGTTGCCGAAACAGTAGATCACATACTGGGCAATCTGGGCTCTGGGATATTCTCGACGCAGGCCCTCCACATAACCGGCAATCTGCACAGTGTCTTCCGGCTGCAACGTGAATTCCTCAATGGTGGTGTTAAGTTTGCCGAACTCGCTGTTGGAATAGTATTTGAACTCAATTACCCAGTGGAGGCCAGCAAACTTTTCGTGGTACTTCCCGACGAACTCCAAATCACTCTTGCCGGAGGGATAGGAACGTTCCACATTCCAGGTAAAGAGGTGAGAAAGATAGCGGCTGCACAATTCAAAGAAGGTGCTGCGGTAGAAGTTCTCATTGACCTGTGTAAAGATCGCCTCTGGAAACTGGCTGATATACTCGCGCCAGTAGCCGGTAAAGAGCATCTCCAGATCGGGCTGGTTGACAAAGGCTTGCATCAACTCCGAATGGCGCGTCGAGACATCGATTTGATGCAACTCATTGAAGTATTCGATGAAAATTTGGCGCAGATTGAGATTGGGCAACTTGAGAAAAAACTTATCCTCTAGCGTCAGCATCCCCAGATAAAAGAAAGAAATCGGGTAAAAACCGGGTTGAAAGAATTGCGACGTATTGAACTTGGTGGTGAGAAAATTCTTGTCATAGGCAATCCGGTTTTCCGTGGTCAACTGGGTGACAAAAGCTTCGGTATCGCCGGCGTTGGCGCTGGTCAGTCTGCGCACCCAACTCAGATCGGTGCGCAGGTTCAAGTCGGTGAGAAATTCGGGCATCTCTCCATAACGGGTCAAATGTTGCAAGAAGTACATAAGGATCGTTGAGTTATACAGCGCCTCCCCCTGCGTATCAACAAAATGATAGCCGTTATAGTGATTTCTGATCACCGTATCCACTTCCTGTCGGGTTGTCGGATCCAATCTATAATCTATATAAATCTCATCCAATAACCGATCCACTTCACTTTGAGTAAAGCCCAGCATCGCCTCAAATTCTTGGTCCAGGGTAATGATCGAGGCAATGTTAAAACCCGACGCCAGTTCATCAATCAGAATCGGCAGTACGCCGGTGATAAAGACATTGGCAATTGCGCCAGTTTCGCGCCCTTCCTTCAGCGTTTTGAAGAAGGATTTGAAAAAGCTGTCTTCGGCAATTAGCTGACGGTAGAGCTGATCTTTATGACCAGTGACCAGTTGGTTGGCAAAGTTGTCGTATTCATCAATGATGACGAAGAGCTTGGGTAAGTCAAAGAAGCTCAAGGCTGCCAGCAAAATACTCAGGTTGTCCGCTACCGGTGCATCCTGATCCAATTCGGGTATACGGTCAGCAAACAGTGCCGCGTATTGGTGGCGCAGACCGTTGATTGTGAAATTGCATTGGCGCTTAAAGCTTGCCTCAATATCCTGGATCGTTGGCCCGGTGGCAATGGTCGAGAAGTTGAGATAGAGCACCAGATATTGATTTTGCTGCCCGGTGGGATGTTGACCGATCCAGGTGTGGCCAAAGAGTTCGTCAAATTGCGCGGCATTGTTGCGGTCGTAGTAGTAGCGCAAGATCGAACAGAGCAGCGACTTGCCAAAGCGCCGCGGGCGTAGAAAGACCGGATTGCGGATGCGCTCCAACTGGGCAATATAGGGCGTTTTGTCTACGAAGTAGCCGTGATCGCGCACCATTGCGGCGTAGTTGGCTTCGCTGTATAGAATTCGCTTCTGCATGGACGTTCCTTCCCCGTTTTCCACACCATCCTCTGCTAACGATGTCGCCCCATTATATCATAGCCGCCCATGCATAAAGCTGCTAAGCTCAATGCAACCGGGCATTTCCCAAAGGGACGCCACATTCATTCTACGTTCATTCCACGCGTATCTGCTATCGTACTTTGCGTAACTATTGAACAATCCCTGTCATGAAAGAGTGCAACAAGCCGTGGACTTTGCCTGGACAGAAGAACAACTTGAATACAAACAAGCGGCCATCCGTTTTGCCCAAAACGAACTGACCGCCGCCGTGACGGAAAACGACCGTCACGAACGCTTCCCGCGTGAGCAGTGGGATAAATGTGCGAACTTTGGCGTGCTGGGCCTGCCCTTTCCGGAAGCCTACGGCGGCGCCGAAGCCGACATTCTCACCACGATGTTGGTGATGGAAGGGCTGGGCTATGGGGGCAAGGACAATGGCCTGCTCTTTGCCCTCAACGCCCAGATGTGGGCGGTGCAACACCCGATCAACGAATTCGGCACGCCGGAACAGAAGGAACGGTGGCTGCCCCGCCTGATCGCCGGTGATATCATCGGCGCGCATGGCATGAGTGAACCCGATTCGGGGTCCGATGCCTACAGTTTGCGTGCCCGTGCCGAGACTCGTGATGATGGCTATCTTCTCAACGGCGCCAAGACCTTTGTCACCAATGCGCCGGTCGCCGACCTGGCCATCGTCTTTGCATCCACGGCGCCGGAGAAGGGCAGTTGGGGCATCAGCGCCTTTGTGGTGGAGACGGGGACGCCGGGCTTCACCGTGAGCAAGAACATCGAAAAGATGGGGCTGCGCACCGCGCCGATGGGCGAACTGATCCTGCAAGATTGCTTTGTACCCACCGAAAATCGGTTGGGACCCGAGGGCATCGGTGCGCATGTCTTTAACAGTTCTATGGAGTGGGAACGCGCCTGTATCCTGGGTGCGCACGTTGGGGCGATGGAGCGGCAGTTGGAAGAGTGCATCAAATACGCGCGTACCCGCAAGCAATTTGGCCAGCCGATTGGCAAATTCCAGAGCATCTCCAATCGCATTGCCGAAAT
>JAWKON010000067.1:0-49196 GCA_041391125.1 Caldilineaceae bacterium
TATGGCCACCAGCGACGCGCACAAGCGCATTATGCCGGGCCGGCTGGTGGGCGTCTCCAAAGACGCCAATGGCGCGCCAGCGCTGCGTCTGGCCCTGCAGACGCGCGAGCAGCACATCCGCCGCGACAAGGCCACCAGCAACATCTGCACGGCGCAGGTGCTGCTGGCTATTATGGCCTCCATGTATGCGGTTTATCACGGCCCGCGGGGGGTGCAACGCATTGCGCAACGCGTCAAATTGCTGACCGAAATTCTGGCGGCGGGGCTGCGGCAGATGGGCTATGCGGTCAACGAAAGTCCGGTTTTTGACACGCTAAAAATCAGCGGCGGCCCCCACGCGCAGGACGCGCTCGTCCACATGGCCGCGCATCACCGCTACAACTTGCGGGTGTATGCCGATGGCGCCGTGGGCGTCGCGCTGGATGAAGCGGCCACGGTGGAGGAGGTCAACACGCTGCTGGCCATTTTTGCGCCCAACGATGCCGAACCGCCCACGATAGATGCGCTGGCCGCAACTGCTCAATACGAATTTGATGTGGAGCTGGCCCGCACCAGCGAATTTCTGACCCATCCGGTCTTCAATTCATACCATTCGGAGACCGAAATGTTGCGCTACATCAAGCGGCTGGAGGCGCGCGATCTGTCGCTGGCCTTTTCCATGATACCGCTGGGTTCGTGCACCATGAAGCTCAACGCCACCACTGAGATGATTCCGGTGACCTGGCCCGAGTTTGGCAAGCTGCACCCCTTTGCCCCGCGTGAACAGGCGCAGGGCTATGCCGAACTGTTCCGGCGGCTGGAGCGCTGGCTGGCCGAGATCACCGGCTTTGCCGCCGTGTCGCTGCAACCCAACGCCGGTTCGCAGGGCGAATACGCCGGGCTGCTCACCATTCGCGGCTATCATCAGGCGCGCGGGCAAGGCCATCGCAACGTCTGCTTGATTCCATCGTCGGCCCACGGCACCAATCCGGCCAGCGCGGCTATGGTTAACATGCAGGTGGTCGTGGTGGCCTGCGACCAGAACGGCAACGTGGACGTGGACGATCTGCGCGCCAAGGCCGCCCAGCACACCCATAATTTGGCTGCGCTGATGGTCACCTATCCGTCTACGCACGGCGTATTCGAAGAGGAAATTAAAGAGATCTGCGCCGTTGTGCATGAACACGGCGGGCAAGTTTACCTGGACGGCGCCAACATGAATGCGCAAGTGGGGCTCTGCCGGCCCGGTGATTTTGGCGCCGATGTGTGCCACTTGAATCTGCACAAAACGTTCTGCATTCCGCACGGCGGCGGCGGTCCCGGCATGGGGCCAATTTGCGTGGCTGCGCATTTGGCGGCCCATTTGCCCGGCCATGTGGTAATAAATCCAAGTGCGGACGCCAATGGAGAAACAGCGTCGGCGGTGTCAGCCTCCGCCGTTTCAGCATCGGCGGTATCCGCCGCCCCTTGGGGCAGCGCCAGCATTCTGCCCATTTCCTATGCATACATTGCCATGATGGGCGCCGAGGGGTTGACCGAAGCCACGCGGATTGCGATTCTCAACGCCAACTATGTGGCCAAACGGCTGGACCCGCACTATCCTGTGCTCTACAAAGGCAAAAATGGCTTTGTGGCCCACGAGTGCATTATCGATCTGCGGCCGCTTAAGGAGTGGGTGTCGGTGGAGGATGTGGCCAAGCGGCTCATCGATTACGGCTTCCACGCGCCGACCATGTCGTTTCCGGTGGCGGGCACGCTGATGATCGAGCCAACCGAAAGCGAATCGCTGGCCGAGCTGGACCGCTTCTGCGAAGCCATGATTGCGATTCGTGAGGAGATTCGGGCCGTCGAGCGTGGGGAGGTCGATCCGCACAATAACGTGCTGACCAATGCGCCACACACGGCGGCCGTGTTGGCGTCGGATGAGTGGGATCGTCCCTATTCACGCGAGCAGGCGGCCTACCCCATGCCGTGGCTGTATGAGAGCAAGTTTTGGCCCTTTGTGGCGCGCATCGACAACGTGTATGGCGACCGCAATCTGTTTTGTATTTGCCCGCCTATGGAGGAGATTGCGCAATTGGCGTAGATGTGAAAGACATATGATTAACTGTTTAAAAGGGAGAGCCATCGACCGCGCGGTCGATAGCTCTCCCTTTTTCGCGCCTGCGGATGCCCTGCTGCGACATTAAACTGTCCACGTGGCGAGTTCCATATCTCGCCACATGGGCAGGGGCGCGTACGGTTGTTGTCCTCTACAATGGTGAATAGAGAGCCCCTATTTTTCAGTCCGGCAATCGTTCTTCTTACTCCAATACACCCGAGCGATTGATAACATCAACACATGGTGGGGGAACGATCTACTTTAAAAGGAGGCCCCTTATGAAATATATTTTTCGTGGCCAATTTAGCGGCGAGTTGGCGCCGGGATTTGTGGAAGCGTTGGCGGGCGCCACTGTTCGACTTTATAAATATCACGGCACCAAATATATTAGCAGCCTGGCCGTTGCCGATCCGCGCAACACCATGATGATTTTGCCCCCTCGCGAACTCGAGGGCAAAGCCTATTCGCTGATTGCGGAGACGGCAATGGACGCCGACGGCAAATTTATGTTTGAGCTGGATGAGGCGGATGATTATAGCGGCGAGACGTTTGATATTGATCTCTTTTTCACGACTGTTCCTGGTCGTAAGAGCCGCGAACAATTGCCGGCGCTTCAGCTTGCCCTGGCCACCATGAAGCCCAAGTGGCAGTCTGTGGATGGCGATTTCAGCACCGAGTGGGAATATTGTCTGCCCGCCGATATATGGCGCAACATCCGCGCCAACTTCGATGCCTGGGTGATCTGCGGCCGCGTGGTCGATAAGTTGACGCAAACCCCTGTCAGCGGCGCACATGTACACGCGTTTGACGCCGATTGGATCCAAGACGACAAGCTGGGAGAGGCAGTCACCGATGAGGTGGGGCTGTTCCGCATTGACTATGCGCGGGCAGACTTTACACGCACGCCCTTGTCTCCAATCTTTAATGCGGAAGATGGTGGACCGGACCTGTACTTCAAGATTGAGACGGAAAGCGGCGTCTCTTTGCTTGATGAACCCAAAGAAACGGGGAATCGCGCGGATCGCGTCGATGCTGAACACTTCTTTTTCATCGACTTTGCTGTAGAGAGTCCGACGGCAGTGCCGGCATGACAATCGTATATGAAATACGGCTGCGGCACATTTGACCGGTTGTCAATAGTACATGAAATTGCCTTCAGATCGGCTTCATCTGCGTTTCATCCGGCCATGCTACAATTGGCTCAATGCGCTACTGAAAAAGTGCAGTCAATCTGAATCTACTGAAATCGCAAAGGTTTCAATATATCGATAGATATCGAAAGGCAAAAATGAACGCAGAACATATTCTGATTAGAAAGACCGTTGAAGTAGGCATGATCGCCATTTGGGCCACTTTTGTGTGGATGCTTTTGGTGCTATAAGACTATAAGGCCGTTACAGAAAAATAATGGCGTCAGCTATGCATGTTGCGTATTGCGTGTTACGTGTACCGGTTAAGAAGTTTGTTCCCTTCTGGCGCAGTTATTTCTTTAAGATGGCCTAAACAAACCCATTTGTTGAGCAAGCCTCTCATTATTTCAATGAGAGGCTTTTTAGATCCAAGGCTATACCTATAGCGAGCCCCTCAACCGGTTCACGCAATACACTCTCATTTTCCTACGCCAATCCCCGCAACTTGGGCGACTTAAAGAGCACAATCGCCGACATGCAGAGCGCAATGGCAGCGCTGATGCTGATGGCCAGGCTGAGCCCCACTTTTCGGCCACGGCGCCATGGCCAGATTGCCAAAGGGCGTAAAGCCAAAAAGGTGAGCGTGTAGAGACTCATCACGCGGCCGCGCATGTCGTCGGCAATGTTGGTTTGCAGCAGCGTGTTGATCAGCGTGAACTGGGCCATAAAGCCGATGCCCAGCAGCACGGCCAGCCCTAGCGCTGCCATGTAATTGGTGTTGTTGGCAAAGAGAATCAGAACGAGCGGAAAGAAGAGCGCCAACCGCCCCAGCCAGGCGCCGCGCCCGCCCTTGTCGCCATTGCGCGCAATCATTACCGCGGCGCAGATGGCGCCCACGCCCGACGCTGCGTTGATGGCGCCAAACGCGCTAGCGCCCTGCCCCAACACCTGATCCACAAAGGCCGGCAGCACTGTACTGTACGTAATGCCAAAGACGCTGAGCGAAAAGGCCATGAGCAGCAGCGCCTTCACTTCATCGATCTGGGCGGCATAGACCACGCCGCTGCGCAATTGAGCCAGCGGCGATAGGCCCGAGATCTTCGGCTCATGTTTGGGCAGCCGCATCATGAGCAGACCGATGATCACGGCGATAAAAGTCAACCCATTCAGCAAAAAGCACCAGGCCGACCCCACCTGCGCCAGCAGCAAACCGCCAATGGCCGGCCCAAAGATGCGGGCGCTGTTGAACATAATCGAGTTGATGGCAATGGCATTGGGCATATCTTTGCGCCCCACCATATCCACCACAAAGGCCTGGCGCGCCGGGCCATCAAAGGCGTTGACAATGCCCAGCACCGCCGCCAGCGCCACTACGTGCCACACCTGCACCAACCCCGAAAAGACCAAAAACGATAAAATCAGCGCCATGAGCATGGAGGTGGACTGGGTGGCCACCAGCAGATTGCGCTTGGGTACGCGATCCACCACCACACCGCCCCACGGCGTCACGATCAGCGCCGGAACGGCCGAGGCAAAGCCCACAATGCCCAGCATCAGCTCGGAGTGGCTCAATTCATAGACCAGCCAGCCCTGCGCAATAATCTGCATCCACGTGCCAATGGTGGAGATGAGCTGACCGCTAATATAGAGCCGGAAGTTGCGGTGCCGCAAGGCGCTAAAGGTCTTAGGCAGCCGAAATTGGCGCGCCCGCAGCGGCACAATCTCCTGTGGGATGGCGGGCAGCCGCGGCGGCGAAAGGTCGGGTTCATTTTCCGCCACCGATTCACCAATTTCATCAATACTTTGTCCAACAGGGTTCAAGATTGCCTTACCCACAATTCACTCCATTTCTTAGAAGTTTGGTTACTCTTTTTTGCCGGAAAACACTGTGCGCAAAAGCGCTGCTGCGTCTAAAAGTTGCTGCTGTTGCTCTGCGGACAGATGCGCCAGATCGGCGGCCAAACTATTGCGCGCTTTTTGCCGCACCCAATCCAACAGCAGATGCCCCTCTTCGGTCAGCATAAGTGTTATGTAACGGCGATCCGTTGGCGAAGTGGCGCGATCGATGAGCCCGCGCTCGACCAAATTGCTCACCTGGCTGGAGGCCGAAGGCAACGTCAGCCCCACATATTCAGCCACGGCGGAAAGCGGCGCGCCGGGCGCCCCATCCAAAAAGGCCAACACGCGCAGTTGCAGCACAGAAAGATCCGTGCCGCGGCTGGAACGCACGTGGCGGCGGATCTCCTGCATCACTTGGGGTATGGTTTCAATTAAGGCGGTTGCGCAATCGTTTACGGATGTCATCGCCACCCCGTACAGTATTTCAGAACCCGAACAGTTCTGGCGCCAAATAGTTAGATAATCTAACTATTGTAATTGCGCTCTCCCCCAATGTCAATTTATTTGGCCAATCGCGCTCACCCTTTAGAGCATACTCAGCAGACCGCAATAGGAAGAAATAGTGCCGGATTCACCAATCGAGACCGACGCCTAAATCGCCGACACCGTTGCGGTGTACTGATACTTTAATTGTGTTTTGGGTTCTCCACTGCCTATTGTATAATACCGGCCATCACTCCTCGTTTAACACAATCCACAAGAATTTGGAATTATGAACGCTTTACCCAAACTGCACATTGTACGCTTCTTCAAAATGAACTTTGGCATTTTCCACCCGGCAACAGGGCATCCGCCGCGCAGAAGATCAATCATACAAACCGCGCTTGGTATCTTTATGGTTGTGGTGCTGGCGGCTTGCCAAGCTGGTCAAAATAGAGCCGCGCACGTGGAGGGTCCGCCGCCGGTTTTGGTAGCGCCGGCGCCAGCCGGTCAGGTGCTCGCCTACGCCGCCGATGCGACGCCGGGGCCGCGGCCAGAGGCGCCGACAGATGGGGCCGCCGAATTTGAGGAAGCATTCGCCGAACAAGAGGCCGTAATGGCGCGGCCCCCCCTAAATGAGTTTGAGGGCTTGGGGGATGGACCGCGCAAACGCGTCAACTTCTTCGCTGCCCAGCGCGCCTATCCGCTGGATACGCTGCCGGTGGCCGGCTTTGCCCACGGCGTGCAGCAGGCGCTGGCAATGGAAGCCATTCGGCCGGCGGCGGTGGATGATGAACCCCAGGCCACCTGGCAGAGCATCGGCCCGGCGCCCATGCTCAACTCGCACATGGGCAACCAGGCCATCAACGTCGCCGGGCGCACGCTGGCGCTGGCCATCGACCCGCGCAATTCCAATGTGGTTTATATCGGCACGGCGCTGGGCGGCGTTTGGAAGAGCACCAATGGGGGGGATTCCTGGATGCCCATGAGCGATGGACAGGCGTCGCTGGCCATTGGTGCGCTGGCGCTGGACCCCAGCAACCCGGATGTGGTTTACGCCGGCACGGGCGAGCCCACTACCGGTGGCGATAACTATTACGGCGCCGGCATTCTCAAATCTACCAATGGCGGACAAAGCTGGACGCTCTTGGGCGCCGAGACTTTTGCCGGCGTGGGCATCTCGCGCATTGAAGTTAACCCCAACAATCCCAATATTGTGTATGTGGCCTCGGCCGAATCGTTAATCCAAGGGCCAAATCGACCATCGCGCGGCGTCTTTCGCTCGACCGATGGGGGGCAAACGTGGCAGGATTCTCTCTCGTGCGCCGACTGCCAAGGGGCCAGCGATCTGGTGATCGACCCGACCAATCCGGCCGTGCTCTATGCCGGTTTTTACGGCTTTGGCATCTGGAAAACGACCAACGGCGGCGACGCCTGGCAGCAGTTGACCGGCAATCTGCCCAATCCGCAGCAGTTTCAGCTAGAGCGCGTCATGCTGGACATTCACAAGGCGAATCCCAACATACTCTATGCATCCATGCACTATACGGCGGCGGATGGTCAATATGATGGCGCCATTGTGTTCAAAAGCGCCGACGCCGGCCAGTCGTGGCAGCAGCTTAGCCTGGGCAACTACAATTTTTGCGGCGGCCAGTGCTGGTATTCCCATGAAATTGCCGCTCACCCCACCAATCCCAACGGGTTACTCCTGGGCGGCATGGCCGATTATGCGGGCGAAACGCTGGCCGAATTTGTCATCCGCCGCGTGGTGGTGGGCACCAATGACAATGGCCAAAGCTGGGTCGACCTGTCGCCGGGGGATGCGCCCAGCCGCACGCTGCACCCGGACATGCACGTCATCGCCTTTGACCCGCAGAATCCCAACACAATTTGGGTGGGCAACGATGGCGGCGTCTTTCGCTCCACCGATGGCGGCGCCACCTGGCAGGACCGCAACAACGGGCTGGCCACGTTGCAATTTACCGGCTTTGCCGTGGACCCCAAAAGCGACCAGATTTTGCAGGGCGGCATGCAGGACAACAACAAGGCGCTGACCACCGACGGCGGCGCCAACCTGGGCTGGACCGCCGCCGATGCCGGCGACGGCGGCTTTGGGCTCATCGATCCCTTCAATTCCAACATCTGGTACGGTTCCCGCTTCAACATCTCCTTCCAGCGCAACGATCAGGGCGCCGCCAATACGGGCCATTGGGACCAATTCACCAACGGCATCAACTTGCAAGACCGCTCGCTTTTTTATATTCCGTTTACAGCGGACCCATCCACCGCGGGCGTGCTCTATCTGGGCACCTATCGCGTTTATCGCACGACCGATCGCGGCAACAACTGGACGCCGATTAGCGATGATTTGACCCAAGGCACGTTCCGCAGCTACGTTTCCACCATTGCCGTAGCGCCCACCGACCCCCAAACCATTTACGTCGGCGCGTCGGATGGCGCGGTCAGCGTGACGCGCAATGGCGGCGGCCAGTGGCGCAACGTCACCAGCGCGCCGCTGCCCGGTCGCTTTGTTTCGGAAATGGTGGTTTCGCCGACCGACGCCAATACGGCCTTTGCGGTTTTCAATGGCTTCAATACGCACACGCCCGGCCAGCCCGGCCATGTTTTCAAGACCACCAACGGCGGTGATTCCTGGGTCGATATGAGCGCCAACCTGCCGGACATTCCGCTGCTCTCGGCGCTGGCGGATCGCTTCCGTCCCGGCACGCTCTATGTGGGCAGCGACGTGGGTGTTTTTGAGACGCGTAATGATGGCGTCAGTTGGCAGCCGTTGCGCGATGGGCTGCCCAACGTGGCCGTGGTTGATCTGGCCATTGGCCAAACGGGGAGCACGCTCTTCGCCGCCACGCATGGCCGCAGCGTTTTCAAGCTGGCGCTGGATGCGACCGGCGCGCAGCCCACTCCGGTGACGGGGCAGCAAACCCGGCTGCATCTGCCCATTGTGAAGAACCGCGACCAGACCGCGGCCACGCCCACACCCACCCATACGCCCACCGCCACGCCCACCCCGGTCCCCACCAATACGCCGACGCCCACGCGGCCGCCGGTGACGCCGGAAGGCACGGTGCTGCCCACCGGCACGGCCACGCCCCCACCCACGGCTACCCCCACGGCCACGGCCACGCGCCCAGTCAACAATGGCCCCACCGCCACCTTTACACCCACGCCCGATGTGCGTGAATTTGCCGACAATTTCAGCAACACGGGAAGCGGCTGGTTTAGCGGCGAGGGATTCCCGTGCAGCTTCCGCTACGTGCCGCAGGGTGGCGCCGCGGCCAGTGATCTCTATGCCGTGGAAGTGTCGAGCTTTGGCGAGGTCTGCATTGCGGGCGCGCCCGCCGCTGCGCTGACCGAAGGGGTGGTTGGCGTGGATGTGCTGAAAGACAGCGAGAATGACGGCAGCATTTACGGGCTGGTCTTTGGGCTGGATGATGTGAACAATGTGGGGGCCAATAGCCAATTCTACGTTTTCTGGATCGACCCGGCGGGCCAACAATATGGCGTGCAAATGTTCGACCAGGGGGTCTGGACCAACTTGACGGGCGACAGCAGTTCGTCTCTGGTCTTTAGTGAGGCGATACTGCCCGGCGCCAGCACTAACCAATTGCGCGTGCGGCGCCAGAATGGGCAGATTCTCCTCTTTGTCAATGGGCTGATCTTGGAGATTTTAGAAAGCGATCCACTGGCGCAGAATGGCTTTGTTGGCGTGGCTAACTGGATGGGGTACGATGTGGCGACTGCCGTGGCGGGCTTTGACAATTTCTACGTCAACAGCATCCACCAGGTGTACGTTGATAATTTTGAAAGTGCTGCAAGCGGCTGGTTTATCGATGAGGACAGCGTCTGCCAATCCGACTATCTGGGCGGCCAATTCCGTACGGCTACGCAGGCCGACTATCTTTGTCTGCACCGCTCGCCGGCGGCGTCGCAAAAGAATGGCCTTTTCCAGGCCGAGATGCAGCGCCAGGAGAGCTTCTATCAGACGGCGTATGGGCTCATGTTTGGCGAGGATGGCAACTTTGGCAATTATTATGCGCTGCTGGTGGTGCCGGATGTACAGAGCTTTGCGCTGGCCAAATATGTGGACGGCGCCGGCTGGTTTGGTCTTACGTGGGATCCAATCTACAATACGGCCTGGCTCTATAGCGACGCCATATATCCCACCGAATCACCCAATCAGCTCACCGTGGAGCGCGATGAAAATCTGTTCCGCATCTGGATCAACGGCAGGCCGCTGGGCGCCTACACCGACGACGCCCCGCTCACCACCGGCTACTTTGGCGTGATTAACTGGTCTTCGCAATTTGAAAGCTCGATTGTGGATATTGACAACTATCAAGTGACAGCATGGGATGCCGGCGGCGCCCAGGTGATGGCCGCCGAATTACCGGGTAAACAACCAGCCGCGCGCCCGCTGCCGCTGGATATGCAGATGGAGATGCGGCCGCTGCGCGGAAGTTCAGAATAACGCGCAATCGCATGTGTTTACCCAGGAGGGTGCGTTTCATGTTGGGGGCGACCATCGAAAATGGGCTTCTAACAGTGAAAAATCGCCTCAGCGATTTAGTCTTAGCCGCTGTGGCGGCTTCTCATTGTTAGCCGAGGATTCTATCCTGTCTCATATACGCCCAAGCCGAAACGCTCCCTACCCAAGAGCCAAATTTGAAATCCCCAAGTGAATAGGCTATGATTGGATGTTAAGAAGCAAAAATGAAATAGACCGCCGGAATTATGCATCCCCCGTCTGGCGCCGACGTGTTGAAAGGAGATCGCTGTGGCCGTAGCTGAAAGACAAGTTCCTTTGTCGTCAACTCAGCGCACCAATGTTGGGATGCTGAGTCGCTTGCTGGGGGCTAAATCGGCTTTTCAGACCAAGCGTGCGATTTGGGGATATATTTTTGCCCTGCCCTGGATTTTGGGGTTGATCATTTTCTGGGGCGGTCCGATTTTGGCCTCGCTTTATTTCGGCTTTACGGAATATGCTGTCATCGGTTCCCCACATTTCATCGGTCTGAATAACTACATTAGAGCGTTTACCGTTGACGAACTCTTTTGGCCTTCTCTTGGCCGCACCTTCACCTTTGCCGGCTTCTATCTGCCCTTTGCGGTGGGCGGCGCCCTTCTCCTGGCCATTTTGCTCAATCAGAAGCTGTATGGGACCAATATCTACCGCACCATTTTCTTTGTGCCCCACTTGATCCCGGCGGTGGCGCTGGCCGTCCTGTGGACTTTTTTGTTGGCGCCGCGGGTTGGCCCGGTCAACCAGTTCCTGCGCAGTTTGGGCGTAACAAATCCGCCCGGCTGGCTGGCCGATCGGGATACGGCCCTGTTGTCGGTAACCATGATCAATGTGTGGGCCGCCATGGGCGGCAATACTATGTTGATCTTTTTGGCGGGGTTGCAAGGCGTGCCCCAAGAGCTGTACGATGCGGCGGCCATTGATGGCGGCGGTTCATGGGCCAAATTCCGCCACGTGACGCTGCCCATGTTGACGCCCACCATTTTCTTCAATTTGGTGCTGGCGGTCATTGGCGCTCTCAAAGTTTTTACCACGGCCTGGGTGGCCACTGCGGCGGCCCTTCGTATGCCACCTGGTTCTTTGCCCTGCACATCTATTACGAAGCTTTCCAATACTTTCCGGTTGGGATACAGGTAGCGCCTGGCCTGGGTGTTGGCTGCGCTTCTCATCCTCTTTACCTGGTTTCAAGTACATTATTCCAGACGCTGGGTTCATTACGAGGGCATAGACACGAGAATTATGGCACAAGAGACATTGGCCCGCGCTTCATCCGCAGCACCCTTACGCCCGCCGACAAATCTGGGACGAATTGCGCTATACGTGACCGTATTGGCGCTCTGCGCCATGTTTGGGTGATCCTTTCTTCTGGACGCTCATGAGTTCGCTCAAGACGATCCCGGAAATGTTTGCTTTTCCCCCTGTACAGATACCGGCGTCACCGCAGTGGAGCAACTATTGGCACGTGCTCAATATTTCATACCCGGTGGGTCGCTGGTTTATAAACTCGCTCATTATTGTGGTCTTGGCGGTCTCCGGCACGGTCATAACGGCATCGCTGGTGGCCTATTCATTTGCGCGCTTTGAGTATCGCGGGCGCAACATGCTCTTTATGATCACCCTGGCCACCATGATGCTGCCCGCCCAAGTCACGTTGATTCCGCAATTTGTGCTTTTCTATAACTGGGCTGGATCAACACGATCTTGCCGCTATGGGTGCCGAGCTGGTTTGGCGGCGGCGCCTTTGCCATCTTTCTCATGCGCCAGTTCTTTATGAGCCTGCCCAAAGATTTGGACGAGGCGGCCCTCATCGATGGCGCTAGTTTCTTTCGCATCTTCTGGTCCATCTTGCTGCCGCTTTGCAAACCGGTGCTGGCGACGCTGGCGATTATTACGATGATTGCCAGTTGGAGTGATTTTTGGGGCCGCTCATTTACCTGAATTCGCCGGAGAAATTCACGATTTCGGTGGGCATCCAGTTTTTTAACGCCGTGCCGGATGTGGGGGGCGAGCCCATGCAGCATCTCTTAATGGCTGCTTGTGTTATGTCAATGATCCCGATCATTGTGATCTTTTTCGTGGGGCAGCGCTTCTTTGTGCAGGGCATTGTCATGTCCGGCATCAAAGGCTAGCGTTGCAAGCCGCAAACCATGCAAAATCAAGGAGGAATTTTATGAATCAAAGGCAGATCACTCGCCGTAGTTTGTTGAAAGGCATCGCCGTTGCTGGTCTTGGCGCCACGTCGGCCCAGCTTCTGGCCGCCTGTGCGGCTCCCCCCGCGGCGGCTCCCGGCGCGGCTGAGGAAGGGTCAGCGCCATCCGCTGAACCCGTGACGCTGCGCATCCAGGCGCCGGCCGGCAACCTGGCCCTTACGCCAACCGAGTTTGGGCCGCGCTTTACCGAGGAGACGGGCGTCGAAATCGTCGTCGAAGAGACCGTTTACGGCGAGATCGAAACCAAGACCCAGACCGGCTTTATTGCCGGCACCTTGCAAGACCTGCTCTATGGTCACCATCGCTGGATCTTCATCAACTTCGTCAAGGGCATCTATTTGGAACTGGACGACTTCTGGGCCTCCAGCCCGCCGCCAGACCCCGATGATTTCTATCCCAGCGTGCTCGAAGGCAACAAGTGGGAAGGCAAATCCTTCAACTTGCCTGACGTGGTCCACCCCGGCGGCAATATTGCCTTGGCTTTCAACAAGACCATGCTGGAAGAAAAGGGACTGCCCATTCCAGAGATCGGCTGGTCGATTGACGACTGGACCGAGCTGGCGCGCAGCGCCGCCGACCCCGACGCCGGTATCTTTGGCATGGGCTTCGACAGCATGACCGCCATGCACTATTACAGCAACACCTCGCGCTCATTTGGCGATCCTGACTCCCGCGACTCTTGGATGATGGACGAAGAGGGGCGCAAAATCTCCTATAACACCGATCTGCATGGCGAAATTGCGGCCTGGTATGTAAGTCTGCTGGACGATAAAGTTGCGCCCAGAGCGGCCGATATGGAAGGTGTTGAGCCCAACCTGTTTGTGGCCGGTCTGGAAGCCACGCACGCCAGCACGGTCGGCGTGTTGACCAGCGCCCAGGATCAGGCGGGTGACCGGTTCGAAGTGGGCGCCATCCCCTTGCCCCCAGGCCCCAAAGGCCGCCAGGGCACCTGCTTCTCTGGCAACCACTGGATGATCAACAGCAATTCAGCCGCGCCCGATGCGGCTTGGGAATTTGCCAAATTGATCACCTCCACCGAGGCGGGCATCTTCAATGTGTTGGAAGCCAAGCGCCAGACCAACGGGCGCAAATCCGTCTGGACCAATCCCGAGGTGAACGCCGTCAACCCGCTCTATGGCTTTACCGACAAGGTGCTCACCGAAGGCATAGAGCCCTATCCCATGCCTTGGAATACCCGCTTTACCGAAGCCAACAACATCTTCCAAGCGGAAATCAACCTGATTTGGGAAGGTGAAGAAACCTTTGCCGGGTATGCCGCCGAAGTCGAGCGCAAGACGCAAGCCGTCCTGGATGAGCCGATGCCTTCGTAGATGCATCTGATGCTACGATTAACCCCTCTTCTATAAAAGATGAGGGGTTTTTTATTGCGTAACAGGTGTTGTGCAGCGCGCATATCACAAAAAGAATGGCCAGCCAATTCACCCAGCGTACCAAGCAGTTGCAATTTGTCAAAAATATTTGGCAAATCAGACGTAACTACCAAGCCATGCAAAGATGAAGAAACGCAAACGAAAAACAAATGCAAAACAAAGGATAGTCAGTACACCGCAACGGTGTTGGCGATGTAAGCGCCGGTTTCGAGTAACGTCTCCGTTTGTCCGTTGATAGATATCCTCCGCAACCTCTCGTAGCCTGCGTAATTCAAAGGCTAATTTCACCTCCCGGTCAGAAAACATAGAATGGGCCACTCTCTTCGCGATCTCTTCGCGTTTTCGGCGCAGCCGCCTGCTATACTGGCCCATATCCCTCGATATTTTACGATTATCCGCTGGACAATCAAGCCGAAACAGAGAGGAGAAAAGAGATGAAGCAATGGCACAAAATGGTTCCCTTGTTATTGTTGTTAGTCTTGTTTTTAAGCGCGTGCCAGCCGCTGGTGGCGCCGGAGGGGATGAGTGCGGCCGAAGGGAGTGCTGTCGCAGCCCCCATGGTAGACATCAATTTCTATACATCGCACGCCGCCCACGAGCACTTTGGCAGCATTGATTTAGCCACGGGCGCCGGTACAGATGTGGCCAAATATGAGAATCCGGAAGTCGAAATTCTGCGTACAGGGTGGTTTATTCCCAATGGCGCCATCTATGAGGATTCATTCTACGTCATTGCCAATAAACGGCTAACCCCGGATGATACGCCGGAAGACGCCCAAGCGCGCGTGGCCAAAGTCGATATGCAATCGGGCGCGGTGGAGTTCCTGGGTGCCGTGATCCCGCTCCATGTTAACGCCGTGGAAATTGACGCCTGCGGGCAGATGTATACGGCTGGCTTTACGCTGTCTAACCAAATCGGTGAATTGTTTGGCGATACCAATCTGTACCGCGTCGACCGTCAGGATGCATCGCTCACCCTCGTCGGCGACACAGGACTCGAACGCATTATGGATATGAGCTTTGACCCCGATGGGAATTTGTGGGCCACCGTGGGCAACGTCCTCTATACGCTGAATATGGAAACCGGCGTGCCGACTGAAATGGCCCAGATTACCGGAACCGAAGACGATCTTGAGATCATGGGGATTGGCTTTACCAGCGAGGGTGAACTGTATGGCACTACACCGTTTGCCGATGGATTTTACAGCATTGACCCCGCCACCGGTGTGGCCACCGAAGTGGGACGCCACGGTCTCATGTTTATGCATGGTGGCGATATTCCGATGACGCCCCGAGAGGTTCACTGTGAAAGCGGCGGTTAGGGTTTACGACGCCAACTCTGCCAAGAGCGCCCTGGCTTCCCGCAGATCGGCTGTTTTGAATCCCTCGGTAAACCAGCTATAGACGTTAGAGAGGGTCGTGTATGCAGCGTCTCTATCGCCCTGCTGCTGATAGAGACGGGCCAGGCTCATGGCGGCGCGTAGTTCCAGCGACTTGGCCTGCTGGCCCTGGGCAATCATCATCGCCTCCTGATAGCAAGCCGTCACTTCTGCAGGGGGTGCGCCCAGGGCCAGCCGATACTCGCCGCGCAGCCGCACCAATTCGGCGTGCCAGAAGCGTTCGCCGTTGCGTTGGTAGTAGTCCATGGCGATATCCAGATCGGCAAGCGCTTTGGCATGTTGGCCAGCGTAGGCATGGGCCTCGGCCAGCAGGCAAGTAAAATAGGTGCGATAAGCATAATGTTGATCGGCATCAGCTTGCTGCAATGCTTGTTGGATTAACCGGATGCCTTCCTCAAACTGGCCTTGAGCGGCCAAAGCATTACCCAACAAAAGTCGTCCAAGCATAGGCCAGAACGGCATCTCGTAAGCGATTGAGCAGAGTGCAATGGTTCTCTGCGCCCATATTTTGCTCTGCGGCGCTCGCCTTAATAAATGATTGAGACGCGCCAGATTTGCCATGACAAAGCCGAGCTCATAATGAAACGCCAGTTGCGCGCTCACCGGCGCCAAATCCGCCGCATTCACGCTTTCCAGCGCCCGCGCCGCCTGCCCGTGCCAAAGCGGACGCTGGACCGGGCTCACGCTCAAATAGGCCACCTCGCGGATGCGGTCGTGGCTAAAGTCGTACTGCTGATGACCGTGGGACGCGCACAATGCCTTTTTGCCAAAGCTCGTCCAGTCCGGCCACAATATCGATTGAAATCTCGGCACTGGCTTTTGCAGCAGCGCAAACTGAACGAGCGCCCTATCACCGCCGCCAGTCCGGCCAGCGTGCGGCATGGGGCGACAATTGGGCCAGGCGTTCTTGAATGACGGCCTGCATTTGGGCGAGGAGCGCCCCATTTTGTCTCGCCGCAGAATGGGGAGGGGCCCGTCCCCTCATTTATGGTACTGTCGGTCAGAGGTGATGACGGCCGAGGGGTGATGGATGCGTTCTCCAGGTCGGCCAGGCGCTTGCCAGCCGTCAGCGCGGATGGATTCAATGACGAAGAGCGGATTGCCTTCGGTGCAGCGGAATAAATTCTCAGCCTGTGTGGAGGTCAACGCAGACTCGATGGTCTGGCTGGCCAAAGGAGGCCGTGGCCGCATTATCTAGCGGGGGCAGCGTCAGTTCAGTCATACAGCCATCGCTGCGCAAATGCAAAAGCACCGTATGGAGTGGATGCGCCGCATCCGCAATTTCCGGGCGCGCCGTGCCGACAATGAAGGTGGGGGCAGCGGGCTGTCCATTGGCCTCTAGAGCCATTGCGATCGCTGTATTTGCAACGGATGCATCCTGCAAACTGGCCCCGCAGAATGAGGCCCAAATGCAACTGCGGGAGAAAATCAAAGAATTGCCCCTCTCCACCCTGGCGCAGAAGGATGAGATGGAGGCACTGCGTCAACATAATGCCGAATTGGCGGCGCGGTTGACGCGGCTGGATGGGGAGTAGTAATCAATAACAGATATCACAAAAGCGTAAAACATTGAATATCAGCGATATGATCAAAATCGCTATCCTGACTGGCAAGGGCCGTTTCTTCTCCCTTTTCTTCTTTTCCTCCTTCCCCCTTCAGATTTCACCTGAGCAGGCGGCGATAAAGCAGAAGCTGGAGCACCATGTAGAGGGAGCCCCAGCAGGATCGCTGGCGGCCAGAGTGAAATGCCTACGGCGGTACCGGTGAAGACAACCGCCGCCCCCAAAGGTGACGCCGCCGATGATGGCGACTTGCAGCGTGAGCAGGAAGGAGATGCTCCACGGTGTGAATTTGTTGGGCAACGAGGCGTTGGTCCACATGAAGGCGGTCTCAAGTGCGGCTTCCGGCAGGTGTTGTGTAT
Source organism: Caldilineaceae bacterium (assembly GCA_041391125.1). Lineage (GTDB taxonomy): Bacteria > Chloroflexota > Anaerolineae > Caldilineales > Caldilineaceae > JACKBC01. The sequence goes on from JAWKON010000067.1 coordinate 16,992, forward strand.
AATACTCTTTGAGTTGGTTCATGGCCAGCACGGTTTCAAACCAGGCCTGGCGCAACCGCACCAGTTGCAGCAGCACGAGCAGCCCCGTTAGGCTGAGGGCGAGAAACAGAACGACGAAGCCCCAATAAATCGGCCCCGGCTGCACAAGCTGCGTCTGTGCGCCGGTGATGGCCAAGACCAGGCTGCCGACCGACGCCACATAAAATGTGGAGACGCGCGAGCGATCTTCGTTGGTTTGGAAGGCCACTTGGGCCAAATAGCTCTGTTCGGCCAGCAGCAGATCGTTGGCGGAGAGGGATTCGTTTGGCATGGGGCTATTTTGCCTGGAGTTGAGCGGGTGGGCAAATTGGCAGAGGCCGCTTCGACTGCAACGCACGGCGGAGTAACTCTGCCAAAGGGCGAAAGTGGAGACGCCGTGCATCGCAGTCTGCGCTCGTCTACGCCACTGTGCATCAAACATACTATTGCTCCCATCTATGACAGAAACAGCCTTGGCGCTAAATCAACGTAAACACAAAATAGCCCGCCATGCGATGCGCCTGTCTGCATTCATCTGTGTGTATCTGTGGTTTATTCCCGCTGCCATCACGGCGCAAGAGGCTCCGACTGTTTCCCCAAACGCTGTGACCACGTCAGCCCCCACGCCCACACTAAATCCAACACAAATTCAGACGGACGGCGCGACGACGCTGCACGGATTTGATGAGCCGCGCTCCTATGTAGTCCAACCCGGCGACACGCTGCTGACGGTGGCGCTGGAGACTGGGCTGGATCTGGACGACGTTTATTGCGCGGTGGCCCCCGCATTCCGCCGCGAACAGCCGCTGGTGATTGGTGATGTGTTGTCGATTCCGCCTGCTTCTATGCGCTGCCATCAAGTGGCCGCCGGGGAGACGCTGGCGCAGATTGCGGCGCAGTACGGGGTGACGCCCGACGCCATTGTGCATGTGGTGTGGAACAATTTGGCCTTTACGGATACACAGGTGTTGACGCCGGGCAGCCATTTGCGCATTCCGGCGGCGGGAGCCATGCCCAGCACCAATAGCGCCGCGGGCGCCGATCTGGCGTGGATGTTGCAGCAGCCGGTCGAGGCCACGGCGTTTGTGGGCTATGCCGTGGGCGGCGCCAAATCGGCGCCGGTGGAAGCGCCCGTGCCGGAGAACTGGCCCTTTGGCAGCGGCAATTTCCGCTGGCCCACCTATGGCTGGCTGAGCCAGGATTACAACCCGGCACACCGGGCGCTGGACATTGCAGCGCCGCTGGGCACACTAGTCACCGCCGCCGACCGCGGGGTGGTGATCCGCGCCGGTTGGAATGATCAGGGCTACGGCAACTTTGTGGTGATTGATCACAATATTGATTACGTGACGCTTTATGGGCATCTGAGCGAGATTTTTGTGACCGAGGGGCAAGTTGTGGCGCCGGGACAGCCATTGGGCCGCGTCGGCTCCACGGGCAACAGCACGGGGCCGCATCTGCACTTTGAGATTCGCGACTTTGGGCGGCTGACGGATCCGATTCCGCTGTTGGTGCGGTAAATTGGGTGATGGTTGATTAGGTAATTGGGGACCAATTACCTAATCAACCAATCACCCAATTCTCCAGATCAAATACCCTCTTGATAGCCACTTCTTCTGCGTATTTACCGCATATCCCATTTCATTCAATCTGCACGCGCTGGCCGTGAACCAGTGGCGTGCGCCCCAAACTTGCGTGGCCGCGGTTGCCAGCGCGGCCTGTTTCCAGGCTTGTAGAAATTCATAAATGAGTTGGCCGGGCGTCATGCGGTGGATCAGGTTTTTGGGCAGGACAGCTTGAAAGGCGGCGGGGTCAAAACCCATGCGAAAGTTGAGGCTAAAAACGAGCGTTTCTATGCGATAGCCGTCAGCAGCGTCGTCGCGCTGGCGGGCCACATTGGCCACCCAGATGCGCCCATACGGATCGGACGTGCCTTCCAGCAGCAGTCCGCCGGGCATCAAACTGCGGCACATTTGGCCATAGGCGGTGGCGACGGCGCTTTCCTCATATTGGCGCAGCACGTTGAAGGCGCGGATGGCGCGGGCCTTTTCCGGCGCCCCCGACGGCGCGGTTTGCAGCGGTAAATTGAAGCCGCCCAGCCGGAAATGGGTGATCGCATCGGCATAGGTCAGGGCGACGGCGACGCGTTCGGGGTCAATTTCCACGCCCAGCACCGGCAACTGCGGATTGAGCTTGCGCAGGCGCTGGGCGCTTTCTAAGGTGGTGATGGGTTCGGCGCCGTAGCCCAAATCGACAAAATAGGCGTGCGCCCATTCAGCACTTTGACGGCGAAAAAGTTCCGGGTCATAGGCGGCCAGAAAATTGTCCGTGCGGCGCAGGCGGTTGTGCGCCGTTTTGCCGCGCGTCGGCTCGCCCTGGGGCCGACGCGGCTGATGGTGCGGGTGATGGGTGACGGGGGCGAGGGCGGCGCGGGATTTGCGCATTATGGCGAATACACTTTATGTGCGGGCAATGTGGGCGTCGGCAAAGGCGCGGCTCAACACTTCGTACGAGCGGGTGGCGGTGGCCAGCGCATCATAGTTGGGCCGGCGCTGCACCATCATGCTGATCTCGGTGGAGATGACGCCCGTGTAGCCGTGGGCCTGCATGGCTTTGAGATAGCGCACATAGTCAAATTCGCCTTCACCGGGGATCAGATATTGGTGATTGGGCGATTGCCCCAGTTCATCCTTGACGTGGGTGTGGGCGGCATAGGGGATGATTTTGGCCACCGATTCTTCAATGGGGACGCCGACTACGTTAAAGTGGCTGATGTCAAAGTTGATGCGAATGGCGGGCGACTCAACTTGCTGCATAATGCCCACGGTCTGATCGGGCGTCTCCACGGCGGCGCCCACGTGATGCTCCAGCGCTACGGTGACCCCGCGCGCCTGGGCATAGTCGCCCAGCGCGTTAAGCCGCTCGATCAGGATGGGCTGGCGCGTCGCCAGTTCGCCCGGTTGGCCGCCAAAACCGGAGATGACCACGGGCGTCTGCGGGCGTGCAAAGCCGCGGCTTTTTTCGGCCATGTCGGCGGCCAGATCGATAGTGCGCTCCACATAACGACGGTTGTCGGCAAAGTGGTCGGCGTCCGCTTCGATCAGGCTGAGATAGGAGGAGACGGCCGAGAGGACCAAATTGTGCTGCGCCAAAAGCTGCAAAACACGCATGACTTCGCTGTCATCCAGCTGATCCAGGGCCGTGCTGAAGCGGGGCAGCACGCCGATCTCCACGGCGTCAAAACCCAATCCGCTCAGGTGAGCAATCACGGTATCAATGGGCAGGTCGGGCATGGCCCAGGTGCTATAGCCGAGTAGCATGGTTGGTCTCCGGTGTTGTGTTTGTGCTGTGGTGTTTGAACTTTGATTTATGACAAGGTGACTGGGTGACCAGGCCTGTCGAAATCGCAGGGCGCCTGTCACAAATTGCCTGGTAAAACCTTATGAATTCTATTGTACGGCGCTGCATGGGTGGCGTCAAATTGCTGGAGAGCGACAGAGCAGGCGCCTCAATTTTGCGCTCGCACCAGATGGAGCGCGCAACATGTCATATTTGCGCCAGCGCCCGCCGCAGCCCTTGGACGCCGTTTACAATCTCGGCTTCATTCAACATGGCATAGCCCAGTACCAGCCCTTGCTTGGCTTCCGGCCGCAAACTATAGCCGGAGATGGGCGCGACTTCAATCCCCTGTTGCGCCGCCGCCGCCGTGACTTCACGATCATCCAGCCCGCTTTTGAGCCAGCCGACCAAATGTAGACCGGCCGGGGCTGGGTCAACCGTGAGGGTGGGCGCCAATTCTCGGCGAATGGCGTCAATCAGCACGGATTTGGCGTTTAGATAGAGCGCTCGCATCCGCCGGATGTGGCGGGCAAAGTGTCCCTGGTGGATAAAGTCGGCCAGCACCGCTTGATCTACGACCGAGAGATAGCGGTGGGCGTGCTGCATGGCCTGTTTAAAGGCGGCTGTTAGCGACGATGGCGCGACCAGATAGCCCAAACGTAGACCGGAGTGAGAACTTTGCTAAAGGTCCCGGTGTGAACGCGACTTCTGTGGACCCCGTGGTCCATCCCTTGCAGCGCCGGTAGCGGACGGCCGTGGAAGCGGTATTCGCTATCGTAATCGTCTTCAATATCCAGGCGTTGGACCGATGCGCCCACTCGAGCAAGGTCAAACGGCGGCTGGCGCTCATGGTAACGCCGGTTGAATATTGATGCGAGGGCGTTATGTAGACCATGCACTCGATCAGGCTGCGCGCTTGCCCGCTTCCACGGATAAACCCTCTGCGTCGACCGGGACAGGACTTGGCTTGGCGCCCGCCCCCAGAGGGGCGGTGCCGCGATAGCAGGGGTCTTCAATCGAACCGGATCGCCTGGATCGAGCAGCACGTGGGCAATCAGATCGAGAGCGTGTTGCGAACCGGCTGTAATTAGCACTTGTTCCGCCGTACAATGGACGCCGCGCGCGCCCTCGATATTGCGCCACCGCCTGGCGCAAGGGCCAGTAGCCAGCCGCATCGCCATACGTCAGCAATTCTGGCGTCGGGTGGCGCCACCGGCGGGCGACCAGGCGCCCAGGTGCTGTAGGGAAATCGTCAGCGCAGGAACCCGGTGCGAAAGGCGCGCGGGGGCGCACTTTCGTCACGTAGCCCACCCAGCAGTGTAAGCGCCATCATTTGATGGCGTTTGGAAACCGGCGCCGTATTTGCCCTCTTGGCAGCGACCAGGGGCGACCGGAGCGTATGAGCATGGAGCAGATCATCGGCAGGGCGGCTGACATGGTTCCATCGCCCACCCGGCTCTCTAAATAACCCTCCGCTACAAGCTGTTCAAAGGCGGAAGTTACCGTATTGCGCGATATGCGCAGGTTGCGGGCAAGATCGCGCGTGGATGGCAGGCGCGTACCGGAGCCGATCTGGCCGCTCAGGATGGCGTCGCGCAGGGTGGTATAGAGTTGAGCATAACGCGATATTTCTTGCGCTGGGTCAATGGCCAGGACGGCGAGATCAAAGGTGGTGGCTGCTTAACCACAAATTGGCTCCATTTGTTTGTGAAAAATGGCTCTTGTTATGTATCCATTTTACGATAAACTGGGACGCATAGCGAATGGCTCACCCTATGGCGAAATCCATATGAGATCCATATTTCCCACGGACAATGGATATACGGACAATGCCGTTGAATCCTGTCCGTGTATCCATGTCCGTGGGCAGAAGCCCGCAAGGTCAAAGCGCGGTTTCTAGTGGATTTCACAATTATTAGTACTGACATTAGATGCTTTTTACCAACTGACGAATGAATGGAGGCACAAGCGTGGACGAATTTGCAAAAACCGAGCAAAACCGGGTGCGTCGGCTGCCGGCGCGTGGTGCGTATGACAAGGCGACAATCTACCCGATCGTTGATCAAGCGCTCATCTGTTTTGTGGGATTGGTGGAAGAAGGCGGGCAGCCGGTGATCATCCCCACGCTGCACGCGCGGCGCAATGACGAAATCCTGCTGCACGGAGCGTCGACCAGCCGTCTGCTCAAACATGCGGCCACGGGGGTGCCGCTCTGCATTACCGTAGCGCACATCGACGGTTTGGTGCTGGCGCGTTCGGTCTTTCACCATTCGGTCAACTATCGTTCGGCTGTTCTCTTTGGCCGGGGCGTTTGGTGGAGAATGACGATGAAAAGATGGCGGCCCTGGCGGCGCATTTACCGAGAAGCTGATTCCGGGGCGCTGGGATGATGCCCGCCTTCCCAATGCGGTTGAATTAAAAGCGACCGCCGTTGTATCCGTCACAATTGAAAGCGCCTCGGCCAAAGTGCGCACCGGCCCGCCCAAGGACGATGATGAAGATTATGCGCTGGGCGTGTGGGCCGGTGTGCTGCCCCTTCAGCAGCACTTTGGCGCGCCAGAGGCAGATCCATTGTTGCGCGCTGAAGTGGCTCTGCCAAGCTATGTACACGCATTGCTCAACCACCGCTGACGGTTATTTGCACAACTGGTGGTTGCAGCTCAAAGCGGCGATAGGACCGCCTTTGGCCAACTGGTGCGGCGCTTCCAGGATATGGCCGTGGGCTATGCCTACTCGATCTTGCAGGACTGGCAGTCGGCCGAGGAGGCCGCCCGGGAGGCATTATCGGCCCACGGCGCTGAGATCATCGATATCTTTCAAGCTTGTGCGTTGGGCGATATGGCGCGGGTGACCCAAATGCTGGATGCTGACCCGTCTTACTGCACCAGCACAAAGACTTACGCACGGGCACGCCGCTGCATATGGCTGCCGACAAGGGGCAGGTCGAGATTGCGCGACTGCTGATCAGCAGGCGCCGCCGTCAACGCCACAACCGATTCCGGCCACATTACGCCATTGCACGATGCGGCCTTTAGCGGACACGTCGAGATGGTCAAGTTTCTGATGACGCAAGGGGCCGATGCAGCGGCGCGCGATACGGAGTTCAATGCCACACCGCTGGCCTGGGCGCGCTTTAATGGACAGCATGTGGCTGTTGCCTTGTTAGAGTCTCAATGTTAAACAAAATGAGCGGCACTTTCAAAGTGCTGGTCATCATCGGCAGGTGCGTTTCAGTCTGGGGCAACACCCTTCCTGGAAGAGAGTAGAGACGGCTTTGGCTCGCGACAACGCGGCGGCGGCCTCTTCCAGGAAGAGTATCGCCCTAAGCGAAACGCACCCATCATCGGCCTGGATATTGGCAAATTACATAGAATGTGATAAGGTGCAAACGAATGATTGGTATTGTCGATTAATTTAATATGGTCGTAGATAAAAGTCATTGATCCCATGAAGTCAATCTCAATCAGCTTGCTTAACCTGCTTACGCTCGACCTCCTCCTTACCAGGAGGTATTTGTGCTTGGGCAGGCGCTGAGCATCGGCTGCGGCTGATAATCACGGTTTGTAGAATGGGCCTCCTCAAGTGGGAGGCTTTTTTTATTGGGGTAGGGAAGTAGGAGTAGGAAGTAGGGGTAAGCAGTGGTCCGCTTGACCCGCCTAATCCCTAATCCTTACTCCCTACTCCCCAATCACACAGAGAGGAACAGGAGAACATGAACACAAACGGAACCATTAATGAACACAAGCCCGCTAGCTGGCGGATGCAGCGGCGCTTGGGCATCAGAAGGGGCAGATCACCAAATATCGCCCGTTCCCGCAGATTGAGCTGCCGGACCGGCAGGCCATGCGCACCATTGATCGTGCGCCCATTTGGTGCAGCGTGGACCTGCGCGATGGGGCGACCGGGCGCTGGCCATCCCATGAGTGTGGAGCAGAAGGTGGAGATGTTCCGGCTGCTGGTGGAGCTAGGTTTAAGGAGATCGAGAGTGCGTTTCGGCGCTTCGCAGATCGAGTTCGACTTTTCGCCGCCTGGTGGAGGACGACTTGATCCCCGACGACGTGACGGTGCAAGTGTTGGTGCAGGCGACCACCTGATCCGCCGCACCTTTGAAGCGCTGCAGGGCGTCCGGCGCGCATTGTGCATATCTACAATTCGACTTCCGAATTGCAGCGGCGCGTCGTCTTTAACGCCAGTCGGCAGGAGGTGATCGACATTGCCGTGCGCGGCGTCAAACTGATCAAGTCGCTGCTCCCCACGCTGCCGGAGACCGAAATTCAGCTCCAATATTCGCCCGAAAGCTTCTCCTCCACCGAGATCGACTTTGCGCTGGATATTTGCGAAGCGGTGGTCGATGTGTGGCAGCCCACGCCCCAAAACAAGATCATCCTCAATCTGCCGGTCACGGTGGAAGTGGCCACGGCCAACGTCCACGCCGACCAGATCGAATGGTTCTGCCGCCACCTGCGCGACCGGGCCAGCGTCATCATCAGCCTGCACACGCACAACGACCGCGGTACCGGCGTGGCGGCCACCGAAATGGGGCTGCTGGGCGGCGCCGACCGCGTCGAAGGCACGCTCTTTGGCAACGGCGAGCGCACCGGCAATGTGGACATTGTGACGCTGGCGCTCAACATGTACACGCAGGGCGTCGATCCGCAACTGGACTTTAGCGACATCAACCGGGTGCGCGCCAGCTATGAACGCTGCACGCGCATGAAGGTCCACGAGCGCCACCCCTATGCCGGCGACCTGGTCTTTACCGCCTTCTCGGCTCGCACGGATGCTATCAACAAAGGCATGAATGCCCAAGACCCCACGCCGGGTGCGCTGGAGGTGCCCTATCTGCCCATTGACCCCAAAGATGTGGGGCGCACGTACGAGGCGATCACCGCATCAACGCCCAGTCGGGCAAAGGCGGCGTGGCCTATGTGCTGGAAACCGAGTATGGCATCACCACTCCCAAAACCATGCAGATCGAGTTTGGCAAAATCATCAACGACATTGCCGACGCCGAGGGTGAAGAGCTGGAGCCAACCGCCATTTATCAGCCTTCACCAGCACCTATCTGCACAACCACCGCCCGTTCAAGCTCGAATCGTTCCGCACCGAAACGCATTTGGAACAGGGCCGCAGGCAGGCCGTCACCTGTATTGCCAGGCTGGCCGTGGACGGCGTGATCCACGAGGTGACGGCCACCGGCAACGGCCCCATCGACGCCTTTATGCTCGCCCTCGAAGAAGAACTGGTGCCCGACTTTGAGTTGGTCACCTACGCCGAGCACTCTTTGGGCTATGGCTCGAAGCCGAGGCCATGGCCTACATCCAAATTCAAACGCCGTCTGGGCGCCACCTTCTTTGGCGCAGGGACGGACACCAATATTGACCTAGCGTCGATCAAGGCGCTGCTTTCTGGGCTGAACCGAGCGTTCCAGAGCCAGCGCAGTGCGTTGGAGATGATGGTGAAGTAAAACTCAATCAAAAGGTGTGTTCACGGAAATCACCCCTTGATTTGGAATATGAACTTTTCTTGTCCTGTCGGTGTCAATAGAGTGAAACGCGTTTCTTGTTGCTTTACCAATTGTGTCAACAGATAGGGTCTTTAGAGTAGAAAGCTTTCTCGCTCAAACGTAGGTCCGCCACCGATTGCACAAAAAAGACAAGGAGCCATTTATGTACGGGTTCGATCTGTCAGAAATCAACTATTGTGTCATGCAGCATCGCTGCCGGCGTCACGCGGAGAGTAAGTACGAGCATTGCGCAGCAGAAGCGCATGATAGCGCTGTTGGGCCAAATGTTGACCTGGGTTGGCGCTCGCATGGTCGTTTGGGGGCAGGCGCTGCAAACCACGCCGCCTAAATAGCGCTGGCAGGATACTGCGTCGTGAAATATCATCCAACATAACAAGCGCAGAGCCGTCACTAACCAGCTCTGCGCTTGTTATGTTGGAAATTCTCAGTGGCTTATTTTACTTTGCTTATATACTTGGCTGCCTGATGGTCCATGTTTAGCTGTGCGACAAGCGTTTGATGTCAAGCTTTCTGAGTTTATTGTTTATAAAGCACGAGATTGTTCAAGAAAGCAATGATCTGTCCCTGCTCAACTTGGCTCAACTCCACAAAGGCCGCCCGACTCGCCGCCGCCTCACCCCCGTGGGCCAGGATGGCTTCACCCAGCGTGGTGGCGCGCCCGTCGTGCAGATAGGGCGCCGTGGAGCCGACGCCCCACAGGTTTTCGGTCAGGAAAACCGAGGCGGGAATGCCCTCGTCGTCAATGGCTTCGGCCAGCGCCGGCCCCATGTCGTGCCGTTTGAGATCGCCATAGAGCGCCGCCACCGCACCGCCGGCGCCAGCGGGCGTCAATGCGCCCAGGCGATAGACGCCGTCCGCTGTTTCAATCTGGTTGTCCGGCTGATCCTGCATCAGGTCAACCGCAATGGCGAAGGCCGGATCGACGCCCAATGCCACCGGATCCTGACCGGCGGGAAACTGGACATCGCGGTAATTGGGATTGAGGCTCGGCTCGTGGAACACCGGATCCTGAATCACGAGTTGCGGCTGATGACAATCGGCGCAACCCACCTGGCTGAAGAGCGCCTCGCCCTGCACAATATTTGACTCCTCGGCGCTGCTCAACGGTTCAAGCAAGCCCAAGCTGGCCAGTTCCAGCAACGTAGTCGGGCGCGGCTGTGAAGCCAGATAGACCGCTAGCGCCGTCTGGTCGCCCACGGTCAGCTCATCCACTACCCCATCATAGTCGCCATCCACGCCCGCCCCCACAATTTCCACCGATTGCATACCTAATTCCTGATGCGAGGCATCGCGATTGAAGGCCCGAATGGTGGGCACAACCCCCTTCCACTGGAACGGTCGCACCACCAGATCGGCGTTGACGCCATCGACCAGGCTGGCGTCCACCGTCACCGTGCATGGTTCTGCCGTGGCCACGTTGACCGTGATCTGGCCAAAGTCCACCCCTTTGGCCCGCAGCACCTGCGTGACCGGCTGGCTGGCGCAGGCTTGGGTGGTGGCCTGGGTGCGCAAGGCGTGCAGCTCTGCGGTCATCTCCTCGGCCAGCACCTGGACCGCGCCCATACCAAAGGTGTGCGGCGTGTTGCGCTGGATAAAGAGCGCCACGTCGCCGCTGTGCAGCGGGTCGCGTGTTGCTGTTGATCACCGGCCCGGCGCCGTCGTCAAAAGGCGTGCCGTGGCAATCGTTGCAGGCTTCCGCATTGGGGCCGGTGATGCGCGTGGGGAAGTGGTTCGCCCACTGGCCTGCGCCATCCAGATCGGCGCGCGCAGCAGGCTGAAACGCATACCGTTGCCCACATTGGCGCCCACGCCGTCCAGCGCATTGAAGCGGGTTTCAAACAGCTCATCACCCATTTCAAAGGCTTCGGCAAACGCTTCGTCCATTTCCCCCGCCACGACCAGTGCCAGCAGATCGGCCTGATCCGCATGTTCGGCGCCAGGCTCATGCAACAAATTGAGCAGTTCCAATAGGGCCATTTCATCCGCGACGGTCACTCCTGTGGGTGAATTATTTGTAGAGCTGCTCGCCAATCCATTGGTGGCGCCAGTGGTCGTGGCCACCTCCGGCCCTAGTTCAGCCGCGCGTCAGCGGTATTGGCATCTTACAGGACCGGCCCCATTTTGATTCTCATTGGGCCGATTAGCTGGACGTTCATCCTCACGGCGGGGCGGGGGCGGCGCCGGACGTGGTGGCGGCGGGCGCCTGGGCGGGCGCGGTGGGTGGGGGTGATTGGGCGGCGGCGCCTGTTCTTGTGTTTGTTCGTCACTCTCCAAAGCGTAGCTGCGCTGGCTGCTCATCACCAGCGTGCAGCTCACCAATAGCAGAGTGAGCAGAAGCCCAATGCGCTTGGGCTGCCATCGAGATCGCATGTTTTTTACTCCTTATACTTTATGCCTTAATTTGGAGAACAGAATTTGTACGCAGATTTCACAGATGAACGCTGATTTTATGCACTTTGAAAGTAACTGCTCAATATCCAGGGGCGAGGTTAGTGCCGGTTGAGTAGGCCACGGCAGTTTGTGGCCGTATCGAAACCAAACGGGTCTATGCACCGCTCTTTATTGAGAATATACCTTTGAAACGGCAATTTCAGTTTAGATAGCCGTTCTTATCAGCGTGCATCTGCGTTTATCCGCGTACAAAATTGCCCCCAATTTCAGGTCAATACATTGAACGCGGGGGGAGCGCGATGTGGTCAATAATGCCCGTTGTAGGTTTATGATTTTAGGGTCGAGCTATTGACCAATTGTTGAAGTGATGTTAAGGAGTTATTGCGATCTGTCTGGAAATGGGTGCATGAGGAGTTCGTAAAATCGAAAGGGTGAAAGGGGGCAGGGGCAGGGGAGCAGCCCCTTTCCCCCTTCTCCCCTTCCCCCTTTCTCCCCTTCTCCCTTTCATTCAAGCACGGCGCGGATGCGGCGGACGCCGGCGCCCACGGCCTGCTCTTTGGCAATGCGGAAATGGCCCAATTCGCCCGTATGCGCCACGTGGGGGCCGCCGCAGATCTCTTTGCTAAAGCCATCGATGGTGTAGACTTTGACGCGGTCGCCATAGCGCTCCTCAAAGAGACCGATGGCGCCTTCCGCTTTGGCGGCATCGACGCTCATCTCCTGCCATGTAACGGGTGTGTCCAGCGCGATCTGCGCATTGACCAGTTCCTCGACCTGGCGCAGTTCGTCGTCGGTCATCCTGGCGCCGTGGCTAAAATCGAAGCGCAGCCGCTCCGGCGTAATGTTGCTGCCGCGCTGGGCGACGTGCGTACCCAGCACCCGGCGCAGCGCCGCGTGCAGCAGATGCGTGGCCGTGTGCAAGCGCACCGTCTCGGGCCGCCGCTCCGCCAGGCCGCCGCGGAAGCGCTCGGTGGCGCCCTGTTTGGAGGCCGCTTGGTGTTCGGCAAAAGCCTGCTGGAAGCCTGCGGTGTCCACGGCCAGCCCCTGCTGCTCGGCCAGTTCCTGCGTCAATTCCAGCGGGAAGCCGTAGGTTTGGTAAAGATTAAACGCTTTGTCGCCCGCTAACAGTGTTTGCCCCGCCGTCCGCGTTTCCATAATCAGATTGGTTGTCGCGCGTTCGCCGCGCGCCAGCGTCTGTTGGAAGTGGCCTTCCTCCTCATCCAGCGCCGTCGCAATCTGTTCACCGCGGGCTTCCAATTCAGGATAAACATCGGCAAACATGGCGATGACCACATTGGCCAGCCGCGCTAGGAATGGGCCGTCAATACCAATAGTCCAACCATAGCGAATGGCGCGCCGGATCAGCCGCCGCGCCACATAGGGCTGATCCACGTTGCCGGGGTGGATGCCTTCGGCCAGCACAAAAGTGGCCGCGCGGGCGTGATCCGCAATGACGCGCGTGGCAAAGGGATCGGAGGTGGTGGCCAGCGATTGAATTGCATCCACCAGCGGCAGGAAAAGCTCGGTCTCATAGGGCGAGGCCACACCCTGCACAATGGCCAACGTGCGCTCCAGCCCCAGCCCCGTATCCACGTTGCGGTTGGCCAGGCGCGCCATGTGGCCATCGGCCTGCTGGTCGTATTGCATGAAGACGTTGTTCCACACCTCCACAAAGCGCTGGCCATTGGCAGCCGGCGTTTCATCAGCCGGGCCATCAGGATTGGTGTCGTAGAAGATTTCGGTGTCCGGTCCGCAGGGGCCGGTGGCCCCCGCCGGTCCCCACCAGTTGTCCGCTTTGGGCAGGAAAAAGATGCGCTGTTCCGGGATGCCGATGGCGCGCCAAATCTCCGCGGCTTCGTCATCACGCGGCGCAATCTCATCCCCTTCAAAACAGGTGATGTATAACCGATCCGCTTCCAGCCCCAGGTGGTTGGTCAGGAAATCATAGCTGTAGCCAATCGACTCGCGCTTCCAATAGTCGCCCAGCGACCAGTTGCCCAGCATTTCGAAAAAGGTGAGATGGGTGGCGTCGCCCACCTCCAGAATATCGTTGGTGCGCAGACACTTTTGGCAACTGGCCAGCCGCGGCCCCGCCGGATGCGGTTCGCCCAACAAAAAGGGGGCCAGTGGATGCATGCCCGCGGTGGTGAAAAGCACGCTGGGGTCGCCTTCGGGAATCAGCGAGGCGCTGCCGATGACGGCGTGATCGCGATCGCGGAAATAGTTTAAAAATAGCGTGCGCAGTTGGTTGGCGTTCATATGAATTTTCCTTTTACCCTCTCCCCCGCCCCTCCCCGCCGGATTCAATCCGATTGCGGAAATGAGGGGGAAATAAAAAAACACCGTCCTCGAGCAAAATGCTCAAGGACGGTGTTATCCGCGGTACCACCTTGATTGAGGCGAGATGCCTCCTCTCTACCGCCGCTAGCTTCATCGATGTGTGGCCAGCGAGGGCGCGTCCCGGTTACGGAGGACAAGACCGGCGCACCTTACCTGCTTGAAATTCACAGCAGTTCGGCGGCAACTCGGGTGTGGCTTCGGCGCGGCTTCTGTATCTTGCTCTGGCACAGATGAACAATATCGAATCAGACTAATCGTATCATTACCGGTTCATCTGTTGCCAACCGCATGATGTATCGAGCTTTCACTCTCCTCGATTCGCTGGGACATTGGCTGGGCGCGTACTCTTCACCGTCAACGTTTTTGATGTATCAAGTTGATTGTAGGGTAGCACAGGTTAGGGGCTGTGTCAACCGGCTTACGCAAAGCCGCTAAACTCGAGCCAGCGCCACCAGCGACATAAATTCATAGGCCACCTGCGCGCCAAGCTGGGCCGTAATTTGGCTGGGATCGTACGCAGGCAAAACCTCGACCACGCTGCCGCCAATCCAGTTGATGCCGGTGCAGGCGCGCAGATATTGCAGCCCTTGGAAGCTGGTGGGGCCACCTACCTCCGGCGTGCCGGTGCCGGGCGCAAAAGCCGGGTCAAAAAAGTCGATGTCAAAAGAGAGGAAGGCTTTGGCGTCGCCCACTGTGTTGCGCACCAGGGCGCCGATTTCGGCGGGCGTTTGGGTCAGCAGCTCGCTGGTGGTCAACATGGTAAAGCCAAAATCGCGCGCGATCTGCAAATCCTCTTCGCCATACACACCACCGCGCATGCCGAGCTGCACGGATCTATCGGCCACCAGCAAACCTTCCTCCAGCGCCCGACGGAAAGGCGTACCGTGCGTATATGCAAAGCGCTCATAATAGCGATCCCACAAATCGCCATGCGAATCAAACTGCACCAGCGCCAGCGGACCATGCACAGCCGCCAGCGCCCGCAATTCGGCCAGCGCAATGCTGTGATCGCCGCCAATGTCCAGCGGGATGACGCCCTGGCCGGCCACCGCTTGCAGCGTGGCCGTAATCGAGGCATAGCTCTCGTGGATATAGCCGGGGTAGACCGTGGCGTCGCCATAGTCCACACAAGAGAGGACGTCGAACGGCTTGACCTTCAGCTCAGGATTATACGCCCGCAGCATGGCCGAGCGCTGCGCACCGCCTCCGGTCCGAAACGCCCCCACCCGATAAGTGACGCCCGTGTCAAACGGGATGCCGATGACGGCCAAATCCACGTCGGTCAGATCCTGCACATGGGGCAAACGCGCAAAGGTGCGCACGCCGGTAAAGCGGGGCGTTTTGGATGAATCGGCTGGTTGGTAATGTGTCATGGTGATTTTTGTTGAATAGTTACGTTGACTAAAAGGTGGCCCAGAATTGTGCATCCACTAGATTTTGAATACATCACGAGGATGGTGGATAGAGTTCATCCAGCAACTGCTGCAATTCGCGCCGCGTCAACGCATCCATGCTGGGGGCCGGGCTGCGCACTTTGCTGGTGCGGATAATGCCGCGGTGGCGCAGCAGCTCTTTGTGGATTTCATGAAACAGCCCAGCGCCCTGACCGGAAATGCGGCTAATCGGGATCAGCATCCGGTTGAAAATGGCGCGGGCGGCGGCTTCATCACCCGCCTGACACAGATCCCAAATCTGCACAAAGGCTTCGGGCTGGCTGCAAAAGGGCATGGTCCCCACCGAGCCGCGGCGCATCTCCTCGATAAAATAGCCGCCGCCGGCACCGCCAAAGACGGTCAACTGCTCGCCCGCCACTTTGACCATGTCGGCCACCTTGGCCGTAATGGGCGCGCTCTCCACTTTGATATATTGCACCCATTCGCACGCCTGCGCCACCTGAAGCGCCAGCCCCGCGGGAATGGTGGAGGTAACCACGTCCTGCATAAAAATGGGAATCTGCACGGCGTCTGAAATGGCGCGGTAATATTCGATGACCTCGGCTGCGCCTGCTGGCATAAACGAGGGCGGCAGGATCATGAGCGCATCGGCGCCCAGTTCCTGCGCCCGCCGGCTGTAGTGAATGGCCAGATCGGTCCCTGGCGCGCCCGTGTTGATCACGACCTTGACGCGGCCGGCGACTTGCTCCACCACCACCCGCGTCACCAGATCGCGCTCGGCTTCGGACAGCTTGTAGATTTCGCTGCCCAACGCCACGCCCAATCCATGCACGCCCGCCGCAATGTTGAAATCAATCAGGCGGCGCAAACTCGCCTCATCAATGCCGCCATCATCGTGAAAGGGCGTCACCAGAATCGGATAGACGCCGCGCATCGTCTCGGTTTTCATCGTGTGTATTCTCGCACTTTCTGGAGTTGGGATACGGGAACGTCGCCCTTTTGGCTTTGAAAGGTGACCGTTTGCCGGGCGTCTTGCTGCTGCGACACGCCGCCGATCTGATGATCCGCCGTGTCGTAAATCGTGACGCGGTTGTTTATGCGCAGCGCCAGCCGCTTGGCGCCGCCAAAATAGGCATAGTGCATGTCATTCTGCGAACCGCTGCCGCTGGGAGAGCCCAATTCCAACGGCCACCAGTTGGGCCAGTTTGGTGGTTCGGAAGATTCGGGTGATGCGGCGCTACCGGAAAAGAGCTTTTTGTCGATGGCGCCCAAAATGCTCGGCCGGCTGGCACTGGTCTTGGCGCTGGATTTGGATGCAGGCGATGTGCGGCTTTGCACTTGTGTTTGCGTGGGGACGGGCTCGGCCACGCGTGTCTGCAAATGGGCAGAGAGGGCCGCACAGATATCGGCCACGGCGGCTTGCAAGCGATAATTGGAAAAATCGCCAATCATGGTCATGCCGCCGGCCATCCACTGGCCCATGCCGCCCAGCTCGGGGTGATTGAATTGGGCGGCGCTGCCGTTGCCCGCCCGGACAGCCGCCCACAGCGCTTCCACTGCGCCCTGGCTCACACCGTGCTGCTGCGCCAAATGGGCGATTACTTTTTGGTCCTGCGAGGAAAGAGTCATTGTTTCTCCTGGTGAATGGGAAATGCAAAGTTGCAGGGTTGCAGAGTCGTCAATCGTAAATCAAAAATCGTAATTCCTTATGATTGTACATCGGACAGCAGATGAAGCCGTAATGCGTGTTCCCGAATGATTTCCACCAGCGCTATGGCCGCGGGGGACAATGCGGTCTGCCGATCCAGCCGCACCAGCGCGCTGTCGCGATAAATTGGCAGCATATCCAGCACGGGCACGGCCGTCAAGGAGCCTTCGGCCAGTTCGCGCGCCACAATGGCCTGGGTAAAAAAGCCAAAAGCGTGACCTTCGCGGGTCAAATAGACCGCGATTTCGCGCGGTATATCGGCCGAAAAGCGCGCTTTGGCCGCCAGCTGGATAATCTCCGGCGGCGTAATTTGCCACCAGCGCAGCGGCAAAAAACGTGTGTCCGACTGGGCAATTTGGGCCTGGGTGACGCCCTTGGTTTGGGCAAAAGGGTGGCGGCTGTGCGTCACAAAAGGCGCCGGTTCGTGAAAATGCAACAGCGGCTTGAGATCACCAGTCAGGGGCTGTACGCAGGGCCAGGCCACAATGGCCAACTCCACCACGCCATCATAGAGCATTTCGATTAGGTAGAGATGATCGGCTGAACGCACGTAGCAATCCACGGTGGGATGTTTGGCCTGAAACTGCACCAGCGCCGGCGCCAGCAGCGCCTCCGCCAGCGAGCCCAGCACGCCAATGGAGATACGCCCGCGCTGGCCGCGCTGCGCTTCCGCCACGGCCACAGCGCCTTCCAGCATGGCGGCCAGGGCGCGGCGGGCATAGGGCAGGAAGCTGACGCCCAGCGCGGTCAAGGTGACGCCTTGGTTGGAGCGCGCCAGCAGCGGCCCGCCTACCTCCTGCTCCAGCGCCTGGATGCGAGCGCTAATGGTGGGCTGGGCAATATGCAATTCGCGGGCGGCCCGGCTAAAGCTGCCCTCGCGCACAATCCGGTCAAAAGCGGTGAGTTGCTGAAGGTCCATTGGCTGATTGCTTATTGCTATGTTGCTGTATTGCTATAGTGCTATATTGCTGTATTGCTGTCCTGCTAGGCCATATGCATAGAGAAATACAGCAATAAGCAATACAGCAATAGGCAATTCAGCACTACCACTCGTTTATCAAAAAATTCGATACACGTTATTATCAGTTGCAGCTTGCGTTGAAGGCAAAAAACGCGTATGCTCAGAAGAAATGGAAGCTGGGGATCGGGGTTTGGGGATTGGGCGGTCCGCTGGCGCACGATCCCTAATCCCTACTTCCTAATGCCTAATCCCACCATCCGACGAAAGTGAGAACCCACAATGAACTTCATCATCCGCCCCGTCACGCCGGCAGATGTGCCGGGCATCCACGCCATCTATAGCAACAGCGTGTTGACCTACACGGCATCGTGGGAGTTGACGCCGCCCACCGAGGACGAAATGCACCGCCGCGTGCAGGCCATTTTGGACCAGGGCTTCCCCTATTTTGTGGGAATCCTAGACCAAAAGCTGGTGGGCTACACCTACGCCAGCACCTATCGACCACGCCCTGGCTATCGCTTCACTGTGGAGGACTCGATCTACGTGGACCCGGCCTATCAGCGGCGGGGGATTGCGCGTCGGCTGTTGAGCACGCTCATCGACGCCTGCACGGCCCAAGGCTTTCGCCAGATGATCGCCGTGATCGGCGACAGCGACAATGTGGCCTCTATTACGCTGCACCGCCAACTGGGCTTTGAACAGGCGGGTCTATTCCGCAACATCGGCTTTAAGTTTGACCGCTGGCTGGATGGCGTCTATATGCAGCGGGCGCTGGGCGATGGCGCCGGTTCGCAGCCGGAGGATTAGGGAATTGACAAGATGACAAGGTGACTGGATGACCGGGTGACAAGGTGACTTCGACAGGCTCAGTCACCTTGTCACCCGGTCACCTTGTCATCATCTTCATTACAGAGAGTCCAAAACAGATGAGCATCTCTTCCACCGCATCTTCATCTTCACTCGCCGCGGCCGGCAACCAGCGCGACTATCGCATTACGTGGGCAGCCACGTTTCTCTTCTTTGTGGCCTTCTATGGGCTGATCGTGCCGCTGCCGCGCTACCTGACCAGTGTCGGGTTGGCTGATTGGCAGGTGGGACTGGTGCTGGGGGCCACCAGCATTGCGTCACTGCTGACGCGGCCCATCTCCGGCATTTTGACCGATCGCGTGGGCTACCGGCGCATGTTGCTCTTTGGCTCACTATCGCTAATTGTGGGGGCGGTGGGCGTAGTCTTTACGGCGCAACTGTGGCTGCTCTTTGGACTGCGCATTTTGCAGGCGCTGGGCTACGTCATCTTTACCACGGCGGGCAATGCGCTGGTGGGCCAATTGGCGGCGCCGGAGGAGCGCAGCACCAAGATTGCCTATTTTGGATTGGCCGCCAACTTTGCTATCTCCATGACGCCTGGGCTGACCGATACGCTGCTGGGCTGGATCGGGCTCAACACGGCTTTCTGGCTGGTGGGGACGATTGCCGCCACCGCCGGCATATTGTCAAGGCTGCTGCGTTTTACAGCGCCGGAAACAACCGGCGCCGCACAACCAATCGCATTGTCCCAATTTTGGCGCTTTCCGCAGACGCTGTGGGTTTCCATGTTTGTGTCGGCGCTCTTTGGCGTGGGTTTTGGCGCCTATTTTCAATTCTTCGCCATTCTGCTGGAGCGACGGGACATTGCCGCGGCGCCTGTTTTTGCCGCCTACGGCATCAGCATCATTGTGACGCGCCTGCTGTTGGGCCGCTATCTGGACCGCATTGGGCTGGCGCGCGTGCTGATCGCGGCGGCGGTCACCATGGCCATTGGGCTGTGGTTGCCGCCGTGGGCTATTCGCTGTGGGTGCTCATCCTGGCAGCGGCGCTGATTGCGGCAGGCGGCGGCTTTTTCCACCCTATGCTGATCGCGCACCACGTAACGCTGCTGCCGGCGCGGCCAGGCTGGGCGGTGGCCTGCTTCTATTTTGGTTTTGATGCGGGGATTGGCATTGGGGCGTGGCTGTTGGGGGCGGTGCTGGATCTGTCGGGGTTGACGGCGCTCTATGTGGCGGCAACGTTGTTGACGTTGGCGACGATTGCCTTTATACCGGCGCTGGTGCGGCAGCAGGCGGCGCTGAATGGTAAATGATGAATGGTAAATGGTAAATGGTGAATGGTGAATGGTGAATGAGGGGCCTGCCGGTAGCCGGCCCTGTTCACCATTCGCAATTCACCATTCACCATTCGCAATTTTCGACCTTATAAACCAAGAAAATACCGGAATAGGGTACTATTGTGTAGCTTCAATCCGCACATCATCCACGGCGGCTTCCACCAGACTGGCCGTCCCGGCATCGGCGGCCTCGATTAGCAAATAGACCGTCTGCCCCGCAAAAGCGCTGATGTTGCCGCTGAAGCTGGCCCAGACCGCGTCATCATTGTTCGCCGCGCCCAGCTCTTGAAAGACCGTTTGCGTGCTGGCGCCGATGATGCGCACGCGCAGAAAGTCGGCGCTGGACGAGTTGGTGGCATGCGCCAGGTAATAGCTAAACGACAGCGTGAGATTGGCCCCCGCCGGCAGATTGATATTGGGAGAACGGATGCTGGTGACGCCGTTGTCGATGTCATTGGCGCCGGCGCTGCTGCCCGCCAGGCGCCCCGTCACCAGATCGTTATTGCCGCTAACGGTGGTTCCCAACTGTTTGGGGCCGCTGCTGTCGACTGGTTCCGGATCGCCGCGTTCCCACCGGCCTGTGGTGGCTGTGTCCGCGCCGTTGGGGTTAACGGTCCAACCCAGGTTGCTTTCAAAGTTATCGAAGAAGACTGTGCCGATAGTTGGCGGCGCCGTAATCGTTATCACCACCAGGTCGCTGCTCTGCACCCCTGCGTTGTCGGTGACGGTCAGCGTGACGGTGTGAACGCCCACCGGAAAGCTGGCCACGGGCGATACACCATCAGGAATAATGACGCCGGTGTTGCTGCTCCATTGATAGGACACAATCGTCCCGTCCGGATCGCTGCTGCCCGCGCCATTCAGCGTAATGTTTTCGGCGCCGCTGCTATCGCTGTCCGCCACGGTCTGGTCGGGACCGGCGTTGGCAATGGGCGGCTGATTGACCGGGCCGGCCGTCGCATATTCAATGTGGAGCAGCGGTGCGCCGGCGGCGGAGCCATTGAAAGACTCGACCGCGCGGTTGCCCGTGCCGCTGATAATGATGACCATTGCGTTGCCGCTGGCCCAGCCCGGTCGGTTGACAATTTCCTGCACAACCGGGGCAATGTCCGACGTGCGCTGGTCAACGCCTGCTTCGCCATTGATGGTCCACGGCGCCGGCGACCAGGTCACGGCGGCTGCGGTGCGCGGCCGCGGCGCGATCTTGCTGCTGCCAAAGCCAAAGGTGACCGGGTTGTCCGCGGCCTGGCCCTGAATGATGATCGCGGCGGCCGTGGAACTGGTTTCGTCAGCCTGAAATTGAACAAACGCATTGGTGATGGCCGCTCCCTGGGGAATGGCGACACCGGTAAAGCGCAGCCCCACATACTGGTTTGTATTGCCGGAGCCCTGATCAAGCAGCATATCCAGATCCGCACTGGTCAGATTCAGGCTGCCGCTGGGCTGCTCTTCGGCATCGTCGCTACTGGCGGCCACGCGCGCTTCAAAGGCCTCCACGCCGGTGCTGCCGTTGACGATGATGTTCACATCATCTTCGCTGAACAACTCACTGTCGTCGGCGGTCAGGCGCAGCACATAGGAGCCGGGTACGTTAAATGTGACCTGGGTGTCGAGCGCATTGGGGTTGCTGAACACAGCGGCCCCCGGACCGCTGACCCGGCTCCACGTAATGGCCACGGCGCCCGGCGGCGTAGGCTGACCGTCATCGGCCACGGCGCCGTGCAGGCTGGCGCTATTGGGCAGCGTCACAGTCTGGTCCAGCCCAGCATTGACAATGGGTGGGGTGTTGCTGGGCGAGAGGGGCGGGAACGCCACTTCGTAAATCCGCCCGTCATTCTCGTTGGGGTCCGTATTGTTGTCTACGCGCCGTTCGACAATATACAGATTGGTGTCGCTCGCATTTTGCGAACTTGGCCCCAAAGCCAAACCAGCCGGCTCGCGCGGGTCCATTTCAGAAATATCAATGGTGCGCAGCAGTTCGCCTGTAGTGGTCACCTCGGCCACGTGAATGGCCGGGTTGCCGGAAAGGAACAGATTGTTGGTGGCCGGGTTGTAGACGATGCCCTCGCCATCGGTGATGCCCAGAATGCTGGTATCAAAACTGGTCACTTGGTCATCACCGGCGGGGGCCACACCGTTGAAAATGCCATCGTTACCAGGCGCGATGCGATAGACTTCGGAGTTCAGCCCGTCCACCACAAAGAGCACGTTCTGGGTCGAATCATAGGTAATGCCCTCGGGGTCAAAAGAGTTGAAGGCCGCCGTATCAAACGAGGTGACAATGTCGTCGCCCGTGCCATATTTGGCGTCCGGCCCCGGATTCACCTCAAATACTTCGCGGGCGTCATCGTCGGATACAAACAGATGCCCATTGGCTGGATTGATGTCCAGTCCGGTTGGTTCGTCAGAGAAGGCCATGGTGGTAAATGTGTCGACCAAATTGCCGGTCACGGCCATTTCAAAAAGATTGTCGCCCGTAAAGAGCGCTGGCATCTCGTTGACTTCCGAATCGCCAATCAGAAAGCTGTTCGACGCGTTCAGGAATACGATCCCAGCCGGATCGGGGCTGGGCGGGGAAAACTGGGACGTGAAAATCGTGCGTACCGGCGTGGCCAGGATCACATTGGCCGCCTGCACCAGCCCTTCGCCAATGGCGCTTGTGGTCGGCGCGGCCGGTTCTGCAAACGAAAATTCGATGACGGTGCCTGCCAAAGCATCTGCCGGGGATGCAGTCTGGGCCGCGAAACTGGATACAGCGCCCAGCTCACCCGTGATCAGCGGCAGATAGAGCTGTTTGTTCAGGGCTGGATTGGGCGCAGCCTGGCCCGATGGCGCTGTTCGCGGCGCGCCGCCATCGGCAATGTATAGATTCATTTGGGTCGGATCGTCGGTTAGGTCGCCGCTGGGTGCGAAGACCAATCCCTGCGGATTGGTGAGTGCAAAGGGGGTCAGATCACGTACGCCGACCAATTCACCCGCCAGCGTAAATTCGTACAGTTCCTGCTCGTTGGGGTTGATGGTGAAAAGATGCCCGCTGGCCGGATGCATGGCGAGACCGCGTGGGGTAGTGATGCCCAACGGTTCCAAGTCGAGCCGGGAAATCGCGGCGTTGGCAAAGGCGCCATCTGCGGCGGGCTGAATGTGCACCACTTGCGCCGTTGACTCATCAAGGATGTACAGATGCCCATCCCGCGCATCGACCGTCATGCCCTGCGGTGTTTGTATGCCAAACGGCTGCGCATCGTAACGGGTTAATGCCTGTGAATCCGGCGCGCCAGATTGATCCAGGCCAATGACGATGAGTTGATTCTGGCCGCTATCAAACACCAGAAAACGATTGGCGAAGTCGTCATAGGCCACATTAATGGCTCCGGGTGACGAGGCGTCTATCTGCATGGAGCCAAGTACTTCTGCCATGGGGGTCAGCAAAAAGATCGCGAGTCCAGAGTCGGCGCCGGCGACTGATGACGCTTGGGCCACAATTTGAAAAACATTTGCGTCGGCCGCAAACGACAGCCCCGCCGGATGCAGAATGCCTTGATCTGCTAGCTCCATACGGCGGATCTCTCTAATGGTGGGGGAATCTGTCTGCGCCAGTATGGATGGGCTCCACAGGAATGCGAATGTGGACGCCATCAATAGCGCCAACACAGCATAGCTGGCTGTTTGGGTTATTTTCCTTGACAACATATAAATCCTTTCGCAACTACCCTCGATTTAAGTGATAATAGATACCAATGAGGTCGGATCTTGGGGAGACAACGGAGTATAGACCATTACATTATGGTAAATATAGCATTACAGTATATGCGATTTGTACAAACACAATTGTGACAAACTACATACAATTGGCGTATGGAGAGGGCAAATGTACACAGAACATTTGGTGGAAGCTTCTGTCGATATGACGGCGGCGCAATTTCGGCAATTGGGATACAAAGCGGTGGATCTGATTGCGGATAACTTAGAAAGGTTACAAAATCGGCGCGAACCGGCGCGTCGGGCCGTGCCAGCCGACCTGCGTGCGCAAATGTTGGCGCAAGCGCTGCCGCAAACGGGCCGCGATCCGGCGGCGCTGCTGGAGGAAGTGGCGCAATGCGTGCTGCCCTACCCGCTGGGCAACATCAACCCGCGCTTCTTCGCCTGGATCAACTCACCGGCGGCGCCTATTAGCATTTTGGGTGAACTGCTGGCGGCGGGCATGAACACCAGCGCGGCCGGCGGCGACCAGGCCAGCACCTATTTGGAACACGCCGTGCTCAATTGGCTCAAAGAGATCATGGGCTTTCCGCATGAAAGCGGCGGCATATTGGTCAGCGGCGGCAGCATGGCCACGCTGGTGGGGCTGACCGTCATGCGCTATTGCAAAACGCAGACCGCCAACATTCGCGCTGAGGGGATGCAGCGGGAGCCGGCGCCCATGGTGGTCTATAAATCGGCAGAGGGGCACAGTTGCATCGACAAAGCCGTGGAGCTGCTGGGCATCGGCCACAACTATCTGCGCAAGATTCCGGTGGATGCCGAGTGCCGCATGGACGTGGTACAATTGGCGCAGCAGATCGGCGCCGACCGGCAGGCCGGGCTGCATCCAGTCTGCGTGGTGGCCAGCGCCGGCACGGTCAACACGGGCGCCATTGACCCGTTCGAAGAGATCGCCGACCTTTGCCAGCGTGAAAATTTGTGGCTGCATGTGGACGGTGCGTATGGCGCTATCGGCGTGCTGGCTGAGCAGGCCGCCCACCTGTACAAAGGCATGGACGCGCCGATAGCCTGGGGCTGGATCCGCACAAGTGGATGTATGTGCCGGTGGAATGCGGTTGTGCGCTGGTGAAGGATCAGGAGGCCATGCGCAACGCCTTTAGCCTGGTGCCGGCCTATCTGCGCGATGACCGGCAACTGCCCTGGTTTGCCGAATATGGCCCGCAGCAGACGCGCGGCTTCCGGGCGCTCAAGCTGTGGCTGGCCATGCAACAACTGGGCGTGGCGGGCTATCGCCAGCTCATCTCGCGCGATGTGGCGCTAGCCCAACGGCTGCGGGCCAAAATCACCGCCCGCCCCGATTTTGAGCTGATGGCGGCGGGACCGTTGAGCGTCACCTGTTTTCGCTATGCCCCGGCCGGCGCGCATGATTTACGTGCGCTCAATCGCGCTTTGCTGGAAATTGTGCAAAGCCAAGGCCAAACTTATTTGACCAGCACCGAAGTGCGCGGCGAATTTGTGCTGCGGGCCGCCGTGGTCAACTTCCGCACCAAC
This sequence comes from Caldilineaceae bacterium, assembly GCA_041391125.1. Lineage (GTDB taxonomy): Bacteria > Chloroflexota > Anaerolineae > Caldilineales > Caldilineaceae > JACKBC01. The sequence continues at coordinate 42,066 of JAWKON010000067.1, forward strand.
GAAGCCGATCTGGATTTTCTGTTGGATGCGCTTGAGGCGGCGGGGCGGGGGATATGACAAGGTGACTGGGTGACAAGGTGACTGGGTGACAAGGTGACTAGGTGACCCGTGACTACAAGCCTGTCATCCTGTCATCTTGTCATAATTCATAAACGAAAGGACACACTCTATGACCATCACCATAGCACCCGAGCGACCAGATTCCACCGACGGGCTGGCGCTGATTGGCGAGCTGGATGCAGTGCTGAATCCGCTTTATTCGCCGGAAAACCGGCACGGTTACAATGTGGAAAAGCTGCTGCAGCCGGGCGTCACCTTTTTTATTGTGCGCAATGAGGGCGCGGCCGCGGGCTGTGGCGGCGTCCACATTTTTGATGCTTCGCCAACAGACGTGCAGTTTGGCGAACTCAAGCGCATGTTTGTGCGGCCGCACTTTCGCGGGTTGGGGTTGGGGCGCAAGCTGGTGGAACATATGGAAGATTTTGTGCGGCAGCGCGGCATCTCCGTGCTGCGGCTGGAGACCGGCATCTATCAGACTGAGGCCATTGCGCTCTATGAAAAGATGGGCTTTCGGCGCGTCAAACCGTTTGGCGACTATCGCGAAACGGAGGTCAGTCTGTGCTATGAGAAGCTTTTGTAACCGCGTTACTAAATGATTCTACCAGCTTGACGCACTTTGTTCGCGCCGAAATGCATGGTCGGCCTCACGCATCATCTTGCCCATATTGCGGATAAACTACCGTTTCGTTTGGGGACAAATAGTATTCTGGCAGCGCGTGGGTTTGGCATTGTGGGTGTCGTTAAAACAGGGACGCAGCGTTGTGATTAAGATACGTTCAGCGTCATCTCGATTATGTTGAACGGATTGAAATGCAGGGGAATCTGCGCGAAGTAGCTCGATGGTAAAACGCATGGCGCGCGGCCAGTTGTTGCGGATAAATTTGCCGACGAGCGAGCGCCCTTTGAAGCCATCGTGCAGATGGGTCCACACGCGGGCAAATGCACAGTCCGATTGGCCGACGTAAAACGCGTGGATTCATCGCGAAAAATGTACAAATCGTGATGTATCCACTCGGGCGGGCAGGTGGTCAACGTGAGGAACTGAATCACCGGCATTCCAATTGGCGTCAGATCTGACAAGTAGATCTCTGTGCTATGTTGACGCAACCAAAATGGGCGCCGGCGGTATTGGTTTGCATGATTTAGGCGAACTCTGCCAGCGCCTCCCCACCGCCGCCACAAACGTATCCACATGTTCATTCTCCATAGGCAGCGAAACATTCCCCGCCGTGGACCACATCACATCGTGGTTGAGCAGCCAAAGTTGCAGCCAGCGGTGCATGAGGCCGTTGTCCCGGGCCGCTTCACGGTAATTGCGCGGGCGGCTGGGCAGAAAGTGAACACGGAAGAGCGACCCAATGGTGGTCACTTGGGCCTGGATGCCCGCCTCCTCAAAGACCGCTTCCAGCTCGGAACCCAGCCGGCGCGTTAGGACATCCAGCCGGGCGTAGGCCTCCGGCGTCAGTTCGCGCAGGGTGGCCATGCCCGCCACCATGGAGAGCGGATTGGCGTTGTAGGTGCCGGATTGCTGAATGGCCGCGCGCCGCCGGTGGGGTCAAAGAGCGCCATCACGTCAGCGGCCGCCAAGGCAGCCGGCGGGGGTGCCGCCGGCGATGACTTTGGCCAGACAGGTCAGATCGGGGCGCACGCCATAGATCTCCTGGCTGCCGCCGCGGGCCGCCCGAAAGCTGATGATCTCATCGAAGATGAGCAGCACACCGGCCTCTGCGGTCAGGCGGCGCAGGTGGCTGAGGAAATCGTCCACGGGCAGGGTCAGCCCGGCGCCGGTGGAGAGCGGGTCTACAATGACGGCGGCCAGTTCATCTTTGTGCTGCTGGATCAATCGTTGGCAGGCGGCGACATTGTTAAAGGGCAAAATGATCACCTCGTCCAGCACAGAGGGCGACGTACCCGCCGATGAGGGGACGCCGCGCGGCGCATCGGGCGGCCCCAGGTCGGCGCTGAGCGGCGGGATGTGGCTGACGGTGATATATTCGCCCACGCCGTGATACGCGCCCTCGAACTTGGCGATTTTGGGCTTGCCGGTAAAACCTTTGGCCGCCCGCAACGCGTTGAGCACCGCTTCGCTGCCCGAGCTGCAAAAGCGCACCCGCTCCAGCGACGGCATGCGCGCCCGCAACAGTTCGGCCATCTCCACTTCCAGCGCCAGCGGGCGGTGAAAGCCAGTGCCGCGGCCAATCTGCTTTTGCAGCGCCGCCACCACCGCCGGATGGGCGTGGCCCAACATGAGCGACGTGTTGTTGTTGACAAAGTCGAGCAGGCGGTGGCCATCCAGGTCGATCAGATAGACGCCTTCACCGCTGTCGGCGTAGAGCGGGAAGGGCTCCATATGGGCGCCGGTACGCGTATTGCCGCCGGGCAGCGATTCTTTGGCCCGCGCAAACATGGCCTGCGAACGCGGGTTGCGGGCGGTGTAGTTGGCAATCTGGCGTTCCAATGCTGCTTTGAGAGCTTCCATTATGTGAACCTTCCCTCTGGCCGTAAGCGTAAAGACTCTACAACAGATTCAGAAAACAACAGATGGCAGCCGCGTAGGTCACTCTTGTAGAGTGACAACGTTCGCCTTATGGGGGCGATTCCCGCTGGCCGGATTTGTCACACAGCATGTGTGACCTACACATGGATATGGCAGATTCAGAAAACAACAGAGGACAGATATAACGCGCTGGTTAACAGACAGTCTGCTGTTTCCCGAATCTGTTGTAGTATCGAGACAAATTCTTACGGCCGCACAAACTCGCCAAACAGATAGTCGTACGGCTCATCGATAAACGTTGCATTGTGGTCCAGCTCGCTACTGTCGAACTTATCTTCGCAGCCCTTGACAAAGCGCAGCGTCTGGTTGCGCCGCCGCCAGTGCATGTTGTGGACCATGGCGATCATGTGGCGCACTTCGTCCGCGTGATTGGGCACGCCGCGATGCCAGGCGCGCATGTCGCGGATGAGGATGCTGCCCTTTTCGGCGGATCCGCGGATGGGCGGCGTAATGGCGCGCTGCGCTTCCACATTTTCTTCATTGATGGGCTTGGTGTTGCGATGCGTGCCGGGCCACAATTCGACGGCGCCATTCTCTTCAGTCGTCTTGACTAAACAGATGTTGACCACCAGCGAGGCCGGCGGATGAGCCACTTCCATGTTGGGCCACAGGTGCGGATTGTCGGCGTGCAGCGGCTGTTCCACACTGCCGGGGCAGTTGCAGTTGCCGCTGTAAAAGCTGTTGAAAAGACCATCGCCCAGCACGCCTTTGGTCACCTGGATAGCGAAGGGATTGGAGACAATATCGCGAAATACATAGGGCGCAAAGGGCGGCGGCCCCTGCTGCAAATGGCCGTGGCGACGACCGGCGCCACCCCACTTTTCGGCCTGGATCAGCTTGGCCGAGTCTTCACGCATCCGCTCATGCAGAAAGTCTAAATGGTCATGGTCCACGGCGTTGTCGAGAATCACAAAGCCATCGGTCATAATGGCGCTTACGGCCTGCGCCACCTTGTCCGGCGACATACGGTCAGCAGCAATATCTGCGGGCGTAATTTGAATGTTCATGGGGAACTCCTTGTGGATTTTGATATAGAGTAATGGACAAACCATTTAAACATGGCACAAATGGCCTCGAATAACAATAATCCGCATTTGTGCCATGTTTAAATGTGATCTCAATAAGGTCATGTTAACGAAACAACTACATCATAAAAAACAAACCTCTCAACCGGTACACGCAATACGCAATACGCATTGCCAACCTAATTTTTCCGACAATGGCCTAAAGCCTTACTCACAGCGGTGCTCCTCAATATAATCCCAGTTAATCTGATAGCCCATGCCGGGCTCCGACGACAGATGCACATACCCCTCATCATCCATCGGATCGCCAATGGCGTGTAGATAGGGCGGCGGCGTCTCGTAATCCACGCCGGGAGCCAGCAGACCGCGCTCATAATATTCGCACACGTCCTCACTACTGGCGCCCAAAAGTTGCAGATTGGCAAAGCCGCTCATGTGTACCTCGCACTTGACGCCAAAGGCTTCGCTAATGGCCTGCATCTTGCGCACGCCGGTTACGCCGCCGCGCAGCACGTCGATGCGCGTCATGTCCGAGGCGCCGCGGTGGATCCAGTCGGCGCGCGTATAAAAACTGCCGGCGGCAATTTCGGGCGAGAGGATGGGAATCTCCAGTTCGCGGCAGAGCTTCTCATACGAGCTGACCCGGTATTCGGGCATGGGGTGCTCGAACCAATAGAAGTTGAGTTTTTCCAGCTCGCGGCCCACCGCATACGCCTCTTCGTAGGTGCGATAGGTACCCCAGGGGTCAAAGCTGAGCACCATGTCGTCCCCCACCGCCTCACGCACGGCATAACACGCTTCAATATCCTGCTGAATGTGCGACGGACGCCCCGGATCGCGCTGCTGCGTGACCGGATCCCAAAAGTAGTAGGGGTGAATTTTGTAGTGCGTATAGCCGCGCTCTTTGCATTCCAGCGCGTGCTGGGCATAGACTGCGGGTGGCCCCATGTTGGGGAAGGTGCTGGCACATAGGCCTTCACCTTGTCGCGACAGCCGCCCAGCAGCTTGTAGAGGGGCACGCCAAAATGGCACGCCTGCAGGTCCCCAGAGCGCCATGTCGATAACGCTGAGCAGGTTCTCTTCCACATTGGCCACCCACAGCCAGTGCCAGAACTTCTCGCGGTCAAACGGGTCCTGTCCCACCAGCATATTTTTAAAGCGCCCAGTGAGCGCGGCCCGCTGGTCCGGCGGCAGCCCATCCGCATCGCCATGACCGTGGCCGCCAAAGTAGTAGCCTTCCGCCCCCTCATCGGTCACGATTTTGGTTAGCGTCTGCACTACCTCCACTTCACGGTAAATGCTGCCCGCATTATAGCCCTGTCGCCGCAGGCGAAAGGGGATCACTTGCAGATCAACGATTTGCATGATGACTTTCCTTTTGGTCTAAAAAGGGCGCTGTGCATGGTCTGAGAATTTCTAAATTGATTCCGTCCACAGCCTGCACGGCCCGGTGGGCGTGTGATAATAGGCGCGTAGAGCCGCAACTTGAAGAACGGCTTCCGGCACGCACGCCTCCACGACATGCTGATCAGATTGGACTCAATTTGAAATCGTGTAATTGGTATAATTGTTAAGAGGGAAGGGAGCTTTTCCGTAACTGGATAATCGGCAGATCACAATAGCATGAGATAGGGCTGGATTCACAAAACGAGACCGATGCCTGTATCGCCAACACCGTTGCGGTGTACTGATAATATTATGGTAATCGTAACAAACAAGAGGGGGCTTGTCAACACACGGGGTCTAATCAAAAAACATGCATCATCCCGAATTTTGCAGATGATGTGCCAAAAGCAACCTCCTGCTAGACAGTAGGGGTTTGTCACCTTTCGTCTATCCAGGAGGTCTTTTTATGTAAAATTCTTTATGGTAAATTGTAATCGTTTCGCCTCTACACCTCGCTTTGCTACCGATCTTCCATAAATGTTTGCTCACGCTGGCGCACCGCTGCTTCTCGGCGCTGGAGATCGGCTTCGCGCTCGGCCATTGTGCGTTCCGTTTCGCTATAATTTTTCCCCAGCCAGAAGCCAACCAAACCGGGGAATAACCAGCCCAATACTCCCAAAAAGCCAGATGTCCGCCGGATGACCGGTCCCCGCACAACGGGGGGTCCTCGGAAAATGGGCGCTCGCCCCATGCCACGTCCACGCATTGTCGACTCCCTTCTTGTCATAATAAAACAGAGATTTATCGCTTTTACAGAGCCAAATGGTGTTACGTTTTTATTATAGCAGGGCCGCGGACGCGTGTCTTCGACTTTTGTCGAATTGGAGTTCACAATCTCAAAGTTTCTCTGCTGCACCGCTGCGATTAGCCAGCGAACGCGGGGTCAGATCAAAGTGCGTCTCGTGACCGTGGAAGAAGCGCGCCAGCTCATCCACCATGAGCGCCATGAAAGGTCGATACGGATCGCCGGTGTGCGCGCCCACGTGGGGGCTGAGGAAAACGTTGGGCAGCTTTAGGATGGGACTGTCCGGCGGGATCGGCTCCGGATCGAATACGTCCAGGCCGGCGATGATGTCGTTGCGCGCCAGGCGGGCAATCAGCGCGGCTGAATCCACCACGGCGCCGCGCGACACGTTGACAAAGACAGCGCCCGGCCGCATCAAGTTCAGCTCGCGGGCGCCGATCATGCCTTGGGTGCCGGGCGTTAGCGGGACCAGGCAGACCACCACGTCGCACTGCGCGAGCACGTTGTCCAGCGTGGTTTGCAGAAAGCCCAGCGCTTCGGCCATTTCGCGCGGCAGATAGGGGTCATGCACCCACATCTCCACTTGAAACGGGCGCAGCAGTTTGAGCAGCAGCCGGCCCATGTGGCCGCAGCCGATCAAGCCCACCCGCTTGCCGCGCAGCCGACCGGGCATTTGCGCCCGCAGGTCGGGATCCCGCGTGGTATCCCCGGCGATGATGCGGCGAAAGTGGGCGCCCGCATTGCGCATGGAGAGCAGGATCAGCCCCAATGCCCATTCGGCTACCGGATAAGAAGAACCATTGGTCACATCCACCGTGCGGATGTGGCGCGCCCAGGCCGCTTCCAGATCCATGCGTCCAGCAAAGCGGTCGCCCTCCAATTCGCCGAGAAAACGCAGGCGGGGTGCGGCGTCGAGAATCGCCCCGTCGATATACGGCGCGCCGTGGCAGACCACCAGCGCATCGGCAGCGCCGATTTGGTCGATAATGGCGGCGCGGCTCTCCGGATCGGCGGCGGCGCGGGCGAAGGTGCTGCGGCCGCCGCCCTCGCATGGCGCCCACTGCCAGCTTGCAAAGCGCTCCAATCGCGCTATTTCAGCCGGGTCGGCATAGCCGTCCCACACTTGCTGGCTAAAAGCAAAGAGGACGTGCGGTTTGGCAGCGCTCATGATTGCGCCGCCGCGGCTTGCACCACCAGCGCTTCATAGGGCATATCGGCGGAGTGCATCAGTTCGTCCAGGCTGACAATGCGGCCCAGCAACTCCGATTCCAGAAAACCCATAATCAGCGCCAGCGCTC
>JAWKON010000068.1:0-48135 GCA_041391125.1 Caldilineaceae bacterium
TTCAGAGTAAACGTTGTTGACATGCGTATTTTTCATCTATCTTTGGCTCCGTTCGGCGACGCCATTTGCGGCCAAAATCGCTATTTCGACCAGATGTAGGCACAATGTAGACAAATTTGCAGCCTGAAATGCTTGCTTATCCGGCGGGTATGAACCACTCGGGGACAAAACAGCCTGCCCCCATCGCGTGGCGCTTCTATTATATACCATTATCAGCAGAATACGAAGTTGGCTGACCGCCCATTCAGGCTGCATCTAGACAGAGGTCAGATGGCGAGTAGCGTACAACCCGCCACCCGCCACCCGCATACCCGCTACCTGCATACCCGCCACTCCTACCACACAATCCGTCCCGGTGCATTGAGCTGCATCTCCCGGATCAACTGGAACAACATGGGCCCATAGGCCAGCAGCACCAGCGCAATGGCGCCGTTGACCCACGGCCACCAGGTGTCCAGCCAGGCTGGCGCCGGTGTGGGGTCCAGCGGCTCGGCCACCGGCATTTCAATGGGCGCATCCAGCTTGCGGTTGACCAGTGTCCCCAATACCACGGCAAAGAAGAGCGTGGCGCTCAGCGTGAGCAGCAGCACGCCCAGCAGCGATTCCATGAGCAAGGGGTTCCAGGCCGGGTCGGCATAGGGCGCCGAACCGAGCATCGTGCGGCGCGGCACGCCAAAGTGCAGCCCCAACACGTGATAGGCATTGCTAAAGAGCAACATGCCGATGAACCAAGTCCAGGCCTGCCAGCGCGCCAGCCGGCGGCTAAAGAGGCGGCGTCCGGTCAATTTGGGAATCAGCCAATAGGCAATGCCCATAAAGGTGAGCGTGGTGGCCGAGCCGACCGTCAGGTGAAAGTGACCGGGAATCCACGACGTGTTGTGGACGGCCAGGTTCATGGTGTACGAGGCGTTGGTAATGCCGCTGATGCCGCCAAAGGCAAAGAGGATCATGGCCAGGTTTTGGGCGGCGTAGGAGGGATCGCCCCAGTTGAGCCGCTTGATCCAGCCCAGGTAGCCTTTGCCGCCGCGGGCGCGGGCGCCAATTTCCAGCGAAGCCACCACCGTAAAGGCAGTCAGCAAGCTGGGAAAGGCCACGCCATAGGTGAGCAGCGTATGGAAAAATTTCCAGGCCGGCGGGATGCCAGGGTCGGTGTATTGGTGATGAAAGCCAACCGGCGTAGAGAGAATCAGAAAGAGCCAGAAGACCAGCCGCGCCAGCGAATCGCTAAACATTTTGCCATTGGTCTGCGCCGGCAGCATGGCGTACCATGAAAGATAGGCGGGCAGCAGCCAGAAATAGACCAGCGGATGGCCAAAGTACCAGAAGAGCGTGCGCGCCAGCAGCGGGTCGGTGCCTTCCACAAAGCCCAGCGACCAGGGAATCAGCAGGAAGAGAATTTCGGCGGCCACGCCCAACGTGGCAATCTGCCACATGACCATGGTGATGAGCGCGCCCAAGGCGATAAACGGCGTGCGCACGCCCGGGTTTTCCTTGCGCCAGGCGCCGTAGGTAAAGAGCAGCCCCCAGCCCACCATCCACGAACCGACCACCACCAGCGTCAAGCCCACATAAAAGGCCCAGTGCGCCATCAGCGGCGGGTAAAATGTGTAAAGCACGGTGGCCATATTTCTGTCAGCAGCGGATAGGCCGTGATCAGCAACCCCACCAGCATCACGTAAAACGTACCTGATTGAGCCACGGATAGCGCAGCGGACGGCCCAAGCTGCGCACGGTGGAAAATGTAAAAAAGCCGCAAATAAAGAAGGTGGTCCAGACCAGCGCGTTGAGCACGCCGTGAATGGTCAGCCCGTGATAATAGGTGGCAATGGCCGGCGCAATGTAGGGGTAAAAATCGAAGCCAGCGTGCTCCAATCCCTGTAAAACGCCCAGCAACAGCCCAACTGAAAGCGCCGCCGTGGCCACGCCAATATTCCAGCCGGTCAAGCGATCCACCACGGCCAGATCTTTATCCGTCAAGGGTGTGGGGCGCACAGCGCTCACTGGCGCCACACCCGTTAAGGTTTGTACAGACATAATGGCTTGTTCCCCTTATTCTTCTGCTTCAACAATGATTTGGCCAAACATGGTGTGGTGACCGATGGGACTGCCCGCCACGTAGCCGCAATATTCGTGGCAGATCAGCTTGTATGTACCCGGTTCATCAAAGGTGGCGGACAAGGTGGAAACCTGACCGGGCAGCACCATCATGTTGATATTGGTGTCCATGATCTTAAAACCGTGCTGCACGTCCGGGCTGGTGACGTAAAATTTCACCGTGGAGCCGGCCGGCACGTGAATTTCGTTGGGCGTAAATTGCCAGGTGGCGGCCAGCATGTACACTTCATATTTGCCCGGCGCCAATTCATGTAAACCTGGCTCGTTGAACGGGGTGTCGGTGAGATTCTGCGGGTCCACGCGTGCATAGGCGCCCGGCACCTGGATGCTGTAGGCCGAGCTGGAAAAGAGCACCGCCCCAATAAAGACCACCAGCACGCCCACCGAAATGCGTATCCACAGCCCTTCGTACCAATCCACGTGCAGCGGCTGGGCTTCTTCCATGAGCTCAATCATCGGGTTCCCATTGGCGTCGCTCATTGATTGGCTCCTCTCGACAGCACGGTGAAATAGGCATTGCCCCACAGCACCAAAATAAAGAACAGGTAGACCAAAAGCAGCGCAATCGTGCCCTTGGGTGTATCGGGATCTCGCATGGAAAACTCCTTGGTGAATGGTGAATGGTAAATGGTTAATTGTGAATGAGCGGCGTCACGCATAATGTTATGGCTCTTCCGCGCGTGGTTGACGAGATGAGCGGCGGTTGAGTAGCCCCGGCAGTTTGGGGCGTATCGAAACCAAAGCGGCTTGACCACATGGGATCTGGCTGCACCATTATTATTTGGGATAGCACAAAAACAGATGCGCCGTTTCATAGGCATAGCGCGCGGCGCCTTGGCTGTTGCGTACCTCGGTGGCCAGCAGTTCGACATCGCGCCACCATCTCTGCCTCTGGCGTCGCGGTTCGATATTCGGCCCGCAAAATTCCCAGGCCATCCACTAGCACAAAGGTCGGCTCAAATTTGAACTGGACATCTGGCGCAGCGCCGTTGGCTGCCTCCTCTGGCGCATAATAGACGCCAAAGCCGCCACCGATTACCGATTTTAGCTGATCTGTTGCGCCCGTGACAAAGCGCCAGTTGCGCAGATCCGCGTCCACCTGTTCCGCATATTCTGTTAACCGTTCCGGCGTATCACGCGCGGGGTCAAACGAAATCGTCACCAGTTGGATGGGAATGCCGCCTGTATCCACACTTTGCAGCCGCTGCTGGATCTGGCGCATGGCCGCACCAGTTTGCGGACAAGGCGCTCGCATGAGGCATAGGTAAAATTATACAGCACAAATTATGCGCAAATCCCCATTGGTGAGCTGCTGGCCATCCTGGTCCTGAAAGACAAAATCTGGACCGGGCGCAATGCGCGGCAGCACTTGAATGGGCCGCCAAATCCCAAAGGCCAACACGCCCACAAAGTAGCAGCGCCGCCGCCATCAGACCATGCCGCGGCCGCCAAAGCGTAAAGCAGTGGGCGATATGGCTGAATCTGGTAATTTTGAGATCGAGGATGCTAAATTGCTCTGCATGGTGCGAAAGGCGCCAGGTGTTTACAATATGATGGGGCTGCGATATGTAAGATAAATATGCTGGTCAATTGTCATAAATCATACATGAGACTACCCCAGCACGCAAACATTCTAACCAAGTCTGCGTCAATCCAACCCACCGCCCCGGCCAGTCAACGCCCTAGCCACCTGACCAGGCAACGATGAGTCACGCCAATTGCCATTCCACAATCGACCCCTTCCGACAGGTTGATAAATCCCAATTGCTAATGGTGAATGGCTAATTGCAAATTGCGAATACAAGGAATGCTTGTAGCCTTTGGCCCCATTCACTATTCACCATTAGCAATTCTCCGCCCCCTCCCCGTATCCCCATCCCCCAAACCCGTCTAAAAAGATGCCAAGTTGGATAATCAATCGCCCAAATGCTATACTTGTCCGGTTGTGGAGGCGGAAACAACCGAAAGCGTTCAACTGCGCACCCCTCCTGGCCCTCCCCATGAGGGGAGGGAATGAAGGCCCCTCCCCCTCATGGGGAGGTCGGGAGGGGTTTAAGGCCTGTGTAGTTACGAAAGCGTTCACCAAAGGCACTCACCATGCAGCAACCCAGCGCAGCCCCGATCCTGCCGGAGGAGCCGGCAAACCCAACCCGTGCGGCCAGCTATTCTATCACCGACGACCCGATCTTTTATGGCACCGTCATCATGTTCACCCTGCTCACCACCATTATGCCGGCCATATTGGGGCAGCCGCGCTTTATGCCCGTGGTGCAGACACTGGCCCTGACCACTTTTCTGGCCATGACCGTGCGCCGCCAGAAGATGCGCCAAATCGTGACCGTGCTGCTCATGTGGCTGCTCATCCAGCTTATTCTGATTACGCTGCTTTCCTGGGCCGCGCCTGGCAGTTTGGCGCACGCCATTCCCAACGGCTTGACCGGCGCATCGCCTTTCGGGCCTGGCTCTTTGGCAACGAAATCCTGCCCGACAGCTTGCCGGTGCGCCCCATCGCGCGCATCGGCGAACTCTTCTCATCGGCCTGGGCGGCGCTGACCGGCGGCCTGCTGGCCGTCTGGATTCTGGTGCGCAGCGTCAACCTGGCCGGCTTTTACGCTGGTTCGCTGCTCATCGATTTTCCGTCGCCGTTGGCGTTGCTCATCAGCCTGCCGCTGTGGACGCTGCTGCGCCTGGTCGGCTACGCCGGTTGGACGATCCTGGCCGCCGAACCCATGCTCATAAAAAACTGGTCACCTGGCCATCTGCTGCAACAACATCGCCGCCTTTTGCTTATCTCCAGCACTTGCGTAGCGCTCGGCCTGATTCTCGAACTGATCCTGCCCGGCCTCTGGAAATCACTGGCCGAGATATTACTGCGCACCTGAGGGCATAGCGCAGACTGCGATGCACGGCGTCCAAAAACATCGCTCGACCAGAAAAGTTGTCCGCCGTGCGTTGCAGTCGGAGCGGCTTCCACGCACGATTCATCATAAAGACGAAAAATCTGCGCAAGTCCATAAAATCAGTAAAATCTGCGTTCCATTTTGTTTACATTTAAAATGCCAGCCAATAGCGAAGAAAAAATAAATTGATCAACAGATTACACGGATTGCACAGATTATGCTTATGCAGAAAGAAATCTTTTGAATCTGTGTAATCTGTTGATCATAATATCCCTGCGGTTCACCCCCTATGCGTATCAAACGAGTTCTGATCCAAGGTTTCAAAACCTTTGCCAAAAAAACCGAATTTGAATTTGACCCCGGCATCACCGCCATCGTCGGCCCCAACGGCAGCGGCAAAAGCAACGTGGTCGACGCCGTGCGCTGGTGCCTGGGCGAGCAGAGCTTTAGCCTGCTGCGCTCCAAAAAGACCGCCGACGTTATCTTCTCCGGCTCGGACAAGCGCGCCCGCCTGGGCATGGCCCAAGTCAGCCTGACGCTGGACAACAGCCAGCAAGAGCTGCCCATCGATTTTGAAGAGGTGGAAATCACCCGCCGCGCCTATCGCGACGGCGACAACGAATACATGATCAACGGCCAGCAGGTGCGGCTGCTCGACGTGACCGAGCTGCTGGCGCAGACCGGGCTGGGCAAGCGCACCTATGCCGTGGTGGGCCAGGGGCTCATCGACAAAGTGCTCAGCCTCTCGCCCGAAGAGCGCCGCTCGCTCTTTGAAGAAGCCGCCGGCATTACCGGCTACCAGGCCAAACGCACCAAAACCCTGCGCCAGCTCGAAGCCACCGAACAGAACCTGACCCGCGCCCAGGACATTATCGCCGAGCTGAGCCCGCGTCTCAACTATCTGCGCCGCCAGGCCGAGACGGCCAACGAGCGCCAGCAGATCGCCGAGGACCTGCGGCGACATGCTGCGCCAGTGGTATGGCTACCGCTGGCACACCACGCTGGGCAACCTCTCCTTCCGCCAGAACCAGGAAAAGACGCTGCGCGCCGATGTGGCCGCCCGCCAGCAGATGTTGGGCCAGGTTGGCGGTAAGATTGAAGACATGCGCAAAGAACAGACCGAGCTACGTGGCGCATTGGGAACCCTGCACGCCCAAAGCAGCCAGCTCCACAGCCAAGCCGAAAGCGTCACCCGCGAGCTGGCCGTCAGCCAAGAGCGGCTGCGCCAGGTGCAGGCGCGGCGAAGAAACCCGGCGAACTGGCTCCGCTGCGTCTGCAAGCCGAAACGCTGACCGCCCGACTGGCCGAACTCGACGCCGCATTGGTGACGGCGCAGGCCCAGTTTCAGGCGCGCCAGCAGGCCGTGGATGATTTGCAGTTTGAGCTGGGCCAGCGCCAGGCCGAGCGCAAACCGAAGTTGCAGGATGCGCTGGATGCCGCCCGCCACCGCTTGACCCAATTGCAAAACCGCCAGGCCGATCGCCAGAGCCGTCTCAATCAACTGGCCGAGCGGCGCAGCACGCTGCACGGCGAGCAGCAGGCGCAAACCGCCGCCCGCACGCAGGCCGAAGCCGAGGCTGCCACCATTGCCGCCGAGTTGGCCACGGCCCAAAACGCCTTGGCAACCGAGGAAAATCAGGCCGCCGCATTGCAGCAGGAAATCAGTCGGCTGGAGGCCACCGCCGCCGAACTGCGCGACCAGCTCAAGCAGGCCGAGGGCGTGCGCCAGGCCGCCGACCGCACGGTGGACCAGTTGCAGACGCGCCACGATCTGCTGACCCGGCTGCGCAACGAAGGCGCCGGCTATGCCAGCGGCGTGCGCGCGGTATTGCAGGCTGGTGAACGCGCGCGCACGGCCCAGGCGGGCGACGCGCTCACCGGCATTCTGGGCACCGTGGCCACGCTGGTTCAGGTGCCGCCCCAACTGGATCAGGCCATTGAGACCGCGCTGGGCGGCGCATTTCAAAACGTGGTCACCGAGAGCTGGGATGACGCCCGCGAGGCCATCGAATTGCTCAAGCGCACCGGGCAGGGCCGCGCCACCTTTTTGCCGCTGGACCGGCTCAGCGTGCTGCCCGCCATTGATGCGCCCAACGCGCCCGGCATTCTGGGCAACGCCGCCGATCTGGTGACGTATGATTCAAAAGTGGCCGATGTGGCGCTGTCGCTGCTGGGCCGCACCTGGGTGGCGGAAGATTTGCCCGCCGCCCGCCGCGCGTTAGACCGGCTGGGCAATGGGCCGCGCCCCACGGTGGTGACGCTGGGTGGTGAAATTGTGCGGCCCGGCGGCGCCGTGACCGGTGGCCGCGACAGCAACCGTCGCGATGATTCGGTGCTGGCCCGCGAGCGCGAATATCGCGAACTGCCGCAGCAGATCGAGCAGGCCCGCCAAAAGTCAACCCGCGCCGCCGCTGCCTGCCATGAACTGACCGTGCAAATTGAAAAGGGCAGCCTGCTCATGGAGCAGAGCCGCCAGATGCTGGCCGAACTGGCGCGCCAGGAGCGGCAGCGCCGCGAGCAGGCCGCTGAAACCCAGCGTCGCCTGGACCGCGCCCAACAGGCCGCCCGCTGGCAGCAGGAGCGCCTCCAGCAATCCACCGCCGAGCTGGCGCGCATGGATGAGCAGGAGCAGGAGTACAACCAGGCGCTGGCGCAAATTCAAACCGAGCGCGCCGCTGCGGAGACCGAATTGGCCGCCGCCGAAGCCAGCGTGGAAGCTGCCGGCGCCAGCGAACTCTTGCAGCAACTGGCCGATCTGCGCGCCGCTGCCGCCGAGGCGCAGGGCCATCTGCGCAGCCAGCAGGCGCTGCGCGAAAATCAGCAGCGCACCCTGCAAAGCACCACCGATCAGATCCGCAACAAAGAGCAGCGCATTGTCGAATTGACCGGCGAAGCCGAAACGCTGCAAGTGCGCATTGCGCAGCTTGACGCCCAGGAAGCCGAGTTGAGCCAGCAGATCGCGGTCTATCAGGAAAAGATCGACCCGGCCCAGGCCCAGCTTGACCAGCTTGAAACGGCGCAAAGTGACGAAGAGAGCCGCGAGCGCGAATTGCAGCAGGCACTGCGCGCCAACGAAACCGCCTGGAACAACGCCCAGCTTCAGCTCCAGCGCACCGAAGACACGCTGACCCAGTTGCGCTACGACATTGAGCACGATTTTGGGCTGGTCGAGCTGGAGCAGGGCGCCGACATGGCCTATCAGCCGCCGCTGCCGCTGGAATCGACGGTGGAGCATCTGCCGGTGGTAGAGAGCGTGCCGGACGGGCTGGAGGAGGAGGTCAAGGAGATGCGGGCGCGCTTGAGCCGCGTCAGCAACGTCAACCCGGATGCGCCGCGCGAATATGCCGAAGCCGCCGAACGTTTTGAATTTCTGTCGTCCGAGTCCAAAGATTTGCAGGCCGCCGCCGCCGATCTGCGCACGGTGATCAAAGAGCTGGACGAGCTGATGGAGGTGGAGCTGCGCAAAATGTTCCAGGCGGTGGCCGTCCAGTTTGAACACTTCTTCGGCCTGCTCTTTAACGGCGGCACGGCCAAATTGGTCCTGACCACGCCCGAGGATATCAACAACACTGGCGTCGAAATCATTGCGCGGCCGCCGGGCAAACGACCGCAAAGCCTGGCCCTGCTTTCGGGCGGCGAGCGGGCGCTCTCGGCCTGCGCGCTGATTTTCGCCATTTTGCAGGTGAGCCCCACGCCCTTTTGCGTGCTGGACGAGGTGGACGCCGCCCTGGATGAAGCCAATGTGGACCGCTTCCGCCAGACCGTGGAAACGCTGACCGGCGCCACCCAATTTATTATTGTGACGCACAACCGGCGCACGTTGGAAGGCGCCAACACCATTTACGGCGTCACCATGGGCGACGACGGCATCAGCAAAACCATCAGTCTGCGGCTTGAAGGCGATAAAATCGTGCAGAATGCCGGCGACGAAAGCCCGGACGATGTGAAGGTAGTGGAAGAGCTGATTCAGATGTGAGGGGAAAGGGATGTAAAATTCAATCCTCGAGGTCAAGATCTACATCAGGCAGGGGCCACTCGGCTTCCAGTTCGGGGTTGGGCTGGTATTCGGGGGCGTGGAGGCCCAGGCGGTGCAGCGCCATGGCGGCGGCGGATTGGGTGGCGGACTGTTTGCTGCGCCCGCGGCCCACGCCATAGGCAACGCCGCTAATGGTGGTCTGCATGGTGAAAACTTTGTCGTGATCGGGACCATCGGCCAACAGCAATTTGTAGTGCGGGCGGGCGTTGAGTTCGCTTTGCGACCATTCTTGCAGACGGCTTTTGGCATCTTTGGCCATGGCGGCGCCGTGGACGATGGCCAGCTCGCGTTCAATAATGGGCAGCAGGAAATCGTTGACGGCCTCAATGCCGCGGTCCATATAGATAGCGCCCACCACGGCCTCGAAGGTGGCGCAGAGCGTGGCTGGGCGCGTGCGACCGCCGCTCTCTTCTTCGCCCTTGCCCAGGTGCAGATAGTCGCCCATATGCAGCGATGTGGCCAGGGCGGAGAGCATGCGCTGGCGCACCAGGGCCGAGCGCAAATTGGTCAGATCGCCCTCGTGGTAGTCGCGAAAGCGATCAAAGAGAAGCTGGCTCACTACAAAACCCAGCACGGAATCGCCCAGGAATTCGAGCCGCTCGTTATCCTCCAGGCCGTTGGGCTCTTCCACCTCGTTCAGATAGCTGCGGTGAATAAAGGCGTGTTGCAGCAGCGTTTTGTCGACAAACGGCTCTGGCAGCGTTTTTTCAAATTCGGCAATCTCTTTGGGATACATGCTAATCCAATACAGGTGTTTTTTTGAGTCCGCTGCCGGTCAAGACGGCCACAACCGTCTGATCGGGGGCCAGTTGCGGCTTTAATTTGGCAATCGCTGCGGCGACTGTGGCGCTGGTGGGCTCGACGTAAATGCCTTGGCCGGCCAGCTCCATGTGGGCGTCCAGCAGCTCTTCTTCGGTCACGGCAATCACGGCGCCGCCGGAGCGACGCAGGGCCGCCAACACGGTGACCGAGCGCAACGGCTGGGCTATGGCAATGCCGTCGGCGCTGTTTTGACCCAACGGGGCGCAAGGGAGACTGGCCTTGTTAAGGCCTTCGTGGAATGCATCGTAAATGGGGGTAAAGGGTTCGGCCTGCACGCCCACCAGCCGCGGCAGCCGGTCGATCAGCCCGGCGCGGTGCAGGTGTTGAAAGCCGCGCCAGACGCTGAGCAGTTGCCCGCCTTGTCCAACCGGCGCCACATACCAATCGGGCGCCCGCCGCCCCAGTTGCTCCCAGATTTCCCAGGCGCAGGTCATCTGGCCCAGCAGATAGGCGGGCTGCAAGGAGTGCGAAGCATAACGCGTGCCTTTGTTTAGCCGGGTGGCGGCCACGGCGGCGGCGGTGGCGGCTTCCCGCGGGCCGGGCACTTCGACCAGTTCGGCGCCATAGACGGCGATTTGCGCCTTTTTGGGCAGCGCCGCGCTGGCGGGTACGTATATGCAAGCCTGCAAGCCGGCGCGCGCGGCATAGCAGGCCACGCTGGCGCCGGCATTGCCGCTGGAATCCTCGACCACCAGCGTGGCGTTCAGCCCCTGCAGCCAGTTGATCAGCACGCTAAAGCCGCGATCCTTATAGCTGCCGGTGGGCATGAGCGACTCGAGCTTCCAGTGCAGCGCAACGCCCTGCCACCGATCCGCAATTAGCGGGGTCCAACCTTCGCCCAGGCTAATGCGCTCGCGGCCCGGCGCCACCACGGGCAGCATGGCGGCATAACGCCACAGCCCCATCTGTGACGGATCGATGGCCGCGGGGTCAAACGGGGGCAAGTCGGTGTACTCTAGCGGTTCATTGGTATTGGGACATCGCAGCGTGCTAAATTCCGCCTGCGCCCGAAAGTTGCTGGTAGGGCAATAAGCGATCAAACCGTCGACCTTTCATGCAGAATCATACCATTGGCTCTGTAAACGCCATGAATGATTGCCTTTTTAGAGTGAAATTGTCAATCATTCGTGGCATTCACAACCGCGATTGGTATCAATTACAGCGTAGATTGCAATGCTGGCAGCAGCGTCGGCCAAAGATATAAAGGATAGTTTCGCTCATATTGCACTACTTGTCAAAGTGAAAAAAGTGCTTAACTTACAACTTCGCGGTTGTCTCTAGAGCCTGTCGAAGGCGGAGCGGGCTTCGACAGGTTTAGCCCTCGAGAAATCATATGGATGCTTTACTTTAATTGATAGCGGAACGGGAAGAGCGCCACCGGGATTAGCTTAAGATGTTGTTTGGCAAACGGAATGCCAATGATGGTGATCGCCAGAATCAGCGCACCAACTAAATGGGCCACGGCGATTTCCCAACCAAAGAGAAAGATCCAGATCAAATCGAAGATCAGCTTGAGCAAGCCGGCGCCGCTGGATTCTTCCACCACCTGTTTGCCAAAGGGAGCCAGCGTAGCCACGCCCAGCCGAATCGATTGCAGCCCAAAGGGGATGCCGATAATGGTCAAACAGAGCAGCGCGCCGCCCAAAATATAGCCCATGCCGGCCAAAAAGCCGCCAAAGACCAGCCAGATAATGTTGCCTAAACAGCTCATATTGCCTCCTTATGTGAACGATTGCTGTGTTGCATATTGCTGTGTTGCATATTGCTGTATTATTCTGCGTATGGTGGGTATACGTATTATAGCAATACAGCAATATGCAATACAGAACCCTAATCGCAACTTTTCTCTAAAATATTATACGCAAACTTTGCGCCAGAGTTTTGAAAGGCACCTATGAAGGCAGACTCCATTACCTTGCGTGATATTTATATGGCGCGCCGCACCATTACTCCTTATATTCGGCGTACGCCGTTGCTTTATTCGGCGCCGCTTTCTGAAAGGAGCGGCGCGCATGTATATCTGAAGTTGGAATGTTTGCAGGAAACGGGCGCCTTCAAATTGCGCGGCGCCGCCAATAAGCTGCTCAATTTGACGGAGGATGAGCGCGCGCGGGGCGTCGTCACCGTCTCCACCGGCAATCATGGGCGGGCGGTGGCCTATATGGCGCAACAGCTGGGCATTGCCGCCACCATCTGTATCACCAGCCTGGTGCCGCCGCACAAGCGGCAGGCCATGCAGCAGCTTGGCGCCACGTTGGTGGTGGCGGGCGATAATCAGGATGATGCGGAACGCCACGCGCTCACGTTGGTGCAAGAGCGAGGTATGACCATGATCTCACCCTTCGATGATCCGGCCATCATTGCCGGCCAGGGGACCATTGGCCTGGAACTGCTGGAAGAGCTGCCGCAGCTCGACACGGCCATTGTACCGCTCTCTGGCGGCGGACTCATGGGCGGCATTGCGCTGGCGCTCAAGACGGCGGATGCGGCGATCCGCGTGGTGGGGGCGTCGCAGGCGTTGGGGCCGGCCATGCATTTGAGCATGCAGGCCGGCCGGCCTGTGCCGGTGGTCGAAGAGAAAACGCTGGCCGACAGCCTGAGCGGCGGCATTGGATTGGATAATCGTTACACGTTTGCGCTGTGCCGCCAATATGTGGATGAGACCGTGCTGCTCAGCGAGGACGAGATTGCCGCCGCCATGACGTTTGCGCTGCGCGCGCACCATCTGCTGGTGGAAGGGGGGGGGGCTGTGGGAATCGGCGCCCTGCTGCATGACAGGGCTGCCGTGCGCGGCCAGCACGTGGCGGTGGTGGTGAGCGGCGGCAATGTGGATGTGGATCTGTTGTTGCAACTGGCTTCGGCAAGTCGACAATCTGATCGGTAAAACTGTTCGGTAAAAGCTGAACGTATATATTTCATACAGTAAACGCAAACTTAACGTAGCGATCTGTCAATAATTCGTAACTACATATATCGGAAAACGTCTGTAAAATAGAACTGTACTTTTTCTGCCCCGGACTGCATCCTGGTTTAAAAGTATGTATCAATAATAAATTAAAAAAACTAAGGGGAATAGGTATTGGCTATGAAAATTAGCATATTTGGCCTTGGCTACGTAGGTTGCGTTTCTGCAGCATGTTTTGCCAATGATGGCCACGAAGTCATTGGCGTGGACGTGGACAACAAGAAGTTGGACGCAATTCGGCAGGGCCGCTCGCCGGTCGTGGAACCGGGTTTGGATGAGATGGTTTGCCAAACCGTTCGCGATGGGAAATTGCGCGTAACCCAAAACACAGAGGAGGCGATCCGCGATACGGAGGTCAGCCTGATCTGCGTGGGGACGCCCAGCAATTCCAATGGCAGTTTGAAAACCGACTATGTGGAGAACGTTGTGCGCGAAATTGGCAAGGCGCTGCGCACAAAAGATGCCTATCATGTCGTCGTCATTCGCAGCACTGTGTTGCCCGGCACGGTGGAAGAGCAGGTGTTGCCGCTGCTGGAACTTTATACGGGCAAGCGCGCCGGCGAGGATTTTGGCCTGGCCATGAATCCGGAATTTTTGCGCGAAAGCAGCGCCGTGGCCGACTATTATAATCCGCCCTACGTGGTGATTGGCGAATTTGACAAGCGTACGGGTGAAGCCGTCAGGCAAGTTTACAGCGGCGTGGACGCGCCGATCATCTACACATCCATTCGGTCGGCTGAGATGTTGAAATATGCCAACAATGCCTTCCACGCCCTCAAGATCACCTTTGCCAATGAGATCGGCAATCTGTGCAAAGCCCACGGCGTGGACGGCCAGGAAGTGATGAACATTTTCTGCCGCGATACGCAGTTGAACATTTCCCCTTACTATTTGCGCCCCGGTTTTGCTTTTGGCGGCTCCTGTCTGCCCAAGGATACGCGGGCGCTGCTCTATCGCGCCAAAGAGCGCGATGTAGAGCTGCCGGTGCTCAACGCCGTGTTGGAGAGCAATTACAAGCAGATTCAGCGCGGCATTCAAATGGTGGAGGCCACCGGTTCCAAAAAGGTCGGCGTATTGGGGCTTAGCTTCAAATCGGGCACGGACGATGTGCGCGAAAGCCCGGTGGTGCCCCTGGTGGAGACGCTGGTCGGCCGCGGTTTCGAGGTGAGCATCTATGATGATCAGGTCAAGCTGAGCAACCTGATTGGGGCCAACAAGCTCTTTTTGGAGCGGGAACTGCCCCACATTGCCCAGCTTATGCGCCCGAGTATTGATGAACTCCTGTCCGATACCGAAGTTCTCGTAATTACGAATGGCAGCGCCACCTATAAAAATGCGCTGCAACAGCTCACGGACAAGCACATTATCGTCGATCTGGACGGCGCTGGCCGCGTCAGAACCGATCTGAATGGCCGCTATAATGGTATCTGCTGGTAGAGTCAAAACAATCCCGGAATCTCCAAAAGATTCCGGGATTGTTTTGACGGACGCACCTGTCAACCAGGTGAGAGCCCGTCGAGACAATATTACTCAGAGGTGCAATAATGCAAAGTTTTCAATTTGCGGCATTGCGCCTCTTTTTTTGTGTTTACATATCCGCCCACTTGCAGTATACTCTTAAAATCCACTGCGTTTTCAAAACACCACCAAGAGAAGCCGCTCGTGAATCGCTCTGAATCGCCCAAAATTTCCTGCCGCAATGTGTGGAAAATATTTGGCCCGCGGCCTGCGCAAACGCTGGCCCAAGTGCAGGACGCGACCCATTCCAAAGAAAGCGTGCTGGCGCAATCTGGCCACGTGCTGGCCGTGCGCGATGTTTCGTTTGAGGTCTATCCGCGCGAAACGTTTGTGGTCATGGGCCTTTCGGGTAGCGGCAAGTCAACCTTGCTGCGCTGTTTGCCCCGGCTCATCGAACCGACCGCCGGGCAGATCATCATCGACGGCGAGGACATTGAGCGGGCCAATGCGCGCCAGTTGCGCGCCATCCGCCGCCACAAAATGAGCATGGTTTTTCAACATTTTGGCCTCTTTGCCCACCGCCGCGTCATCGACAACGTGGCGTATGGGCTGGAAGTGCAGGGTGTCGACAAAGCCGAACGCCACCGCCGCGCCGCCGAGGTGCTGGAAATGGTCAATCTGCGCGGCTGGGAAGAAAGCTACCCGGATCAGCTCAGCGGCGGCATGCAGCAGCGGGTGGGGCTGGCGCGGGCGCTGGCCGTGGACCCCGAGATCATGCTCTTTGACGAGCCCTTTAGCGCACTAGACCCGCTGATCCGCCGCGACATGCAGGATGAATTGTGCCGCTTGCAGGATCACATTCACAAAACCATGATCTTCATCACCCACGATTTTGCCGAAGCGCTGCGCATGGGCGACCGCATTGCCATTATGAAGGATGGCGAATTTGTGCAGGTGGGGGCGCCGGAGGAAGTCATGCTGCACCCGGCCACGGATTACGTGCGCGAATTCACCAAAGACGCCCCGCGCGCGCTGGTGCTGACGGCGCGCAGCATCATGACGCCCGTCAACGGCCAATCCATCTCTACTGAACGCGCCATCCCCGCCGCCGCTTCGCTCCACAGTTTGATTCCGCTGGTGGCGGCCAGCGATGCGCCGCTGCCCGTCATTGATGAACGGCAAACCATCATCGGCAGCGTGGATCGCACGGCCGTCATGCTGGCGCTGGCGGGGGCATAATTATGGAAGCCGTTTCATCACCCGCCGATTTGCCGAGCGTTTCGCCCGCCCGTTCCCAAGCGGGGTTGACGCCGCGGGCGCGGCTGATCCGCATCAGTGGCCTGCTGCTGCTGGGCCTCGGCGCGGTGGCGCTGGCGGTCCATCTGCTGGGCGGCGTGGATTTTGGCACATTCCCCGAAAGCTGGAATTTGGGACTACGCCAGCCCATTGATGAATTCGAATCGTGGATTATCGGCCACCGCACCACCCATCCCTTCTTCGCTCTGTTTATTGACCCCATCAAAGCCAGCCTGGATCTGCTGATCCGGGCCATTGAAAATATGCTGTTGCAAATACCGTGGACCATTTTGTTGCTGGCGCTCTTTCTTATCGCCTGGCGCGGGGCGGGAATTGCAGTGGCCCTATTCTCAGCCATTTGCTTGCTCATCACGGGCATGTTTGGGCTGTGGCAGCCAACCATGCAGACGCTGGCGCTCATGGGCGTGGCGGTGCTGCTTTCGCTGCTAATGGGCGTCCCGCTGGGCATCTGGTCGGCGCGCAGCGACCGCGTGGACGCCGCCCTGCGTCCGCTGCTGGACGCCATGCAGACCATGCCCGCCTTTGTTTACTTGATCCCCGTGGTGTTGCTGCTGGGGGTTGCGCGGGCGCCGGCCGTGGCCGCCACCGTAATTTATGCGCTGCCGCCCGCCGTGCGCTTGACCAATTTGGGCATCCGCCAGGTTTCGGCCAATACGGTGGAGGCGGCGGACATGTTTGGCTCGACGGCCTGGCAAAAGCTGGTCAAAGTGCAGCTCCCGCTGGCGCTGCCCTCGATTCTGCTGGGCGTCAATCAAACGATCATGATGGCGCTGGGCATTGTGGTGATTGCCGCGCTGGTGGGCGCCGGCGGATTGGGCGGCGAAGTGATCGATGCGTTGCGCCAGTTGCGTGTGGGCCAGGGGCTGGAGGCCGGGTTGGCCATTGTGTTTTTGGCCGTAATTTTTGACCGCATTAGCTTTGGCTTTAGCCGCAGCCGCAGCGTTTCGCATAGCGTAAGCGGAGCGGGGGGCCATCCTACGCGAAAAACTATGCACAAGCTGCTCCTATGGGGCGGGCTGGCCCTGTTTGCGTTCATTTTGTGGCTGGGGGCATGGCTCAATTTGCAGGTGAATGGAATCACGCTGGCGCGCTTTCCGGCGGCGCTGCATTTTTCCATTCGCGAACCGGTGGATGCCGCCGTGATCTGGATGCAGGACAATCTGTATCAGATTGGCGATTGGCCCGTTGGCACGGGGCCGCTAAGCGATTTCTTAATCATTTATTTGCTCAATCCATTGCGCAGCCTCTTTCAAACCTGGCTGCCCTGGCCGCTGATCATCTTGGGCTTTGCGTGGCTGGGATATGCGGTCAAAGGAGGGCGGCTGGCGCTGCTGGCCGCGCTCTCCCTTTTCTGCACCGGGCTGCTGGGCATGTGGCCGCAGACCATGGACACGTTGAGCCAGGTGCTGGTGGCCGTGCTGATTTCCGTAGTTTTGGGCATCCCGCTGGGCATTATGGCCGCTCGCAGCGATTGGGCGGAGTTCATCCTGCGCCCCATTCTCGACTTCTTGCAAACCATTCCCCAATTTGTTTACCTGGTGCCGGTCATTATGCTGTTCAACGTGGGTCGTGTGCCGGGGGTGATCGCGTCGGTGCTCTACGCCATCGTCCCGGTGATCCGGCTGACCAACTTGGGCATCCGGCAGGTTTCGCCCAATACGCTGGAGGCGGCGGATATGTTTGGCTCGACGGCGCGGCAAAAGCTGGTCAAAGTGCAACTGCCGCTGGCGCTGCCCTCGATCATGGCGGGCGTCAACCAGACGGTGATGATGGTGCTGGCCATGGTGATTATTGCCGGGCTGGTGGGCGGCGGCGCTCTGGGCTACGAAGCGGTGACCGGGCTGGCCAAAAGCCAACTGGGCCGCGGCATCGAGTCCGGGCTGGCCATTGTGCTGCTGGCCGTGGTGTTGGATCGGATTACGCAGGCGTGGGGACGCTTGGGTGATTAGTTGTCGGGCAAATTTATATTGTCGGCAAGCAGAAACTGAGTTTTTGCCAAAAACTCAGTTTCTTATCCGGTGAACCAATACTGTTGCACTACTAGTTGCTGACCCCAGGCAATCAATTTTTCATCGGGGTAACAGGATTGGGCTCTGCGCAGCGTCTCTGTAAATATCGATGTTCCTGTAAAAGGTCAACGACATGTTGAAATTGCAGGTGCGGCATCTTGCCGCACGTTCTGTCGAGGGCTCGTGCGGCAGGGATGCCGCACCTACGTTTCCATAATGTCGTTGACGAGCGCAAACGGCGCGCATTTTGAAGAAAATTGTGGAGGTGCCAAAAGGTTCTTGCATGGGTAACGGGCCAGTCTATGTTGGATATCAGTTGATGGCGGCGGTCACGGTCCACTGGGTGCGCGCCAGCCCCATATATTTGAGAATGCGCGGATATACGTCCGCATCGTCCACAAAGGACCATTCGTTGATGACTTTAAGACCGGGCGCAAAGTCTTCAATCTCTGCGCCGCGCTTGACGCCAAAGTTATACGCGGCGCCGGCGTCCACGCCCATTTCTGATCTGAACTTCATTTCCACAATTTTCTTCCACAGGCCGCGCGTATATTTTTCGGTCACAACTTCGAAGACGAGCTGGGAGTCCGCAAATTTGGCCGCAACCTGTTGAAACAGCTCGATGACGGCGGGCCGGGGCAGATACATAAAGAGGCCTTCTGCCACCAAGACGAATTGGCGATTGTTGGTGGCGGTCACTTGGTCAATCCAGGCCACATCCAAGACCGACGCGCCAATCACTTCATACTCCAGCTCATCTGCCAACACGGCTTGCTTCAACTCGATGACGGCGGGCAAATCCAGATCAATGTAACGACAGTTGCGATTATCGATCCGCCAAAAGCGTGTGTCAAAACCACAGCCCAAGTTGATCACAGTGCAGCCAGGGTGCGCGGCAATGTAGGTGTTGACGATGGCGTCATATTGGCGGGCGCGGATGGCAATATGGCTGGTCAGCACCCGCGACAATTTGCGCTCAAAAATTTGCTGCACAGCGGCGTCTTTTGCCAGCGCGTGCAAACGCTCCAAACAGACCGCCGCCATGGGATCGTGAATCAGCGGCGGGCGGCGATGCGCTTCGATGACGTGGCTGCGCAGCGTGATAATGGCGGTTTTGGAGACGTTGGATAGGTTCATGATGGATTGTTTGCGGGGGCGGAGCGGCTCCGCCCCCATTAAGCTAAAGTGTATAGGATGCTCGACAAGGTAGCGAACGGCGGTTGAGTAGGCTGCGGCAGTAGGCAGCCGTATCGAAACCAGAGTGAGCGGGTCGACCCGTTTGGTCTGCTCTTTGGTTTCCCCGACCTCTACGACACCGATGCCTCCAGCGAAGGTGTGGGCAACTGGTGCTTGATGGGCGGCGGCAGTTGGAACGGCGGCGGCGACATTCCGGCGCATCCGTCGGCCTGGTGCAAGGTGAATCAGGGCTGGGTGGCGGTGAATAACCATCAGGAAGACGACTCCATCAATATTGGCGATGTTAAGACTAGCCGCACCGTGCATCGGCTGTGGAAGAATGGCGCGGCCAGCACCGAATATTTTCTCATGGAGAACCGGCAGCAGAGCGGCTTTGACGCCAAACTGCCCGGCGGAGGGCTGCTGATCTGGCACATCGACGAATCGATTGAGTCCAATAGCGACGAAGTACACCCCAAAGTGCGGCTGGTGCAGGCCGATGGCAAAACCGATCTGGAAGATGGCAAGAACCGCGGCGATGGCGGTGATCCCTTCCCCGGCACAAGTAATAACACGACTTTTGGGACAGAAACCACGCCTAGCTCCAAAGCCTACAACAGCGCCGAAAGTAACGTGCGCGTCAGCAACATTGGCCCCTCCGGCCCGGTGATGACCGCAACCATCGCCGTCAAGCCGCCTGTGATTGCGCAGCCCAAATCCTTCCTCAAAGAGGTGGCCGACCGTGGCGGCAAAAACTTCATCAAAGATATCTTCAAAGATAAGTTTGAGAAGGAGAAGGACAAAGAGAAGGAGAAGTTCGAAAAGGAAAAGGACAAAGAGATCGTCGAGGGCGCGCAATCCGGCGTCGGCTTTGGCCAGCCGGCGGGCGGCCAGTTTGTGGGCGGGCAGCCCATGGGCGGCATACAGCCGCCGGGCAGCGCGGGGCAGATGAACCCGTTGGCCGCGATGGAAGCGCGCATGGCTGCGCTGGAGACGGTGGTCAACGCCATCATCCCGTTCATCGACCAGTCGCTGCGTCCGGACTTGCGCCAAGGCGCGCTGGCCGCCGAGGCCGACGCGCAACCGCGCGGGCGGGGCATGCGCGAAAGCGGCGCCGAATCCAAGCGGCAGCTTGACTCTAAACTGCCCGAAGCATGAAGCCCATTCTGATTCTGGCCCATCCCGGTGACCGGCTGGCGCGGCGCGTTGGCGGCTGGCTGCAAAGCTGGGGTGGGCCAGATTGTGTGAAACTCATTGGCGTCGAACAGATCGCCTTGGCGCCGGATTGGCGGCATTACCAAACCCGCCAGGGTGTGACCACGCACATTCGGCTGGCTGATGGCGCCATCTTAGATGACCGGTTCGGCGCCGTCTTCAACCGGCTGCAACAGGTCGAGTTGCCCCATTTTGCCGGCGCCGCCGCGGCGGATCGCGCTTATGCGCTGGCGGAAATGCAGGCGCTGCTGCTCAGTTGGCTGCACAGCCTGCCCTGCCCCGTCATCAATCGGGCGTCGCCGCAAGGATTGGGCGGCGCCCGCCGCACGCACGCCCAATGGCTGCACTTGGCCCATGCGGGCGGGCTGCCCGTGCAGGCGTATCATTTTTCCACCAACCCGCGGCGTTTCAGTCCACCAACGCAAGTAAACTCTCCTCTGCTCTCTTTCCGCAGTCCAGCCTCCACCAGCCTGGGCGGTATCTCTCAGCTCGAACCGATTACGCCGCTGCAGATCGGCGCCGATCCGACCTTTTTTGTGGAAGCGGTCGGCGCGGAGCGTCGCCGTGTGCTGGTGGCGGGTGAGCGGGTGGTGGGGGCGGTGGAGGGGATGGATGTGGATGGGTGCCGACGGTTGGCCAGATTGGCGGGCTGTGCGCTGTTGGAAATTGAGTGGGCGCGGCGGATGGCCGGGGAAGATGGGGCGTGGGTAGTTTGCGGGGCGAATTCGTTTCCGGTGGGGGAGGATGGGGGATTTGTGGCGGCGATTGGCGATTTGTTGGTGGCAGAAGCCGCTCCTTCCCCTGGCCCTCTCGTCTCCACAGGTGGAGAGGAGAGGGGAGTGCGCGAGAAGGGGGCGGGTGGGTTATGATCCTGATTTGTGGGATTCCGTCAGAGGCGCCGGTGCGGTTGGTGATCGAGGCGGCGATGGCGCAGGGGGCGCGGCACGCGGTCTTTAGCCAGCGTGAGGCGCACTTTTATGATCTGCATTTGGCGGTGGATGAAGCAGGTGTGAGTGGGCGGCTGTATATGCGCCACGCGGAATGGCGACTGGAGGAGTTCAGCGGCGTCTATGCGCGGCTGATGGATTTTCGCGATTTGCCGGAGCATCAGCCGCATACGCCGGGGGCGCTTAACCAAGATGAACGCCACAAATCGGCGTTGATGCACAGCGCGCTGGACGAGTGGCTGGAGATGGCGCCCTGCCCGGTGCTCAACCGCAGCAGCGCCATGGCGTCCAATGGCTCCAAGCCGTATCAGGCGCAGCTGATTGCGCGGGCCGGTTTCCGCACGCCCGAGACGCTGATCACCAACCGGCCGGAGGCGGCGCGCGCTTTTCTGGCTGTACACGGGCGGGTCATTTTCAAGTCGATCAGCTCGATCCGCTCGGTGGTCAAAGAGCTGGATCAGGTGCGGCTGGCCGAGCTGGAGCGCATCCGTTTTTTGCCCACTCAGTTTCAGGCCTTTGTGCCGGGGACTAATATCCGCGTCCACGTGGTGGGCGCGGAGCTTTTTGCCACGCAGATTGACACGCAAGCCGTGGACTATCGTTACGCCGGGCAGGATGGGCTGGCGGTGACGATGACGCCCATCGAGTTGCCCCCCTCTATTGCCGACCGCTGCCGACATCTTTCACGCCTCCTCAACCTTCCCCTCTGCGGCATCGACCTCAAGCGCACGCCCGACGACCAATACGTCTGTTTTGAAGTCAACCCCTCTCCAGGGTATAGTTATTACCAGGAACGCACCGGTCAAGATATTGCCGGCGCTATTGTGCGATATTTGATGAAGTAACCCAAAAGGAGAGCGCTATGGGAGCACGCGTAATTGAAAACTGGGCGGATGTGACTGGCCAGGTGTTGGAGACGCGCCCAGGCCAAAGTGAGAAATTTGTAGAGGTGAACTTGCAAATCGAAGCGGCGGTCGACGTGGAAGGGATGACCAATCTGGTGGCGCCGCTGGTGGGTAAAACCATGTGGGTCAATATGCCGTGCGATTTGGCGGAGTCGCTGGATGTGGAAGTGGGAGTCGTGGTGCAGGCGCGCGTGCGGCGCTTGACCGCGGATCTGGCCTATGTCCACAACGATTATGTGACGGTGCATCGGCTGCGTATGGCGGCGCCGCCGCCTACGGTGGGCGATGCACATGATGGTGAAGCTACATTGGCCGCAACAGAAAATAACTATGAGTCTTCGTCAACCCCCACCTATGCTGAGAGCAGTCAATCATCAACGCATGACCAGGAGAAAGATTCTGTGCCTACCGTCCTTGTGGAAAAGGGGTTTCGATTTTATTTTTATATGGCGGATCTAATTAACGAGCCGCCTCATGTGCATATTGACAAGGATGGCAAGACGGCCAAGTTCTGGCTTTCTCCCTTGCGTGTATCAGATGCCGGTAGATTTTCTGGCAAAGAAACTCGACAGATTGAGCGCATTCTGTCTGAGAATATGGATGCATTGATGGCAAAATGGAATTCAGAGAGGGCCAAACTGCGATGAGATTGATCAATGTAGAATTGCCGGATCGCATATCGCATCCCTTTGCCGATCAGAACGCCCACATTCCGGTGGCAGTCCCGGAGCTAGCCGAAATTATACAGTTCGCCAAAGAGAAACACAGCGACCAACAGCCGTGGCGCGGCTACGCATATGGCTGGCCGGCCGAATATCGTGTTGCCGACGCTTTGCCTGCGGGCTTTTTCATCGGCGTGAACGGGATTTTCTTTGTGGCGCTGGATTGGGAGTGGGGCGCTGAGGAAGAGCCATATCTTTCCATAGAGGGCGAATACGGCTATGATTTTGATCCCAGTGATCAAACTGCGCGAGCGAAGCAACACCTGGCGGCATTTATACCGCAAACATAGACAATGAAAGTGTTTTTATGACTGATTCACTTTCCCTAACCAATCAAGTCGCCGTTATTACAGGAGCCGGGCGCGGAATTGGCAAGGCCATTGCCCTGGCTTATGCAGAGGCGGGCGCCGCCATCTCCTGCGCGGCGCGCACGCAGACTGAAATCGAGCAGACTGCGGCGCAAATTGAAGCTTGCGGCGGTCGCGCCATCGCCGTGCCGACCGATGTGCGCGACATGGCGGCCGTAGATCGGCTGATGGCGCAGACCGTTGAGCAGCTGGGCGGCATTGACATTTTGGTGATCAACGCCGGCATTAACCTGGACCGGAACCCGATTGCTGAGAGCATCCCCACTGAGTGGCGGGCCACGATGGAGGTCAATCTCTTTGGCCCCTACTATTGCGCCCGCGCCGCTATTCCGCACTTGCGGGCGCGCGGCGGCGGCAAGATCATCATTGTGGGTTCGGGCATGGGGCATCGGGGCAGTGCGGGCAATTCGGCCTACTGCATTTCCAAGGCGGGCGTGTGGATGTTGACTCAGGTGCTGGCGCAGGAGGTGTGGCCGGACAAAATCAGCGTCAACGAGCTGATTCCCGGCCCGGTGGATACATCGATGACGACCAACGACCAGGCGCGGGCGGGGGTGGCATTTGCCACGAGCAGCGAATGGATCAAGCAGCCGGCGGATGTGGCGCCGCTGGCCCTTTTTCTAGCCACCCAGCCAGACGTAGGGCCAACGGCGCAGAGTTTTAGCTTAATGAGACGAGCGAATTGAGGCGTTATGATCGACAACCGACAAGAAGCAATGGCCCTATTAAAAGCAATGGAAGCAGCTGCGCCCATTCCGGCTACCGCTACGGGCGCGCTAATTCGCCAACTAAAAGAGCAGGGCATTAACCTGCATCGACACCGCGACCTCGCAATCAAGAAAGTTTTCTATGCCGGGGATGGCGGGGGCATTATGTGTGATGTGACGCCGCAATCGTTAGCGGACAGCCCCATTGTCGTGTCGTTGACGCACTTGCGGGTGAGCCACAAACATCCGCTTGGCGTCTCAATCCGCCAATACCAAAAGATACGCGTCGAGCGGCTATCGCAAGCAAACAGCTTTGGGGCGACAGGTACTACGCTTTCGCCCCGGCGGTAATTTTTAATGCGCCACCGACCCGTCGGCGTGAAAGTTGCCCGTAATGCGTTTCGGCTTGTAGGGGAAGTTGGCCAGCTTGCTCTCGTCGATTTCTAGGCCGATGCCGGGGCGATCCGGCACGCGGATATAGCCGCCGTCCCGTACGGGTGGATGGGTGACGATCTCGTTGAAATTGTCGGCGTAGGGCAGCGCTTCGTGCAGTACAAAGTTGGGGATGGAGGCGTCGAACTGCACAAAGGCGGCAATATTGACGGGGCTGCCCATCAAGTGCGGGAAGATGCCCACAAAGGCGGCTTCGGCCATGCCGGCAATCTTTTTACACTGTGTGTAGCCGCCGGCCAGCGACGGGTCGGGGCGGATCAGGCTGACGATCTGGCGGTCGATCAGATCTTTGAATTGATAAATGTTATAGAAGCGTTCGCCGGTGGCAATGGGCAGATTGATATTGCGCGCCACATAGGCCAGCGCTTCGTTGCTTTCCGGCGCCAGCGGGTCTTCGTAATACAAAATGCGGAAGGGCGCCAGTTCATGGGCCAACGTAATCGCCTCTTCGGGCCGCAAATTGCGGTGAATCTCCAGCCCCAAATCGATACCATAGCCGATGGCCTCGCGAATGGCGGCTACGATTGCCACGGCGTCGCCAATCACTTGCGTGGGCGTCTTCTTTTCAAAATCGGGTAAAAAGGGCAGCGTGCGCAGCGAAAGATAGCCCGCCTCCACTTCGCGTTGGGCGCTTGCCGCCCGCTCCGGCGGCGTATTGCCCGATACGTTGGCGAAGACTTTCACCTTGTCGCGCGTCTTGCCGCCCAGCAGTTGATAGACCGGCAGCCCCACCGATTGGCCCAAAATGTCCCACAAAGCAATATCGATGGCGCTCATGGCAGCGCTGAGCACGGCGCCCATAAAGTGGGTGTCGCGCGCCACGGTTTGAAAATGGTGCTCAATACGCCGCGGGTCTTGGCCCACATAGTAGTCGCTCAATTCTTCAATGGCCGCGTAGACCGTGGGATGGTGCGCCCACAGCCCGGCCTCGCCATTGCCGACGAGGCCTTCGTCGGTGTAGACGCGCACGAGCAGGAAACGGTCAACGAGAAATGGGGTGATTTTTGTGATTTTCATGAATGACTCTCTCCCATCTGCCAAACTCCGTTATTGACCATCTCTAACTGTCCACTATCGGTTGCGCGCACGCCCGCATCTAAAATCGCCATCACTTCCAAATTGAGCCCAAGCTGGAGCGTGGGGTGCAGTTCATCGCCTGTATCCAGGTGGTGGATCAGCTCTTCGGCAATGGTGGCGCGGCCGGCGGGCAGCGGTTCCAGTTCAAACTCTTTGGCGGGGCCTTTGCCGGTTTCCAGGCGTACAATCTGCTGCTCTTTGCGCTCGATGACCAGCGTGCCTTGCGTACCGTAAATAATCGGTCCCGGCGAAACCCCGTGGGCGCGCGTGGTCCACGAGGCTTCCAACAGCGCCAATGCGTGGGGGAAGCGCACGATCATGGCGGCGTTATCATCGGCATCACCCCACGAACTATTCAAGTTGGCGCGCATGCCCACGGCGGCCTGCGCTTGTTCGCCAATGTACCAGCGCGAGAGCATGGAACCATAGCAGCAGTAGTCGAGCATGGCGCCGCCGCCGGTGGCGTTGTGGTGCCACCAAGTGGCGCCCAGCTCGGTGGGGTTCATGGCTTCGGCGCCCTGGGTGATGCCCGGATGCGTTTCGCCCATGCCCAGCGGACCGGTGTGTCCGCCGCGCCATTTCACCTCCAGCACGCGGCCAATGACGCCGTCGTCGATCAGCGCCTTGGCTTTGCGGATGGCGGGCGACCAGGTGGTGGGCCAGTTGATGATCACTTCCGTGTTCGCAGCTTTGGCGGCGCGCGCCATGCGCAAGCCGTGGGCCAGCGAACTGGCCATGGGTTTCTCCGCCACCACATGGATGCCGGCGGCGGCGCACGCCTCGGTCACTTCGGCGTGGCGGGCGTTTTCGGCACAGCACAATACAATATCAAACGCTTCGTTGGCCAGCATCTCCGGATAGCTGTCGTAGGCCTTGGCGACGCCCAGATTATCGAGGGCATGACGCTTGTTCCAGCCGCGGGTATAGGTAGCGTCGCGCAGCTCGGGCCGGGCCGGTTGCGTATCGGCGCAAGCCGCTAGTTCCACCTGAGGGTGGGCGCCAAAATCTTTGATCAGGCTGTTGATGTGCATGTGGGCAAAGCCGATGACGCCCACGCGGTAGGTATTGCTCATGGGAGACTCCTTTGGGTTTACGATGTACGATTTACAATTTACGAAATATCGGGGAGCTTGCAGATCCGTGCATAATAGCAAAATGCTGACGGGCTGCGATGCTAAAAAGCTGAGATGCTGACAAGCTGGACAAAGAGAGCGTTAATATTTTGTCAGGTAGCTGTAGCGTACGTATACTTATTAAGATGTTACAATGAATTTGATAAATTGGTGAAAAATGGGGAGCGCTGTTTCTCCCTGTAAAAGAATGAAAGTTATGCGTACTTTATTAGGTCGTCTTTTGACGCCACCGACCGTTTCTGATCCCAGCCAGGCGCGGGTGGTGCAACAGCTCTACTATGTGTTGCTGTTGGGTGTCCCGATTGCTTTCACATTTCTCATTATGGATGAGGAAGTGCGAGCTGGCGTCGCCAGATGGAATGATCTGATTGGTGGCTTTGTCGGCTTGGTGCTCGGCGCGACTATCCTGATTTTACGGTGGGGCTATGTGCGATTCGCCGCCTTCATGCTCGTGATCTCCAGTCTAGGTTCGATTGGTTTGGCCAGTTTTTATAATATTGGCATTCGCAATCCATCTATGATCGCGGTTCCCGTAATTTTGATGGTCTGTAGCATCATGCTGGGCAGCCGTCCGACGGCGCTATTTGCGACGATTATGGGGTCAATGGCTACCTTTCTTTACTTCTACGAGCGCAGCGGTGTCAGTTATCCGCAGCCTGCCGTGGCGGATACAAATTACTGGCTGGTCAATTTGTTGTTAATCGGCATGACTGCGGTGGTGCTGCATCTTACTATTAATCAAACTGTGAAAAGTGAGGAACGCAATCGGCAACAAGCTGAGGAGTTACAAGTACAGAACCAACAGTTGGCGCGCACCCAGTTGGCGTTGGAAGCACGTACGCATCAGCTTTCCAAGTTGAATGCCGAACTTCAATCGGAGATGAATGAACGGGCGCGCACCGAAGCGGCCTTGCGTCAAAAGCAGAAACTGGAAAGTATTGGCCTGCTGGCGGGTGGGATTGCACACGACTTCAACAATTTGCTCACCAGCATTTTAAATCAGTCTGACATGGCGTTGCGCCGTGTCGAAAGTGATGATAAAGCGCGCCTGCATTTGGAGAAGGCCATCCAATCCACCCAGCGCGCGGCCGACCTGACGCGACAGCTCTTGGCCTATGCGGGCAAAGCGCGTTTTCAGGTGGAAGCGCTCGATTTGAACGAATTGGTGCGGGCCAACAGCGCACTTCTGGAGACCGTGCTGCAACATAATTCGCAATTGCAGCTTGCGCTGGAGCCCAATTTACCTGCCGTCATGTCAGATCGAGGGCAGCTCCAGCAGATATTGATGAATCTTGTGATCAACGCCGCCGAATCAATCACCCATGAACATGGGGAAATTAGGATTCAAACTACGGCGACCACGCTGACCGAGACGCTTGATCCGACGACGTTTGTGGGTTCTGCGCCAACTGCCGGTGATTATGTGTGTCTGGAAATTTGCGACAACGGCAGTGGGATTGATGCAGAGGTGCTGGAAAAGATTTTTGACCCTTTCTTCAGTACCAAAGAGCAGGGTAATGGGCTGGGATTGTCCGCGGTGCTGGGCGTTGTGCAGTCGTTGCAGGGCAGTCTGCAAGTCCATAGTACGCCCCAAGTGGGCAGCGCATTCCGCGTCTTTTTGCCGGCCAGTTCGGTCGAAGCTATTCTAGCCCCGCCTGTTTTTCCGCACCAATTCGCTGCCGCCGCCGAACCATTGCTCTCAGCGCAGCTTGTGCTCATCATCGATGATGAGGAGGTAGTGCGCGAGACTGCTGAGGATATGCTTGCCAGCCTGGGATATCGCACGCTGTCCGCGGCCAATGGCTATGATGGACTGGCTGTTTTTGAACAGCATCAAGAACAAATACATATGGTTTTGCTGGATGTTGTTATGCCAGGCATAAACGGATTGGAAACGCTGCAAAAGTTGCGCACATTGAGCGATCATGCCCCGGTGGTACTCTGTTCCGGATATAGCAATTCGGCCATGCCCGATGCCGTCCTGCGTCATCCTACGACCCACTTTTTAGCTAAACCGTACACAATATCCCAACTGGCTCACTTGATGGCTATGCTGGGTACCCAGTCACAAAATTGGACTATATAAGATATCCCCATCTTCAAACCGTCACTTCTCTTGGTCAACCATACTTCTGCTGAGCGGCGTCGAAGTATAAGATGCCCCAAAAGTTGTGTTTTCAATTGAAAACCGACAATGTGCAAGACTTATATGGTTACACATAACGGATTTTTGTATTACTAGCTCTGGACTATGCACTGTGCCGGGGCTTTTTTATTTGAAATTTGTTCTAGACATCTTTGTGAGCAAAATATCATGGACTAATAGTACTAAAGTACTATTTACGTATGTGAAAAATATACGTTATTATTATTATGTCTATATGGACAAATGATGTAGAGCACAAAATAATGATATATGGGCCAGTCATAGACCTTAATCATCGTGCAAAAATAGCTTGTATATGTGAGACCTTGTAAGACAGCACAGCTTATGTAAAGTTTCCGATTGGTGAATCCAGCCTCATCTCTGTCCGTTGCGATCTACTGAGAATGATTTCAGGAAAATCGAAGCGAAATGCTCGTTCCCAATCGACATAGTAAAATTGGGAACACCTGGCGCTCTGGTCAGAAGCGCTAGGTGTTCGATCTTCTTGAAACGCATAGCCCCAAATCATAACGTGAAAAAGGTGAATCGGAAGATTATGACTCTCAGATTTCCTGTGACGTTTCAGTGGACGTATACCCAAATTAGCCGGTTTGTAATCAAATCTATATCGCGGCTGCTGGCGCCGCCTCAAGTAGAGGATCCCACACAAGCCCGCATCGCGGTGCAACTATGCTATCTGTTAGTGTTGGGGATACCTATTGCATTTACTGTGCTCTTTTTAGATGAGGAAGTTCGTAGCGGCATTTGGGGATGGAGAGATCTGATTGCGGGAGCTGTCGGCGTGATGCTGATAGTTTTGTTCATTTTGTTATCACGAGGATACATAAAGCTCCCAAGCTATTTGCTAGTCATAATATGCCTAGGCGCGATTACGGTGGGCAGCTTTCATAATGGGGGCATTCGTAACCCTATGATGACGGCTGTACCCGTCATGTTGATGGTTTCCAGTATCTTGCTGGGCATCCGCCCAACGCTCATATTTACAGTGCTTATGTCAGTCGTAGCAACATTTTTCTATTTATGTGAACAGAGCGGCATCAACTATGCTTTACCAGCCACAGTCGATGCAAGACAGTGGTTGATTGTCTTAATTCAGTTTGGACTGACGACAGCCGTTTTATACCTTACCATTAATCAGACTATACAAAGTGAGCAACGGGTTCGGCAGCAAGCAGATAAACTCCATAGCCAAAATGAACAATTGGCACAGATCCAGGCGGTACTGGAGGCGCGCACATACGAACTTTCTAAACTGAATGCCGATCTGCAATTAGAAATGACAGAACGCGCGCGGACTGAAGCCGCCTTGCGCCAAAAACAAAAACTAGAAAGCGTTGGCCTATTGGTAGGGGGGATTGCGCATGATTTCAATAATTTACTGACCTGTATTTTGAATCAGTCAGACTTGGCGTTACGCCGTATCGACCGCACCGAAAAAGCGCAGCGGCATTTGGAAAAGGCGCTCCAGTCCACACAACGCGCGGCCGAGTTGACGCAACAGCTTTTGACCTATGCCGGCAAAGCGCGCCTTCAAGTTGAACCGGTTGATTTGAATCAGATGATTCAGGAGAATAGCGCGCTGCTGGATACTGTGCTGCAACGCAACTTTCGACTTCACCTGAATTTATCCCCTGAACTACCAGCCGTCCTGTCGGATCGCGGTCAACTTCAGCAGATATTGATGAATCTTGTAATCAATGCCGCCGAATCTATAAACCATAAGCAAGGAGAAATCGTTATTCACACCGCATCCGTAATAATTACAGACAAGGTTGCCCAAACGTCATTTGTTGGTTCCCCACCGGCTCCTGGAAATTATGTTTACCTTGAAGTGTGTGATAATGGAGTTGGCATTGAGCCAGATGCGTTGGAAAAAATATTTGATCCGTACTTTAGTACAAAAGAGCGCGGTAGCGGATTAGGCTTATCCGCAGTTCTGGGGGTTGTGCGCTCTTTACAGGGCCGGATGCAAGTAGAAAGCACCCCGCACATTGGCACCGTGTTCCGCGTTTATTTGCCCGCCAGTCCCCTTGAAGCCGTTCGTGCCGACTCCGCCAAACTACAAGAAGTTGGAACCTTTCCCACCGCGGCGCAATTGTCATCGGAGCTGTTGGTGTTGGTGATCGATGATGATGATATGGTACGCGAAGCCAGTATGGATTTGCTTGGCAGCCTTGGCTACTCGACCCTTTCCGCCTCTAATGGGCAAGTTGGGTTGGCCATTTTTGAACAACATCAAAACCGGATCGATATGATCTTACTGGATCTGGTCATGCCGGTCATGGATGGAATAGAAACGGTGCAGCGATTGCGCACCATGAATCAGAATGTGCCAATCATTCTATGCTCTGGCTACACTAATAAGGGTATACCTGATAATATCTTGCAGCATCCTGTTACGGGTCGTTTAGACAAACCATATTCACGGGAGCAGCTCGTCAACTTGATGGTTAAAATGCGAGCGCAAGCCTCCAGTTTACAGATATAAGATGACCTGATTGTCCTCTATCTTGACTGCGTAGGATGGAACCCCCACCCCTTCATCATGCAACGACCGCCCCGTCTTAATATCGAACTCCCACAAATGCCACGGACACTTGATAATCTCGTTCTCCCGCGCATAGGCCACCTGGCTGACGCCGCTTGAGGTAATGAGCGGGCGCTGCATCCCTTTGCAGAGCGGCGCCCCCTTATGTGGGCAAACGTTGCGCAGCGCAAAATATGCGCCATCAATATTGAAGATGCCAATTTCACGCCGGCCAATGGTGATGATTTTGCGCTGGCCTGGGCCAATCTCATCGGTTGTTGCAACGACGTGACGCTGTTTTTGCGGCTGTTTAGTCGAGGCCATAAAACGCCTTTGCATTTTCATACATGATTTTGCGGCGCAGATTCTCGTCGAACCCGGCCATAAAGCTGCTAGGCTCATCCCAGTCCCAATGCGGATAGTCGCTGGCAAAGATCATCACCTCATCCGCCCACATCCACTTGAGGAAGATTTCCAGGTCCTGGCGGGTGGGCGTGTTGGGCATGGGCTGCGAGCCAAAGCGCAGATTGCGACGCAAATATTCGCTGGGCAGCATCTTGACCCACGGCGTGTAGTCGCGCAGCCCCTTCCAGTCGTTATCCATGTGCCACATGAGCCCCGGCACCCAAAACACGTCGTGCTCAATAAACATAAACTGAAAACCGGGATACTTCTCGAATACGCCTTCGCAGATCAGGCTGACGGTATGCGCCATGGCAATTTGGGGACGCGCCATGCGCATTTCCAAATAGTACGATGGATAGCCGGCTGCCGTGGGCGGGGCGGAGATGCCGGCGCCCTCGCCGCCAAAATGGACGCACATGGGCAGGCCGTGGCGCGCGCACGCCTCGTAGATGGGGTGATAGAAGCGGTTGCCAAAAGGCCATGCCGCGCCCGCCGACATCATGACCTGAATGCATTTGGGGTTGTCGGCCAGCCGGTCAATTTCAGCCGCGGCCTGCAATGGATCCACGGGCGATACAAAGATAGAAGTGTATAAGCGCTCGTCCTTGGACACCCATTCGGCCAGCGTCCAATCATTGAAGGCGCGACAATAGGCGGCGGCATAATCCGCATTCGGATGTACGGTGGCGCCATAGGTGGCGCCGCCGGTCAGCACGCCAACTTCTACGTTGTATAAATCCAGATGCGCCTCAATGGCCACCTCGGGCAGCGTGGCCGGATTTTCGCCCGGATAGTCGTGCCACAGGTCGGGGCGGGCGCCGCTGCCGGGTACATTCGTGTAGCCAACGCCAGGCATCATGGCGCCAAAGTCTTTGATCTGCTCCACATATTGGCGGGGCAGATAGGGGAAAAGCGCTTCCTGATTGGGCAGGTTGTGGTGCAGGTCGCAGTCAATAATGGCAAAGGATTGTTTGCTTTTCTTGGCGCGCGCGGGCTTTGCGGAGACAATAGCTCCGTTGCCGTTTGCCTTGTGATGCTGGTTTTCCTGGGCGGCAGTTGCAGTTAACGTCATGGTGACCTCCTGAAATGTGTAGTGCGGAGAATATTGGGGAATAGACTTTATTATATTGCAAAGGAGTTAATATGAAAAGCGCTCCATGCGCTATATACTTTGTAATGCAAAATGAGGTACAATAGAGTCATTCGTACACACCCCAAAATAAAGTCGGTTTATTGGGATCTCATACTTCGATTGCACTCAGTATGAGTGTGGTTGACACGGGATAGCGGCGGTTGAGTAGGCTGGGGCAGTTTGCAGCCGTATCGAAACCAAAGCGGGTCACCCACATGAGATCCGGTTGAGCCAATAAATCTACAGAAACGGAGGATCGCATGACAAAGAACACAGTGCTTATTTTGTTGGATGGCTCTGAATTTCGGCAGCGCATCCTACCGCACATCCGGCGTTTTCTGCGCCCGGAAGAAAACAGCCTGGTTTTGTTCCGGGTGGGCGAACCGCCCCAAACGGTCTATCCCATCGATGGCATGTTTTATGTTGATCTGCAAACGCTGCATGATCTCTATGACGACGAAACCAAAGCCACCATCACTATGCAACTGCGCGATGAGCTTCTGGAAACCAAAGAGGCGCTGGAAGAGGTTGGTTATCAAGTATCCCGCGAAGTGCGGTTGGGCAATGTTGCGCAAGAGGCCCTCGATTACATTTACCGGCACAAAATTGATCTGGTGGCCATGACCACGCGCGGTCGCACCGGTCTGAGCAAAGCGCTCTATGGCAGCATTGCTGAACATATCCTGCACCACGTAACCATCCCCGTCTTCTTGGTGCGTTCACCCGATTGAAAGCGCATATTTACATCACCATGAAAATTCAAGCCATCTCGCTTTCCATTTTTGAAACTGCCAGCAACACCAATCATTTTGACCTGCGCGAGGCCGGCGTCGGTTTGCGCCGCCGCTGGCTGCGTCATAACGCCAAACCCGCGGCCGGCGAACTCCATTTGCTGCACGTATTGACCGATGACGGCATCGAGGGCGTTTGCACCGTGGGCGACGCCCGCTACACCACCATGCGGCCCGCTGAATTGGAACAGTTGCGCACGATGACTATCGGCTGCGACCCGCTGGATCGCGAATACTTGTTTGCCAAGCTGCACGCCGCCACGCGCACCATGTTTAGCAAACCCGGCTGGTTTGGCGCCTTCGACAACTGCCTCTGGGATATTGCCGGCAAGGCGGCGAACATGCCGGTCTGCGCGCTCATGGGGCGGGCGCGGCCAAGCTGCCCCGCCTATTACAACATCGGCGGCATTATGGATGAGCAGGCGTGGACCGTGGCCGAACGCGATATTGAAAAGGCGCTGGCTGCCGGTTTTGGGGCGCTGAAGGATCACTTTCAGGACACGGCTGCCCGCAACATCCAGCTCTTTGAAAAGGTGCGGGCGCGTGTGGGGCCGGCCATCGAACTGCTGCACGACAGCGCGATGGCGGGCTACAGCTATACCGATGCGCTCAAAGTGGGGCGGGCGCTGGAGGCATTGGACTTTGGCTGGTTCGAAGAGCCGCTGCACGACGCCGAACAGCAGCAGTTGCAAAAGCTGTGCGCCGCCCTGGACATTCCCATTGTGGCGCCCGAATCGCTCATGCACGACATGCAGTTGAGCGCGCAGTGGCTCATCTCCGGCGCCACGGACTTGCTGCGCGCCAATGGTCGCCACGGCGCCACCGCCATGCTCAAGCTGGCCCATCTGGCCGAACTGCACGGCAGCACCATTGAGTTCAACGGGCCGGGTGGGCTCTTTGGGCTGGTCCACGCCCACTTGGTCTGCGCCATCCGCAACACCAGCTATTATGAATACTTCCCCGGCGGCTCGCGCGATGAGGCGGGCAAAGAGATCGGCCTGCTCAACCCGCCGCTGCCGCACAACGGCGAAATTGCACCACCCTCCGCGCCGGGCTGGGGCGCCGAGTGGGATTGGGATTATGTGGCGAAGAAGCGAGTCGCCAAATTGTGAAATAAGGATAAGATTTTGTAGTGGTCAGCGACATAGTGCAAAGAATTGGCTCACGCAGAGGCGCAAAGTTGAAGAGAGAATCTTGGCGGGCTTGGCGGCTTTGCGTGATTTCATCATCTCGTTGACCAATACAAAAAGGATAAGATTTTTAACGCAAAAGGCGCAAGGGGCGCGGGTTCAACGGCATCTCATGTGGTTGGCGCCGCCGAATAAATTCGGCGTCTGCTAGAGCAAACCGGCTTAAGCCGGTTTGCCGTATCAGCCACCGGTTTTAACCGGTGGTGGGATTTTGCGCCTTTTACGTCGCTTGCGTTTTTCTCTTCCTCTACAAAATCTTCAGCGTCAGCGGCTGCGCTGTGGGCGTGCAACCCGCAGATCGATGCGCAATCCATCTCCCTCCACCAGCCACGACAGCGCCTTATCCTGCCCCAACAGCGCCACCGATTGAATAT
The DNA here is from genome assembly GCA_041391125.1 of Caldilineaceae bacterium. Taxonomy (GTDB): domain Bacteria; phylum Chloroflexota; class Anaerolineae; order Caldilineales; family Caldilineaceae; genus JACKBC01. The sequence goes on from JAWKON010000068.1 coordinate 34,912, forward strand.
GACGCTGTAACGGTGACTTATCACCCAGCGCCCGAATGCGCACCTGCCCATCTGCCGGCCAGGCCATGACATGTGCATAAGCGCGTCTCCTTTGGTTGTGAACCGAATATCCTCGCTGGTGAACACAGTACGCTTGGTGTCTGTAAGCGCGCCTTCCATGACCTGCGTTGGCCCTTCGCCATATTGGGCCCACGCCGCGTGCCGTAAATGCCCTCGCCGTTGACCGCCAGCCAGCGCCCAATTTCGCGCAACATTTCCTGCTCTGCGTCGGGAATCGTCCCATCGGCCCGTGGTCCAATGTTGAGCAGCAGCGCGCCGTTTTTGCTCACCACGTCGATCAGGTCGCCGATAATGTCGTTGGCCGCTTTGTAATCGTGGCCGTCAATATAGCCCCACGAATTTTTGGAGACTGACGTGTCGTTCTGCCAGAAGAGGCCGTGCGTACTCCGCACCTGGCCGCGCTCGATGTCGAAGACCGTGACCCCGGCGGGGAAGGCGTCAAACTTGTGGTTGATGGCCACCTCTTTGCCCCACATTGCCCCCGCGTTGTAATAGTACGCCGCCATCTGCTTGAGATAGGGCTTGAAGGCCATGTTTTGAATCCACCAGTCAAACCAGATCAGCTGCGGCTGATATTTGTCGATCAGCTCGCAGGTGCGCAACAGCCAATCTTCCAGATAGGCCTGATCGGGCGCATTGACGAAATATTGCTCATAAGGCCGCCCGCGCCCCTTGGCCGGGCCGTAAAAATCGGCATACGCCGGATCCTGCACGTCGGACGGAAAATGCATGCCGCCATTCATGTACCACCAATGTTCGGCGCGGTGGCTGGAGACGCCGAAGACCATCCCCGCCGTGCGCACCGCCTCCGCCAATTCGCCCACAATGTCGCGCATCGGCCCCATCTGCGCCGCGTTCCAGCGCGAAAGCTCGCTGGCGTACATCTGAAAGCCGTCGTGATGCTCGGCTACCGGTACTACAAAAGTCGCGCCGGCCTCTTTAAAGAGCGCGGCCCACGCCTGCGCGTCAAATTTTTCAGCCTTGAATTGGGGGATAAAGTCCTTGTAGCCGAATTTGTCGTGCGGGCCATAAGTGGCCAGATGGTGTTCATACTCTTTGGAGCCCTGCACATACATATGGCGCGGGTACCATTCGTTGCCAAAAGCGGGCACGCAATAGGGCCCCCAGTGGATAAAAATGCCGAACTTGCCGTCCATGTACCACTGCGGAAAAGTATAAGCCTCCAGCGCATCCCACGAGGCCGCGAAAGGGCCAGCGGCAATGCCGTCTGCGATTTTGTCTAGCGTGATTTGAGTCATTTGGTTCTCCTGAAAAGTTGATGGAATTTGTGCTCTATTGTACCGTATTCATGTCAATGAATTAAAAGACAAGATGATCAACAGAGTGCGCAGATTCTCAAGATTTTTTCTAATCCATGAAATCGGAGAAATCTGTTGATCACTCTGCTTGTTTTCACGTCTGCCTCATGCCGCTTGCAAGAATAAAGGAGAAACCAATGACCGACAAATTAAAACTTGCCCTGGTGGGCTGCGGCGCCATTGCGCGTTACCATCTGGACGGCATCAAAGAATATGCGCCCCGCATTCAGGTAACCGCCGTCGTGGACCCGGACAGCGGCAGCGCCGAAAAGTACGCTGCCGAGACGGGCGCCGCCGCCTTCCCCTCGCTGGCCGAAGCATTGCAGCACGGCGATTTTGACGCCGTGGACATTATGGTGCCGCACCATCTGCATGAAGAGCTGGCGCGTATGGCCTTTGCCGCCGGCAAACATGTGCTGCTGGAAAAGCCCATGGCGCCCACCATCGATGCCTGCCAGCGCATTCTGGACGCCGCCGCGGAGGCGCGTACGAAGTTTCCCAACCTGGTTTTTATGGTGGCCGAGAATGCCCAATATTGGCCAGAGATTGTGCTGGCCAAGGAGCTAATCGATGAGGGGGCCATTGGGGAAATCATCACGGCGCGCGCCTCATTTTCTATGGAACTGCCACCCTACTTTTTTGCCGATGACAGCGCTTGGCGCTTTAGCAAAGCCAAAACCGGCGGCGGCATTGCCATTGACGGCGGTTCGCACTGGCTGCGCCCGCTGCGCATGTGGATGGGTGAAATTGAAGAAGTAATGGGCGTGTTGGGCCGCCCGCTGCAAAAGATGGAGGGCGAATCCCTGGTGCGCTCGCTGATCCGTTTTGAGTCGGGCAAAGTGGCCACCTTTGAAGCGCTCATGGCCGAAGCCGTTATGGCGCCGCAGCCCTGGTGGCGCATCAACGGGACAAAGGGCGAAATTGTCATCGAAGAGGGGCTGGAAAATGGCGCGCTGCTGCTCTACAACGCCGAAAACCGCGCGGGTCTGCGCGTGGCCGAGCCGCTGGGTTACGTCAAATCATTTGGGCCCGAACTGCGCGATTTTGCCCACGTGGTGTTGGATGGCGCCGCACCGGCCGCCGGCCCGGAACAGTCGCTGGGCGAACTGCGCACGGCGCTGGCGCTTTATCGCTCGGCGGAAAGTGGGCAGTGGGAAAAAGTGTGGGCGTAATTTTCTGGAATTCTCAATCAATTCACCGCAAATTCGGTATAGGGGCGTTTATATGGTGGATGAAAGGCCAATACAATGTCTTCCTTTGGTACGCCTAACTCAACAAGTTCATAAGCAACCCCAGTATCTGTCGCATCGTGCTGAATCCAAATTTTATTGTTTAAAATATCAATGTGAATAATACTCGAATGAACTCGCTCGTGATTGTCCCAACCCATCATCATTACCTCGTAATGATCATGTTCGCGATCTGTGACTGCTTCCATACTTATGTCACCGTAGGCGGGCTCAATGTTGGCATATTCATTGATAACTGTTTCAATAGCATTTCGGTATTTTTCTAATCTATCCATTGCAGGATCACCTCTTGTTCCGGATCATAGATCAGTAATTTGATGTTTTGATCCTCAACAACCATCGTGGCGAATTGACGGGCAAAATAGGTCTTGTAAACTTCAATAGGGATTGCCAGATACAGTGTGCGCTCCGGCTCATGTGAACGCAAGGCAATCCGATAATTTACGAATTGTCCTACGGCAACGTGAAAGTCGGCAGTTAAGGATGCCCCCGCAAAGCTTTTGATCTCCACGGCAATTTTGCGGCCACCCTTTTCTGCCGCAATCATCTTTTCGGCTGCAAGGTCAATATAAACTGGGTCTTGCCCGATGCGAAAGTAGTAATGTTCTTTGGTAATAACCCAATCTTCATTGGTCAAAGCATTTTTGACAGAGTCGTGAAATACATCTTTGGCTGGCATGATTTGTATAGTCCAAATATTATAAGGGTTCAGCCTTTATATTGTGCCACTGATTGACCCATTCTGCAACCCGTTTTTATTTACAGGGGATACAATCCACTTGATCCAACTTCCTTTTACGATGAATCAAACTCATCAACCCAACGTCGTCTTTATCCTCACCGATGACCAGGGCTATGGCGATCTGGCCTGCCACGGCAACCCCATTGTCAAAACGCCCAATCTGGACAAGCTGCACGGTGAAAGCGTGCGCTTGACCAATTACCACGTTGGCCCCACCTGCGCGCCGACGCGCGCCGGGCTGCTCACCGGCCACTACGCCAACAGCACCGGCGTCTGGCACACCATTGGTGGGCGCTCGCTGCTGCGTAAAGATGAGGTGAGCATGGCCGACTTCTTTGGCCGGGCCGGCTATGCCACCGGCATCTTTGGCAAGTGGCATCTGGGCGATAACTACCCCTATCGCCCACAGGACCGCGGCTTTCAGGAGGTGGTCTGCCATGCCGGCGGCGGTATTGGCAACACGGCCGACTATTGGGGCAACAACTATTTTGACGACACCTATTGGACCGGGGATGGCTACCGCGCGTTCGAGGGATATTGCACCGACATCTGGTTCAACGAAGGGCTCAAGTTTATCGAGCGCCATCGCCATGCGCCCTTTTTCTGCTATATCCCCCCAATGCGCCCATCTGCCCCACCTGGTGGACCCGCGTTACAGCGACCCTATCTGCCGCTGACGCCCCACGCCGAGCGCGCCAAATATTACGGCATGGTCACCAATATTGATGAAAACGTGGGCATTCTGCGCCAAAAGCTGGCTGAATGGGGGCTGGCGGAAAACACAATTCTCATCTTCATGACCGACAATGGTTCAGCCGGCGGCGTGGAAACCGACGCCGACCATTTTGTGACCAGCGGCTTTAACGCCGGCATGCGCGGCCAGAAAAACTCTGAATATGATGGCGGTCATCGCGTGCCCTTCTTTCTGCATTGGCCGGCAGCAGGCATGACCCAGGGCCGCGACATCGCCGCGATCACGGCCAATGTGGATATTCTGCCCACGCTCATCGAATTGTGTCAACTGGATGATTGGCGGCAGCACGATTTTGACGGCGTCAGCCTGGCGCCACTGATTATGGCCAGCGATACCGGTGAATGGCCGGAGCGGGCGCTGGTCACCGATTCGCAGCGGCTCACCACGCCGGTCAAATGGCGCAAGAGCGCGGTCATGACCAACCGCTGGCGGCTGGTCAACGGGCGCGAATTATACGACATGCCGGTCGATCCGGGGCAGCGCCGCGACGTGGCGGCGGATTATCCCGATGTGGTAGCCGAATTGCGTGCGGCCTATGAGGCGTGGTGGGCCAAAGTTTCGCAGCAGTTTGATGCCGAAATCCCCATCACCATTGGCGCTGATGCTGCGCAGCACGTGGTGCTCTGCTCTCACGATTGGCGCAACGAGAACTGCGACTGCGTCTGGAATCAGTGCCAGGTGCGGGCGGGGTTGCTTTATAACGGCTATTGGGAATTGGAGGTGGCGCGGGCCGGGCGCTATCGCTTTGAACTGCGGCGCTGGCCCAAAGAAGAAGATCGCGCCATGGGGGACGGCATCCCCGGCGAGCTGGTTTCGTATGGCCAGATGACTATTGAGAGCGGTTATGGCGGTGGCGCTGCGTTGCCAATTAGCGCAGCCTGTATCGAGATCGGGGACAAAGCCAACGCCGAGTTGTGCAGGGCGATGATCAGTGCGCCGCATTCACGCTTGATCTTGTGGCCGGTCCCACCCATTTGCAAACCTGTTTTGAGACGGCCGCCGAGATGAACCTGGGCGCTTACTACGTCTATATTGACCAAGTGGGCTGAGGTGAATTATCGTTGACCATTTGCCACGGGCGCGACTATAAACGAAAACCACGGCGGCTCCACAATTTGTTGCGCCATTTCGCCAGGAGTTTCGGAGCCATCGAATAGTGGCGCCAGCTTTTGCCATTCCAGATACTCTTCTTCTTCCAACAGCACCGGGCGCGCCCGCGCAAATTCGTCGTGCATAATCACGCGCAAAGGGGTGGGCAGGTTGCCCCAATAGCCAATGGCCGTGGCCACAGAGCGGCGCGCCGGAATATCACGGGTTTGGGCCAGCGGTCGCTCAAAGGTCAGATAGTTGATCCACTGCCAAACGGCCTGGGGGTTGCTTGCCCGCTGGCTGATGATGCTGCCGTGCAGTCGCAAAGGCGCGACGCTTTCCTCGGCGCCGCCGGGCAAGGGCGCCACGCCCAGTTTATGCAACTGTTGATAGTGTTCATAATTGGCCGGGTGCTCGCTCCAAATCACCGTCCGCAAGGGCAGTGACTTGATTTGGAGCCCCAGATTTTCGCGTTGGGCAGGCGGGCTGGCGGACAGATTCATGATCGTCTGTGCGTCCACCACGGCGGATCGATACCAGGCCAGGGCCGCGGTCCAATTTGGCAGATCAATGCTGCTCAGACAATGGGCCTGCGCTTGCTGCTGCTCGGCCTGATTGCGGCTGTCTGTCGGTTGGGCAGGGCACTGCAGATAGCTGGCATATGCGGCCAACAGGTCGGCATCGATATCGAACAATGTGGTCTCGTGTGGTGCGGCCCCTTTCTGCTGGCGCGCGCGGTTGAGGATCTGGCCAAAGCGCGGCCACTCCTCACCCGGCAGCGCAGGGAGCCCCATCTCCTCAATGATCGCCCGGTCATAAAAGAGGATGCGCATGGTGGCGGATTGGGGCAGCATCCACAGCCGTTTTTTCCACTGGGCCGCTTGCCAAATACGCGGCTCAAAATCCCCCGTTTCAACTTGCGGATCGGAATCGGCAAAGTCGGTCAGGTCATGAATGAGCCCCGATGTAATCATGCCCACGGTGGGCAGCATATAGGCCCCATCAATGCTGGCCAGGAGTTGGTCCGGCGCTAGCGGCAACGATTCCAGCGCCACAATTTCGACCTCAATGGTCGGCCGTTCTGCTGAAAACTCGTCAGCAACTCGCTGTAATCGGCCTACCAACAGGGCTGGTGCGGCAAAACGGATACGGGCGGGAGCGAGCTGGTTGTGCAATTCCTGCTGCAGCGCTTGCCAAAATGGCGGCGCCGGATTGCCATCCGCCTCCATTGCCCACAGGCGCGGCGAAGCAATTACGACTTGGCGCGGGGCGGCAGTCGCCGAAAAGCTGCTGCGGACCGTCAGCGCAAAGGGTAAACGTTGTGAACGACAACCGGTGTTGCACTCCTTTGCAATTACTTGATTGACAAATCGCGCAATTTCAGCGGCCCAAGGGCGGTCCGCTTCGCGTACGGTCAGCCGTCCCCAGGGCTGTTGGATGGTGAAGATGTCACCCCAATAATCGACCGGAATGGGCGCCTGCACGAGGGCGTTTTGGCGCCACATATAGAAGATGTCGCGCTGCAACAAAGCCTCTGCATCGCGCCATTGGAGCGTGGCAATCAGCCCGTCCATATGTGGTTCAATATGGAGGATTTGTGGATTTAATAGAGAGGGGCGCCAGCTTCGGGGCTGAAGCTGAGCGGAGATCCAGGCCGGTGCGCCGGCATTGACCGATTGAAACAGCAAACCGTTGTGCGAATTGATAGACTGCTGCTGAAGCTGCTGATAAACTTGGGCGGCCTGCTGCAACGCCGTTCGATTTTTGCGCTGTAAGATCTGATAACTCGTCCACCCCGACAGGACCAGAATGGCAAGGATCGCGCTGCCAATGAGCCATGGACGCAAACGGCGCTTGTGTGTGCGGACAGTGTGGTGGAGAATAGCTCCCTGTTGCTCATCGTCGTTTGTGGTCCAGTCAAAATCGAGCCCCATTGGCGCGTTGTTCCTATGTTGTCAGAGCTTTTATCATCCGCTATTGCCCTGGCTTCCCAATGAGGTGTGGTTGGGGAGCGTCACAATAAAACGGCTGCCTTTGCCCACTGTGCTTTCGACTTGAATGGTTCCACCCAGTATATCCAACAGCCGCTTGACCAGAGACAGACCCAACCCCGCGCCCGAGTGATTGCGCGTTAAGCTGGTATCCAGTTGCACAAAGGGCTCAAATATGCGCCCATAATCCTCTTTGGCAATACCGATGCCCTGATCCCACACTGTAAAGATGATTTGCTGGCGGTTGACGTCTTGGGTCACATTTAGCCCGCCCTGGGCCTCGACGGGCGCAAATTTCAACGCATTATGTAACAAATGGACTAAAACTTGTCGGAGCCGCTCTTCATCCGTACAAATTGACAGCGACTCGTCGAGAGAATCATCTATTTGCAGCAAAAACTGTCGATTCGGTTCTTCTGCTAATGCAATCGCTTCATTTATACTATTGCGACAGAGCGCTCGGAGATGCACAGGGTTGCAATTGAGCGCCAACTCGCCAGCCTCGATCTTCGACATATCAAAAAGATCGTTGATCATGGTCAGCAGGACGCGCCCATTCGCGCTAATAACCTTAAGTGCCTCGAGCTGTCTTTCGGTAACCGGGCCATAAATGCCCCGACTGAACACGCCCAATTTACTCTGGATAACGGCCAACGGGGTGCGCAGTTCGTGACCCATGTTGGCTAAAAATGCGCTTTTGGCTTTGTTGGCGCGCTCGGCCGCATTCTTCGCCTTTTCTAGCTCACCATTGGCAGATTGGAGCCCTTGATAGAGTTGTCCCAATTCACGTTTGTTCGCTTCAATGGTGGTGACATGATTGTACGTGCGCAGAGCTGCTATAATGGTGGTAAGGAGCCGGGTTCGCGTCAGCTCAGTTTTGGTCTTATAATCATTAATGTCGTAGTCGATAATTACTGACTCTTCGGGCGCCAGACCTGGCTGTCCCGTGCGTAAGATAATGCGCACCTGCTTGTTGTCAACGACTTCGCGCACATGTCGGACAAAGTCCAAGCCGGCATGATTGGTCTCCATGACCACATCTAGCAAAATGACCGCCGTGTCAGAATGTTCTTCCAACAAGCGCATACCCTCAGCGGCAGAATAGGCCGAAATAAAGCGCAAGCGCCGCTCCTGAAAGCGCATCCGCCGCAGTGCGAGTTGGGTTACTTGATGCACCTCTTCTTCGTCATCGACCAGCATGATCTTCCACGGCTCGAGCTGATCCACTGCGCCATCTACATCCGGCGTATCTTCGGCTAAAAAGAGTTCATCATCAGCCTCAGACTGCCTAGCTTGCGCTGATTCGCCATTATTGCGGTTTTGTGGAGCCAAAATTGGCGAAGAAAAACGCGGCAATGAATCAGCCGGCGCGTGCGCCGACAGAGCGTCTGTCTTAAAAGTGTTGAACAAATTGTTCCGGTTTAAATCACTCATAACCTTGCTTCCGTTGGTGAATCCTGCGTTCGACGAGTGCATGCCAAAGCAGATTGCGCGGACAATAGACGCACAAGGCATGACGCTGGCCGATGCCGCTTTGACAGAAACCGATGAAAAGGGAAGCAAGAATAAGGGATTACAAACGCTATATTACTATAAATTAGCATGTTGAACAATCCTGGGGAATCATGGCTGTTTAACCTATCAGCATTAATCTTTCTTGGGCAATCTGTGCGGTTATACTCAGCTCTGAATGAGAACCGGAGTTTTATTACTCCTGGTGAGCCTATTGAAGACTCCGGTTCTCATCTCAACCGCAGTATAGATTTCAACTCTATGCGCCGGCTGATTGATTGACGAATACGCAGCCGCCAATTCTTGACAAAATTTAGCCACTGCTTTTGATCATGGCCTCAAATTCGGTTGTGTCCAGCGGTACGTCTGCGTGTCCCACCGTTAGCGGCAACTTGATCACAAACCGTACGCCCTGGCCCGGATTGCTGTCGCAGCGGATCGTGCCCTGCATTTTCTGGGTGACCAGATTGTACACAATGTGCAATCCCAACCCGGTGCCGCCACGATGGCGGGCGGTGGTGAAGAACGGGTCAAAAATGCGCGGCAGATTATCCGCCGAGATCCCGCGACCGTCATCCGTGTACTCCAGGCGGAGGCGCTTTTCATCTGTTTCAAATCGAAGCTGCAAATGGCCCGCTTCCCCCTCTGTGTAGCCATGCAGGGACGAATTTACAACCAGATTGGTGATGATCTGGGCCAAATCGCCCGGAAAGCTGTTGATGCGAATGGCGTCGTTGCCAATGATGTCGATGGTCAAATTATGCTGTTTAAGCGTTGGTTCCAGGCTGCGCATTACTTCGGTTAAATACTTTCTGACCGAAAAGACGCGCTGCTCCATCGATGTCTGGTCCACGGCTACCTGCTTAAAGCTCTGCACAAGCTCGGCGGCGCGCTGCAAATTGGTTGTAATCATCTGGCTGCTTTGGGTCGCCATGTCTAGATATTCTTCCAATGCAGAGCGCTTTAGCCCGCCGCTTGTATATTGTTTGCGCATCTGTTCGGTTTCGGTGGCCAGGGTGGTGGCGGCAGTCACGCCGACGCCAATGGGCGTGTTGATTTCGTGCGCCACGCCAGCGACCAAGCTGCCTAACGCCGCCATTTTCTCGGCCTCTACCAATTGCCGTTGCGTTACCTGCAAGTGCTGGCTAAGCGTCGACAGCTCTTGCGTACGTTGCTCAAACGCCGCGCGAATTTTACGCGAAAGTTCATTGGTTAACACCTCATCGTGAACCTGCATTTCCGTTCGCACGACACTCTGGGCAATCTGCTGCAGCGTTGTCCGCATATAAAGCGTGATCAACAAAGTAGTGACAATGATGATTGTCAGCGCATTGAGCGATGTGGGAGGAGCTGGTCTGTTGGCCATGAGGCTTAAGTGTTCTGCGCCAAACAGTCCGCCAAAGCCAATTATAAATAATACACAGAGCACAGCCGTTTCATCACTGCCCAAAAAAATGCTGCATAGGATCAGCAGCAGCGGTGTGGCGAAAACTGCGCTGTTTTGCAGGCCGCCATCAAAAAAGAGCAGCCCCATCAAGCCCACATATGCTGCTAGCAATAGGCAGATAGCCACGACCCGCTCTTGACCCAAGCGCAACATCCATAACAGAAACAGGTCAAATAGACAGATTGCCAATATGAGGGCAAAGCCGCTGCTATCAAGCCGGTTCAGCAGGCTTTGCACAACCGCATATACCAACGTGCCGCAGACACCGAAGAGCAAGACATAATGTAACTGTTTGATCACCAAATTTCTTGGTGCATCATTCGTTACTGGTGGAACTAAAAATTGCGTAAGCCAGAGTTGATTCATACGGTAAGTATATCATGGCTTTGGCTTACAAAATATCAGGGATTTGTAGTAGAATTAGCGTCGACAATTAGTTCGGACGTTGATATTTATGGAAATCTAGAGGGTACATATGAGACTTGGCCTAATGCTGGGATACTCCGGTGCAACCATCAAGTTGCCGCTGGAACTGGTGCAGGAAGCCGATCGGCTCGGCTATTATGCCGTGTGGACCGCCGAGGCGTACGGATCGGACGCGGTGACGCCGCTGGCTTGGGTGGGCGCGCAGACGCAGCGCATCCGCCTGGGTACGGCCATTATGCAGATGCCGGCGCGCACGCCTGCCATGACGGCCATGACGGCCATCACGCTGGACCAGCTTTCGGGCGGGCGCATGTTGATGGGGCTAGGGTTGTCGGGTCCGCAGGTGGTGGAGGGGTGGCACGGCCAGCCTTATGGCAAGCCGTTGGCCAAAACGCGCGAATATGTGCAGATCGTGCGCACTATTTTTGAACGCGAGACGCCGCTAACCCACAGTGGCGTTCATTATCAGATTCCCTATCAAGGCGCCGACGCCACCGGGCTGGGCAAGCCGCTCAAGAGCATTTTGCACGGGCGCGCCGATCTGCCCATCTATTTGGCCGCCATTGGGCCCAAAAATGTCGAGCTGGCCGCTGAAATCGCCGATGGCTGGCTGCCCATCTTCTTTGCACCTGAACATTACGCCCACACATTCCAACCTGCCGTGGAAGCCGGCCTGGCCAAAGCGGGCAAAAGCCTGGAAAACTTCGATATTGCGGCTTCAGTGTCCGTGGTGATGGGCGATGATGTGGACGCCTGTCGCAACCAACTCAAGCCGTTTCTGGCGCTCTACGTCGGCGGCATGGGCGCCCGCGGCAAAAATTTCTACTATGATTTGGTCGAGCGCTACGGCTTTGGCGACGCCGCCGACCAGATCCAGCGCCACTATCTGGCGGGCGACAAAGCCGCCGCCATCAGCGCCGTGCCCGATGGCCTGGTGGATGCCGTGGCGCTGTGCGGTCCGGCGGCGCGCATCCGCGAGCGGTTGGCGCTGTGGCAAAACAGCCCGGTGACGACGCTCAACTTAACCGTTTCTGATCTACAAACCGTGCAAACAATGGCGCGCCTGGTTTTGGGCTAGAAAAGAATGCGCGGTAAACTAAATAGATGGATGTTCGGAGAGACGGCGCGATAAATCTCAAGTCGTTTGTTAATCAGATGCGAAAGATGCTTTGGTCCGATGCGGTAAATATTTCCGCAATGTCGCGCTGCACTCTGCTCACATTTGTCTTTTTATATGCCTTTGTTTTGCCCTTTATTTGTTGGGGCGCTGGCCGCCCCGGTCATCCTCATGCGCTGCCTCATCTCGTCTTCATGGACCCGCCGCATCCCCCCGCATCACTGCACGCCAGCACCGATTGCAATATTGCCGCCCACCGCGGGGACGATGATTCGCACGCACCCGCCGGCCGGGCTACACCCGATACCTCCGCTGTGTCACTCCTCCTGCTGATTGCCTTGGGCGACCTTTTTGCCCTGCCCATCGAACAGGCGACTTACACCGAAAGCCCGCACGACCATGCGGGCCAATCGGCGGAAGAACGCGTGCAGACGCCCCCGCCACGCGGCGTCGCATAGAATTTACACGGTCATTCTAGAGAAATAATTACACCACTATGCGTGTTGCGTATTGTTTACGGAGCGCGCACTTCATTTACTGTTTGGGAGTAACTGCAACATGAATTTTACACTATCTAAAGCCCCGCATGTCTCCAGAATCGCGCTGCTCTTTGTTTCAATATTATTGATTTCCGCTTGCGGCATGCAAAATAACGCCGCCAGCACGATGAAAACCCAGGTCAAGCTGGCCGCCCCGGCCGGCGAAGAGCTCAGCGTCGCCGTGACCGACGCCCGCGGCGCGCCGATTACGGACGCCACCGTCAGCCTGGAGGGCAACATGAATCACGCCGGCATGGCGCCCGTCATGGCTGAAGGCGTGACCGATGACGCCGATGGCGCGGCCGACGGCGTCTATCATCTGCCCTTTGAGTTTAGCATGAATGGCGACTGGATCATGACGGTTTCGGTGAAACTGGCCGATGGCGCCACCGAGACTCACGACATCGATCTCACCGTCACCGGTGACGGTGTTGAAATTCATCAGGATGGCGGCGCCGATTCGATGTCTTCGGGCGACATGGCCATGGACATGGAAATGGATCACGACACGGTGGACCAAGGCCCCATCCACGTCACGGATGCCTGGGTGCGCGCCTCGCTGCCCATGACCGATAACACCGCGCTCTATTTTACGCTGCACAATACCACCGACGCCCCTGTCCGTCTGACCGGCGTGTCGGTGGATGGCCTCACCGCCGAAATGCACGAATCGACCATGGAAAACGGCGTGGCCCGCATGGAGCCGCGGCCCGATGGCTTCGAGATTCCGGCCGGCGAACATCTCATGCTGGATGAAGGCGGCAAACACGTCATGCTCATGGGCGTTAAAGAGCCGTTGGAAGCGGGCAAAGAGATCTCGGTGACGCTCGAATTCGACGGCGCCGACTCCGTCACCTTCATGGCGCCCATCTCCGACGAAGCCATGCCCGCTATGGATCACAGCCAGCATGGGGGGTGAGTCGAGACGTTGAGTCGTGTGAGAATGACAAGATGAAGGGATGACAAGATGAAGGGATG
>JAWKON010000069.1:0-46420 GCA_041391125.1 Caldilineaceae bacterium
AGGGACCACACCAAGGAGAAATCAACATGTATACCTATTCCAAACAGATCCCCATTGTCGCCACGCCCGAAGTGCTGGTCTGCGGCGCCGGATTGGCCGGCATTGGCGCGGCGGTAGCGGCGGCGCGTGGCGGCGCCCAAACCATGATCATCGACCGCATGGGCTTTGCCGGGGGCTTTTTCACGGCCATTATCGGCTCGGCCTTTGACGGTTTTGTGGATGAGCGCAGCGGCGCACCGGTGGTGGGCGGCATTGTGTTTGAGATGCTGGAGCGCATGGACGTCATCCAGCCGGGGCAGGGGCCGCAGTTGCGCTACAACGTCAATGGCGACCTCTCATTTGTCGAGATGCACCCTGAGCGCATCATCCCGCGCTGCGACCCCGAACGCTTCAAGCGGGCGGCGGATGCAATCCTAAGCGAGGCGGGCGTCAACATTCTGTACCACACCCAGGTGGCCGATGTGGTGACGCGCGACGGGTGGGTGGAAACGGTGCTCGTCAGCAACAAGAGTGGGCTGGCCGCCATCCAGCCCCAGGTGGTCATCGACTGTACGGGGGATGGGGATGTGGCGGCTTGGGCCGGCGCGCCGTATGAAAAGGCCGCGCCGCTCCAGCCCATGAGTTTGCATTTTCGGATAGCTTATTTGGAGCCGAGTTTTGAGTTGCGCCGGCGCTGTGCCGCCGTTTTAGAGGCGGCCCATCAGCGCGGCGAAATTGGCCTGTATGGCGGACCCTATCCGGCCACCTTTTCGGGCCGCGATGTCTATTTCAACGCCACGCGCTTCCCCGGCGACAGCACGAATCCAACCGATTGGACGCAGGCCGAAATACAGGGGCGGCGCGATGCCTGGACTATGTTTGAGCTGTGGCAGGCCGAACTGTCTGAATTTGCCGATGCCTATTTTATGACCAGCGGCCCCACGGCGGGCGCCCGCGAATCGCGCCGCATTGTGGGCGACTATGTGCTGACCGGTGATGACGTGGCGGAAGGCCGCCGCCACGACGATGTGATTGTGCTGGGCGCCTGGCGGCTGGATCGCCATCCCCCACAGGCGGCGGGCTATCACCACATCCCGTGGACGCCGCCATATGACATTCCATACCGCACGCTGCTGCCCCACACGCTGGAAAATTTGCTGGTAGCTGGACGCTGCCACTCGGCCACTTCCGAAGCGCTGGCGTCGAGCAGGGTCACCGCCACGGCCATGGGCATGGGGCAGGCAGCGGGCATCGCGGCCGCGTTGGCGGTGCGCAGCAATTGCGCGCCGCGCCAGGTGGATGTCAAGCAGGTGCAGGCGCGTATTGTGGAAGCAGGCGGGATTTTGGAGGCGCCGGATGTGGCGCGTGTCGAGGTGGGGGATCCGCGCTGGTAATTCGGCTCCTAGTTCATGCCAAAGGCTCAGCTTTGGAATATATGTTCTTGCGTTGACAACGAGGTCAAATTCGATACACTATGTGGGCAAATCTAAAGCACGAACCAGATAAAAACAATGGCTACCATTCACGACAGCGGGTACAAGCGACTATTTAGCAATCGCACCATCTTTCGGCAGCTCATGGAGAGTTTTGTCAAAGAGGCGTGGGTGAAACAGGTCGATTTTGCCACGGCAGAGACCGTGGACAAAAGCTTTGTTTCGGCGCGCTATCAAGAGAGCGAGAGCGATCTGATTTACAAAGTGCAGTTCCACGGGCGCGAACTTTACATCTACATTTTGCTGGAGTTCCAATCGACGGTCGACCCGTTTATGGCGCTGCGCGTGCTCAACTATGTGACCAGCTTCTACATGGATTATCACGACAGCCACAAACAGGTGAAGAAGCTGCCGCCGATTTTCCCGATTGTGTTGTATAATGGAGACCGGGCGTGGAATGCGGCCACCAACATCAGCGACTGATTGAAGCGACGCCCGATTTGGGTCGTTATGCGCTGCATTATGCATACTTTATGATTGCTGAAAATGGGTTTACACGTGCGCAGTTGCAGCAGATGCACAATATTGTCTCGACGCTCTTTCTGGCCGAAGCGCACTATGACATCGACCTGTTGATTGGCGAATTGGCCGCCGTCTTCGATAATGAAGAGGACCGGCAAGCCATGTCGCTCTTTGTGAACTGGTTTCGACAGTTGGCCGTGCATGGTCGGGTGGAAGGCGACGATTTTGCCACCCTTGAGCAAGTGTATCAGAGCAAAGAGGAGGTGACCACCATGTTAATCACCGCATTAGAAAAAGAACGGGCAGCTATCCGTCAAGAGGGAATTGAACAAGGAATTGAACAAGGAATTGAACAAGGGATTGAACAAGGGATCGAACAAGGTCGCAAAACAGAACGGAACGCCATACTCCAGCAGTTGTTGCGCGCGCGTTTTGGCGATCTGCCCGCCATGCTGACAGAGCAATTCGCTGCTTGCACCTTGGACCAACTGCAAACCCTAGTCAACCTGGCGCTGGAAGCACCGGATCTGTCCACTTTTATGAGCCGCATTCCGCTGATGCCGTAAAGACCACCATGAGACGGAAGCCGATTGATCCACGATAGTCAATAGCGCATAAACCCAAAGCGGTTCGAGACGAAGTGATGCTCGAACCGCTTTTTGATTACGCCCGCTTGTGTTTTTGAGACAACTAGTTTATATATTTGCGCCTTCGCTGGGGGCTCAGGACGGCGCGTAAAGAGGCCGCGACACTCATCAAGTTTGTTGCGTCAACATCGACAACTTTTTGTCGATACATGTGCTAGCGCCTATTACAAAACACCTTGACTCGCAAAGGGCGCAAAGATTCGCTAAGACTTCCGCTGGATTTCCACTGCCAACGCGTGCTCACTTCGCCTTCTTGGCGGTACAAGCTGACTTTCGCAACGGAAACTACCTATTGAGCACAGAGTGACAGCGTCCAATCAGCCACAACATACACAGGACCATTGTACATGACAACATCGCTAATAGAAACGCCACCGACAGAGCTGGCCTCCGAACCGCCCGCCCGCCGTCCGCCGACCACCTCGGAAAAAATGCGGGCCTGCCGTGGAGCGTTTTCACCAATCTCACCAATACGTTTTTTGTCCAATTTACCTTTTTTGGCTCGGTCTTTGTGCTCTTTTTGAACCAGTTGGGGCTGGACAAAGGGCAGATCGGCTTTCGCTGTCGCCGGCGCCTTTGCCGGGTTGATCGCACTCTTTGTGGCCTTTTACCGCCCACTTTGGCTACAAGCGCACCTTTGTCACTTTTTTACGCCGCCCGCAAAATCATCGCGGCTTTTCTCATCATCACGCCCTGGATCGCGGCTAATTTTGGCGCGCCGGGCGCGCTCTATTATGTGGCCGGGGTGACCACCCTCTTTGCATTGGTGCGCGCCATTGAAGAGACGGCCTATTATCATGGGTGCAGGAGTTTGTCCCCAACGCCATCCGCGGCAAATATTCGGCGGCCAGCAGCATTGCCACCACAGCCAGCGGTTTTATAGCGGTGACTATCGCCAGCTACGTCATCGGCATTACCAGCGGCTATTCAGGCTTCAATTGCTCATTGGCGCGGGCGTATTGATTGGCTTGGTGTCGGCTTGGGCATCATCGCACATTCCAGGCGGCGCGCCTATTTCGGCGGACCAACTGCGCCAAACGCGCACCGAATCCATGTGGACCACGCTGCGCGACGCCAATTTCCGCCGCTATTTGCTGGGCGCCAGCGCCTTTGTGTTGGCCACGCTGCCGCTGGCCTCATTTCTGCCGCTCTACATGCGCGAACAGGTGGGGCTGAACGAAAGCCAGGTCATTCTGGTGCAGACCGGTGGTCTGCTGGGCGGATTGGCCTCCAGCTATCTGTGGGGCTGGGCCGCTGACCGCTACGGCAGCAAACCGGTGATGCTGGTGTCGGTCTTTGTAGCGCTCTTTCTGCCGCTCTGCTGGTGGATGATCCGCGGCACGTGATGGTGAGCCTTTATATTGCGCTGGCCATCTCTTTTGTACAGGGCATTACGGATATTGGCTGGGCCATTGGCGCCGGGCGGCTCTTTTGTCAACGTGGTGCCGACCGCACGCAACAGCGACTACACGGCGGTCCACTTTGCCTGGATCGGGCTGGTGGCGGGTATCAGCCAATTGGTGGGCGGACAGGTTTTGCAGCTTTCGCAAAATCTATCTGGCGGCTTGCCCTTTCTGCCGCTGGACCCATACACACCGCTGCTGCTGCTCGACGTGAGCCTGGCGCTGGCAGCGCTGCTGATTTTGCGCAATATACGCGCCGACAACACGGTGGGCGTCATTGAGTTTGCCGGCATCTTTTTCCGCGGCAACCCATTCCGCGCCATGAGTTCGCTGCTGCGCTATAACCTCTTTAGCTCCACCGAGCAGACCGCCGTATTGAATACCGAGCGGCTGGGTTGGGCGCAAAGCGCGCTGACCGTGGATGAACTGCTGGAGGCGCTGCACGACCCGCGCTTTTCCGTGCGCTTTGAGGCCATCATCTCTATATCGCGCATGCGCCCGCATCCGCGCCTGACCGTCGCCCTGGCCGAGGTGCTAGACGGCAGCGAAGTGGCGCTGAGCGTGATTGCGGCGTGGGCGTTGGGCCGCATTGGCGACCCGGCCGGCATTCCTTCGCTGCGTCAGGCGCTGGATACACCGTATCGCTCGATTCGGGCCCACAGCATTCGAGCGTTGGGGCAGATCAAGGATCGGGAGTCCGCCCCGCTTTTGCTCGAACGCTTCTTAGAAGAAACAGACAAAGGGCTGCAAATGGCCTATGCAGCGGCGCTGGGGGGGTTGGCCCATGCACCGGCCATTCCAGCCATTTTGCACTGCTTGCAGGAGATGGCTAATCCGCGCGCGCGGGCCGAGCTGGCGCTGGATTTGGCGCGCATCGTAGGCAGGGAGGCCCACTTTGTCCATTTGCTGAGACAAACCCAACGCGACCCGAGCTTGGCTTATGCATCCACGTTGCAACAGGTAAAGCGCACCATAAGGCGTGCCTCAAAAAACAAGTCCGCTTCGACAAATCGGCTTCTGCAGGGCGAATCGTTTCAACAGACTTTGACCAGCGCTATAGACCAATTCGCTAGCGTACAGTTCGATTTGGGCAAGGCATCTCTGGTCTCTTTGGTTCAACTGCTGCCGGCAAGTGACAGCAGTCCGGCCAGCGAAATTCTGCGACAATGCGCCCAGCAATTGATAGACGACAGGGGGGCGCATGATGAATATTTAGTGCTGACGGTCTATACGCTGGAGATTTATTGCCGTGAAATCATTTCAAAGCCCGCATACCTACTCCTGTGTTCAAGCTGAATTGACCATCATATAGCTATTTTGGACTCCTCAAAAAGTGTCTGTATCAACACTCGTAGCCTAGTACCTTTTGGTGATACCGAGAGCACAACGGGCTCGGTATAATGACGTAAAGCGCCCAATGGCGCTCACCGGATACGCCTGCCATACATCGCCGCCATAGCCGGTTTGTCATCTGAACCCGCCACGGGTGTTGATTATCAGTGGATCGCAACGCGCAGAGATGGGGCCGGATTCACTAAGCGAAACCGATGCCTCTATCGCCAATCCCGTTGCGATGCACAAATTAAAGGGAGTCCATGTGTGAAGAACGATATTTTTAGATATATAGCCCGCACTACAAGGTGGATGCCCGCGCTGCTGCTAACATCGCTGCTGGGCGGTCTGATTCCGCCACCGTTGGTGAACAGCATGGTGACCGGCATGGTCCCCACGCCAATGGAGGCAATGGCGACCGAGCTTGTGGACACCGTGCTGCCAGCCCCTGCCGCAGTGCATGCTCAAGCATCTTCCATCAGCGGCACAGTTTTCATCGATACGATTGCAAACGGTACGCAGGACGGTTCGGAAGGTGGCGCGTCCAACGTGACCGTCACCGCCTATGATGCGGCCGGCGCACAGGTGGCGCAATCAACGACCGCCGCGAATGGCAGCTATACGCTGACGGGTCTGACCAGCAGCGCAGCCTATCGCCTGGAATTTACCACCTTGCCGGTAAATTATTATGCAGGTCCGGTTGGGGCAGACTCGCACACCTCCGTGCTCTTTGTGACGGCGCCTACGGCATCGGCTGATTTGGGGCTGATCGATTCCACGCTGCTCAGCCCCTGCACCACCAGTCATCCCGATCTGGTGGTTCCCTGTTTCTTTGATGGTCTGCGCACGAGTACAGCGGCAGCCACGACTGCCGCCCTGAAACGCTTAACCTGGAACGGGAGCGCCTATGCGATAGCGTCAACCGTCGCCACCGTAGCCCAAGTCGGCACAGTTTGGGGTGCAGCAGTGCAGCGGTCAACCCTCGACCTCTACAACAGCGCCTACCTCAAGCGCCATTCGGATTTGGGACCGGGGTTGGGGGCGGCGCCCACGCAGGCACAGCGCTTGGCCACCATCTACAAAAACGGGGCGGCATGGGTTGACCTGACGACCGCACCATACAGCCTTAACTTTGGCACGGTTGACCGCACGGGCGCCAATGCCTTGAGCAATCCCGGAACAGATACGCGCGATGCGGACGCATTTGCCAAGATCGGCAAGGCAGGCTTTGGCGGCCTGGATATGGACCCGAGCGACAACCTGCTGTGGTTTGTCAATCTCAACACGCGTACCGTTCACGCTCTGGGCATCAACAGCGATGGCGCGCCCGGTGCGTTGACATCACTCGGTAGCGAGCCGTGGCTGGGTGGGTCGCCCAGCGTGACCTGTAACAATGGCGTGGCCCGGCCCTTTGCGGTCGAGGCGACGGCAACCCATGTCTATGTGGGTGTGACCTGTACGGCTGAGAATAGCGGTGCGCGCAGCGATTTGCGCATGTACGTGGTGGAATACGTGAAGGGTGCGGGCTGGAATACCACGCCGGTGATGGACAGCGGGCCGCTGAGCTATGGCCGCGACAGTGCCACAAATCGCTGTCTCCTCTCGGTTACTGAACCCACTCATTGGAACCCATGGTGGGACACTGGTACCAGCCGAGGAACCAGTGACTGCGGCGGTGAGTTCTCCCGCCCCACCCCCTTGCTGTCGGAAATTGAGTTTAACCGCAATGGCGATATGCTTTTGGGTATTCTGGACCGCTCCGGTGACCAGTGGGGCTATGAAAACGTTAACACAACAGGCACAAACGTTGGTGACTATGTTAGTGGCGGCGATTTGCAGTTGGCCACCCGCAGCGGTTCAACCTGGACGATTGAGAGCAATCCCGGTAGCAACGAAACGTTTAAGCAGGACAATATCAACGCCACCAGCACGTTGCACCAAGAGACTTTCCAGGGCGGGTTGGTATGGCTTCCGGCCGACAATCAGGTCGTGTCCACCGTCATGGATCCACTTGGGACCTACAGTGGGGGTATCGGTCTCTGGTCCGACACTGGCGGCAACCGCCTCTCGGCCCTCGAACTTTTCAATAGCCTCAGCGATATTGGGTATTTGGGGAAAGCGAACGGCTTGGGCGACATCGAGGTGCTGTGTGCCGGCGAGGGCCAACCGCTTGAAATCGGCAACCGGGTCTGGCAAGATACCGATGGCGACGGCATCCAGGATCCGGGGGAACCAGCCATTGGGAGCGTCACCGTAACGCTGCACGACATGGATAACGGTGGCACACAGGTCGGCTCAGCCACGACGGCAGGCGACGGCGCCTATTCCTTCGGCGGCGCCAGCGACACCAACATGACCAGCGGCGCGTTGCTGACCAATACCAACTACGAAGTCCGCATCAGCCTCAGCGATGGCGCCCTGCCGGTCAACAGCGTCACCTTGCAGAATGCCAACGGCATCACCGACAATAACAGCTTCACGGACTTGGCCGACAGCGACGCCGATGACACCACCCATGCCGGCTTTGCCACCATTGCCTTTACCACCGGCAGCGCCGGCGAGAACAACCACTCCCTCGACTTTGGCTTTGGCGCCGCTTCCACTGAAGGCACGATCACCATCGTCAAAAACACAGTGGGCGGCGACGGCAGCTTTGGCTTCACCAGCAGCAACGCCACGCTGGACGACGTTCATCTGACCACGGTGGGTGGTACAGCCAGCAGCGCCGTTATGACCTTTAGCGCGGGCAGCTACACCCTCCGCGAAGATGCGCTGGTAGGCTGGAGTTTGACGGGCCTAACCTGCACCGGTGACACCGATGGCGGCAACGTCATCGATCTCGCCAACCGCCAGGTGACCATTGACTTGGACGACGGCGAGGACATTGTCTGCACCTTTACCAATACTGCCGAAAGCAGCAGCGTGAGCGGCAGCGGTCTGCTAACCGTCACCAAGACCATCTTGGGGACGGGCAGCGGTCCCTTGACATTGCCATCACCGGTCCCAATGGCTATAACACCACCGCCCAAATCGATGGCGGCGATGTGTTGACCTTTACCAATCTGGCGCAGGGCATCTACACGGTGACCGAGAGCACGCCCACTGGCTGGACGACGACCTATACAGCCACGACCAGCGTCCGGTTCGACAAGTTCACCGAGCAGCGGCGTAGTGACGTTGACCAACGTGAGCACCCTCGCTCCCTTTCCGGCAGTGTCCATCACCGGCACGGCTTTCCGCGACTTCAACAGCGACGGCTTGATCACAGCCGATGGCACGATTACCGACATTGGTGTCCCCAATATTGCGGTGACCGCCTATGACGCCGCTGGCAACGTGGCGGGCAGCGCCGTCACCGATGCCAACGGTGATTACATCATCAACCCAACCAGCACCGGTCCCTACCGCATCGTATTTAGCGATCTGCCAAATGGCTATGAACCAACGACGCACAATACAGCCAATGGCTCCTCTGTGCAATATGTGACAAGCAGTGGAGGCGCCACCAATGTGAACCTAGCCATCAATCGCCCAGCGGACTACAGCCAGAGTGGGGTACGGCTGGCTGTACCGGCATTTCTGAGTGGGGATCAATCAGAGACAACTGGTGTTCTCTACGATTTCCCCTACACTAACAGCGGAAACGCTCCCACACCGCGCGCCATTGCCCAAGCCAACGAAATTGGTTCAACTTGGGGTTTGGCGTACCAACGAATGACGAAGAAGCTCTACGCATCCGCGGTTGTGCGCCGTCATTCTGGTCTTGGGTCCCAGGGCTTGGGCGGCCTCTATGCGGTGGACTATGCATCGGGAACGCCAGTTGTCGGGACCTTTGTAAATCTGGAATCCGCTCCGTTCAATATCAACTTTGGCACATTAGGGTCGAACGCCGCCCGTGGACTGCCAACCAGCCCTACCCAACCCTCGCAAGATGCAACAGCATTTGGGGCGGTCGGCAAGCAGGGAATTGGTGATATCGACCTGACAGAAGATGGCAACACTCTCTGGGTTGTGAATCTGAATGGAGTGACCAGCAACGTAGCCGGCTCGTTGATTGAACTAGATGTGACCGGGGGCGCGGCGCCGACAAGCGCTACAAGCCATCCCATCAGCGGCTTTAGCGGTCTGCCAAGCTGCACCAATGGGGTGCTGCGGCCGTGGGCGTTGAAGTTTGCCAACGACAAAGGCTATCTCGGAGTTGTCTGTTCGGCGGAACTGGCAGGTGGTTCCCGCGCCAATCTGGTCGGATATGTATTGTCGTTTGACCCCAGCGCACCCACGGCGTTTAGCACCGAACTGACGATTCCATTAACCTATAACAAAGGCAGGGCGCTTGTCTCAACGAATTTTGGGAAAGCACCTGCAAATACCGACCAGTGGTATCCATGGACCGATACCTATTCTGACGCTTCTTTCAACATAGGCAACACCGGATTTGTGGCGCGCCCAACGCCAATTCTGGCAGACATTGAATTTGACGACGATGGTGCTATGATTCTTGGCTTCATCGATCGGGTGGGTCTGCCAATCGGTTTTGGCAACTATCGCCCTACGTCCACCACTGGCTTCATTGGAACTGCCAATAGCGGTGATATTCTGCGCGCCTGTTTGAATGGCGCTGGCGGATATGATCTAGAAAGCAACGGCACATGTGGTGGCATCAACGGCAGCGGTGTGGGCAATAGCGAAGGACCAGGTGGCGGTGAGTTTTACAGCGGTGACCTCTTCAACAGCTCTCCGGATGATCATGAAGAAATCACCCTGGGCGGTTTGGCCATATTGGCTGGGAGCGGGGAGGTTGTGACAAGTGCCTATGATCCCGTTAACGATTATGATGTAGCAGGCGTCCTATTCTTATCAAACCAAAATGGAGCCAGGACCGATGGCTACGAAGTGATTCCAATGGGCGACAATACGAATGTCGGCTTTTTTGGCAAAGCAACCGCCATTGGCGACGTGGAACTGCTTCTCGACCCCGCGCCCATCGAAATCGGCAATCGCGTCTGGGATGACCTGGACGGCGACGGCGAGCAGGATGCGGGCGAGCCAGGGCTGGATGGCCTGACCATCACCCTAGTCGGCGCCGATGGCGCGAACACAACCACCAGCACCGACGCCAACGGCCACTACTACTTCGGTAATCTGACCCCCTACACTGCCTATACGCTGACCATGGCCGTGCCCGCAGGCTACGAACTGACCGCGGCCAACCAGATCGCTTTGAGCGGCGCCAGCGCGCAAAGCAACCACGCCATCAGCGACACCCTGGACAGCGATGCCGCGCTCATCGGCGGCGCGGCTGCCATCTACTACAGCACGGGCGGTCCCGGCCAGAACAACCACGGGCTCGACTTTGGCTTTACCCAGCCGGTTACCGGACAAGTGGATATTCTCAACGTCTCGCCCCCCGCCCTCACCGTGGACAAACAGTTCAACGGCAGCGGCGCCTATCGCGTGGGCGAGACCATCTCGTTCACCATCCGCATCACCAACACGGGCGACATCACGCTGACCACGCTGCCCCTGGAGGACCGCTACAGCAGCGTCTTCATGACCTACCAGACCGCCAATCCGCTGCCCAGCCATGCGACCGCGGGCATTCTCACTTGGGCTGATCTGCTCAGCGGCGATGCGGACGGGCTGGGCGTAGGCGAAGCGATGACGGTGGATGTCTTCTTCACCACCGCCACCGATACCACACTGCTGCCAGCGTCATCGTGCAACCCGCAAGGACATGCCCCAAACCTGGCAAGTTCAATGGGGGCAACGACAGGCACGGTAATGGTCATTGAGGATAGCGACGATACAGACTGCGCCAGCGTCCAGATTTTGAACTCTACCGGCAGCCTGTTGACGGCGCACAGCGCACAGCAGACCGCCGAGGGCGTGCTGGTGCGGTGGACCACGGCCAACGAAAGTGAAATAGTGGGCTTCCACATCTGGCAGCTCCATGGCGTGGAGGCGCAGCAGCGCAACACCAAGATGATTGTGGCGCTGCTGGCCGGTCAAGCCAGCGGCGCCAGCTACGAGTGGCTGGATGCTGGGGCTATGTTGGCGCCCGGCGACAGGTATCTGCTGGAGATCTTCACGCGTGACGGGACTTCCGAGCGCATTATCATTGGTGGGAAGACGGGCGTCGAAATCTTCTTGCCGCTCACGGCGCGCTAGGCCGCAGTCTCGATAAGCATTAGGACGGGGTACGGCCAAACAGGAATCTATTTTGTCAATCCATGCCCCGTTTTTTATGCGCTTTGAGAAAGTTACGAAAACATATGATTCTGCGTCATCCGCGGTACCCGACCGCCCAGAAGTTCGACTTCTCGGAGAAGTCGAACTTTTTAACTGTAGACTTACTTACGCCGCTCTCTACTAGCGGAGTCACTGCAACTCAATGGAGACGCGAATGTTAAATAAGCAAGTAATCTGGCAGCGGGCCAAAGTAAAATCACGAAATCTGGTGCGTATTGGAATTACGGTCGTCTTGTTGGCATTTTTATTGCGGCCTTCGAGCCACGCAACTGGCCGGGCCGAATGGCGGCAACAGCCGCCACAGGACGGGCGCGCTGTATCTGCTGCACGGGGAGTGCCGACCGGTGGTTGCGCCCCGGATCGCGCCATACAGTATACATTCCTAAACGGGGCCAGTTGGCGGCTGTGCTGGGAATGGCGCTATCACGAAGGCATTGTTCTGCGCAACATATATTACACAAGCCCCTTGGGCGCTGAGCGCAAAGTGTTGAAAGAAGCCGCTCCCGCCGAGTTGCAGGTGAGCTATGATAATGGCTCTACCTATTATCTCGACGTTTCCCAAGAAGGCTTGGGCATCCACCAGGAATCGCTGGCGTTGGCCGACTGCCCGGGCGGCAAGCTGTACGCGCAGCAGATTGCCGAACATGATGTGCGCATGGTGCTCTGCCAACTGATTCACCAGCATGGCTATGCCTCCAAGCGGCTGCAAGATGTGCGCTACCTTTCCAGACATCGCTGCCATTGACCGACACCTGCGACACAGCCTATATGAGCTACAATGCCGTGGCCGACGCCACCGGGCCAAAACCGGCCACCGAACCCACCAATGACGGCAGCATCTATTGGGCCAATGCCATCGACTTTGACCCCGACAATCAGCTCGATCCCAACGAGACGCTGGAGCTGATCGTCTATTTTGATGCCGCCGCCGCCACCACCGCTTTGGCCGATGATGCCTCTTGCCTCGCTTCCACCGCCGGGCAGACGGTCAACTTTGCTTCCGCCAATGGCGTCGCCGCCTGCGTGGGCGTCACCATCGACCCTGCCCCCAGCAAGTCGACGCTGGGCGACTTTGTCTGGTACGACGTGAACGGCGATGGCGTGAAGGATGTGGGCGAACGGGGCATCGACGGCGTGCGCGTCGAGCTTTATGAAATTATCGACAACGCCGGCGTCACCAGCACCCAGTTCATCACCTATCAAATTACCGGTCCCGATAGCGGCAGCATTGACAGCGACGACACGCCCACCTATGGCAACGCCGGCGCCTATGATTTTGTGGTGCAGGACAACAAGATCTACATGGTGGTGATTACCGCTACCAACTTCCTGCCGGGCGGGCCGCTGGCCGACTATGTCTACACCGGCGACAATGCCGGCAACGCCTACAATGGTCTGGAGCCGCGGGTAGTCCCCATCGGCACGCAGGTTGACTACAACGACGCCGACTTCCCCTTTAGCATCCTGCCTGCGCTGGCCGTCAGCAAAACGCTCAACGGCGACAATCCCTTTGCTGTGAGTGATACCATCAGCTTCACCATCCGCATTACCAATACCGGCGGCGTCACCCTCACCGTGTTGCCACTGGAGGACCGCTACAGCAATGTCTTCATCGACTTTGTCAGCGCCAGCGTGGCGCCGGATAGCGATCAGCCGGGCGTGCTCTCCTGGAACGATCTGACGACGGCGCTGGGCGATCTCTGTCCCGGCGAGAGCGTCAGCCTGGATGTCACCTTTGCCACCCTGGCCGATTCCACGCTGTTGACGCCAATGTCGCCCTGCATGCGCAGCGGCCACGCCCCCAACATTGCCCAGATTGACGGAGCCTTCGCCGACCCCGATGGCGAGGATGGCGCGGGTGATGATGTGGCCGTCGTCATGGACGCCGATGACAAGGATTGTGCCGAGGTGCAGATTCTCAACCCCACCGGCCTTCAGCTCGCCGCACGCAGCGTGACCCAAACACCCGCGGGCGTGCTCGTGCGCTGGCAGATGGCGGATGCAACCAACGTGGTCGGCTTCAATCTCTGGCGCTCTAACGGCGTGAATGCCGAGCGCCGCAACGGTGAACTAATTCTCACCAGCACGGCTGGCCAAAACCGCGGCGGGCTGTATGAATGGCTGGATGAGGGCGCCTTGCTCCGCCGTGGCGACGCCTATGTGCTTGAGATAGTCAGGGTGGATGGCTCGACCGAGCGCATCATCATCGGCGTGAAGGTCAACAGCGAATTTTATATGCCGATAGCGCCGCGCTAGCGCGTCAGTTTGGTGAAAAACACGGAGGCTGAGCTTGTCGAAGCCGGATCAGATCCGGCTTCGACAAGCTCAGCCTCCGCGCTTTCGTGAATATGCCGAAGCAATGGGAAGGCCGAGAGGAGGTATCGCGTCAAATCGGTTCGGCCAGCAGCGCTTGCAGCACCTTTCGGCCTCCTCCATATGGCCTTCGCCAATCTTGAGGAAGCGGATGTTGCCAGCCTTGTCGATCATATAGAGCGCCGGCCAGTAGCGATTGCCGTAGGCGCCAGGTGGTCCATTCGTTGTCGATGGCCACCGGATAAGGCACGTCCAGATTGACCAGCGCCTGGCGCACGTTGTTGAGGTCGTGTTCGTATTGGAACTCGGGGTATGCACGCCGATAATGGTAAGGCCCTCATCCGCATATTTGTGGCGCCATTCCCGCAACGCGGGAATCACGTGTTTGCAGTTGATTCAGCCATAGGTCCAGAACTCGACAATCGTCACCTGGCCGCGCAGATCGGCCAATTGCAGCGGACCGCCGCCCAACGCTTCGGTGTTGAGCCACACTTCATTGGTCAGCTCGGGCGCCGGTCCATTGTTGCGCAGGCCGTCTAGAATCAGCAACTGTTCTGCGGTCAGACCCTGCGCGGCAGCGTCGGCGGCCACCTGCGCCGCTTCTTCTGCCGGCAGCTCGTCCGGTTTGGGCAGCGCGCCGGGCTGCATAATGCAAGCGGTCAGCAGCGGCGTGACTAATATTGCGGTCAACATGCTGTCAACTATTTTTCTGAGCATAGAGACTCCTTTCACGTTATACTCAGTACACCGCAACGGTGTTGGCGATTCAGACATCGGCCTTGTTTGACGAAACCAGCTCTATTTCTTGCCGTTGCGATCTACTGACACTTAATCCGCGCTTTAATCTGCTCCAGCTTATCACAATTCGGTCCGGCAAGTCATTACACAAAGATTAACCGTTATACTCGCGGTTGGCATAGATGAACAAGATTACGCCTGATTTTAGTCGAGTAGTCGATTTTCATCTATGACACAGCCAAGTATATAACGAGAAGCATTATAGGTGTCTTATGTCAATACTACTCTGAAAGGTATGGTATACTTCAATCGTCTATATTCTTGTACTGTGAAGTAAATGGCTGAGTAAAGGTATACCGATTTTTGAGTATTGCCCAACCGCGCGGAGTCGCAGATGTCTGCCAAAAATTATGCAAATTTTGATTTGATGATCGAAAAGACCGGAGACGAATACCGCGCGCGCGTCTTAAATTCCCCGGATGGCGAAGCAACCACCACTTTCAAAGCACCTTTTACCGCGCTTGAACTGGAAAACTTTACGCTGCGGCTGGGGCAGGCGCAGCGCCGCGTGCGCCGCATTGATTCACCCGAAATGCAGAACGCCAAGCTGTTTGGGCAGCGCCTGTTTAGGACCGTCTTTGCAGGTGAAATTGGCGCCTGTTTACAGCGCAGCCTGGCGCAAGCCGCCCTGCAAGAGGCCGGCTTGCGGCTGCGCTTGCGCCTGTCCGATGCCCGTGATTTGATGGACATCCCGTGGGAATATCTGTATGATGCCGATGTGAATCGCTTTCTAGCGCTCTCTATCGATACACCGCTGGTGCGCTATTTGGACCAGTCCGGTCGGATAGCGCCGTTGTTGGTCAAGCCGCCGCTCAAAGTGCTGACCGTCATCTCTAGCCCCACCGACTTTCTACAACTGGATGTGGAGGAAGAGTGGCGTAAACTGCAAGAGGCGGTAGCCGACCTGGAGAGTGTGGGACTGCTCAAACTGGAGCGACTGGATGTGGCTACATTGGAGCAGCTTCAGCGCCAACTGCGTCGCCAGGAATACCACGTTTTCCACTTTATCGGCCACGGCGGTTTTGATGAAGTGGCCGATGATGGCGTGCTGCTTATGGAAGACGACCAGGGGCGCGGCCGGGCGGTCAGCGGCCAGACATTGGGCATGTTGATGCACGATGAAAAGTCGCTGCGGCTGGCGCTGCTCAACGCCTGCGAAGGTGGACGTACGTCGGCGGATGATCCCTTCTCTGGCGTGGGCCAAAGTTTGCTGCAACAGGGCATTCCGGCCGTCATCGCCATGCAGCGCGAAGTGACGGATGACACGGCCATCACCATGGCCCACGAATTCTACGCGGCGTTGGCCGATGGATATCCGGTGGACGCCGCGCTGACCGAAGCGCGCAAGAGCAATTTTGTGAAAAACGACCTGGAGTGGGGCACGCCGGTTCTTTATATGCGCGCGCCCGATGGCCGGATCTTTGATGTGGATCAGGCCGCGTTGGCGGCTGTGCGCCAGGAGAATGCGCAGAAGATGGTTGCGTCGCCTCCGGTGGTATCCACGCCTTTACCCAAAGCGGCGGCAGAGGCGTCCCCGGTTCAACCGGCCAACGCACCCACCATGCTCACTGCACAACCGGCGCCCACAAAGCCTG
The DNA here is from genome assembly GCA_041391125.1 of Caldilineaceae bacterium. Lineage (GTDB taxonomy): Bacteria > Chloroflexota > Anaerolineae > Caldilineales > Caldilineaceae > JACKBC01. The sequence continues at coordinate 16,272 of JAWKON010000069.1, forward strand.
CGCGTCGATTTGGGGGCGCGGCGATAGGGCTTTTGCTGTTGGTGCTGGGCGTCTTGGGGGCATGGGCTGCATACCGCGGGCTGGTGAATCCGAGTTCGTCATCCCCCGGCCCACTGCCCACGGTGCAAACCGGAGGCGGATCTGATGGTTCAAATGCAGGCGCCGCACCGGTAGGGGAGACGCCAGACGTGGCGCCCGCATCGGCCACGCCCGCCGCAACCGCAACTCAGCAGCCCACGGCGACGCCATCGCCTGCACAGCCCGTGGTGTTGCCAACCCATACTTCGCCACCGCCCACGTTCACGCCTGCGCCGCCCGTCGTCAATAAGGATCATTACGCGGATCTGATCTGGAATTTGAAATCATCCGGCCAAAACTTCGTGAAGGTTGGGCAGGGCGCGGGCCAGGGAACATTTGATATTTTACCGAATGAGCCCTATTTTTTGCAGGAAGATTGGCAAAATTACAAAACGCTGGTGGGCGATGTGGATGGCGATGGTCGGAGCGACCTGATTTGGAATAAAACGTCGCCAGCCATAAACCGGATTTATGTGGGGCTGGCGGCGGAACCTGGGACTTTCAAATTGTTGATGCATCAAGATCATGGGGGAACCCAATGGCAGGAATTTAAAACATTGGTCGGCGATGTCAATGGCGATGGCCGGGATGATCTAATTTGGAACGAAACCAGCGCCGCCCATAACCGGGTTTACGTGGGTCTGGCGCAAGGCAACGACAATTTTCACCTGCTAGACTTCCAAGATATGCCCTATCCCAGTTGGGCAGACTACAAAACATTGGTAGGTGATGTCAATGGCGATGGCAAGGCCGATCTGATTTGGAACAAAACTGGCGCAGATAAAAATCGCATGTATGCCGGCATTTCAAACGGCGATGGCACCTTCAACCTGGTAGGTCCCCAGGATCATGGAGGGGGTGATTGGCACTGGTTTAAAACTTGCGCGCTGGATGTGAATGGTGATGGGCGCACCGATTTGGTTTGGAATGAAACAACGGGTGAGCACAATCGCATCTATGTGGGGTTAGCTGCCGGCGATGGCACTTTTCGCTTATCCAACTATTTTCAACCCGATGGCAGAGGTTGGGCCACCTATAAAACGCTGATCGGAGATGTGAATGGTGACAGGCGTGCGGACCTGATTTGGAATCGCGCCAATGATACCGGCAGCGACCAAAACCGTTTCTATGTAGGTTTTTATGTGGGTGGCAGCGAATTTCGCATTGGGGACGCGCAGCAATATCTGGATGCGCAGGGCAACGTAATTCCCGGTTGGAAAAATTACCAGACATTGGTGGGCGATCTGAATGGAGACGGCATGAGCGATCTCATCTGGAATGAGGTTTCCGGCGCCCAGAATCGTATTTATACGGGGTTGTCGCGAGGGGATGGTTTCTTTGATCTAACAATTTCCCCGCAAGAAATACCCGGCGATTGGCGAGGTTATCAGGCCTTTGTGGGCCACATGAATGGAGATAAAAATATAGCCTCCTTTGGTCAATGCGTTCCCGAAGTAAATTAGGCGCTGTCTATGCTATAATCTGGTTATGGCAAACACATCCCTCTGGCAAAACCAATCATTCCTGCGCTTGTGGATCGCTCAGGCCGTCTCCAACGCTGGCTCCAAAGTAACCGAAGTGGCGCTGCCGCTGACGGCCGTATTGATGCTGGGCGTAACCCCGACGCAGATGGGATTGCTGAGTGTGGCGGGTTCGCTGCCCAATTTGCTTATCGGTTTGCCCGCCGGCGTTTGGGTGGATCGCAGGTGGGGGAACTGCTGCTGATCGCCTTTTCGTCCGTGCGTGAGGCCCACGTTTAAATATGATGGTGTGCCTTCCCAGCCTTTTTGCCCACGAAGCCATAAAAAATTGGCCTTTTTGGCTCTTGTACCCCGGCTATCCCACCAGCAGAAGTGGGTTGACACGGCGCCTTGTCCCCACGAGATCCCTCGAACCAAAAAATCACGCCCAGAGGTCAACTAGTGATTGACCTCTGGGCGCTATGGCATGGACTCGAACAGCTCCGTATTGTCTAGAAGACGGTCGGACAAGAGAATTTTGTACACGGATTTGGCGGATTTGCACGGATTTTGGGCCATATTGACGCTTATAAATCTGCGAAAATCAGCGTTCATCCGCGTACAAATTTTGTCTTCTCGTTCTCTCTGACAAATTCCCCCTACCGCGTCTGAATCAGCGGCAAATAGGTGAAGCGATTGAACAACATTGGCCCTGGCTCTTCGCCTTCCTCTAAGGCGGTCGGCGCCGCCACCACCGGTGTGATGGTGGGGTCTGCCGGGCCATCCACGGCGGGGTCGTCCGAAGGAATGCTATTTTGATTGGTGGCTAAGTTGACGGCATTGCTCATCTCCACAAAGGCCTGGTTGCGCACAGATTGGAGATCGGGTGGCGCCTCCAGGTTGATCAGCACGTTGAAGGTAATGGTTACCACTTCACCGGATTGAATGTCGCCCACGTCAACCTGCACGTCGGCATCGCCGGCTATGTTGCCTTTGATTATATCCCCCTGGCTGGTGGATACGCTGCCCGCCACCGGCGTAGTGAACCCATCCGGAGTGTCGCTAAAGAAGACATCCAAAGCTGGACCATTTCCCAAATTTCGCATGGAGATCACATAGCGCAAGAGGTCGCCGCGGGATAGACCTGGGGGTTCCACGTTGTCTGCGGCCAAGAAGGCGCTTTTCTGCACAATCAGATTCGGCCTGACGGCATGCGTGCTAAGCGAGCTGATGGGTGGATCGATTGGATCGCCATTGGGCGCGCTGGCCTGGGCGGTCGCTGTGCTTTGGAATGAGCCGGCGTCCAGATCGGCCTGCGTGATCACATGCTGACCGGTGCAGACCAGCGCCGCGCCGGGGGCCAGCGTGGCCGGTTGCGCCGGATTGCACGTCAGGTTAGCCAGGCTGCGCGCCACAGAGCCATCCAGGTCAGACGCGCTGATGCTGACGTTGGACAGGGTGACGTTGCCGGTGTTAACGGCGGGCAGCGTAAAGTGCAGCACATCGCCCACCTGCTGAAAATTGGCTTCCGCCACGCGCTGTTGCAGAGACAACTGTGGCGTAACATTGGCCGGCACGGTGACGCCCGCTGGCGCCGATGAAACCAGCTCCCCCTGGGGATCGGCGCCGGAGACAGTTGCTATATTGCGCAAGCGACCGGCGTCCAGATCGGACTGAATGATGGTGTGCGCTCCCACACAGGTCAACATTTGGCCGGGCGACAAGGTCAGCGGCTGGCTGGGCGTGCAGGTGAGTGCATCCAACAGCGGGTCGCTGATCTGCGCATTGAAAAGGGTGACGTTGCCATCGTTGCGCGCGGTCAGCGTGAAGTGCAGCACATCGTCTAGGCTGTCGTAGATCTCCTCCTGCACCTGTTTGCTAAAGACCAGATGCGGCGCTTGCGCAGCAGGGACGCTAAACGTGACGAGCGGCGTGTTAACCGGGACGCCCTTGGCGGTGTTGCTCGTCGCCTGCGCGCTGTTGTCCACCTGGCCGGCATCAAGATCGGCCTGCGTAACCGTATATTCACCGGCGCAGGTCAATGTTTGGCCGGGCGACAAGGTGGCGGGCTGCGCGGGCGCGCAGCTCAACGCGCCCAATTTTGCATCGACAATGGCCACATTGTGGAGCACCGTGTTGCCATCGTTGCGGGCGAGCAGCGTGTAGTGCAGCCCATCGCCCGGGCTGCCAAAGCTATTTTCGGGCGCCGACTTGGTCAGGCTGAGCAGCGGAGCCAGCGCAGCGGGTACCGTGGCCTTGGAAGGTCCGCCGGTCACGGGCTGATTGTCGGGTGCAACGCCTTGCGCAGAAGCGGTATTGGTAAAGGAGCCGGCGTCGAGATCGGCCTGCGTGATCGCATATTCGCTGTGGCACGTAAGCGCTTGGCCGGGCGCCAATGTGGTCGGCTGGTTGGGCGCGCAGCTCGTGATTGCGGCCTGGGGGTCGCTAATCTGCACGGCGTTCAGCGACACGTTGCCGCTGTTGGTGACCACCAGCGTATAGTGCAGCACCTGGTCGACAACGTTATAGCTGCTCTCCTGTGCGCGCTTGGTGAGGCGCAACGCCGGCTGCTGATTGGCCGGTACGCGGACGCTGGCCGGCAGGGCGTTGCGCAACGTGGTTTGGAAATCCGTACCGCTGGCGTCAGCCGTATTATCCACATAGCCCGCATCCAGATCGGCCTGCGCGACTGCGTATGCGCCCGTACAGGTGAGCGATTCGGCGGGGGCCAGCGTGGCCGGTTGCGCCGGACTGCACGTCAGCGCGCCCAATTTAGGATCGCTGATCGAAACGTCGGTCAGGGTGCCGTTGCCGTCGTTGAGGGCCACCAGCGTGTAGTGTAGCGCCTGATTTAGAGCGGAGTAGCTGGCTTCCGTTGCCGTTTTGCTCAGTGACAGATGGGGACTCAGCGCGGCCGGGATGCTTTTGCTGGCCTGGGCGCTGGCGGCCTGATTTTGCGGACCCGTCCCTCCAGCGGTGGCCGTGTTGTCAAATTGACCAGCGTCCAGATCGCTTTGCAACACGGTGTGGCTGCCGGTGCAGATCAAGCGTTGACCAGGCAGCAGCGTGGTGGGCTGGCCGGGGATACACGTCAGCCCATCCACTTTGGGGTCGCTGATGGAGACGGCGGTCAGCGTGGTGTTGCCGGTGTTGGTGGTGACCAATGTGTAGTTGATCACCTCATTGACGGCGGCGTAGTTGATGGTAGAGGTGGTTTTGGTCAATGCAAGGTTGACAACCTGCCCAGGCGAGACGCTGATGGTTTTTTCATCGCTGACGGTTGTTGCGCTGGGATCCATGCCGGAAGCGGTGGCTGTGTTGGCGAAACTATCGGCGTCAATATCGGCCTGCGTAATGACATGGCTGCCGGTGCAGATGATCGATTCACCGGGCGCCCGCGCGGCCGGCGTTGACGGCGTACAGGCGAGCGCGCCGAGGACAGGGTCGGCGATGGTCATATTGGTCAACGTAACGTTGCCGTCATTGACGGCAGTCAAGGTGTATACGATGTGGTCGCCAATGTCGGCGCGATCGATGGGCGCCACAATGGCGGGATCCACGGCGCCGACTTTGGTCAGGGTCACATGCGGCAGACGCACAACGGGCGTAGTGATTGTGATGGGCCGCGCGGTGGTCTGGTCGCTATCGGCGGCAGCCACGTTTTCGACGGCGCCGGCATCAATATCGGCCTGCGTCAGCGTATAGCTGCCATTGCAAGCAAGCGCTTGGCCCAGCGTCAATGTGACGGGGTTTGGCGCCGAACAGGTGAGCGCGCCCAGTTTGCCGTCGCTGATGACGACGTTGCTCAACGTGGTGTTGCCGGTGTTGGTGGTGACCAGCGTGTAGTTGATCTGGTCGCCCACGTCAGCGCGGCCCGCATCCGCCGTGACCGTCATGTCGAGCGCTCCCACTTTGGACAGCGCCAAATGGTCGATCTGCGGCACGGACACCGCAGCCGAGGTCTCTGCGGTCGGCGACGCTGGGCTTTCCGCCGTCGCCGTGTTATCCACCTGGCCGGCATCAATATCGACCTGGGTCAATGTGTAGCTGCCGCTGCATTCCATGCTGGCGCCCACGGCCAAAGTGGAGCCCGCTGCCGGTACGCAGGTCAGCGCGGACAGCTTGGGGTCGCTGATGGTCACATTGGGCAGGGTGATGTTGCCGGTGTTGGTGGCGACCAAGGTGTAGAGGATTTGGTCTCCCACATCGGCCCGGTCCGCCCACGTTCCGCCCGTTATATCGAGTACACCCGCTTTGGACAACGATAGATTGGGCGCCTTGGGTACGATCACGGTTGCGTCCGCCGTGGTCGGATCGGTATCAGTGCTGATGGCGCTGGCCGTGTTGTCCACCTGACCGGCGTCGATATCGGCTTGAAGCAAGGCGTAGCCGCCGCTGCAGGTGAGGGTGGCCGCCGGCGCCAGATCGACAGGTTGGCCGGGCGTGCAGGAAAGTGCGCCCAACATGGGGTCGCTGATGGCCATGTCGTGCAGCGTAGTGTTGCCCGTATTGGTGACAATCATCGTGTATTCAATGTGATCACCCACATCGGCGCGATTGGTGGGCGCAATGGTCGTCATATTGAGCGCGCCCGCTTTGGTCAGCGTCAACGTGTAGGTGCGGGGAATCTCGACTGTTGCATTGGCTGTGGCGGTGGCTAGTTCGGGACTGACGGCTTGGGCCGCATTCAGAACCTGCCCGGCGTCAATATCGGCCTGGAGCAGCGTATAGGAGCCGGTGCAGCTGAGCGACGCCGTGGGCGCCAGCGTGGCGGGCTGGCCCGCGGGACAGGAGAGCGTTCCCAGCATGGGGTCGCTAATTTCGACGTGGGGCAACGTAATATTGCCGTCGTTGGTAGCCGTCAAGGTGTAATTGATCTGGTCGCCGGGGTTAGCCGTATCGATAGGCGCGGCGGTGGTTATATCTAGAACGCCGCTCTTGACCAGCGCCAAATGCGGATTTTGGACCGCAGCAACGGTAGCTGTGGCCTGATTGGAAGCCGTGCCGTCCGCCGAGGCGGTGGCGGTATTGGTGACCGAGCCGTTATCCAGATCGGCTTGGCTGATGGCGTACGCAGCTGTGCAGGTAAGGCTTTCAGCCACATCCAGATTGCCGTCGCCATTGCCAACGGTGCTTACGTCCGCGCAGGTGACGGTGTTGGGCGTCCCGATTTTGTCATCGGCCACCGTGACCGGACCGGCCAGCGGCACATTGCCGGTGTTGGTGACGATGTAGCTGTAGGTGATGGTGTCATTGATTGAACTATACGTGCTGGGCGCAGCGGACTTGCTCAGCGCCAACGCCGGCATGGGGACGAACACATGCTCATTGGTAAAGGTGCATGTCCAACGTCCGCCCGATTTAATCCGCGTGTTTGATGCGACGCGGCTTGCGCCGGTTACTTCATTTACACATCTGGGCGTGCCTTGCGGAATCCAATCGGGGTCGGCATCTTCGGAGATATTGTAAGTTATGGCGGTCGTGGTTCCTTCGCCAACCACAATGGGGCCGGTGGCGCCGGTTTGATTCACCGTGGTCACCGACGCGGTCGTATCGGCGCCGGTGGCGCCATCGATCAGGAAAGTAAATGTGCCATCATAGGGAGCGCCGATAATGTTCTTCACAAGGGTGATAAAGCGGGCCCCCGCATCAACAGCACAGTCCTGCGCGGTGGAGTCGGCCTGGCTGTAGGGAAAGGTGCAGGCATTGGTGAGATTCAAAGACGGAAATAAATTGCCGTCCAGCTCTTTGGCCTCATCGGCAAAAAATTGACAAGCCACCACCGTGTCTTTAACCGGATCTTGCTCTCCACTGTGTCCGCCCACCCCATTGAACGGATCGTCGGTCATAGGATTGCTGCTGGCCACCACCGTACAGTTTGTGTCCAGCGCAATGGGGTTGCCGGCGCCATCCGTATCCAGGCGCCCGTCGCCATCGGTATCCGATGCAATAGGACCCCGGGAGACGCCGCCGCCGCTGATAATGCAACTGTCAAAACTATTGTCGCGACAATCATAAAGTTTGACATAGGCGCCATTGGAGGCCGCTGTCAATACGGCCGGATTCCCGCCAACGGTTGCGCAAAGGGCAAAGTCGGCCTTGCCATCATCATCGCCATCTAGAAAGCTGCAAGCATTGGCCGTTGCGCCATTGGCATAGGCCGTGTCGTCGAGGCTCATGACAATTCCATAATATGGATCGGCATCACTGAGGTGGCTGGTATCAAAGCCCAACTGATTTAGATCGGACCCTGACGCCTCATCATCAACGCCCCCGGTATCCGGGGTAAATAGAACATCAGCAGGGTCATCAATGGCCAGCGCATCCTGTGCGCCGGATAGACAAAGCAAAAGACCCAATAACATGAACAGGGCTAGCCTTAAAATTCTACGCTGGGCAGAGGTAGGCTGCTCACACATCCGCCAAGAAACATACATTATATAACTCCTTACTTTGCGCCAGGGATTCCGGCTTGGTCAATTTAATGCCGGCACGGGAACTCAAAAACTGTCTGAAATGGCCCAAAGGGGTGCGCATGCCAAAAATGCATCACCATCGGTGCGGTTAACCGAGCGCGTCCCCACGCATTCTCGGAATGCGTCATGGGTTATGCCGCCCTTTTTCAGCCAGCTTCGTAGATCGGCCGCGCAAGCATATGCTTGTGCTATCGGGGAAATAGAATGGGTAGCTGCGGTTGTCTGCCATCACATGGCCTAGACAAGACGCCAAAAACAATAGGTGCAAGCTGGTTGACGAAAAACTGAGGAAAAAGTTGCGCAAGCTTACAATATTGTAACAAATCAATTCTTGGAGGTGTTGAGGAGCAGAGAGAGGAGAAATAATGCAGTGAGCGTCCCCGGCGCATTTGTCGAGAAATTCGGTAGACGAATGCGCCGGGGACATGGGGAAATTCTTACTGCGTTTGAATCAGTGGCAAATAGTTGAAGCGATTGAACAGGATTGGCGTCGGCTCTTCCCCTTCTTCCAATGCGGTCGGCGCGGCCGCAATGGGTGTGACGGTTGGGTCTGCTGGACCGTCGACGGCTGGATCGTCCGAGGGCGTCCCATTTGTACCACCCTGCTCACCAACTGGGTTGCTGATCGCCACAAAGGCCTGGTTGAGAACGGATTGGAGATCGGCAGGTGCATCCGGATTGATCTGCACGCTGAAGGCAATGGTCACCGTCTCACCGGATTGAACCGTGCCCACATTAACTTCCACGCTTCTGTCGCCCGCACCGTTGCCTTTGGCGATAGCGCCCTTGCTGGTGGTAACGCTGCCCACCACCAGCGTCGTATTCGTATCCGGCAGGTCGCTCAAGATAACATCCAGCGCCGGGCCATCCCCCAAGTTGCGCATGGTAATCACGTAGCGCAAAATATCGCCACGCGAGATCCCTGCCGGATCGAAGCGGTCTTCGGCCAGGAAGGCGCTTTTCTGCACGCTCAGATTGGGCGTAATGGCGTCGATGGTGACCGAGCTTTGCGGCGGGTCCACGGGATCGCCATTGGGATCCTGGCCTTGCGCGCTCCCCGTGTTTTGGAATGAACCCGCGTCCAGATCGGCCTGGGTAACCGTATGCGTTCCCGTGCAGACCAAAGAGGCGCCGGGGGCCAACGTGGCCGGTTGTGTCGGATTACACGACAGGCTGGCCAGCTTGGGATCGCCGATGCTGACGTTGGACAAGGTGACGTTGCCGGTGTTGACGGCGGTCAGCGTAAAGTGCAGCACGTCGCCCACTTTGTTGTAATTGGCTTCCGCCACGCGTTTTTGCAGCGACAGCCCCGGCGCCATGCTGGCCGGCACGGTGGCATTGGCCGGTGTGGAAGCCACGGGATCCCCCTGCGGGTCGCGGGCTGACGATGTGGCCACATTGCGGAAGCGACCGGCGTCCAGATCGGCCTGGGTGACGGTGTGCGTCCCCGTGCAGACCAGCGTGGCGGCCGGCGCCAACGTCACCGGCTGACTGGGCGTGCAGGCCAAGTTGGCCAGCAGCGGGTCGCTGATGCTCACATTGGCCAGCGTCACGTTGCCGTCGTTGCGGGCGGTCAGCGTGTAGTGCAGCAGGTCGCCCACCTGGCTGTAAATGATCTCCTGCACCTGCTTGGTCAGAGCCAGATGCGGCGCTTGCGCGGCCGGTACGCTGGCCGTGGCCGGCAAGGTGAGAATGGGGGCGCCGCCGGGCGTTTCACCGGCCGCGGTGGCGCTGTTATCCACCTGGCCCGCATCCACATCGGCCTGCGTGACCGTGTAGGCGCCCGTGCAGGTCAGGGCCTGTCCGGGGGTCAACGTGGCGGGTTGGGCAGGCGTGCAGCTCAAAGCGCTCAATTTGGCGTCATCAATTGTGACGTTGGCGAGCGTCACGTTGCCGTCGTTGCGGGCCACCAGCGTATAGTGCAGCACGTCGCCGGGGCTGTCGTAGCTGCTCTCCTGCACCGACTTGGTCAGCGAAAGCGCCGGGGCCAGCGCGGCCGGCACCGTGGCCGCGGACGGTCCACCGTTGACGGGCTGCTGATTGGGGTCAACGCCTTGGGCGCTGGCCGTATTGGTAAAGGAACCGGCGTCGAGATCGGCCTGCGTGACCGTGTGTGCGGCGCTGCAGGTAAGCTTTTGGCCCGGCGTCAATGTGGCGGGCTGGGCGGGCGTGCAGTTCGTGATGGTGACCTGCGGGTCGCTGATCTGCACGTTGCTCAACGTGACGTTGCCGCTGTTGGTGGCGATCAACGTGTAGTGCAGCACCTGGTTGACGGCGTTGTAGCTGCTCTCCTGGGCGCTCTTGCTCAGGCTCAGTTCGGGCTGCTGATTGGCCGGTACGCGGGCGCTGGCGGGCAGGGCGGTCACCGGTTCATTTTGTGGGTCGGCGCCGACGGCGTTGGCCGTGTTGTCCACGTGGCCCACATTTAGATCGGCCTGGGTGATGGCGTATGTCCCCGTACAGATGAGCGTATCACCGGGGCCAGCGTGGCCGGTTGCGCCGGATTACAGGTGAGCGTCCCCAGTTTGGGGTCGCTGATGGCGACGCCGGTCAGCGTGCCGTTGCCGTCATTGAGCGCCGTCAGCGTGTAGTGCAGCAACTGATTCACGGCGTCATAGCTCGATTCGGTCGCTCTTGGTCAGCGCCAGATGCGGCGCCAGCGCGGCGGGTACGCTCTTGCTGGCTTCGGCACTGGCCGGTTGATTTTGCGGACCCGTGCCGATGGCGGTGGCGGTGTTGTCAAAGCGTCCGGCATCAATATCGCCTTGCACAATGCTATAGCTGCCGGTGCAGCTCATAGACGCGCCGGGCGCCAGCGTGGTCGGCTGCGCCGGCGTACAGGTGAGCGTCGCCAATTTGGGGTCGCTGATCGACACATTGGTCAGCGTGGTGTTGCCGGTGTTGGTGGTGACCAGCGTGTAGTTGATCACGTCGTTGACCGCGTCATAGTTGACGGTGGCCGTGCTTTTGCTGAGCGTCAGGCTGACGACTTGCCCAAATGATTTGGTCACCGTCTCTTCATCGCTGACCTTGGTACCAGCGGGATCGGTGCCGGAAGCCGTGGCCGTATTGACAAAAGTGCCTGCATTCAGATCGGCCTGGGTAATGGTATAGCTGCCGGTGCATGTCATGGCGGCGCCGGGCGCCAATGGGGCCGGTGCGGAGGGTGTGCAGGCGAGCGCGCCCAGTTTGGGATCGCTGATGCTCACGCCGGTCAGCGTGACGTTGCCGGTATTGGTGGTGACCAGCGTGTAGTTGATCTTGTCGCCCACGTCAGCGCGGTTGGTGGGCGCCACGACGGTTCTATCGATGAGACCCGTTTTGGTCAGCGCAATATTGGGCGCGGGCGGGATAGGCACCGTCTTTGAGGCCGGCGTCGGAGCGGTCTGATCGCTGTCGGCGTTGGCGGTGTTGTCCACTTTGCCCGCATCGATGTCGGCCTGCGTCAGCGTGTAGCTGCCGGTGCATGTCATAGATGCACCGGGCGCCAATGTGGCGGGTGCGGTGGGCGTGCAGACAAGCGCGCCCAGTTTGGCATCGGTGATGGTGACACCGGTCAGCGTGGTGTTGCCGGTGTTGGTGGTGACGAGCGTGTAGTTGATTTTGTCGCCCACATCGGCGCGATCGCTGGGCGCCACCACCGTCAAATCGAGCACGCCAGCTTTGGTCAGCGCCAAATGGTCGATTTGCGGCACGGGGACGGCGGCCGAGGCATCGGTGGGCTGTGACTCGTTGCTGTCCGCCGTGGCCGTGTTGTCCACCTGGCCGGCATCGATGTCAGCCTGGGTTAGTGTATACGCGCCGCTGCATTTCATCACGGCGCCCACGGCCAATGTCGAACCCGCAATGGGTGTACAGGTGAGCGTTCCCAGCTTGGGGTCGGTGATGATCACATTGTGCAGCGTAATATTGCCGGTGTTGGTGGCCACCAGTGTGTAATTGATCTGGTCGCCCACGTCGGCGCGGTCGGTGGGGGCGACGACGGTCATATCGAGCACGCCCACTTTGGTCAGCGCGAGATTGGGCGCTTTGGGCACCGGCACAGTTTCCGTGGCCGGAACCGGGTTGGTTTCATTGCTATCGGCGCTGGCCGTATTCAAAACCTGGCCGGCGTCGATATCGGGCTGGGTCAGCGTGTAGCTGCCGGTGCAGCTCAGCGCGGCGCCCGGCGCCAGATCAACGGGCTGTGCGCAGGTGAGCGTACCCAGCTTGGGGTCGCTGATCTGGACGGTGTGCAGCGTGGTGTTGCCCGTGTTGGTGACGATCAGCGTGTAGTGGATGGTGTCGCCCACATCGGCGCGGTTGCTCGGGCTGACGGTGGTCAAATCGAGCACGCCGGCTTTGGTCAGCGTCAATTCGTTGGTGCGCGGAATGGCGACCGTTTCATCATCGGTGGCGTCGGGCGCTTCGTCGCTGATGGCGGTGGCTGAATTCAAAACCTGGCCCGCATCAATATCGTCCTGCGTCAGCGTGTAGCTGCCGGTGCAGCTCAAGGTTGCCATAGGCGCCAGCGCAGCCACCGGTTGGCTGGGCGTGCAGATAAGCGTTCCCAATTTGGTGTCGGTGATTTCCACATTGTGCAGCGTGACGTTGCCGTCGTTGGTGGCGGTCAACGTGTAGTCGATACGGTCACCGGGGTTGGCTTCGTCGTTGGGATTGACGACCGTCATATCCAACAGACCGGTCTTGACCAGCTTCAAATGGGGCTTTTTGATGGCGGTGACCGTCGCCGTGGCCTGGTTAGAGGTCACGTTGTCAGCGGCAGCAGTGGCGGTGTTGGTCACCGAGCCGCTATCCAGATCGGCCTGGGTGATGGCGTATGAAGCGGTGCAGGTGATGCTTTCATTGGCGTCCAAATTGCCGTCATTATTGCCGACCGTATTGACGGCGGGGCAGGTGACCGCATTGGGGTTCACAATTTTGTCATCGCTGACGGTGACCGGACCGGCCAGCGCCACGTTGCCGGTGTTGGTGACGATGTAGCTGTAGGTGATGCTCTGGTTGACGGCGTCATAGGTGCTGGGGGTGGCGCGCTTAGACAGAGTCAGTTCGGGGGTCGCGTTGAATTTGTTGCGGACCGTGCAGGCGGCAAAGCCATCGCTGGGGATGTCTGCAATGGTGAAAGTTGCTGTTTGGGCTACAGGCACGGATTGTCCGTTTACTGTGCAATCGACGCTAACAAAGGTAAAATTATTCTGAGGCGATTCGGTAATTGTAATATCTGAGGCAGCATTGCTATTGTCCGGACGCCACTGGAAGAAGAGCTCGCCATTGGCATCGGTAGCGCCACTGCGGTTTTGGCCTACGGCCGTCGATGGCGAGAGCCAGTTATAGCTACCGCTGCTGACCGTCACAGCGCCCGTAAATGTCCAGCCCGCTTGTGCCGTATAGGCCGCGCCATCCCCAATCGGATCGACCAGCTTTGTAATAGTCACCGAAGAGGCGCAAAGCTCTTTGGCGATATTGGCCAGATCGGCAGCCAGAGAGGTGAAATTGCCAATGGTGTAATCGGCGGCCGGAAAATTAGATGGAGAACTGACATACGCATCGGCAGGTTGTTGGGTGACGCGCTCCAAATTAGATATGGATACGCCGCTGCCGACGCCTACGGCAAATATATGTGAGCCACTGCCCTGGTTGCCGCTATTGCTTTTGGTAATATTGGCGGTGGATTCGGCAGCATTGAGGTGGTTGGCGACTTGGGAACTAGTGCTTGAAGTTACCAGCGCATTGCTCCCATAGCCGCCACGGGCGGTCGGATCGCCATCGGTGACAAAGACGACCAGATCGGGTGGCGTAGCCAACAAATTGACCAGATGAAAGGCATAGTCCCAGTTTGTATAGGCCGTGCTGCCATTATCGACTGAATTGCGTCCATCATGATACTGCGGGCCAGGCGTGCTTGTGGATGTCGACAGATAGTCATTAAAGATGCCCATGTTGGCCGACGTGACTTCCGTATAAGCGATAGGCGTGTCACCGAGCGTGGCAAATTCAACAATGGCAACCTGGGAGCCAGTATCCTGTAGCGCATCGATAAAGGTGCTGGCGGCTGTACGTACTTGTCCTTGCTCCGTCGTGTCAATCGAACCCGATGCATCCAATACCAAGACCACATTAATGCCGCACGCTGGTTGTAGATCGTGGTTTGGGTTTACCGCCGCCAGCGCCTGTTCCGTGCTAAACAAACTTAACAAAAATGCTGACAATACAAATAGAACTAACCGCGCGAATCTATGTTGTGTAGAACGCGATTGGCTGCTCTTCCTTTCCAGCACCATATGCATGGTCCAATCTCCTTATTATCTTGTGTGCCAGGGTGAAGCCCTGACCTAACGGCCACTTAATACCATTGCAGACTCGCACTGCCAAACAAATAAGTAGTAAGAGGGGGGGCGATTTTGGTACATTTGTCGTACGTCAAATGATGTAGGCGCGATGCAAAAAATACTGGGTGCAATTTACTTGACGATTAGTTGACGAAAAGGATACGGCTTCTTTATGTAAAGAATACGCGGAAACCACAGCGCGCGGCTGAGTGGAGAGAATCATTGCAAATGATCCATCGAGTATGGGGTCATGGGCCAACTTATGCGGGCTAGATCATCGGACAACAAAAAACCGAGCCTCTTTGAGGGGCTCGGTTTTTTGTTGTCCGATTGGTAATTAACAAACTATCACCGTCATGCGCCTTGGCAAACGCCAAGGCGTGCGGCCCTTATCGGTTTGCTAACGGTAGATAAATCTGAACCGTTTGCGATTCGCCGTTAATGATGACGAAGATCTGCGAACCACTGCTGGGCAGATAGTTGGCGTCCCCGGCATAACTGGCGCTGGCCGTGGCCGTACCGGCGTGGACGTTGTTCACGTATGTCACCGGCAGCGCTTGATTTAAGGCGGGACCGGTCACCTGCGCCGCGCAAGGCTGGATGGCCACATTAGTATCAACGAACGGACCGGCGCTACATGTCACCGTCGTGGTGGTGGTGGCTTTGTTGATGACAAACGTGCCGGCCGCCGCCGCGCTCAGGCTGTTGAAGTTGGTGGTATCGGTGGGTGTAAAGTCCGCCGTAACCGCATAGGCGCCGGCGGCAGTGGGAACTGTGGCTGAACCATTATATTTGATGGCGCTGACCGTACCCGGCGCCGAGCCGCTTACGCTGGCGGCCTGGGCAGCGCCGCTAAACGTAACCGGTGAATTGGTCACCGTCAGCGTGGGCGTGGCCTTGCCGATAACGAAGGTCTTGGAATCGCTGCTGGGCAAATAGTTGGCGCTGCCCGGATAGCTGGCGCTGGCCGTGGCCGTGCCGGCGTTGACGTTGTTCAGGTAGGTCACCGGTAGCGACTGATTCAGGCCGGAGCCGGTCACGGTCGCCGTGCAGGGCTGGATCGCCGTACCGGTGCCGGGGAAGGGACCGCCGCTACAGGTCACGGTGGTTGTGGTGGCGGCTTTGTTGATGACGAAGTTGCCTGCGGCTGCGCCCGTCAAACTGGAGTAGTTGACGGTATCGTTCGGCGTAAAGTCGGCCGTGACGGCATATGTACCGGCGTTCGTTGGAACCGTTGGCGAGCCATTGTATTTAATGGCGCTGACTGTACCCGGCGTCGAGCCGACCACCGTAGCCGCCTGCGGCAAGCCGTTATAGACGACCGGCGAATTGGTCACCGCCAGCGTGGGCGTCGTCGGCGTGGCGGTGATTGAGAAATTGCCGGCCGCGGCGCCGCTCAAGCTGTTGTAGTTGACGCTGTCGGTCGGGACGAAGTCCGCCGTCACCGCATAGACGCCGACATTGGTGGGCGCCGTTGACGAACCATCGTATTTGACGGAGCTGACCGCACCCCCCACCGAACCAATCACGTTGGCCGTTTGCGGCGAGCCTGTAAAGACGACCGCTGGATTTGTGATGGACAGCACAGGCGTAACCTTCTGAATCACAAAGTCGCCCGCCGCGGCGCCGGTCAAGCTGGTGTAGTTGACCGTATCGTCCGGCGTAAAGTCAGCCGTGACTGCATATGTGCCGGCGTTCGTCGGCACGGTTGGCGAGCCGTTATACTTGACGGCGCTGACCGTGCCCGGCGTTGAGCCATTCACGATAGCGGCTTGCGGCGACCCGTTATAGACAACCGGTGAATTGGTCACCGATAGCGTGGGGATCGTAGGCGCGGCGGTGATCGAGAAGTTGCCGGCCGCGGCGCCGCTCAAGCTGTTGTAATTAGCGCTGTCGGTCGGGGTGAAATCTGCCGTGACCGCGTAAACGCCGATGTCGGTGGGCGCCGTCGCGGATCCGTCGTACTGAATGGCGCTGACGGCGCCGGCCACCGTGCCGGTCACGTTGGCGGTTTGCGGCGCACCCGTATAGACCACCGCCGGATTGGTGATGAAGAGCGTCGGCGTGGCCTTGTCGATGGTGAAGTTCTTTGAATCGCTGCTGGGCAGGTAGTTGGCGTCGCCGGCATAGCTGGCGTCGGCCGTGGCCGTTCCGGCATTGATATTATTGGCATAAGCCACGGTAAGGGTTATGCTCAGACTGGGACCCGTCACGCTCGCCGTACAGGGCTCGATGGCCGCCCGTCGTAGATGAACGGTCCTGCGCCACAGCTTACCGTGGTGGTGGTGGCCGCTTTGTCAATGACAAAGTCGCCAGCCGCCGCGCCACTCAAGCTGTTGTAGTTGGTGCTATCGGTCGGCGAAGTCGGCCGTGACCGCATACGGGCCGGCATCCGTGGGTTCTGTCGCCGAGCCATCGTACAGAATAGCACTGACCGCCCCTGTCACCGAGCCGGTCACGGCGGCTGCCTGCGACGAACCATTGTAGGTGACCGGCGAATTGGTCACCGACAGCGTCGGCGTGGCCTTGTCGATTGTGAAGTTGCCAGCCGCCGCGGCGGTGAGGCTGTTGTAGTTGGTGCTGTCGGTCGGCGCGAAGTCCGCCGTGACCGCATACGTACCCGCATTCGTGGGGATGGTCGGGGAGCCATCATACAGAATGTTGCTGACCGCCCCCGGCACCGAGCCGGTTACGTCAGCCGCCTGTGGCGATCCGTTATAGGTGACCGGCGAATTGGTCACCGATAGCGTCGGCGTGGCCTTGTCGATGGTGAAGTTGCCAGCCGCCGCCGCGGTGAGGCTGTTGTAGTTGGTGCTGTCGGTCGGCGCGAAGTCCGCCGTGACCGCATACGTACCCGCATTCGTGGGGATGGTCGGGGAGCCATCATACAGAATGTTGCTGACCGCCCCCGGCACCGAGCCGGTTACGTCAGCCGCCTGTGGCGATCCGTTATAGGTGACCGGCGAATTGGTCACCGATAGCGTCGGCGTGGCCTTATCGATGGTGAAGTTGCCAGCCGCCGCGGCGCTGAGGCTATTGTAGTTGGCCGTGTCGGTCGGCGTGAAGTCTGCCGTGACCGCATACGTACCCGCATTCGTGGGGATGGTCGGGGAGCCATCATACAGGATGTTGTTGACCGCCCCTGCCACGGAGCCGTAACGTCAGCCGCCTGCGGCGACCCGTTATAGGTGACCGGCGAATTGGTTACGGACAGCGTGG
The DNA here is from genome assembly GCA_041391125.1 of Caldilineaceae bacterium. Classification (GTDB taxonomy): domain Bacteria; phylum Chloroflexota; class Anaerolineae; order Caldilineales; family Caldilineaceae; genus JACKBC01. The sequence goes on from JAWKON010000069.1 coordinate 33,834, forward strand.
GTGTCGTTTTGTAAGTAATGACAATTTTGCCAGCAGCGCCATTGCCGCCTGACTGTGAACCGCCCATTGAATATCGTAATGCGCCACCGCCACCGCCACCAGGGGCAGTTCCAGCAGAGCCCGGACCCGATGAGCTTGAGGAGCTAAATCCATTCCCTCCATTGCCTCCTTCACTGAAGCGCTTGCACCGGTTGCATTTGTCGCGGTAGCGCCGTTGGATGCCGAGCCGGCTGAAGAACCGCCGCCGCCGCCATAGTCAGTACCCGTCCCATAATAACCATTTGCTCCGTCGCCGCCACTATATTTAACATCGCCTACACGCTTGCAGCATTGCCGCCAGATGCGCCTGTACTAGAACCAGTGGAGACGCTATTGCCGCCTTTCGCCAGTATCGTGCTGACATTGTTAAAATATGAGTCGCCGCCCGCGGAGGTTGAATTTGCACCGGCACCAACAACCACCGTGTAGTTATTGCCAGGTGTGACGGATAAGACACTGCGGAGTATGCACCGCCGCCGCCACCGCCCATACCGCCCGAACCGGTTGTTCTTGAACCACCTTTTCCACCGCCGCCCCATGCCTCAACGGTAATCTCGGTGACGCCAGCCGGCACCGTCCAGTGAAAGTACCTGGCGTCGTGAAAAGGAGGATCTGTTGTGGCCTGGGCTGGCGGCACGCCAGCACTATGTTGAGCAGACATACTACAAAAAGCGCTATAAACGCGCGCATCGGCAATTTGAGCCGATGTATCTGATAGGACATTATGACCTCCTGGAGAAACAACTAGAGAATTAAATAAGATAGATTACAAAAATAATGCGGGATCGCAGAAGTTCGACTTCTACGCAGAAGTCGAACTTCTTTCTCCGGTTTAATTATGTAATCTGCAATAGCTGCGTTATTTATAAGTTTGGGAACAACAAACGTTTTGGGGTGGATTCTACGTGTGGCGGCGGAGGCAATGACGAGCGTTTATACTCAAAAACATTTGTGATAGATACCGTTACCAATTGCTGAATTAGTATAGTAACCGTTAGATAGACCGCTTTCCGTGACAAGCCTTGTTTGGCCTGTGGCTAATGTGAAAAATAATGCGCGCCATATACTTGACGGATTATCAACGAAAAGGATACGGGATTTTTGTGTAAAAGGCACTATAAATTCAGCTCGGCAATGTATTAGCGAGCTGAATTTATAGTGCCGAAAGAATAAGGAGAAGGTACAGGAGACTGTCTGAGGGAAGAGTATATTACAAGTGCAACATGAGTTTTAGCGCGCGGCTATGGGCATGTGGATGACCTGTATCGAGTCGGCGCCCACAAAGGTGATGGTGGCATCAGCCACACCGGGCGCATCCGGGTCGTCAGAACGAATTAACGCGGTGCTCGCGGCGCCCGTTGGGTCGTCAAATTGAATGTACGCCTGGTTTTGCACGCGCCGCAATGTGATCCCGTCCGCAATTTGGGCTTGAAAACTAATGGTGGCAGTTTCACCGGCGTTCAAATCGCCCAACTCAATCTGCACGTAGGGGTCTTCGGCGCCATTGCCGCTGCTGATCTGGCCGTTGTCGCTTTGCACAGTGCCCGCTACAACTTTGGTTACGGCATCGGGCGTATCGAGCAGCACCACGTTTTTATAGTCTTGCCGGCTGTTATTGACAATATCAATACGATAGAGCAGCGTATCATTGGCCGAAGCCCGGCCATCCAGATCGGCGTCGATGAGCAGGAAATCGGTCTTGGTAATTCGAATCTGCGGCTGGCTGTCCGGCGGGGCCGCGTCCAGAAAATCGGGCAAGCCATTGTTGTTGACATCACGCGTGCCTTCGTCGCGATCCAGTCGTCCATCACCATCGGCATCGGCGTCGGCATAATTGGGCGCGCCATCGCCATCATAATCCCCCTGGCCTTCCACGCCGTCACCGATAAGGTCACCATCTACATCGCCGCTATAGAGCCCAAGATCGAAATCATTCAATTGTTGACCGCTGGCAAGCCGTTGTTCCCGTACGCGTGTACCGGCATTTTTGACTACCGGATTTTGATTGGAGCCCAGCACGCTTTCGGTCGCCTCGACGGAAATGCGATAAAGGCCGGGTGATAAATTCGATTTTGAATACTCGCCGTGGCTATTGGTGCGGTCCGCCTTGGCCTCATCGTCGGCGGTATCCAGCACGCCATCCGCTCCGGCCCACAAAAGCGTGACGCGGAAGTCTTCCAACAGCAGTTCGGTTGCATCCCGCTGCTGGTCATGGTTCCAATCGTACCAAACCACGCCGCGGATGGCGCCGGGTTCTGTCGGGTTATCGGTGGGCAACGCAGTTGGGGTGGGCGTCAAGGTGGCCGGCGCCGTGGGGACCGGCGTGTGGGTGGGCGTGGGTGTCGATGTGGCCGTGGGCGCGGTCGGGTCAAAATAAACGGTCTGTGCATCGGCGCTGTTGGCCAGTTCACCGCTGGTGATCGGCGTGAAGGGCTGGCGCCGACGTTCGGTGGCGAAGAGGCTGTATTGGGCCACGCGCCCATTGGCGTTATCCTGGCGCGGCAGATAGCGAAAGCCGCTGATCTGATGGTTATTCCGCATGTCGAAGACAATTTCATGGGGATGCACCGGGTCCGCCAGCGACCATTCGGTGTGCCAATAGGTGGATTCGTCGCCATCGATGGCATTCTCCGCGGCGCCGTCTTCGCGCAAATATTCTTCGCTATCCACATAGTAGATGCGCCAGTCTGCACGCTCAATTTCGTCGCCATTTTCATCCAGCACGTAAAATTCGGCCAGCGACGTCCACGGGTTGCCCTCCACTTCGGACTCGGCCACAAACCGGATGTAGCGATAGGGGCCAACGCTGCTCAGAGTTTGCTGACTGGCGCCGGCCGCCTGCGCCAAACGCTGCGCGGCCACATTCGCAAACAGCACAAAACCGCCCAGCATAAAGATAATGGCCCAAGCGCGCGCCCAGATGCGCAATGATTTGGGGTTGGTAAAGGGGAGATGGCGATTAGATTGCGCGTCGATCTGCCATAACCGATAAGACTGCTTCATGAGGGGACCTCCCTGCACTATCCACACGTACACATGCGCTGGCTGGACAACTATACGCGCGGTTGGCATAGATGAAAAGGATTCCGCATGATTTTAGTCGGGTAATCGATTTTCATCTATGACAGAGCCAAGTATAGAAAAGTCTGTCCAGCTTCCGCACGGTCAGGCCAATTCCCCATGCTGCTTGTGGAGCGAAATCAAATACACTTGGGCGCCGGCAGCAACAAAAGAGCGATGGTCATCTACGATTCACCGAATTCGTGACCGAGATGAGCAACCATGTACCTGTTTCGTGGGCAAATGTTTGCGAAAAGCTACAAATAAATCGATAGGTGCAGGGAATAAGGCCAAGACAAACCAGAGCTAATTATAGCAGGCGTCCTGACTCGAAAAGACAAAAAATAGTTACAATTTGTTGTCAATTTTTAAGGAGGGAAGTACCTACTTAGGTTTTATACCCCCTCCCGGCCTCCCGCGAGGGGGAAGAGCTATAATTTCCCTCCCCTCGAGGGAAGGGCCAGGGAGAGGTGCATAGTTACAAAGAAGAAAGGTCAGTGAAGTTGGTGCAAACTTTGCCAACGGTGTCTGCACCAACTTGCCTGGGTGCGGATTAAGCCAATTGCTTGGCGGCCTGACTATTTTTACGCGCCATGAACGACTTGGCAATATCAACGCTCACGGCGGCGTCGCGGCCATAGGCGTCGGCGCCCACGTCGCGGGCAAAGTTTTCGGTCACCGGCGCTCCGCCCACCATGACGTAAATCTCGTCGCGCAGCCCCTCTTCGCCCAGCGTATCCACCACCACTTTCATGTAGGGCATGGTGGTGGTGAGCAGCGCTCATGCCCAGAATGTCCGGCTCGTGCTCGCGGATGGCGGCAATGAACTTGTCGGCATCGCAGTTGATGCCCAGGTTGATCACCTCAAAACCGGCGCCTTCCATCATCATGGCCACCAGATTTTTGCCAATGTCGTGGATGTCGCCCTTGACCGTGCCGACCACCATTTTGCCAATGCGCTGGGCGCCGGTCTCGGTGAGCAACGGGCGCAAAATTTCCATGCCCGCCTTCATGGCGTTGGCCGCCATCAACACCTCCGGCACAAACAGAATACCGTCGCGAAAATCGACGCCCACAATGTCCATGCCCGCCACCAGGCCTTCGTCCAAGATTTCCTGCGGCGTCTGCCCGCGCTCCAGCGCCTCGCGCACCTGCAGCGGGATCTCTTCCTTCAAGCCGTCGTACAGATCATCCTGCATTTGCAGATACAGGTCTTCGAGGCTCAGTTCCGAATAACTCATAATTATTGCTCCTGCCAAAGAAAAGAAAATAGATCAACAGATTGCACAGATTACACAGATTTAATCTTTAAAATCTGTGTAATCTGTTGATCAAACTCTTACTACAAAGCCAATATAGTAAACCAGATTCTCAAAATAGACCAACCACGCGGCCTGTTTCTAAGTCAATATCCACCCGTTCGGCGGCGGGGCTGCTGGGCAGACCGGGCATGGTGCGCATTTCGCCCGCCAGCGGATAGATGAAGCCGGCGCCCACGCTGGCCCGCACTTCGCGAATGGGGAAAGTAAAGCCGCTGGGCGCACCCTTCAAGCTGGGGTCGGCGGAGAGGCTCAGGTGCGTTTTGGCCATACAGATGGGCAGATTGCCAAAGCCGGCTTTTTCATATTGGCGAATCTGTGAATCCGCTTGGGATTCATAGACCACCTCGCCGGCGCCGTAAATTTCTTTGGCCAGAATCTCAATTTTGTTCTTGATCGGCTGCTCCAGTTCATACAAAAATTGGAAATCGGTCGGCTCTGCCGCCGCCTCTACCACCGCCCTGGCCAGATCGGTGGCGCCGGCGCCGCCTTCGGCCCAATGATTGGCCAGGGCGCAGCGCACGCCCATCTCTTTGGCCACGGCGAAAATGGCATCCACTTCGCTCTGGAAATCGCTGGCAAAATGGTTGATGCAGATCACCGGGCTGACGCCGTGGCGGCGCATGTTCTCCACCTGCTTGCGCAAGTTGGAGGCGCCTTCCAGCACATCGTCGGGATTCTCTTTGAGCATGTCTTCGGGCAACGGCTTGCCGGGGACGACGCGATATTTGCCCGTGTGCAGCTTAAGCGCGCGCACGGTGGCCACCACCACCGCCGCATCGGGCCGCAATCCGCTGTAGCGGCATTTAATATTGAAGAACTTTTCCGCCCCAATATCGGCGCCAAAACCGGCCTCGGTAATCAGAAAATCGCCCGTCTTAATGCCGATCTGGTCGGCCAGAATTGAGCTATTACCGTGGGCAATGTTGGCAAAGGGACCGGCGTGGACCAGTGCCGGCGTATTTTCCAGCGTCTGGAACAGATTGGGCTTGATGGCCTCTTTCATGAGCACCGTCATGATGCTTCGCGGCCTTTAAATCCTCGGCGGTGACCGCCGGCGTGCTTGCTGCCTGGCCGATCACAATGCGGTCGAAACGCTGACGCATGTCGGCCAGGCTGGTGGTCAGCGCCAGGATGGCCATGACCTCGCTGGCCGCTAATGTCAAAACCGGCCTGGCGCGGACGACCGTCGTCCGAAGGCCGGAAATTATGCTGCGGATGTCACGGTCGCTGACATCCATAACCCGCCGCCATGTACGGCATAGGGGTCACCGTTCAGCTCGTTGCCCTGGTAGATGTGGCTGTCGATCATGGCGGCCAGCAGGCTGCTGGCCGCAGTCACGGCGTGGATGTCGCCGGTCATGTGCAGGCTGAACTGCTCCATGGGCACGACCTGGCTGTAGCCGCCACCGGCCGCTGCCTTTGATGCCAAAAGTCGGCCTCCTGCGAAGGCTGGCGAATGGCAATGGTGGCCGTCTTGCCAATGTGATGGCATGCCCTGGCCCAGCCCCACCGTGGTGGTCGATTTGCCCTCGCCCAGCGGCGTGGGCGTAATGGCCGTCACCACCACATATTTGGCGATTGGGGCGCGATAGCTTCTCAACGCTCTCCAGCTTAATTTTGGCCATGCTGTCGCCATAAAGCTTAATATCGCCGCGGCTCAGCCCCATCTTCTCGGCAATGGCCTCAATGGGTTGCAGCGCGGCGGCCTGGGCACATCAATATCGCTCGGTACGTTTGCTGTCAATTGCGACTCCTTTGTCGGGTTGGTTTACGAACATTATTGGATGAATGATAGTTGTTTGGTTTCAGTATTGCGTGTTGCGTGTACCGGTTGAGTTTCCTCGTTTCGATATTAGCTGGCTGGTTGGAGAGATTTAATGCGTATTTCGTAGTGCGTGAACCGGTTGAGTTTCTCGTTTCGATACAAGATTCTATGCCGGTTCATGCAACACGCAATACGCAACAGCCTCATCGATACTTCTCCAGCACCGCCGTCTCCGGCGTCAAAATGGCCGGCCGTTGAATACTCATGTGTGCAATATCGTGCGGCGTCTCGTCATCAATGGCTAGCTCGCTTAACGTGCGGCCCAGAAAGCTGGCAAATTTATAAGCATGACCGGCCCCAATGGCGACGAACACATTGGGATGACCGGGCAGGCTGTCGAGCACAAAGTCGCGGTCCGGCGGCATGGTGAGGCACGTTTTGGTGTAGAGCTTAGGTCCTACAAAATGGGGGATGTGCTTGGTCAGCCATGTCTCCAACTGGGCTTCGCGCGCCCGATTGGGCTCAAAGGTGCGCGTCGTCGCCGTGACCCTCCGCACCTGAACCGTCGATGGCGGCTTTGCGGCGACTTCGCCATAAATCGGAAAAACTGTAAATGTTCGTCTCCGTCTTCCACGGAAAGACCGGAAACGCTTGGCAAACTCTTTCAAATGGGGCGTGGCAACAGGTCACCTGCTCCTGCGTCACGGTCAGCGGTACGGGAAGCCCAGGCCGGCCAGCGCCTGATTGCTCCATCACGCCCTGGCGGCCACAACCAGCCGTCGCCCGTGGAAAACACCTTATGCCGCGGTGACGGTCACGCCATTTTCATCGGCCTGCACCTGCTCGACTGGACACTGCTCCAAAATGGTGGCTACCTACAGCTTGCACAATCCAATGCGCCATGTTAAGCCGCGCGATGGATCGGCAATGCCCGTGTCCTGCTGATAACAAACTTGACCTCATACGGCGGACGAAACTGCGGGTAGCGATAGGCCAACTCATCGTTGCCCAGCCACTCAAAGGTAACGCTTCGTTCGGCATCAATGGCGCTCAAGGATCTGGCGTAGCGCCTTTACCGGCCTGCTGTGCGCTACCCATTTGCACACAATGATCATGCCGCCGGTTTTGGTCACCACCGGCAAGCGCCCGATTCTTGTCGGCTACCGTGGCCCAAGCGTCATAGGCGTGCGCCGAGACGGGCGGCGGTTCAGGATAATAGTAATGGATAATGCGCGAGCGATCCTGTGAGCCGCCGTTGTCGTGAAAGAGCTTGAACTGCCCACGCCCAGCACATCCGGGCCCTCGGCGCCGGGAGAGCCAATAGAGTGCGCCAATGCCGCCGCAGCCGAGAACAATGTATTCGAAGTGGGTTTTCATGGAGTGTCTCCGCGGGGTAATGCGTTTGGGATCAACAGATTACATAGATTTTAAAGATTTCGACAACGATATCCTAAAGTGAAATCATTTTTTTGAGATTCTGGTAGTTTAGAACGCACTGCAAGGAGCCGCTCACTGGGTTTCGATACGACTGCAAACTGCCGCAGTCTACTCAACCGGCATTCGCTCAAAGTACCGTTTTCTAGCTGATTTCACTTTAATTGCGACTTGTAGCTCTCAGAGGCATCAAGTTAAGAGTGTAGGCTAGTGTCGGTCGAGTAGTGCGGGTGTTTCACGTATCGAGACCAATTGGTCAACCCACTCACTCTGGTTTCGATACGGCCCCCAAACTGCCGGGGCTCACCAACCGCCGTTCGCTCTTCTATTGCGCGACCAAAACCGCTTAGTTTGATGACTATGGGCTACAAGCCACACCTACACGACGCTGGCCGCTTTGCGTACCAGCGCTCTGGGCAACAGACCCGCCCGCTGCACAATTTCGGCCACGGTTTTCTCCTGGCGATAGGCCATAATGTGGACGCCGTGGACGCCTTCGATTTCGCGGATCTGCTGGATCAGCTCGATGCAGATCTGTTTGCCCACTTCGGCCTTTTGCTTGGGCGGCGTCTGCGCCAAGCGCTCGACCACGGCATCGGGGATCCAGACACCCGGCACTTTGGTGCGCATAAATTCGGCCACTTTCTCCGAACGCAACGGACCCACGCCGACCAGAATGAAGGCCTTTTCGTGGAGTCCCAAATCGCGCACCCGCTGCATATATTGCTGCAAGCGCGGCATGTCAAAGCAGTATTGGGTCTGGATAAAGTCGGCGCCCGCTGCAATCTTTTTGGCCAGCCGCTGTGGACGCCACTCGAACGGCGGCGCAAATGGATTGGCCGCCGCCCCCAAAAAGAGGCGCGGTTTGGTCGTGATTTCCCGCCCGCTCAGAAAGACGCCGCGGTCGCGCATAATGCGCGCCGTGTTGAGCAGGTGCATACAGTCAAAGTCGAAGACGCGCTTGGCCTCGGGCTGATCGCCGGCGGTCACGTCATCGCCGGTCAGACACATCACATTTTTGATGCCCAGCGCGGCCGCCCCCAAAATGTCGCCCTGCATGGCAATGCGGTTGCGGTCGCGGCAGCTAATTTGCAGCACCGGCTCATAGCCGGCGCGGGTCAGCAGCGCGCAGCAGGCCAGGCTGCTCATGTGGCAGTTGGCGCCCGAGCCATCGGTGGCGTTGATGGCGTCGCACACTTCCGAAAGCACCAGCGCGTTTTTATACACATCCTCCGGGTCGGCGCTGTCCGGCGCATTTAGCTCGGCGGTGACGGCAAAGCGGCCCGAACGCAGCACCCGCTCCAGCCGACGGTTAGCGCGCATGGGCTGCGTGGGGTCGTCCGTCTCTTTGGGCAAATGGGAAAGCCGGTTCACGTCCGGCAATTCAAAATGGCTATTGCTCTGCATAATGCCTGAATCCTATGCCACCCACGTTCCAGCTTCCCGATTCGACGCGCGGCCGGTAGCGCAGACTGCGATGCACGGCGGCGCAACTTCCAGTATTTTCAGATACCTTATCCGCCGTGTGTTGCAGTCGTAGCGGGCTGTCGATGGGACGGCTATTCACCCGTTGCCGTCTGATCTTCGACCGATGTGCCAATCCGTCGCAGCGGGTTGCCGATGGGAGGACTATTCACCCCGCGTCGGCCGCTCACGCCGTGAAGCCCGCCGCGCCGCCCGCGCCGCCCGCCGATCATCTCCCGCCGCTGCGCCGCCGCTGGCATCTGCTTCAGCTTCGCGCATGGCGGTCAGATAGCGCATGCAGTCCTGATCGTTACCCATGAGCACATCGGCGGCGTAGACGGCGTGGCGAATCTCTTTTTCCAGCGGATTGGTGATGGCGCAGGTCATGCCGGCGGCCATGGCCATGGGCACAAAGGCGCTGTTGATGACGGCGCGGTTGGGCAGGCCAAAACTGATGCTGGAGGCGCCGCAGACTGTGTTGCAGCCCAGTTCCTCGCTGATCATGCGCACTATCGTGAAGAGGTCAATGCCCGCCGTACGCACCGCCGACCGGCATGGCCAGCGGGTCGATGATCACATCTTCGGGCTTGATGCCGTAGCTTTCGGCCCGCTTGACAATCTTCTTGGCCACCGCAAAGCGCACTTTGGGATCATAACTAATGCCCGATTCGTCGTTGCTGATGGCGATAACCGGCACATCATACTCGGCCACCACGGGCAGCACGCTCTCCAGCCGCTCTTCCTCACCGGTCACGCTGTTGACAATGGGCGGCCCTTGGCGGCCTGAATGCCCGCAATCAGCGCCGGCACCACGCTGGAATCAATGCAGAGCGGCGCGTCGGTTATGGTCTGCACCAGCTCAATGCAGCGCGTCATCAGCTCCGGCTCGGTCTTGTGCGGCTCAATGCTGGTCACGCCCGAGTTGATGTCCGAAATGTGGCGCGGCCACTTGCGCCAAAGCGTCGCCCACCCGGCTCAGGTCACCAGCCAGCATTTCGGCCTCCAGCCGCTTGCGCCCTGGGGTTGATGCGCTCGCCGATGATCACAAAGGGCTGATCGGGACCGATGGAGCACGGTTTGGGTCGGGGATTTACAACGGTATTCAAGACAGTATTCTCCTAAATTTAGTATTATTTATGGTACGCGGATGAACGCAGATTTTCGGCGGATTTTTCTTGCCTGTTTTCAATGTATTTCACAAACGGCGTAGGTTGCGCCCAAAGTAAAAAATCTGCGTTTATCAGCGTAAATCCGCGTACCATTTTCGAACAGAAATTTTGTACGCGGATGAACGCAGATTTTCGTGGATTTTTTAACTCAATTAATTCGGCAGCCAGGACATGTTGCCCTTTTTGGCATTTGTATAGACTTTGCGCTGGAATATAGCTTCAGGTCCGAAATTGAGCAGCAATCCTACTTCAAAAATAGACCCCTTCAAATAATTCAACAACTGTGCTGAATGTTCTGGCGCTAATTCTTTGACAGCCTTGAGTTCAACGATGACTACATTATCAACAAGCAGGTCAGCAAAAAAAGTCCCGACAATTTCACGGTGGTAATATACATTGATCGGATGTTCTTTTGCCACCGTCAAACCCAATCGATTCAGCTCTAAAATCATCGCGTTTTGATAAACCTTTTCTGCAAATCCATAACCCAAAGCGTTATACACGGTGAAAAAAGCGTTGATTACATTGCTGGTTGTCTTATTGTGTAGGAAAGCCATGTTAATCTCCGTAATTGTTTTAATCGAGTTTAATGGCTTCCTCCTGACATTGGGCATCTCTAATGAGCAGAATAGGTCATTCAAACAAGAAAAATCCGCGTTTATCCGCGTAAATCCGCGTACCATATTTTAATCGGTCAAATCGTTTACAGGTGTCCACCCCGGCGGCGTTCGTTGATCCACGCCTTCGAACATATTGATCCAGGCGGAGCTGTCCTGCAGTTGGCGATTAACCGGCGGTTGCAGCAGCTTGATTTCATGGCTGTATGCGCCCATCATTTGGCTGCGCTCGAACGCCTGCACCCAGACGCACGGCATCTCCGGAATCACTTCGCAATGGCCGTTGGCGCGCACGCCGCCGCAGGGGCCGTTGCGCAGATTTTTGGGGCAGTTCATGGGGCAGGTCATGCCGGTGCTGTGCAAAATGCATTGGCCGCACATCTGGCAGTTGAAGGCATAGCCCTTGGCCGTCTTCTCGCTCCAAACCATGAAGCGCTCCGTGGCGCGCGGATTCAGCCGTTTCAGCAATGGATAGAGCTGCTGAAGCAGCACTTTCGAACCATCATAGGCCATTTCCAACAGCCGCGGATGGTTTTTCAGCCACTCGCTGCCGGGGTAGCGTTTGGATTCTTTCATGCAATCTGAACCAATAAGAATTCTGAATAGCCACAAAAAACACAGAAGACACAAAAAAGGAACGGGACTTTTGGGACTTTTGTGTTTTTGTGGCTATTTTTATGGTTACTTCGTTACGGCAATTTTGCCGCCTTGTTTTGACCAATTGTCTCTGCATCCCACAAATTGGAGAATTTCAACGCCCGTGGACAGTGGCCGTACGATTCCTCCACCGTGAGCAGCAGTCCCTGGATTACCTTGGCCTCTTCATCGGGGTTGAAGATCTCCAGCGCCATATTTTTCTCCGCCACCGCCGCCTTGTCGAACAACTCGACGCGCCCATTGACGCGCGCTGTCGAATCCACACCAGGGATCATGAAGAGCAGCCCAATGCGCGGGTTCTGGCTCATGTTGTCGTACGACTGAAAGAGCCGGTTGCCCGCCACATCGGGGATCAGCAAATGGCGCTCGTCCAGCACTTTGATAAAGCCCGGTTTGCCCCCCTTGGGCGAAGCGTCGCAGTTGCCATTTACATCGGCAGAGGCCAGCACGGCAAAGGGCGCGTGACGAATATAGTTCTGCACCCACTCGGTCATGTAATCGACCACTTTGTGGGCCGCACCCGCCGAGGGCGGGCCGAAGATTTCTTGGAAGCTGTTCATATTCTCTCCTTTTTCGTAGGTCACACATGTTGTGTGACAAGTGTAGCAACCGCAGCTGCCTGCACACCCAAACATGTCACTCTGCAAGAGTGACCTACGCCTTTAACCGCGTCATCTCCGCATCAAATTGCGGATCATCCGATACGACCGCTTTGAAGCGCCGGTCAAAATATTGTACCTCAACCTGGGCGCCTTTTTGTGCATATTCAGTGGGCAGATACGCGTAACCCACCAACTTGCCGATGCTGTACCCGAAATCCACGCTGGTCAGATAACCGATGGCGCGCCCGGAATTGTTTCCGGCGCCGTCCGCAAAAACCGGCTCTTTCCCCAGCGCCATTGCGCTCGGATCGTCAGAGGTCAAGCAGCAGAGTTGGCAATTGACGCCCGCCGCTTTGGCGGCTACCAATGCGTCGCGGCCCAGGAAGTCGCCTTTTTGCAGGCGCACGGCCCAGCCAATGCCCGCCTCATACGGGTTGTATTCGGTGGTCAGATCGGCG
>JAWKON010000070.1:0-44931 GCA_041391125.1 Caldilineaceae bacterium
GGATCGGCTCCGGATCGAATACGTCCAGGCCGGCGATGATGTCGTTGCGCGCCAGGCGGGCAATCAGGGCGGCTGAATTGACCACGGCCCCGCGCGACACGTTGACAAAGACAGCGCCCGAGCGAATCAAGTTCAGCTCGCGGGCGCCGATCATGCCCTTTGGCGCCGGGTGTCAGCGGGACCAGGCAGACCACCACATCACATCCTTCTTCACAGACATAGGGTGCTTCAATCACTCATCTGTCACCGCGCAGACAGGCTGGCTGTGGTATAATCATTTTCACCATAATTTGTTACCCTATTGAGGCGGCAAAAATGACAACCCTAATAGCCTACTGACTTAAGAATGAGGAGTACATGCAATATGAGCGCATTAACGCCTTCGCGTGGTCAACTGATTGACGCAGTCAGAAAGCTCCCATTGGAAGCTTTACCTGAACTAGCAAGTTTTCTCAACTATCTTCAATTCAAAGTTGAATCACCTATACAATCGCCAAAACCGGCGCCATTAGCATCCGGCTCTGAATTTCTGCTCTCAATTGCCGGCATTGGTATAGCCGAAGCCGATCTTTCGGAACGGGATGAGGAAATTCTTGCCAAAGAAATTGATCCCATTCGTGGTTGGAGCTTTGAGCGCGAGGCTCAAGCGTGACCGCCATACTTGATACCAGCTTTTTGCTCGCCATGTCCAATACACAAGATCGCAATCATTCGCGAGTTCTTGAGGTGGCAAAAAGCATCGCAGAGCCTCTCGTCTTGCCTGTAACCGTTTTGCCCGAAGTAAGTTATTTAATTGGGTCGCGACTGGGCCATACCGCAATGCGCCAGTTTCTGAAGAGATTGGTAACAAGCAACGTGACGATTGAGATGATCACAGTTGTCGATTTGGAACGAACGACGGAAATATTGGAGGCTTACGCTGACAGCCGTTTGGATTTTGTTGACGCGACCATTGTAGCGCTGGCTGAACGATTGCGCATCACACGGATCCTGACTCTAGATCGCCGAGACTTCACAATCATTCGGCCTAAACATCATCCATATTTCGAAATTTTACCGTAGTTGGTCGTTGCGAGCGCCTCCATCCTTATAGCATCTCCAAATAGCTCCCAGGCTCCCAGCCATGCACCCCAAAGTGTACGCCTCTAACTACGTATGCTTGAACTTAAGAAACTCCCCAAGGCACTCTTCGCAATTACTTTTCACGCATGTCCGTCGCACCGCTGCGATTAGCCAGCGAGCGCGGCGTCAGGTCAAAGTGCGTCTCGTGACCGTGGAAGAAGCGCGCCAGCTCATCCACCATGAGCGCCATGAAAGGTCGATACGGATCGCCGGTGCGCGTTTCACGTGGGGCTGAGGAAAACGTTGGGCAGCTTTAGGATGGGACTGTCCGGCGGGATCGGCTCCGGATCGAATACGTCCAGGCCGGCGATGATGTCGTTGCGCGCCAGGCGGGCAATCAGCGCGGCTGAATCCACCACGGCCCTTCGCGCGACACGTTGATAAAGACAGCGCCTGGCCGTATCAAGTTCAGCCTGCGGGCGCCGATCATGCCTTGGGTGCCGGGCGTTAGCGGGACCAGGCAGACCACCATCGTCGCACTGCGCGAGCACGTTGTCCAGCGTGGTTTGCAGAAAGCCCAGCGCTTCGGCCATTTCGCGGCAGATAGGGGTCATGCACCCACATCTCCACTTGAAACGGGCGCAGCAGTTTGAGCAGCAGCCGGCCCATGTGGCCGCAGCCGATCAAGCCCACCCGCTTGCCGTGCAGCCGACCGGGCATTTGCGCCCGCAGGTCGCGATCCCGCGGGTATCCCCGGCGATGATGCGGCGAAAGTAGGCCCGCATTGCGCATGGAGAGCAGGATCAAGCCCCAATGCCCATTCGGCTACCGGATAAGAAGAACCTTTGGTCACATCCACCGTGCGGATGTGGCGTTTCCAGGCCGCTTCCAGATCCATGCGTCCAGCAAAGCGGTCGCCCTCCAATTCGCCGAGAAAACGCAGGCGGGGTGGCGTCGAGAATCGCCCCGTCGATATACGGCGCGCCGTGGCAGACCACCAGCGCATCGGCAGCGCCGATTTGGTCGATAACGGCGGCGCGGCTTTCCGATCGGCGGCGGCGTGGCGAAGGTGCTGCGGCCGCCGCCCTCGCATGGCGCCCACTGCCAGCTTGCAAAGCGCTCCAATCGCTTATTTCAGCCGGGTCGGCATAGCCGTCCCACACTTGCTGGCTAAAAGCAAAGAGGACGTGCGGTTTGGCAGCGCTCATGATTGCGCCGCCGCGGCTTGCACCACCAGCGCTTCATAGGGCATATCGGCGGAGTGCATCAGTTCGTCCAGGCTGACAATGCGGCCCAGCAACTCCGATTCCAGAAAACCCATAATCAGCGCCAGCGCTCGCAGCCCCACTTCGCCGGTAACTTCGGGTGCCCGATCCTGCATAATGGCCGCCACAAAATCGGCCTGCTCAATGGCCAGCAGATTGGCGTCGATGTCGGCAAATTCCATGTCGTAGGAGCTGAGACGCGCGCCGCCAAAGAGCGTGGCCGTCAGCTCATCCAGCGCAAAGTCGGGCGCCAGCGCCAGCAGTTCGCTCTCGGGTACTTCTTCGTCCTTGAAATTGTGACGGCGCACCAACTGCGGCGGCTGGCCGGTGCGGTCGCGCGGAATGGCCAGGCTGCCGCCCGTGCCGTGGATGGTGCGCACAAAGTGACCAGCGCCGCGCCCAGCCCGATTCATCAGATAGTGCAGCAGCGCGCCATTTTGAAAGCGGGCCACGCCGGCCATCACGTCTTCCGAGTCGGAGGGATGGCGTTGGCCTTGGGCGTCAATGCGTTCGCGGTCGATGAGCGCGTTCATGCCCACCACTTGGTCAATCTGTCCTAAATAAAACTCCTGCAGGTCGGCGTAATGAATGCCCATGTCCACAATGATGCCGCCCTTGGCGCGGCGATGCCGCCAGGGCGTAATGGCCACGCGCTCGCCACCGCCCGAAGTGGACTGGATGGAGAGATAGGGCTGCCCAATGGCGCCGGCGTCGATCAGCGCTTTGGCCAGCCGGTTGCTGGGGTCGCGGCGATAGTTTTCAGCCACGGCCAGCTTGCGATTGTGGGCGTCCGCCGCCTGCACAAGTTGCCGCCCTTCGCTGACGGTCAGCGTCATCGGCTTTTCCACCAGCACGTGCATGCCCATTTCCATGGCCGCGATGCCCAACTCGGCATGCGTTTCCGGCGAGGTGGTCAGGATCACGGCGTCCACATCGCGCAGCGTGCGCAGATCGGTGTAAATGGCGGGGCGGCGGCCCAGCAGATCGGCGGCTAGATCAGCGGCGCGCTCGGCATTGGCTGGAAACAAATCGCAGACGGCCACTAGATCAAATGACATGCGCCCGGCTGCATGTAATTTTTGCATTCCTTTGATGTGCCGTTGGCCCATACCGCCGCAGCCGCACAGCGCCATTTTGATACTCATATTTGGTTTTCCTTTGTGGATTGGGTTATTCCTGAATTTACATTGCGAATGGGAAGCGACGTTGCCGGCTAAACTATGATGGAAATGATTTGGTGATGCGCTATGATTTTGGATGGCCGAGCGAGAGAAGGCAATGACGACGAACATTTGGAAACGGAATCATAGCACTCAGAAAATCATAAAAATCACAGTACAGACAAGGCTTTGCACTAACCTGCGGCGTCACCCTGCATAGTAACAAGAGTGGCCTATGGATGTCAACCAGTGGTATCATTGGTATTGCCCCTCAACATTGCTCGTTGAAAAGAGCATCCAACACAAGGAGAAACCTCATGAAATTTGGCGCATCGGTCTGGCCCTTTCACCGCAACCCGCCCTATGACGACGGCCTCAAGCGCATTGCCGGGCTGGGTCTCAACGCTGTCGAGCTGATTGCGTGGGATCGCGACACGCTGGACAGCTATTACACGCCCGCCACCATCAAACATCTGCGCACGCTGATGAGCGACCTGGGGCTGGAGCTGTCTGAGTTTGTGTCCACGCCGCGCGGCATGGCGCACCCCGATGCCAAGGTGCGCGAGGGCGCGGTCGAACACTTCAAGCGGCTGGTGGAAGTGGCGCTGGAGTTGGGGACGGATATTGTCAACGGCGTGGCGCCCTATCCGTTCGAGATTCCGTTTCCGCGCATGATGGAGAAGCACATTCATCAGGAGTGGACCGTGGATCTGGACCCGACGCTGGATTGGGACCGCAACTGGCAGGACTTTGTGGACGTGGTGCGCCGCTGTTGCGATGTGTGTGAGGAGCACAACGTGCGCTTTGCGCTGGAATCGCACCCGTATCGCTGGATGCGCAACGCCGCCTCCATGGCGCGGCTGATCGACCATGTAGGTTCGCCGGCGCTGGGCATGAATTTTGACCCCAGCCATCTTTTTCCCATGGGCGAAATGCCGCAGGTGGTGATCTATGAGCTGGGCGCGCGCATCTTCCACAACCACTTTTCAGACAATGACGGCACTAGCAACGCCCACTGGCGCACCGGCAAAGGCAAGATCGACTGGCGCGCCGTGCTGCAAGCGCTGCAAGCCGTGGGCTACGACGGCGTGATCTCCATCGAGCTGGAAGACGTTCCCGGCTCCGGTATGAGAACCGATTCGACACCCGTGTTGGATCGGGAGACGGCGCTATCGCGCGACTATTTGGTGATGCTGTGTGGGGAGTTGGGGATTACGATGACAAGATGACAAGATGACAAGATGACCGGATGACAAGGT
The DNA here is from genome assembly GCA_041391125.1 of Caldilineaceae bacterium. Lineage (GTDB taxonomy): Bacteria > Chloroflexota > Anaerolineae > Caldilineales > Caldilineaceae > JACKBC01. Next base: position 4,747 of record JAWKON010000070.1, read on the forward strand.
GACATCGCTATGTGCTATCACCTTGTCATCCGGTCATCTTGTCAATATTAAAAAAGGGAGAACAAATTTCGTGGATTATGTAACTTTCGGTCGGACCGGTTTGAACGTGAGTGTGATGGGGTTGGGCTGCGGTGGGCCGAGCCGGATTGGACAGAGTGCGGATAAGGGGGACGCTAATTCGATTGCCATTGTGCGGGCGGCGCTGGAGGCGGGCGTCAATTTTTTTGATACAGCCGAAGCCTATCGCACCGAGACGCTGGTGGGGGAAGCGCTTAAAGGCGTGGATCGCGACAGTTTTGTAATTTCCACCAAAAAGAGCTATCGCAACGAAATCAGCCCGGCGCTGGTGCGGCAGGGGTTGGAAGAGAGCCTTCAGCGCTTGCAGATGGATTATGTGGACATATACAATCTGCACGGCGTAGGCCACAGGACTATCCCATGCTGCGCGATGAGATTTTGCCCACCTTTTCCCAATTGCGCGACGAAGGCAAAATCCGCTTTATCGGCGTTTCGGAGATGTTCAACGAAGACAAAGAGCACCAGATGATGGTCGATTCATTTCCAGATGACGTGTGGGACGTGGCCATGATCGGCTTCAACATCCTCAACCAGACGGCCCGCGCAAAGGTCTTCCCCGGCACGATCAAACAGAACGTGGCCGTGCAGATCATGTTTGCCGTGCGCCGGGCGCTGAGCCAGCCGGACAAGCTGCGCGAGTCCATGCAGCAACTGGTCGACGCCGGCCAGGTCGATCCCGCCGAGTTTGACGCCGATGATCCGCTGGGCTTTGTGCTGAAGGAGTCCGACGCCACCAGCATTGTGGATGCGGCCTATCGCTTCTGCCGCTACGAGCCGGGCGTGCATGTGGTGTTGTCCGGCACGGGCAACCCGGCGCATCTGCAATCCAATATCGATTCGCTGTGCAAACCGCCGCTGCCCGAGGGCGTAGTGCAGAAGCTGCGCCATCTATTCCGCAACGCCAGCGTGGTGACGGGGCAGTGAGGCCACAATTGTGTGGGGATTTTGTGAGTCCACCGCAAAAAGGCAGAAGAGCCACAAAGAACAAATTCACAAGAGTTCAGACAAAATTTTGTTTTTGCGGCGATTTTTGCAGAAAGGTCTTTGATGAGTATCTTAACAGAAGTGCAATCTGCGGGTCATCGTCATTGGCGGTCCATCTAATGCGGGAAAGTCAACGCTGGCGCAATCGTTGGCCGATAAATTGGGCTGGACGTACCAGCCAACCGATGGCCTTGGGCGCTATCCCGGACGACCATGGATGACAAAAGAGGGGCCTTTTCCACCCCATTTGGTCGAGCACTATTCTTCTCAATCGGTTGAGAAATTGTTTGATGGCGTGCGCAATCACTATGTGAGCATGTGGCCCAAGATCAAAGCGCTGATCACCTCCCATACGACCGATTTATCCACGGAACCGCTGGTGCTGGAGGGGTCGGCCATCTGGCCGGAAACGGTGGCGACGCTCGAACTGGAGAATGTAGCCGCCATCTGGGTGGCGCCGAGCGATGCGCTGCTGCAACAGCGCATCCAGCGCGCCAGCAGTTTTGCAGAGGCCAGCGCCCAAGAACAGGCGATCATTGACAAGTTTCTGGGGCGTGCTTTGCTCTATAACCAGCATATGCGGGATGCAATTAAGCGCTACGGGCTGGCGGCGCTGGCGGTTGACGAAACGACGACGGTGGCAGAATCGATCCGGCGCTGTTTGGAGATCATCAATCAATCTACGGCAAAAAGCGGGTAATAGCTACAAAAACACAAAAGCCACAAAAGCGCTCAAAGCAAATTTTTGTGCTCTCTGTGTTTTTGTGGCTATTCTTCCCCGCCAGCAGTGAACTCATCAATCATCATGTGGCGGAATCGGTGCAAAGGGAGTGTAATGGTACTGGAAAAGAATCTTGGCCAAGTTGTGATCTTGAATGGCGTCCCGCGTTCGGGAAAATCCAGCATTGTCAAGGTAATTCAAGAAACCTTCGATGGCCCGTGGCTGAACCTGGGCGTGGATGCCTTTAAGGAGCGCATCCACCCGCAGCGCTACAGCCCCAGCATTGGGCTGCGCCCCGGCGGCGAAGGCCCCAGTCTAGAACCGCTCATTGTGCGACTGTATGCCGCCATGTATGAATCCATTGCCGCCCACAGCCGCTTGGGGTTAAACGTCGTTGTTGATGTGGGTCACCATGATTGGTACTCCAAATCGCTGGGCATTCTGCCGGATTGCGCCCGCCGTTTGGATGGGCTGCCCGTGCTTTTTGTGGGCGTGCGCTGCCCGGTCGAAGTGATTATGGAGCGATTGCGGCAGACGGGCCGTTGGAACAGTGATTGGGACCATAACGCCGCCGACAAGCCGGTTCCCCAATCGCTTCTGCGCTGGCAAGAGGCGGTCCATCAGCCGGGGATATACGATTTGGAAGTCGACACCTCTAAGTTGCATCCAGAGGAATGCGCCAAAGTGATTCTGAAACACCTCAGAAACGGTCCTGATCCCACGGCGTTTCAGACGTTGGCGAAAATGGCGGTCGATCACGCTGAGAAGTGAACGGTTCAACTACAGATATAGAGTATAAATAAGATGTCAGTAGCTTGTCCTTGCTGTGGTTATTACACGCTGATACAACCCGCCAACTATGAAGTCTGCGCCATCTGTTTCTGGGAAGATATTCCCGCTTCAGATGTGGCTATGCGCATGACGTCGAACCGGATTTCGCTGCGGCAAGCCCAGCAGAATTTTATGGCCTTTGGCGCCTGCGAAGCGGAATATGGTGAATTGGTGCGCCAACCGACCGCGGGTGATGCGCGCATCACCGATTGGCGCCCAATGGAGGAGCATTTGCGTCAGCAGCAACACGCGCTGTTGGATCGCTTTGTCCACCACGGCGAGGGGCTGCTTGAACAGTTGGCGCGTTTTGTACACGATGGATTGTTGCGTTCTATTGCCCAGGCGGATTATGGCATGAACGTGGACGAGCATCTGGCGGCGCTGCGCGGGATCCATGCCGGCAAAATCCCTGTCCCCATTGCGTGGGAGCCGCGCGAGGTGCTTGAACTGGTGCGCTGGAGCCAGCCGGACGGGCCAAACGGACGCTGGGATGGCAAAGACGCCGGGCGCGATGGCCATTTGCAGCGGGCGTTTGCCTGTACGGCGCTCCTGCTCATTGCCAACGAACCGGAAAACAGCGGGCGCTTGATGGGGTCCGAAAAGGACAGCATCATCCAGTTGATTGGCAGTGTGTTGGCGCTGGATCTGAAATTGGAGCGACCGGCGCTGCGCCTGTTGAGCGAATGCGTCTTAGCGATCGGTCTGGGCGATGAGGAATTGCCCTTCTTTGCGCTGGGCATTCTGCTGTTGGCGGCGACGCTGCCCGACATTGAACCGCAGCATCTGGGCGAGTTGGGCGAGTGGGTGATTGCCGAAGAGGCGCGCCTGCGCAGCGAACTGATGCCTTCTTGGCAGCCGCCAGCCGACCAGTGGCTGTTGGGATTAGCTTCCTATAATAGCTACCAGGACGCCTGGCAGGCGACGACGGTAAATATTTTGGAGAAAGCGATTCCCACCTTGCCATCATCTGTAGCGGTGGTGCTGGAAGCTATTGTCGAGCAAATCAAAACGGAATAGCTACACGCGGAAAAAGCACTATTAGAAAAAGCTGAAGCGAGCCATGCAAAGCATTCGCAGCAAAATCATCATCAGGATCATCAGAAACCGCCACTTGCTCAAGCTAAAGCTCAAACCCGAAGTGGTGGATGAAAATTTCTCGGTGGCCCAATTCCGGGCGGACGTCGATAAAACAACCGCCAGAATGAAGCTGCCCAAGGACGTGCGCGCCACAAAGCTGACCATCAACGGCCTCGGCGCGGAGTGGATTATCCCGCAGCGGCCGGCGGAAGGCAAAGTGTTGTTGTACATCCACGGCGGTGGCTTCATCTCCGGCTCGTGTCAAACCCACCGCATGCACGTGGCCAAATTTGTCCAGGGCAGCCAGCTCAAGTCGCTGCTCTTTGATTATCGGCTGGCGCCAGAGCATCCCTTTCCCGCCGCGCTGGAAGATTGCGTCATGGTCTATCAATGGTTGCTGGAGCAAGGACATGAAGCCAGCGACATCATCGTGGGCGGTGAATCGGCCGGCGGTACGTTGACCCTATCCTTGCTGCTGGCGCTCAAAGCAAAGTCAATCAGCCTGCCCAAGGCCGCATTTTCCATTTCGCCCGTCACCGACTTGCGCTGCCTGGCCGATTCGTTTCGCTACAACGCCCAAAATGATATTGCACCAATGGGTTCCTGGGATTTGTGGACCCAATACTACATTGGCGACAGCGATCCGACGAACCCACTGCTCTCACCGCAGTTTGGCGATTATACCGGGCTGCCGCCCCTTTATATTTGCGTGGGGACACACGAAATTCATTTGGATGACTGTGTGAATGTGGCGGAAAAGGCCAAAGCGCAGGGAGTGGACGTCACGCTGGCCCAGTGGTCGAACATGGTACATGCATTTCCCATCCTGTCTCCACTGTTCCCCGAGGCGACGCAGGCGTTGATGGAGATATGTGAATTTGTAACACGGCAGGTTACGCGATAACGAAGCGGCGGATGTCAAGGAGGGGAACTTACGTTATGATTGCAAGGGGCGAATGCGCGTTTTATTGGCATCAACAACGATAAATGTACCAGCAAAGATTTCAATGGGTTCACGGAGGAGTTGAGTGAATCGTTGAATTTTTAAAATCTCTTCGCCGGGATTAAAGCGGAGCAAAATGATACAAACGGCTGGTTTGCGTAATCGAAAAACCAACTCACCAAAGTCCTTGTCTTCGGTCAAAATAATGCGTTCTTCGGCGTATGCTTTGGCCAAAATCGCACCATCAGTTTCGCCACGCATGACTTCCATGACATAGAGAACGTCATGGCCTTGTGTACGTAAGAATTCAACGAGTTGCGTATCAGCGCATTCATCGGCAAGCAATCTCACGCAGTTGCTCCATTCGCAAAAACGATCTCTTCTTGCGCCAAATAGTCAGCCGCAAATCCAGCAGCGGCATACAAGTCTTCGATTGTTAAATGGGGATGTGCGGCCAGGATATCATCAAATGACTGACCCGCGGCCAGTTTGCGCAAAATAAGCTCAACCGTAATACGTGGTCCCTTAACCACGGGCTTGCCAAACATAATTGCAGGATTGCGCTCAATTCGAGGATGCATCATAATGAGTTGCTCTAATTCTAACCGCTATGGGGTTAATATTGATACCTGACAACATGGATCTCAGACAATAGTTTACCACAATAGTAAAGAAAAACGTATCGGATTTCAATCTCCAAAGCTAGAATTCACATTTTGCCCGCGTGAGAGGTATGCTAATGTTGGTGAAAGATCACATTTTTGCGCCACTCGATGCCGATTTGCACCTGGAACGCATTGCCGGGGGAATGAAACCGAGGTCTACTGCACTGATGACCGGCGCTATGTTGTCAAGGTCAAAAGCGCTGGCCAGGGGTTGTTAGCGGATGCATTGGCGGAAGCCCAACTCATGCGCGCCGCCGCCGTCAAGTTTGCGGCTGATATTAGCTCCACATGAGGTGCCGAATCACTTTATTCTCGCCAACGATAGCGTCGGTCATGTACACCCAATTGCGATTCAACCCTATTTCCGCCACGCCCAGGCCCTTTTTGATCTTGATTATCAGCAGCTGACCAAAGATGAGCGCTACCGCCTCGCGCGCCAGCTTCTGCACATTATTGGGCGCTCCCTCATGGCCTACTTCAAAACGGGACAGATGCCCGATCTATATGGCCGGTCTAGCGCTAACAAGAAGGAGCGGGTGCGGCTCAACAAGTGGTATAGGTTTCCCCAGCGTCTCTGGAGCTTTGTTGTGCGGCGGAATTGCTGCGCTCCCACAATCTGATGTGGCTGGGGGCGCCGGAGCAGCGCATTATTTTGGTCGATTATGACCCGATGAAACATGGCAAGCTCTATCAATTGATCTACTATCAGGTACGGCTGCTGCTTTTTGTGCGTGATGTAGTGCTCATTCAGCTCATGCTGTCAACAGGGCGCACGCTGCCACCACCGACTATAACTTATCGGAAATAAAGGTTGCGACAAACAGTTGCTGTATAGCTGTATTGCCCTCAAGGGAAGCAATACAGCTATATAGCAATAAGCAATAGCATTTGTTGATTTTTGCCGATAATGTCGAATAAAACCATTGTGAGGAAATCATGAAATTGGTATATCAATGGCCTCCAGCTACAACGTAACCGATGTACGCCTGGGCGCACGCTACATGCTAGAGCAGGCCAAGGCTGCCGCCGCTGCCGGGCTGGACAGCCTCTTTATGGGCGACCATCACGTAACGCCCGGCCCCTATTATCAGAACACGCCCATTTTATCCCGCGCCCTGGCCGCATGGCGGGAGGATGCGCCGGCGGGCGCGCTCTATCTGCTGCCCTTTCGCCATCCGGTGCTGCTGGCCGAAGAGATCGCCACCGTGGCCTGCATGATGCCACAGCGCTTTATCATGCAATGTTCGATTGGCTACGGCGACCGCGAATTTGCCGCCTTTGGCATCAATCCCAAACACCGCCCCTCGCGCTTTGAAGAATGCCTGGAGATCATGCGGCGGCTGTGGGCCGGCGAAACCGTGTCGCACCAGGGGCGCTGGCAAATCGAGAACGCGCACATTGCGCCCACCCCGCCCGAGCCGGTCGAAGTGTGGATTGCGGCCAGCGCCCCTGTGGCCATTGAGCGGGCCGCCCGCTTGGGCGATGGCTGGCTGGCCGCACCGGGCTTGACCAAAGCCCAAGCCAAAGAGAGCCTGGTCCACTACATCGAGTCCTGCGCCAAACACAACCGCCCCATCGGCGTCAAGGCCATCCGCCGCGATATTTATGTGGGCGAAAATGCCGCCGAAGCCGCAGCCACCGGCGGCGCGATCATCAAGGCGGGCTATCGCGGCTTTGCGCCCGACGCCACCGTCGTGGGCGATGCGGAAAGCGTGGCGGCAGCATTTTGGGAATACGCCGAAATGGGTTATACCGACATCATTATTCGCAATTTGGTGTCAGATCAAGAAAAAGCGCTGGCCTGCATTGAGCGGCTGGCAGAGGTGAAAGCGCTATTATGAAAATCACCAACATCGAAACACTACTTGTCGACGCCGGCTGGCGACCGTGGATATTTGTCAAAATGGAGACCGATGAGGGCATCACCGGCTGGGGCGAGTGCAGCGATGGCCGCAACCCCTTTGGCATTGCCGGCGCCATCAGCGATCTGGAGCCGCTGCTGATTGGCGAAGAACCGCGCGCTTATGAAATGCGCTGGTGGGACATGCTGCGCGGTTCCCGCTCCAGCCCCGGCGGCATCGCGGCCAAAGCCATGGCGGGATTGGAGCTGGCCATGCTCGACATCAAGGCCAAGGCGGCCAACATGTCGGTGGTCGAACTCTTTGGCGGCCCCACGCGCGATGCGACGCGCGTCTATTGGTCCCACTGCGGCAACGTGCGCATCCGCATGAGCGAGCAGCTTGGCGTGCCGCCCCTGCGCACCTGGGATGACGTAACGGCATTGGGCAAAGAGGTGGTGCAGCGCGGCTACACGGCGCTCAAATCCAACATTCTCTTCCCCGGCGATCCGGGCGATGTCTATATTGCGGGCTTTGGCAAAGGGCCGAATACGACCGACGGCGTGGCCACCAACGCCATGATCGGCCACATCGAAAAACTGGTGGGCACGTTCCGCGATGCGGTCGGCCCCAACATCGACATCAACCTGGACCTGAACTTCCACTTCAAGCCGGAAGCGTGCATCCGCATTGCGCGCGTGCTGGAGCAGTTCAACCTGCTCTGGCTGGAGATCGACACCTACCACCCGCAGGCCATTCGCCAGATTCGGGACGCAACGGCGACGCCCATCTGCACCGGTGAGACCCTCTATTACATGCGTGAATTTATCCCCTATTTTGAATCGCACGCTGCCGACGTGTATATGGTCGACGTGCCGTGGAATGGCTTTACGCAGAGCAAAAAGATCGGCGACCTGGCCGAAGTGTATCAGGCCAATATGTCGCCGCATAACTACTACAGCCATCTTTCGTCGTTTATCAGCGCTAGCCTCTGTGCCGTGCTGCCCAACGTGCGCATTATGGAGAGCGAAGTGGAGGATGTACCGTGGAAGGATGAATTGGTAACAGCGTCACCGGTGATTGTGGAAGGCCATATGAAGACGCCCACCGGTCTGGGCTGGGGCGCCGACATCAATGAAGAAGTGGCGCGGCGCATCCGTGGCGCAAGGGCAAGTTGAGTATTTAGCACAAACATAGCTATGCAGGCGTCCCCTTCGACAGGCTCAGGGGACGCCTGCATAGCTACATACAAGCAAAGGAATAAACATGAACCTAACGGGAATTCACCACCATTCAATTCTGGTCAGCGATATGGAGCGAGCGGTTGACTTTTATAAAAACGTCATGGGTTTGCAGGAGATTGGCATCCCGTCCACTTTCCCGCCCGCAGGTTTACGGGTGCGCTGGTTTCAGATTGGCGATCAGCACATTCACCTCATGCCCGCCGCCCAGCCCGATGCGGTCAGCTCGCGTCACATTGCGCTGGCCATTGATGATGCGCAAGCGGGCCGCGCCTATTTCAGCGCCAAAGGCGTGCCCACGCGCGAAGATACCCCCATCCCCGGCGCCGACCGCTTTTTCATTGCCGACCCCGAGGGCAACAACATTGAGCTGATCGAATGGAAAGAGACCTATCAGATCGTACCGATTGATTAAGATTCCTGCACCCCCTTTCAAATTAACACCATACCGAACTTTTGCGGTAAAATTGGCGTTTATGACCGAACATTCAGGGGCATCGCCCCTTTCGCAGATGAGCAATATGACGCCAAATAATCCCTCATTGGTTAGCACCCAGGGCCTGGCCGGCGAAATCTGTCGCCTTGTGGAAAACGACCTGGACATCGACACTGTCGAATCGCCGCGCGAGCCGCAACGCGCCGGCATTTTGGTGCTGCGCGGGCAGTTGCGCCGCGCCAGCGCCGAAGTTTTTCCGCGCTGGCTCAGCGAGTTGACGCAGCGCGGCTACACGCCAATGTTGCGCCGCGACCCGGCCGGCGACACCGCCGATCACGTGGTGCTGCGGGTCATGAAGGGCGTGGCGCCCAAAAGCCTGCAAAATCCGCTGATCAATCTGCTGCTCTTCATTCTGACTGTGGGCAGCACGCTGTTGATTGGCTCGCTCAACGGGCCGGACCCGATTATGATGAACGGGCGTGAATTTGTGGCGCGCAGCGATGCCGATATTCTGCGCCTCTATCTCTATCAATTTACGTCGGGCGGCTTTCTCAACGGCTGGCCCTTTGCGTTGACGCTGCTGGGCATTCTGCTGGCCCATGAGTTTGGCCACTATTTTGCGGCCCGCTACCACAAGGTAGCGGTGACGCTGCCCTATTTCATCCCGCTGCCCGTTGGCTTTGGCACGCTGGGCGCCTTTATCCGCCTCAAAGAGCCCATCTCCGACCGGCGCAAGCTTTTTGATATCGGCGTGGCTGGCCCCCTGGCCGGGTTGGTGCTGGCCGCGCCGCTGCTCTTTGTGGGTCTGCGCTTGAGTCCAGTGGACATTATTCCGCCTGGCGCGGGCGGTTTTGTGGAGGGCAACAGTCTGCTCTACTATTTCGCCAAAGTATGGACCTTTGGCCAGCCGCTGCCCAATCTGCTGACCGGCGAAGATGTGGTCATGGGCCAGGTCAACTTTGCCGCTTGGATCGGGCTATTGGTAACGGCGCTCAACCTGCTGCCGGTGGGTCAACTGGATGGCGGCCACACCGTCTTTGCGCTCTTTGGCGAAAAAGCGCGCTACATCAACATTGCCACCATGGTGATCATGGGGGGGCTGGCGGTGGCGGGGCTCTTTCCCATGTTGGGCGGCATCGGCTTTTCAGGCTGGTTTGTGTGGCTGGGGCTGATCCTCTTGGTAATTGGCCCCTTTCACCCGCCCGCCCTGGACGACGTCACCGAACTGGACAATCGCCGCCGTCTTATCGGCTACTTTGTCATTTTGGTCTTTATCATCACCTTTGTGCCGACCCCATTTCGGCCGATTTGAACCTGACAAGATGACAGGATGACAGGATGACAAGGTGACTGAGCTTGTCGAAGTCATCTTGTCATCTTGTCAATTAACAAGATAAATTGCTTGTGCCGAATAATCTCCAATACCAGCGAAGAGGAACTGTGAACGTGTCAAATCAACCCCCAACCATGCAGGAAGTGATTCAGCGCCTTCATAAATATTGGTCCGACCAGGGCTGCACCATCTGGCATCCCTATAGCGAAAAAGTGGGCGCCGGCACCATGAACCCGGCCACGGTGTTGCGCGTGCTGGGGCCTGAACCGTGGAATGTGGCCTATGTGGAGCCATCGTATCGCACCGATGACGGGCGCTATGGCGAAAACCCCAACCGGATGCAGATGCACAACCAGTATCAGGTCATCCTCAAGCCCGACCCGGGCAATCCGCAAGAGCTGTATCTGGGCAGTCTGGAGGCCATTGGGCTGAACCGCAACCGCCACGACATCCGCTTTGTGGAAGATAACTGGGAATCGCCGGCGCTGGGCGCGTGGGGGCTGGGTTGGGAAGTCTGGCTGGACGGTCAGGAGATCACGCAGTTCACCTATTTCCAGCAGGCGGGCAGCATGCCGCTGGAGCCGGTCAGCGTAGAGATCACCTATGGGCTGGACCGCATTGTCATGTATCTGCAAGAGAAAACGCAGGTGTGGGACATTGACGTGGACGGCCGGCACACCTTTGGTGAACTCTATTTGGAGCCGGAGGTGGAGCATTGCGTCTATAATTATGAAGTGGCCGACGTGGAGCGGCTCAAGCTGCTCTTTGATATTTATCACGCCGAGGCCCAATCCTGCATCGATCGCAAGCTGACCGTACCCGCCCACGATTTTGTGCTGCGCCAGAGCCACACCTTTAACCTGCTGGACTCACGCGGCGCCGTGGGCGTCACCGAGCGCGCCAAGATGTTTGGTCAAATGCGCCGCCAGGCCCGCGCCATTTCGGAACTCTACATTGACCAACGCCAGCGCAGTGAATATCCGTGGCTGCATAATGAGGATACGGGAGACGGAATACAGGATACGGGAGACGGCGCGACGGCCACCCCATCCCCAGCCCCCAGTTCCCTCCCCACGGCTCCCCAATCCTTCCTGCTGGAAATCGGCTCAGAAGAGCTGCCCGCCGCCGATGTGGTGCATGGGCTGGCGCAGATCCAGGAGAAGCTGACGCAACTACTGGCCGATCACAAGCTGGCCTATGAGGCGTTGGAGGTGGATGGCACCTGTCGTCGCCTGGTAGCCTATGTGCGCGGGCTGGCCGCTAAGCAGCCGGATGAAGTGGTGGAAAAACGCGGCCCGGCGCTGGATCGGGCCTATGACGCTGACGGCAACCCGACCAAGGCCGCGCAAGGCTTTGCGCGTGGTCAGGGCGTGGATGTGGCCGATCTGGTGACGAAAGACAACTATGTATATGCCATACAGCAGGTGACGGGCCAACCCACCGCCGACGTGCTGCCCCAACTGGCCGTGGCGCTGCTGGACAGCCTGCGCTGGGGCAAATCCATGCGCTGGAACAGCTCCGGCATTGCCTATTCGCGACCGCTGCGCTGGCTGCTGGCGCTCTATGGCGATCAGGTGGTGCCCTTTACTTGGGCCGACGTAGCCAGCGGACGCAGCAGCCGCAAGCCCCGTTTTGCTGAGCTGGACGGCAACAGCTTTGGCAATTTTGACGTAGCACACAGCGATGACTATTTTGCCAGCGTAGCCGCGCAGGGCGTGGTGCTGAAGCGCGAGGAGCGCCGCGCCATGATCGCCCAAATGGTGGCGGATACTGTAGCCGCTGTCCACGGCGTCAACCCGGATGAGCCCGACCTGCTGGACGAAGTGACCGATCTGGTGGAGGCGCCGCAGGCCGTGCTGGGCCAATTTGAGCAGCGCTTCCTCAAACTGCCGGCGCCGGTGCTGGTGGCCGTCATGAAAAAACACCAGCGCTACTTCCCGGTGATTCACCTCTCGGGCGACATGCTGCCCTACTTTGTGACCATTGCCAACAGCAACGGCCTGGCCCATCCCGACGTGGTCAAGGCGGGCAATGAAGGCGTGATCCGCGCCCGCTATGCCGACGCCGAATTCTTTTACCGGCAGGACACGCAGAAAAAGCTGGCCGACTTTACGCCCGAACTGGCTACGTTGACCGTGCATGAAAAGCTGGGCTCCATGTTGGACCGAGTGCAGCGGCTGCAAAAGCTGGCGCCTCAAATAGGCCAGATGCTCAATGCCTCGGCGCCAGAACAGGCCACCATTAGCCGCGCCGCCGCGCTGAGCAAATCGGATCTGGTCACATCCATGGTGGTGGAGATGACCAGCCTACAGGGCATTATGGGCGAAATCTACGCCACGGAAAGCGGTGAATCGGCCGCCGTGGGTCAAGCTATCCGCGAACATTATCTGCCCCGCTCGGCTGGCGACGCCAACCCAGCCTCCCTCCCCGGCCTGGCGGTCAGCCTGGCCGACAAGCTGGACAGCCTCATCGGTCTCTTTGCCGTGGGCGCCATCCCCACCGGCAGCGCCGATCCGTTTGGGCTGCGGCGGGCGGCGCTGGGCATCGTACATAATCTGCTGGCGGCTGAAGTTGACTTTAGCGTACACACCGGGCTGGCCAACGCCGCCGCGTTGCAACCTATCGAGGCATCAACCGCAAGCCTGGCCGAGACGCTCACTTTTATTGAGCGGCGGTTGCAGGGCGTGTTGTCCGAAATGGGCTTTGCCCACGACGTGGTGGAGGCGGTGCTGGCCGTGCGCGGCGACAATCCCTTTTTGGCCCAACGCGCCTGCATCGCTCTGGGTGAACTGGTCAGCCAGCCCTGGTGGAATGATGCCTTTACGGCCTATGCCCGTTGCGCCCGCATAACGCGGTCGCTGACAGAGGAATTTGCGTTGGATGCTGCGGCCTACGCAGAGCAGGTGGAAACCGATCTGCATCAGGCGTATGAAACCGCAGCCGAGGCCCTGAGTGACCAGCTTTTTACAACCGGCAGCAGCGTGGGCGTCCAACTTCAGGCACTGCAAGCGCCCATCAACGCCTTTTTTGACAGCGTGCTCGTCAATGCCGAGGATGGCGCGTGCGCCGGGCCCGCTTAGCCCTGGTGCAGCGGATAGCGGCTTTACCCGCCCCCATTGCCGATCTGAGCAAGCTGCAAGGGTTTTAAAAAACAGAATCGCCACACGCAGAGCAGCATCCTTGGGATGCCGCTCGCGTGTAGCATTTTTATTTTTATCGTGTTCATCATGGGCCAGATTCTCAGTGCCAACCAACTCAAAATCGCAATCACTTGAATCATAAAAACAGGGCTAACTTGACGCTTTTACTCTGTTGTCCTCAACTGATGGTGCTATGCGCATCTGACATAGACTGCATTGATTCTATCCGAAGAGCGCCTGGCCTGCTTGGCGACCACCCGCCTAACGAGAAACGCATTTTTACGTAAGCGTATGGTCCGAATTTGAACCAAAAACAAACGAAACCGTAAATAAAAAGACCCATCATCGTTGACGGGCCTTTCCAATAATGTCCGGTAGGACACAAGTATTAGCATTTCGGAGGAATCTACTCAATTAATCGCCTTAAAGGGTTGTTATCCTTCGGTGCGATCAACAGATTAAACAGATTCTAAAGATTTAATCTTCAAAATCAGTGTAATCTGTTGATCCCCTCTACGGCAGCACCAATAGCTGATCCGAATCGGCCGGCGGCTGGGTGAGGAAGCCGCCGCTGATGCGCACGTGATACGCCGCGGTGCTATTGGCATTGTTGTCGATCACCAGCATGTATGGCCCCTTGCCCGAGGCGCCAAAGGTGGCGCGCAGCTTGCCTTCATCGGCGCCGTTGGGAATGATGGCGCCATTGGCAATATTCACATCCATGGGGCGCGCCCCGCTGATCACCCGGCGCAGCCCATCTTCGTCCAGCACCCAAAAGTTGGGCGGATTCACGGACAGTTCTGCTGCGGTCAATGCATAGGCCAGCGTTACCTGCACGCGCCCATCGGCAATGGTCGGCTCCAGTCCATAATAGTGGTGCTGATAGGGCAGATTAAACTGATTTTCCAGCTCAATGGTGCGCTGATTGGTCGCCATATTGGCGGTGGAGCTGGTGTAGATCAGGTTGCTGTCGGTGGCGGTGGGTGCGTTGTTTTCCACAACAATGGGCGCCGATGCGGATGCCAGGGTTCCATTGCCCTGTGCATTTTGGATGGCGGCGTATTCGAGCCGCGCCGCCTGTGCTTCATTGGTCTGCCCATATTGATCGACAAGGACGGCTTGTGATGCCGTCATCTGATAATCTACGGCCAACGCCGCCCGATTGGAAATGATCACCGTATAGGGGCCGCGACCGCCCGCCTGAAAACCGGCCAGTAACTCATTGGGCTTGTCGGGATAGGGCGATGGAAAACCGACGGCAATATTCACATTCTCAGGCCGGTCGCCGTGCACCAGGCGCCGAAAGCCATCTTCGTTTAACACGTAAAAGTTCACATTGTAATCCAGCGCCGGCTCATTGAGAGGCTCATATTGCATGTCGAGCGATATGATGCTGTTGGAGGCATCGGGTTCAATGGTCAAATAGTGTTGGTCCAATATTGGATCCAGGGAACTTGTGACGCGTAGCGCCCGCACTTCCGGATAGGGCAGCGTGGCCGCCACGGGTTCGGACGCGGTTGAAGTCCTCGTTTCATTCGCTGTGGGAGTGGCCTTATTGGGTTCAACTATCTGCGCGCCGACCGCCTGGCTGGCCTGCCCCAGTTCATCAACCAGATCACCGCCTTCGGCCACCAGCGTGTAGGTCACAGACTGGGCCGAATTGTTGTAGACAATCACCGTGTACTCCCCGCGCCCCGAATCCAGAAAGGATGCTTGCAGCTTATTGCCCACGCGGTCGTAAGAGACGCGCCCGCCGCTGGCAATGCTGGCTTGCTCAATGCTGGCCCCAGCCAGATAACGACGCATACCGTCCTCGGTCAAAATGGCAAAGTTAACCAACCCACCCAGCGAGAGATCGGTACGCGGCTCGTAGGCGAGCGTGATCACGACCCAACTATCGCGAATGGTGGGCGCCAATCCAAAATAGTGCTTGGCCGATTGCTGCGGTAGCGCCCCTTCCAATGCGTTGGTGCGCAGAGTCGGCGTCTCTGCATGGATGGCGGATGGTTCGCTGCCAAGCATAGTCGCCATTAACCAGCAGGAAACAAGAACAACAAAGAGAATAGCTTTTTTCCGAATTCGTATGCTTTGTCTTATCATAGTTTCTCCAAATGATTGGGATATCCAGACCGCTGGCGCCTTCAACGTCCCAAAGAGCGCTCGGGCAACGGCGGCATCGGCGCAAAGGGCGCATGTATCGACAAAAAGTTGTCGATGTTGATGCCGCAAATGTGATTCGTGCCGCAGGCTTCATTGGCGCCGCCATCCTGAGCATTCGACTATGTGTTCGACTGGGTTCACCCCGAAGTCTCACGCCGAAGTCCCCCAGCGAAGGCGCAAATATATAGCAACTGATCGGGTTTGTACGTTGATTGCCGTGTTCAACTCTAGCAAATTGCGGAAATAAATCAATAGGACAAAAGTCGTGTTTTGTGGGAAAAGATAACGCACGATGTCGACCAAAGCACCGGAACGCAAAATTCAGATTAGCACCTTGGGCGCGCTTCAGGTTGTGCGGGCGGGACAGATGGTGGAGGAGAGCGACTGGCACACCCGCCAGGCGCGTCAGCTCCTCAAAATCCTGATCACCGAACGTCCGCGCCCCGTCTCCACCGACCGTCTCATCGAAATCCTGTGGCCGGAGAGCACAGTGAGCGCCGCGGCGACCACGCTGCGCAGCGCCATCAACGCCCTGCGCAATGTGCTGGAACCCCAGCGGCCCAACCGCGCCCCCTCGCGCTATATCATTACGCAGACACCTGGTTATGCTTTCTTTCTACACGCAGATATCTGGCTGGACGTGGAGGCATTTGAAGCTGCGCTGAACACTGTCCAATCCGCCACTGCCTCCGAACAAAAAGCGCATCTGGAAACGGCCATTGCGCTTTATCAAGACGACTATCTGGCCGGCGACCCCTATGCGGACTGGGCGCAGGCGGAACGCGAGCGGCTGCGCGAGCGCTATTTCGCCGCTCTGCTGCAACTGGCCGCGCTGTTGGCCGCCGAAAGCCAATACGCCGCGGCCATTGCGCACTGCCGGCGCATTCTGGCGCGCGACGAGGTGCGCGAAAACGCCTATCAAGCGCTCATGCGCTATCAAGCTGAATCGGGTGACAGCGCCGGCGCGCTGTTGACCTATGAACGCTGTCGCCACGTGTTGGCCGAAGAACTGGGGGCCGACCCTAGTCCACTTACGCAGGCGTTGCACCAGCGTATTCTGAATGGCGAAATTACCCCGGCCGCCGTGCTGGAACGGCCCGTTGAAAGCCAGCCCGTGGCAGTAACCGAAACAAGGCCCCCGGCGCCCGAACCGCTGCCGCAGCAGATTCAGATGCCCATTTTGGACCAGCACCGCATCGAGATTTTTGTGGGGCGAGAGGCTGAAGTGGCCCAGATTGAGCGACGTTTACAGGAGGCAGCCGCCGGCAAAGGCGTGTTGCTGTCGCTGGCCGGGGAAGCGGGGGTGGGCAAGACTCGATTGGCCTATCAAGTTCTGAAAATGGCGGGCGACCGCGGCTTTACCGTGCTCAGCGCGGCCTGCCAGGCGCTGGAGCAGCAGCTTCCTTTTGCGCCGCTGGCCGACGCCATTGGCCGCTATCTTTACGCACTGTCCGACGGGGCGCTGCGCGGGCTACCCGCCGCCAGCCTGACCCAACTGGCCCAAATTGCCCCCAGCCTGCGCGACCGGCTGCCTGAGCTGGCTGCGCCCTCTACCGATGGGCTGCTCAGCGCTGAAGAGAACCGGCAGCGCCTGATCGACGGCCTGGTGGCCTTTCTGACCAGCCTGGCGCGACTGCGTCCGCTGGTGCTTTTTCTCGATGATCTGCATTGGGCCGACGCCGAAACATTAACCGTGTTGAGCCGGCTTGCGCAGCGCATTGCCGATTTTCCGCTCTTTGGCCTGCTGGCCTATCGGATTGAGGATCGCGCCGACAACCAGCCGTTGGTCACGCTATTGCACAGCCTGCACCGTACCTACCCTCATCTGGATCTGCAGCTAACTCGCTTTGACCCGCAGCAGGTGCAAATTTTTGTCGAGCAATTTACCGGCCTCGCCGGCGCACGCAGTGCCACATTGGCCGAGCATCTTTATGCCGCCACCCAGGGCAACCCGCTCTTTGTGACGGAAGCCATGCAGGCGCTGGCCGAGCACAGTCATGACAATGCCGCACCCAATGCGCTCAATTTGCAGCCGCTCAATCTGCGCCGCAATCAGCGCGTGCAGGAGCTGATTTTGGAGCGCATGGAGCGGCTGCCGCCGGCGGCGCTCCAAGTGCTGCAAATCGGCGCCGTGATTGGGCGCGATTTTAGCCTGGAGTTGTTGGAGGGCGCCGCCGCCGAAGACCCCATTGGCGGGCTGGAAATTCTGCTGGCGCGCAACTATCTGCTGGAACGACCCGATGAGCGGCTCGATTTTTGCCACCAGGTTGTGCGCCAGGTGGCCTACGACAGCATGAGCACGCTGCAGCGCCGCCGTCTGCATCAGCGCGTGGGCGATGCGCTGCGGCCACTGCCGCGCGCCGCCGAGAATCCCGACGAAATTGCCTTCCACTATCGCCATGCCGGCGCCCAGGCGCGGCAGCTTTATGCCCGCTACAGCGTGCTGGCCGGTGAAAAATTGCTGGCCGCCCTGGGCTTTCGCCAGGCCATTGAACACTTTGACGATGCCCTCTTTGTGCTGGAAGCCTCACCCACACCCGACGCTGAGCTGATGCGCAGCGCTCTGCAAGGCCGCGGGCTGGCCTACGAAAGCCTGCTCGACCCCGAGGGCATGGCCAATTCGTATCGCCAACTACAGCGCTGGGCGCACCAGCATGGCGACCGACCGCTGCTGCTCACGGCCCACAACCGCCTGACCACCATGCTGGCGCTGATGGGGCAGCAGGCCGAAAGCAACCAGTTTTTGCTGGAACTGCTGGAGCTAGTTTCCACCGATGCCGCCGCCGCCCGCGACCACGCCGTGCTCATCGATCTGGCCGGGCGCCGCCGCCAAATCTACAGCCCGCTGACGGATGCCCCGGAATCGGCCGCCATTTGGACTCCCTATACGCCGCCGCCACCGGTTGTCCCCAATGCGGTGGCCCAGTTGCAGCAGGCGCTCACCCCCGTGCATGTGGTGCTGCCGCTAATCGATTATGGCTGGATTTTGCGCATTCAGGGGCAATTGGCGGAAGCCGCCCAATGTTTGGCCGCGGCCATCAAGTTTGCCGAGGAGACGGATCAGCAGCCGATTGCGTACATTGCGTATCATCAACTGGCCGTCATTGCGCGGCTGCGCGGGGATGAAGCAGAAAGTCGCCGCTATAACGAGGCCAGCATTCGGCTTAATCAACAGGCGCCCGCCGCCACCGCCGAATTGGTCAGCATGTGGCCGCGCATTTCCAGCGCCTTTCTTTCGCTACAAGAGGGCGAACTGGATGAAGCCGAACGCCGTTTGCAGCGCGTGCTCGATACGCTGGGCCAGCGCGACTCATTTCGCAACCACCGCCACAGCGCCAACATTGGGCTGGGGCTGGTCGCCCTGGCGCGTGGGGAGCTGGCGCACGCCCGTCAATTGCTGGAGCCGGCGCTGGTTGACGCGGTGAATCTCTATCCGTATACACACGCGCGGGCGCTGCTGGGGTTGGCCCAAATTGCCGATGCGGAGAAGGACACAGCTGCGTGCCGCGCCCTCCTCCAGCGCGCGCTGCGCTTTGCCGGTGAACGCAGCTTGATCCAGGAATATGCCGAAACAGTCATGGAGATTGCGCGGCGTCAACCGGCGGATGCGCCCGTGCCGGAGCTGATCGCGCAGTCGGTGGCGATGGTGCAGCGGGCGGGGCTGCGGGCGGTGGCGGAGGAGTTGGTTTTGCTGAGTAGAGGAGTAGAGGAGTAGGAGGGGAGGAGTAGAGGGGAGGAGGCGTTGCGCTCGGCAACTCTGCTCCTGCCCCTTGCCTGTTCAAATGCCGTAACCGTGATAGGGGACGGTCCCCGTTTCGTCGATTTCATAACCCCATTGTTGGACATAATCCATGCCGGACAGGAATTGATCGCCCAGCGCTTGCAGCTTGCTTGTCAGCGCCTGGTCAAACTCGCTTTGGCGGGTGGCGACTGCGGACTGGTTGATCAGATTATTTGTGCTGCTGATACGGGTCGGCCACATTATCATAGACAGCCACGGGCCGTTTAGATCGCGTAGGTGTGGGTGGCCGTGCGCAACCCGCGATATTCACGTCCGCCCACGCTGCGCTGATATTCGCCAAAGGGATGATAGCAGGCCAGCAGCGCGCTGTCGGCGGGTGCGGCGGCATGTCCGAGCAGATAGGGTGCGTAATTGGGCGCCGGTCACCGTGGCAGGATGGGCAAATCGCACAGCCCCAGCAGCGTGGGCATCAGATCGGGCGTGTTGATCAGCGCCGACGCCGTGCGCCCCTCTCCAAACTGGCGCGGATGACGCACGAGCAGCGGCACGTGGATCGACTCCTCCCACGGGCGCTGTTTGCGCACTTCGCCTTGCGAATGCAGCATATCCCCATGATCGGACCAGAAGACAAAGATGGTGTCGTCGGCAAGGCCGGCAGCGTCCACCGTTTGCAGCAGGTCGCCCAATAGATCGTCCAGCGCCGTGCAGTGGGCGTAGTAGCCGGCCAGTTCGGTGCGGGCGATGTCGGCGCGCTCGGGCGGCACGTTGGGCGGCAGCGTCAGCGCGGCGGGGTCGTACATCTGCCGATAGCGTTCGGGCGCGGTTTCATACGGGTTGTGCGGCGGTCCCCACGAGATGACCAGCAAAAAGGGCGCGCCGTCGGCGTGCTCTGCAATGTAGCGCTGGGCCGAGCGCGTTTGACCAATGGCGTCATATTCGGGCCAATAGTGGCGTTGAGGGTCATCGCCGCGGTAATAGCCCGAACGGTTGTAATGGTGGGTGCATTCAAGCACTTCCAAAAAATCGAAGCCCTGGCGGCGTTCCGGCGGAATGTAGCTGGAGCGACCGTGGCCGTCCAAATGCCATTTGCCCACATAGGCCGCGTCGTAGCCGCCGGCGCGGAAGGCCTGCGCCAGCGAGACCGCCGCATTGCTCAAACAGACATCGTTGACAAAGACGCCGTGCTGATCCGGATAGCGCCCGGTGAGCAGCGAGGCGCGCGCCGGACAGCAGACCGGACAGCCCGAAATGGCGTGGGCAAAGTTGAGGCTTTGCCGCGCCAGCCGGTCCAGATTGGGGGTTTGCACATTGGGGTCGCCGCCAAAGCCGGTGGCGGCATAGCGCCACTGATCGGCGAAGACAAATATGAGATTGGGTGCTTTCATGTGGTTATTATACCCCATAAAACCGAATGCCGACCAGCCGGTTACAGATCAAAGACGACAGATTCAAGCGTACAGAAAAAGTTATAAAGCAGACCCGCCCCGTTCAGCAGACGCCAAGCGAGCGACCTGTCAGGATTGTAAGGAGGTTGTAACATGAAATGGCAGGTTGCCTGCTAAAATTGTCCCGTATTGCCAGAGAATTCCGGATCTATGCGGGCTTATTCAGATGTGATGTAATCGTTCCCTGAGCTTGTCGAAGGGAACGATTACATCACACTCAAAATTAGCTTGGCAAGTGCAATCTTAATAGCGCTATTCTTGCATCCCTCTTCCTGCATCGAATGGGGTTACCGATACGGTACTTCATTCACTCGGAACGTTGATGAGTCTTTGATTGAAAGTGAAGGGATAAACAGATGAGTCGAAAAGTTACACTGGCCTTCATCGCTGCTTGCATCGTCGCCACGCTCAACATGGCTACATTTTATACGGCCCAGGCCAAATGGTCTGCCCCCCAACAGGATTTCGGAATCCACCCGGCGCCATTTAACGCTGAAGATGGCCCCGCATTTTCGGCATCCGCGCAGGAAACGGCGGAATCGCCCGCCGCGTCTGCACAGCCCGCCGAATCCGCCAACGCGCCAGCCGCCCAAGCTACGGCGCCGCCCGCCTTAGACGACGCCGGTCTGGAACGCGTGACCGCGCGCGTCATTGGCGAGGGCAGCTTTGCGATTCCGCAGATTGCCTGCACCGTGCGCAACCGTTGGCACGCCTATCACCACGCCGGGCTGGATGCGGTGCTGCGCGCCTATCATGCGCAGGACGTGCCGCCACAGCCGTGGCAGGTGGACATTGTGCGCCAGGTCTTTAATGGCGAGTTGCCCTGCCCCCAAAACTGGTGGTACGCGCTCTCGCTGCAAGACACCCACTACTGGACGCCTCACGACCGCGTGGCCACGATTGTGGTGCGCGATGATCAGTGGCAAGTTTGGATTTTTGAGAAGTAGGGAGGTGGGGGTCAGGGATTGGGGATGGGGTGGTTTGTGGGCCTGTACTCTGATGCTTGATCCCCTTCTCTTGACCGCACCTGTATCTGTATATCGCAACGGGGTTGGCAAATCAGACTCTATTTCTTCCTATTGTGGGGAATTACAGATTGTTTCAATTTCTAAAATTAGGGGCATATAGGGATAGCCCTTGAATATATCTGAAATCCTTCAAGTTTAGGGTGTAAAGTTCAAGATTATGAACCAAAGCGGTTGCCCCAATCAGCGCATCGGGTAAGCTCAATTTGTGACTCAGAGCGTATGTCTCCATCAATTGGATAAATGTTGATGTTATATTGTTGTCAATGGGCAGAATTTGTATGGTGAGGAGATGGGATTTAATGCGCTGTAACTCCCGCTTATTCAGGGCGCCATAGTATAATTCAGCTTGAGTGATAGCACTTATCACAATATTTTCTGGGCCAATCTCGCGCAAATGTTGAATGATTGAGTGATTGTTTTTATAGAACTCAATCAGAATATTTGTGTCACAAAGTATCATGATCGGGATGGCCACGCCTGTTGACGAATGGATTCCTGGGTAATGTTCCGATTTTCCCACAGGCCCGCTAGGGCAAAAAGTCTTCAGTGGCAGTTTTAGCTACATTTAAATCGTTTCGCTGCATACGGATGGAATCGATAAAATCAAGCACGCGTAGAAATTCTACTAACGCCTCAGCTTTTTCATCGTTTGATATACTAATAACAAGTTCCACGTTGTTATCCTCCCAGACCACTATATGGTCGCCTTATCGGACATTATATCATAGATCTATCCTGTCAGAACCCCCACAAGAGAGTTTTGTTACTGAATGATATTTGAGAGGGGGGCGCGGATGCGCAGTAACCTTGCGGATCAACACAACCTCGTCCGGCAGATCTCTATCAATCCGCGCCAACAAAGCAAGTTTATCCGCATCATGATCAGTCACCTTACCCTGAAAAACTGCTACATATTGATCGAGATATTGCGCGACCAGCTCTGACTGCATGGCCTCAAAAGCGGCTTGCTCGCGCAGCATGGCGGGGCGTTGGGCGCTTACGGCTGGTGTGGGAAATCTACGGACGGCATTGGCCTGGGCTGTGACGCCATTTGACTCCTCGACTTGGATATCCTCAATAAAAGTAAGAGCGGAGAGCAATTCCACCAGCAAATCTGCTTTTTGTTCATCGGCAACCTGTACGGCTATACGTTTCATCTTTTCACCTTTTGGCTCAGTTGCTCGGCGCGTGAGGAGCATCGTGTGCAGGTTATTTTACACGTTAGCCAGGTTTAATGCGAAAAGCTCTCTTCGCTAATTAAGGCCCGTGCATAGGTCTAGCGTATTTAGTGAGACCTGGCAGACCTTGGGCTGTCTGCCAGGCTCGAAGCTCTCACAACGCAGCTAGAAAGCGCAGCACGATCTCATTGAAGACGGCCGGTTCATCCATGTTGGGTACGTGGGCGCCATTGGCAATGGAGGCGACTTGGGCGTGCGGAATCCCGCTGGCCAGCAAGTCCGATGCGCGCAGATTTTCGGCATGGTCCAGCTCGCCTTTGACGACTAGAGTGGGTACTTGAATTTCGCTCAGTCGCCCCACAGCCGGTGGGCGCAGAGGATTAAGCGGCTGCATATCGGCAATGGCCCACGTGTTGTTGGCCACGAAGATTCTGTTCATCGCGGCCGCCCGTTGGCGCATGGCCTGGTTGACCGGCGGCGGCGTGCGCTGTGGACCGTCGAACCAGATGCGCAGTTGCAGCTCCGACGCCAGATCGAGATTGCCCTGCTGCATGGCGCCCAGCATATCAAAGAGGTGTGCCGGCGGTTCGCCCTGTGGCTCAAAACCGCTGGGCGGCCCGTTTACAATGATGAGCGAGCGCACCAGTTCAGGCTGTTCCAGCGCCAGGTCCAGCACAATTTCGCCGCCCATAGAACAGCCCAAAAGATGGGCGTTCTCCACTGCCAACTGTTGCAGCAACATGCGCAAATCATGCCGCCGCACGCGCGGCCCGGTCACCGGGTCAGACTGGCCATAGCCGCGCATGTCATAGCGAATGACCCGATAATGGCGGCTGAATTCGCTCCACTGCGCGTCCCACATGCCGCTGTCTAAAAATGCGGCGTGGCTCAACACGAGTACTTCTTCGTTCGACTCGCCGTCCATTTCATAATAAAGTTTGCCATCCGCTTGTTCAATATATCCGGTCTGCATCAGCTCTTTGCTCCTTGGTTAATTTTTCACTTTCCCATCTGTTGTCACCTGCATTTCTATGATACACTGGGTCGGGTGACACCTAATGTCACCCAAGTTTGTGTCAGCTCAAATTGAGGAGAAATATGCGCGCAGATCGGCTGATCTCGATTGTGATGTTGTTGCAAAGCCGAGGCAAGTTGACTACACATGCGTTGGCAAATGAGTTGGAGGTATCGCGCCGCACCATTTTGCGCGACATTGAAGCGCTTGCCATGGCGGGAGTTCCCATTTATGCCGAAGGTGGGCACGGGGGCGGCGTGGCGCTGGATGAAAATTACCGCACCACGTTGACCGGGCTCAACGAGGCCGAGGTGCAGGCGCTCTTTGTGGCCAGCCATAATCCGCTGCTGCAGGAGATCGGCCTGGGCGAAGCCGAACACACAACGCAGCGTAAGCTCTCGGCGGCGCTGCCGGCCCAGCATCGGCTGTCAGTGGAACACATTCGTCAGCGCATCTATATCGACCCGCTGTGGTGGTGGCACGACGCCAATCCCATGCCATTTTGGGAGGAGCTACAGCAGGCGGTTTATGAAGATTATTGCGTCAAGGTGGTCTATGAAAATTATAGCGGCCAAGTGTCGGAACGCATTCTCGAGCCGTATAGCCTGGTGGCCAAGTCAAGCTATTGGTATTTGGTCGCACGACAGGTCGATAAAGAGATAAGCGAGCTGCGTATCTTTCGCGTAGCGCGCCTGCGGCAACTGGAACTGCTGGCTACTCACTTTCAGCGCGACCCGCATTTTGATCTGGCTGCCTATTGGCGCGACCATCTAGACCAATTTGTTACCGCGTTTTCAGAATTTGAGTGCATCTTGCGCATCCGCCCCGCGCGTCTCAACTGGGTGCGTTGGTTAACGCCGGGGCGCAATACGCTATTGGAGGGGGGCGCCGATGGCTGGCTCACCATCCGTTTACAGCTCGATAATGAGGAACTGGCCAAAATGTTGGTCTTTGGGCTAGGCGCGGCGGGTGAAGTGGTGGCGCCGGCCACGCTACGTGAGCATGTCCAGCGTGCGTGCAAAGATTTGTTGGAACATCTAAACCAAGCAGGAGACATTGTATGAAAATCGCCATTCTATCGGATATTCATGGCAACAGCGTGGCGTTAGATGCCGTGCTGGCCGATATTGCCACATTGGGCGCCGTCGACGCATATTGGCTGCTGGGTGACCTGGCAGCCATGGGACCAGACCCCGTGGGCGTCATGCAGCGGCTGAAAACTTTGCCCAATGTACAGGCCGTGCGCGGGAACACGGACCGCTGGCTGACCAACGTCTATGCCGAGTTCCCGCTGACGCCGGCAGAGATTAGCCGCGGCGCCCAAAACAATGAATCGGCGCCGCTGGAATTGGCGTACAGCATGGTCTGGACGCAGGGCGCGCTCGACGGCAGCGGCGATCTGGCATGGATTGCCAATTTGCCGCTGGAATATCGCACGACGCTGCCCGACGGCACGCGCGTGCTCGGCGTCCACGCTGCGCCGGGGCAGGATGACGGCTTTGGGATCCGCCCCACCATGAGTGATGCCGAAGTGGCCGCCGCCATCGAAGGCGCCGATGCTGACCTGATCTTTGTGGGCCACACCCACTGGGCGCTGGATCGCACGGTGAACGGCGTGCGCGTGGTTAACCTGGGCAGCGTTAGTCTGCAGGTGCTGCCCGATCTGCGCGCCAGCTACGTCGTATTGGAGGTGGACGAAGCCGGTCATCATCTTGAGCAACGCAAAGTAGACTATGATCACGCGTTGGTGATCTCTCAACTAGTAGAGCAAAAACACCCGGCGCTGGACACAATTCGCGGCTTTTTAAGCGGTCAGCGGCGGCCATTTTGGGAACAGTAACCCGTGAGCAAAATCGTCATTCTCACGCCGCCCGCGTACGGCCACATCAACCCCACGCTGCCCGTAGCGCAGGAACTGGTGCGCCGCGGCGAGCAGGTTATCTACTATTGCACCGAAGAGTTTCGCCAACCGGTGGAGCAGACCGGGGCCGCTTTCTACCCATACCCCGAACACATGCTCAGCGCAGAGCAGATTGCGCAAGCGCTGCAAGATGGCAACATGGTAAATATTCCTGTTCTGCTGCTGCGCGCCACCGAACGCCTTTTGCCCTTCTTTCTGCCAGAGCTGGCGCAGCAGCGGCCCGACCTGCTCTTTTTTGATTCGACGGCGGTTTGGGGCAAGATGGCGGCCACCATTCTAAAGCTGCGCGGCGCTTCGTCGCTGGCCATTCTCATCTTTGATGAACGCGCCTTGCAGCTCACGCCGCGCAAGCTCTTTCTCCTGCTGCGCCAGTCGATCCCCAGGGCGCCGGCGCTGGTCCGCAGCGGGTTGCGGCTGCGGCGTCAATATGGGCCAGGCAGCTTTCCCGCGGGACGTCCGCTTTTCCCCATGCGCGATGGTCTCAACCTTGTCTTTTCCACGCGCACGCTCCAGCCCCATCTGCCGGTGATTGATGGCACGTTTCACTTTGTGGGGCCGTCCATCAATGAGCAAGCGCGGGCGGAAGCAAATTCGCTCAATCTGGCGCCACGCGCTGCGCCGCACAGACAGCCGCTGGTCTACATTGCGCTGGGCACGATTCACCATGCGCAGCCCCACTTTTACAATCAATGCTTTGCGGCTTTGGGGGACTTTCCGGCCCGCTTTATTTTGGCGATTGGCAAATCTACAGAATTGGGCGCGCTCAATCCGATTCCGGCCAATTTTGAGGTGCACGTCACCGTGCCGCAGCTCCAGGTGTTGCAGCACGCGGATCTCTTTATTACCCACGGCGGCATCAACAGCGTACACGAAGGGCTCTACTATGGCGTGCCGCTGCTGGTGATTCCGCAGCAGTTCGAGCAGATGATGAATGGGTATTGCGTGGCCAAGCAGGGGGCCGCGCTGGTGATGGATGACCAGGTGCTGCGCGGACGCGTGGATATGGTGGCGTTGCGGCAGGCGCTGGAAACTATGTTGGCGGACGCGCGATTTACCCGGTCCGCGCGCATTATGCAGAAGGAGTTGCAGGCCACCGGTGGCTATCGGCAGGCGGCTGACGAGCTGCAGGCCTACATCAAGCGGCCAGCGCCTCTGCCATGGCCTGGCCGCTAATCTCACCACTCTCTTTATAGAGGAAACAGGCCACAGCGCGGTCGTCATTGGTGCGATAGAGTGGCGGGGCAGACTGGCGGCATTCGGGCATAACAAAGGGGCAGCGGTCGGCAAATTTGCAGCCGCGCTGCGCATGGGCTACGCCGTTGGTTGCCTGCTTTTTGCGTTCCAAATCGCCTTCGCCGCCCCAATGCAGATCCGGGTCCGGCAGGGGGATGGAGCGCACGAGGAGTTGCGTGTAGGGATGCTGCGGCTCTTTGATCACCTTGTCTACGCTGCCCACTTCGGCCACCGAGCCGCGATAGAGCACATAAATGTTCTCGCTGACCTGGTAAGCCGTGGTCAGATCATGGGTAATGTAAACGAGGGAAATGCCCAGCTCGCGCTTGAGCTTGAGCAGGCTCTCCAAAATGGTGGCGCAAGGACGCATCCACCATGGAAACCGGCTCGTCGGCCAGGATGATCTTGGGGTTGAGCAGCAGCGCCCGCGCCACCATAATGCGCTGGCGCTGGCCGCCGCTGAGCTGGTGCGGATAGCGGCCCAGCGTCTCTTCGGGGCGCAGGCCGGCCATCTGCAGGCTCTCTTCAATGCGCCGCTCGGCGTCAGCGGGCGAGCTGGCCAGCTTAAATTTGCGGATGGGCGTGGTCAGCACCTGGTCCACGCGGTAGAAGGGGTTGTAGACTTCAAAGGGGTCTTGAAAAATGGCCTGCACCTGGCGGCGGAAGTCACGCGATCCTGGCGGCTCATCTCGGCAAAAGTTTGGCCCCGATAGCGGATCGTGCCGGCGCTGGGCTGGATCATGCCCAGGAGCAGGCGCGCCAGCGTGGTTTTGCCGCTGCCGCTTTCGCCGGCAATGGCCGTAATCGTGGGCTTCTCTTCGGTGATGAGCAGCGATACTGCGTCCACGGCCACGGTTTGCCGCTTGTTGAGCACGCCGCCACCGAAGACGCGTTACGTTTTGGGCTTCCAAAAGCTGCATTACGTTTGATTCCCTTGGTGCTGAGAGGGTGAAGGAGTGACAAGATGACAAGATGACAAGATGACAAGGTGACAAGGTGACAAGATGACAAGGTGACAAGATGACAAGGTACGTGAAGGTGACAAGGTGACTTCGACAGCTTAGTCACCTTGTCACCCCTTCACCTTGTCACTTTTCTTTATACAGATGGCAGGCGACCCACCGATCCGGTTTAATTTCATCTAAGGCGGGAACATCCGCCTCACACTGCCGCATGACCTGCGGGCAGCGGGGATGAAACATGCAGCCCGATGGCGGATTTAACAGCGACGGCGTGAGCCCCGGAATGCCTTGAAAACCTCTTTGGACTCGAGGGTAGGCAGGCTGGCAATCAGCATCTGCGTATAGGGGTGCTGTGGATTCTTGAAAATGTCGCGCACGGGGCTGACCTCGACGAGCTTGCCGCCATACATAACGCCAATACGGTCCACACATTGCGCCATCAACCCCATGTCGTGCCCCACCAGGATCACCGAGGCGTCAATGTCGTTCTGCACGCGGCGCAGCGTCTCCATGACCTGGCGCTGCACCACCACATCCAGCGTTGGTGGGCTCGTCGGCAATGATTACTTTGGGGCGCAGCAGGATGGCCATGGCAATGCAGACGCGCTGCTTCATGCCGCCGCTCAGCTCGTGGGGATAGGCGTCCATTACGTCGGGGGTCAGCTCTACCCAGTCCAGCACCTCTTCAATGCGGGCGTTGAGCGCGGATCGCGCTTCGTTAAAGGCGTGGGCGCGCATGGTGTCGCGCAACTGCTCACCCACCTTCATGACCGGATTGAGCGAGTTCATGGCGCCTTGTGGAATCAGCGCGATGTCGGCAAAGCGGCTGCGCCGCATCTGCTCTTCGGAGAGTTGGAGCAGGTCTTTGCCCTCCAGCAGCACCTGGCCGCCTTCGATCATGGCGGGCGGTCCCAGCAGTCGCATGAGGCTCAACGCCGTGGTGCTCTTGCCCGAGCCGGATTCACCCACCAGCCCCAGCCGCTCACCACGCTTGAGGAAAAAGCTGACGCCGCTGACCGCGCGCACCAGTCCGCGTGGGGTTTCGTAGCTGACGCGCAGGTCTTTCACTTCGAGGACGTGACCTGACGCGTGTGATGATTGTTCTTTAATTTGTCCGCTGATTGCTTCGACTGTCATTCCGTGCTCTGTTCATCGATTTGTAAACACGGATGGGATGAACACGGATTTTGCCTGCATTTTCCTTATCCGTGTTCCTGCCATCTGTGTTTACAATGTAGTTGTCTTAACCCCGCATGGCGCCCTTCAACCGCGGGTTGGCATACTTGTCCAGCGAAATGCTCATGAAGAAGAGGCCGGTAAAGATGGTGGCCAGCGTCACAATGGGCGGACCCCACCACCACCACATGCCTTTGAAGAGTGCCGAATAGTTGAAGGCGTAATAGAGCGTGCGCCCAATGGTGGGGATGTTCTGCGGACCCAGCCCCAGCACTTCCAAGCCAACGGCGGCCAAAATGCCGCTGCTGACTGCGCCCACAAATGAGGCGGCCACATAGGCGGTCAGGTTGGGCAGAATTTGGAAAATGATGATCTCAAAATCATTCAGCCCTGAAAGCCGCGCCACCTCCACAAAGAGCCGCTCGCGCAAACTGAGCGTCTGCGCACGGATCAAGCGGGCAGGCAGCGGCCACGAGAGCAGCCCCACGATTACCGCCATGATTTCCACGGTGACCACCCGCACATAGGCCGAAACGGTGATCAAAATAGCCAGAGCCGGGATGACCAGCATAATGTCGGCAAAGCTGCTAAAGATAGTATCGGCGATCCCTTTGTAATAACCCGCCATAAGGCCGATGAGCGCGCCAATGAAAACGCCCACGGCGCCGGCCAAGAAGCCGATTTTAAACGTGTTCGGAATGCCGATCACCATGACCGCAAACATATCGCGGCCTAGGCCATCGGTCCCCAGCAGATGCTCGGATGAAGGGCGCAAATTGAGCGGGGCCGCGCCCATATCGGCCATTTTGGGGCTAATCATCTGCGAACCGATCACTCCGAAGAGATAGAGCGCCAGCAGAAGCAGCACGCCAGATGTAAACTGGCCATTTTCTCTGAAAAACGCGAATAGGCCGCGTACGGCGCCGCCAATGGGTGATGGAGCGCTGTACGACGTAGGTCCGGCTGTTGTAGTAGTCATTAACCCGCACTCTCCGCCACATAGGTCACCCGCGGATCAAGGCGCGGGTAGATTAAGTCGATGATCAACACGGCCAAACCGACCGAGATTGCCAGAATGAGCGTAATGCCTTGGATGACCGTGTAGTCGCTGTTGACGATGGACATGTAGAGCTGATAGCCCAGCCCCGGATAGGAGAAGACAATCTCCACCAGGATAGCGCCGGAGACCACGTAGCCCAAGGCAATGGCCAGGTGCGCCAATTGCGGCGGGATGACGTTGCGCACGGCGTACCACCAAAGGATGCGTCGCCGCGGCAGCCCTTTGGCCTCGGCCAGCAGCATGTAGTCTTCGCCAATGGTGTTCACCATTAAGCTGCGCATACTCAGCGCCCACCCGCCCATACTGGTCAGAATGATGGATAGCGCGGGCAGAATGGCGTGGCTGAGCAGGCTTTTGATATATGGCCAATTGAAGCTCTTGACCATCCCACTGTCAAAAGCGCCGCTCATGGGCAGGAGATGTGTGGTGAAGGCGAAAACATAGAGCAGCAACATGGCCAGCAGATAATAGGGCAATACGCCGCCGAACATGGTAATGGGGAGCAGCGCCCGCACCAGTTCGGGCGTCCCCTTCCACGCCAACAGGGCGCCAATTAAGATGCCCAGCACAAACGTGATCAATACGCTGACGCCGATCAAGCTGATGGACCAGCCAATCGCCGGCCCCACAATGTCCCACACTTCGGCGGGATAGGCCGAGAGCGATTCGCCAAAGTCGAGCCGCAGCGTGTTCCACATGTATTTGAAATACTGGACGTAAAGCGGATCGTCCAGCCCAAAGCGCTTGCGATAGGCCTCGAACATAGCCTGGCCATTCTCGATGCCAGCGCTGGCCTGCGACATGCGCGACGTAATGGCGCCAATGGGGTTGCCCGGCGCCAGCCGCGGAATCACAAAGTTAAACGACGCCGCCACAAAGATGACCAAGAAAAACATCCCGATGCGTCGTATAAAGTAATTGAGGTTTACGCCTCGCATGTTGGTTTGCCCTTTGCTATGACAAGATGACAGGATGACAAGATGAGGGGATACTCTTAGTCATCTTGTCATCCCTTCATCCTGTCATCTTGTCTGCTACTGCGCCGGTTGTAGCTCGGTCAGCACCTTCAGGAAGTGCTCCCAGTGGCTCGGCGGCTGGACGTAGTTGTTGTCCTTGGTCGGCCAATTGGTCCAGTAGGTGGTATTGAACAGGATGAAGACAGGCGTCTGCACCAATGGGATGTCCGGCAGTTCGTCGGCCCAAATAGTGACGGCTTCCTTCATGATGTCCACGACCTGCGGATCGCCCAATGGCAGGGCGCCCATTTGGTCGATCAGCGCCGAGTATTCGTCATTCACCCAGCGGCCGGCGTTGTTGGTGTTGTCCACATATTCGGTGCCGGGCGTGCCAATCGGATTGGACCATTTTTTGTGATAGCGCTGCATGCCAAACCAGGGCTCGATCACGCTGCCGCAGCCGTCCCAGTCGGTGGCGGCGGTGAACTGGCCGCGGCCGGTCTGATCGCGGAAGACGCCCCACTCCAAAATGCGCAGCACGGCATCAACGCCCACATCATTCAACTGCTGCACAACCATGCGCGCCCACGGCTCCATAAAGGGCGGCAGCACAATGTCGAGCGTCAGGGTGTTGCCGCTGGCATCTACATATTTGCCCGAGCCGCTGTCCAACGTATAACCATTCTTCTCGATCAATTCGCGCGACTTGTCCTGGTTGAACTCGCCGATGGGGGCGATAATGTCGGCAATTGCGTCCTGGAAGGGCTTCATGGCCGCATAGTCGGGGAAGATAAAGCTAGACGTAGCGCCAGCGCCTTCGTTAACCACGTCCACAATCTGCTGGCGGTTGATGGCATAGGAGAGCGCCCAGCGCATTTCCTTGTTGTCCCACGGGGCCACGGTGGAGTTGATCGTGAGCATGCGCGGGCAGGGGTCGATCCAGCCCAGTGGCGGCTTGTCGGTATAGGGCAGCAGTTTCGAATTTTGCGCCATCAGCGCGTCGTTGGTGCTGGGGTTGTTGCCGCCGCCAATGTCAGATTCGTTGTTGGCCAGCATTTGCTGGGAAGTGGCCGCATCACCCACCCACGGGCGATGGATTTCCAGCGGCGCCGGCAGGTTGAAGGCGCCGGTTTTGGCGCCCCACCAGTTGTCGTTGCGCTTGTAGACAAACTCGGTGGAGGAGAAGCTCTTGACAACGTAGGGACCGCTAAAGACAGGCGAGCCGGTAGCTTCATCATATTCGTTCTTGAAGGTGACCGGGTCTTTGCCTTCCCAAATATGCTTGGGCAGCGGCACAATGGCCTGCGAAGTGGTGCCGGCCAGGTTCTCCATGACAAAGCGCGGATTAGAGCCAGTCAGGGTGAAATGGATCGTGCGGTCGTCCACAGCCTCGACCGATTCGACCCACTGCTGGACGGCGCCCGACCAGTTGAGCTGCGGCGCATATTCTTTCAGCAACTCAATGGTGAAGACCACATCTTCGGCTGTGAGCGGCGTGCCGTCGCTCCATTCGGTGCCATCGCGCAGCGTGACAGTCCATTCATCCAGCGTATCATTGGCTTCATAGCTTTCGGCCAGCCAGCCGTCAATGTTGCCCGTCTCGTAGTTCAACATAAAGAGGGGCTCCATCATGTTCTGGTTCATGCCCTGCAGAATAAAGGTGCCAGGGATGTACGGATTCCAGATGTCGGGCGCCGGGATATTGACATTGGACGGGATGATGAGCATATCCTTGCGTTCAACCGTGCCAGCGGCAGCGCCGCCGGCTCCAGCCGCGGGCGCCGCCGCTTCGCCTGGCGCCGGCGGCGTCGCGCAACCCACCAGCACCAGGGCCATGACGCCCAGCAGTGCTAACAATTTGACAATACGAGATGTAACGGTGTGCACTTCAGACCTCCTTGCTTGGGTTCCAATTCAGATTGTAATTCTTTGTGTGACGATGTGACACGATATTGATGTGACACGATATTGATGTGACACGATATTATGGTTACTGCGCCGCCGCCATAATGCGCGTGCGGTTAGCAGAAAACATACGAGCTCTAATGCAAAAACATCAACCAACAATCTGCGCAAACAACGACATTGAAATTAAGGCCTGGACTACTACAACTGAGGATAAAACAGGGGAAGCTTTTTAACTACAAACGATCATACAACTTATTTGATGTTTGTCAAAGTCGGGCAGGCCATCAAAACCGGGAACCACACTCGTTCTTTGTGATAACGTTTCAGCGAAGCGGCGCCCCCTCAAGGATATGTGGTTTCAAAAAAGACCGGCGTGGTGCTGTTGCTGGGGATAATCTGATACAACCCTACCCCATCCTGCGGCAGCAGCTTGGGGTCGAGGGTGAGGACGCCGCTGGTGTTATCCACGGCCAGGGTGAGCCAACTGGCGCCATTGTCGGGGCTATAGCGCACGGTGGTGGGGATGCCGCTCATGGTCCAGACTACTTGAATATTTTCACCAACTTCGGTGACGGTGAGCTGCACTTGGCTGATCCAGTTTGAGCGGTCATCCAGCGCCTGCGCGGCCAATAGGCCATTGTTGTAGAGCAGCCGCACCGACGCCATAGGCAAGGCCGGCGCCGGCACAACCGCCTCGATCAGCGTGGCGACTGTGTCCGATTGAAGTGTCGGTGCGCCCAACGGCGACCACTCCAAATTCACGGCGCGCGCGGGATAGCTGGCCATGAGCTGGCCCGCCGTACCGATAATTTCCAGCGTATAATTGCTGGGTTTGCTCAGCAATTGGGGCGCGGTCCACAGTGAATAGATCGGCGACATGGCAGCGACGCCATTGACCAGCAGCGCGCGCACCAGCAGCACCTCTTCGGCGGCGGCGACGGCTACCTGTCCATTGGCCAGCTGATCGGCATATATGATTTTGTATGTATAGTCCGAAACCCACTTGGGCGAGCAGTAACTCATAATATCTTTAAATTTATTGGGCTCTTTAACCTCGCCATTGGCGTCAAAGCCATATTCACCAATGGCGGCGCCAGGGTACGGATAATCTTTGGAGCCGCTGACGCCACAGGGCGCGTGTGACAGACCAAAGCCGTGCCCAAATTCGTGGGTGGCGGTCAGCGGGCTGTCGGTCAAACCGGCGCCAAAGCGCGCCCCCACGGCGCTGATGCCGGCCACGCCGCTAGTGAACCAGCGCCCATTGGCGTTTTCCACCGGCACCACGCCATAGTAGTAAGTGGAGGCGGGCGCGCCATCGGCCGTTTTCAGGCCGTTGATCTCTACTGCCAGCCTCTGCCACTCCGTATCCTGGCGCAGATCGCCGGCAAAGTCGTGCGGGGCGCGCAAGGTTACGTCAAAGCTGCTCAACGGATACATGTCCATGGTGGCGCCGCTGACCGTATCCTGTGTGGGCGCCGGATAGAACACACCGTTGTGGGTGTAATTGATGGGCACCAGCACCGCGTGAAAAGTCGGCATTTCGTGAAAAGTCAATGTCATGTTAAAGCTGTTGTTGGTCTCATTGCCCTCGGCAATGACATTGGTGGCGTCCACTTTCACGGTCAGATCAATTGTGCCTTTGGTCCAGGTCATGGGCAACGTCAAGTTAATGGTGGAAGCGGCATCAGCGCGCGTGGGCGCGCTGGAAATGGTGGCGGCGCTGGTTTTGATGACCCCCAATGGCTGGCCATTTTGGGCCGCCGAGGCGGACACTTCCACACCGCTGGCGGTACCCCCATTCACTTTGGCAAAGACGCGCACAAAGGTGGCGCGATCCGCCACCAGCGGCACGCTATTGGCCGCATCCTGCACGGCCTGCGTCACCTCCAGGCTGCTGATCGCCAGATCGACCGCGGACGCCGGCGTGTCTGTGGGCGTGCTGGTGCTGGTGGCAGTGGCTGTGGAGGTTAGCGTGGCCGTAGGCGTATTGGTCGGTCCGGGCGTCGGCGTTTGGGTGGCTGTGGCGGGCGGCGCGCTGGTAAAGGTGGCGGTGGCCGTGGTGGGCGGCGGCGGCGCAACGGTGGTGGCGGTGGCCGTAGTATTGGGCAGCGCCGTATTGGTAGATGTGCTGGTGGCTACGCGGGTCGGCGTGCTGGTGGGTGTCGATGTGGATGTAGGTATTATAGGTGTGGGCGTAGCGGCGGGCAGGCTCAACTGTGCGTAAATGGCGTCCAGCAGCGAAGGAATGGTGCGTCCATTGGCGCCCTCCACATCGCCCGCCGAGTCAGCGCTCAGTTCCCAAATCATGGCGCCGCCCAGATTATGCTGCCGAATGTAGTCAGTCTTGCGTACAATCGACTCGGCATCGTCGTAGCTGATCATGATTTTGGATGCGGCGCTATAAAGCCAGGGCGCATTCGCTTCGGCGTGCCACTGGCGGCTGTAACCGGCATCGATATAATTTGCGGCCAGGTCCATATAGTCAAAAATGCCGGGCTCCCACGTGCCGCTGGGTTGGCCCATGCTCGACTGATAGAGCCCATTGTGGGCGGCGTCGACGCCGCTCCAGCCGTGGCCATAAAAGGGCATCCCCATGATCAGCTTGGCGGCGGGGACACCCGCATCCAAATAGGCGCGCAACGCAGCATCCACATTGAGCTGTGTGGCGTCGGCTGACGGGTCGTCGGCAGCGGCAAAAAGTGGGGCGTGCAGGTTGGTCGTCGATTCGGCGCCGGTGTGAAAATCGTACGCCATTACGTTGATCCAGTCCAGGTAGGCGTGGATTTTGTCCAGCTCAAAATTGGCGTACAGCGTGGGGCCGGCCGGCGCAGCAATGGAGAGCAAATAATCGCGGCCATCGGCTACGCCCCGGGCGTCCAATGCGCGGCGCAGTTCGGCCAGCAGCAGCGTAAAGTTCTGCTTGTCTTCCGGTCGGGCGCCGTTGCCCGCCAGCCCGCCGCCCACCGGATACTCCCAATCGATGTCGATGCCGTCAAAACCATAGCGCGCCATAAAATCGACGCACGATTGGGTAAAGCGGGCGCGCGCTTCGGGCGTGAGCGCGGCGTCTGAAAAGCGGGCGGACCAGTTCCAGCCGCCCACCGAAATCAGCGTTTTTAAGTGCGGATGCGCCTCTTTCAAAATGCGCAATTGGTTAAAGCTGCCGCGCAGCGTGCCGGGCGGGTCATTGGAGTTGTCGGTTTTGGGATAGATCTTTTCAGTGTCCGCATAGGGATCGCCCAATATACACTCGCCCTGCTCCGAGATATTGGCAAAAGCGTAGTTGATGTGGGTCAGCCGATCCGCTTTGATTTCGGCCACGTGGAAATTGCGGTCGTAAACGGCCCAGGACACAAAATAACCGATAATACGCCCCTGTAGGGCGGGCTGATCTGTAGCCGCAGGCGTCGGCGTATTGGCGGTGGGCGTCGCCAAGACGGGCGTCGGTAGTGACGGGTTCGGCGTAAAGGATGGCGGGTCGCCGCTTTTGTTGCGCACCAGCGGCAGATAGAGTTCGCTGGCAACCCGATTGCCAGACGCGCCAGAGGCGACCGGCGTAGAATTGGCGCCCGGCAGCGCCACCGCCATCAGGTGTCGCGCCGACATAAAAGAGCCGAGCAAACAGCACGTAATCACAAGCACAAAAGCGAGACGCCATTGTCGTAAAATCATAAACTTTCTTCTCATTTCGTAACGCTACAATCTAGCCCAGCAAGCTGTCGGAGGGAAGAATTTTGGACGCGGATTTGGCGGCTCTGCGCGGATTTTTTGGCCGTTTTGACGTTAAAATCTGTGAAAATCAGCGTTCGTCCGCGTACAAAACTGATTTTTATCGTTCTCGCCGACAAGCTGTTAGAGTCACCTTACGGCAAAATGCGCCTCAAAATCAACGAACGTCTTAATCCTTAATGGGAACTTGCGCTGTCAGAAGTGTAGCTAAAGTTTACGGGATATTCTATGTGATTTCCGGTCATTTACATGCTGGATTGGCTACGCTCAGCTAGTAAAGTTTGCGTTGACGGAAAGAAATTGGTTGCTAAAAAAGCCAGCGCCAACCAGTTCCAAACCGCCAGGTCGGCCAGCGCCATAAAGGCATCCACCTGGCTGTGCAGCAGCCCAGCGGCCAGCCCGGCGCCAATGCCGATGGTCAGCCACGCAGTCGCCCAATCCGCGCGTGTTGCTTCAAGCCCAACCTTAACATAGAACTGACGAAGCTGTCGCCCCAGCACCCCACAAAGGATCAACAGCCAACCCAGCCCCACCAATCCCCAACTGGTTGCAAACTCCAGCCACAGATTGTGCGGGTGGCGCAAATTGGGGTCCAGCGCTGCATTGCCCAGCGTGTAGGCCGGATAGCGCCAAAAG
This sequence comes from Caldilineaceae bacterium, assembly GCA_041391125.1. Classification (GTDB taxonomy): domain Bacteria; phylum Chloroflexota; class Anaerolineae; order Caldilineales; family Caldilineaceae; genus JACKBC01. The sequence continues at coordinate 42,183 of JAWKON010000070.1, forward strand.
AAGCCGCCCGGCCCCACACCCAGCCACGGATAGTCGCGCCACAATCGCCACACCGCTTGCCACGATGCAAACCGCTGCACCACCGATGCGCTGTTTGTCAAACGCGCGGCGAAGAGCCAGAAGAAGAGCAACAGGAATGCGCAACCTAGCGCGACAAAAACCCAGTCGCGGCCACGCAGAGAGCGTCCCCAATTCACTTTGCCCAATTGGGCGGGCGCACCGAGGTAAAAAATGGCGGCACCGACCGGCAGCGCAATCAACAGCGCCGCGGCTTCAAGGTCAACAACAGCGCCCCCATCACCGCCGCGCAGCCCGTGATCCACCCCCATTTGCGTAAACCCACAGCGCCCGCAGCGAGCCCGCCCCAAAAGAGCGTGCGCTCCAAATAGAAAGCGGTGTGATTGGGCGAAAAATGGGGCCCCACCAATCGGCGCACACCATCGGCCAGTGTGCCCGCCCCGTGCAGCCAACCGGCCCAGCCCCACAGCGCCGCCAATACCCCGCCGCCAAAAAGCCAGACGGCCAGGCGCCGTTGCGCGGCGGCCTCCGCAGCCCACGAGCGCAGCCGCGTAAAGCAGCAGCGGCGCCAGCCTGTTCCATCACCCCTGCCCATAGGCCGGCCAATGCCACACGTTAAAGCTGCTGGCCAGGTTAACGCCCAGCCAGGCCAGCGCCAGCCAATCCAGAGGGTGTGGTGAACCGCTTTTTGATAATGCACGTTGCCAATAATCGCGGGCCAGCGCGGGCAGCAGCGCCAGCAGCAGCATGTATGCCGGGGAATCTGCCACGCCAATCCACAATGGTCAGCCTTTGTGTTGAAAGTGAAAGGGGGCAACGCCGCCGCCACGCCCAGCGACCGCTGCGGATTCCGCCAGGCCAACCACGCAAAGCCCAGCCAGCACAGCCCAATCAGCGGCGGCCAGACTGCGACTACGTAGAGCCACGCCAAAACGCACCACGAAGAGCGCATCTATTGGCGGCGCCTGCACCCAACTGGGCAAATGGATAATCGCCCAAGCCGCGGCGCTGCGCCAGACAAGCAAGGGCAAAAGGAGCAGCAGTCCAATTGCAGCCCAAGTCGCCGCGGATTCGCAGGGGCAGAGTGACCGGCAACCTGTGCATCCGTTGGCGCTGCCGTTATCTCGGCCAAGGCCGCAAGCAGCTGATCATCGAGCGCAAAGCCCCACATAGGATCGGCGGCGGAAGCGGCGGGCTGGTCGATGGCCCAGCCCAGCGCATCCAGCCACGGCCAATTGGCCTGCGCCAGCGCCGCCGCCTGCCGCGCAAAGCGCGTTTGATCCGCCGCCGAAACCACCCCCCACGGCGAATCCAGGCGTGTTCCAGCCAAAGCGGACGGCCCACAGCGGCGTCGCCCCATCCCCCGCCGCCACCATAACTTCATGCACCAGCCGCACGCGCTGAAAATTGAGCAGATTTGGCCGCTGACGACTGTCAACGGCAGTATAGCCGAAGCCATAGGGCTCCACCGCTACCGCATCAAACAGCCGCGGTGGCGGTAACTGTTCGCCCCTCCCTGGTCCTCTCCATGAGAGGAGGGGGTCGAAGCTCCTCCCCCTCAAGGGGGAGGCTGGGAGAGGGTCAAAGGACGCGCCGGCAGCCGTCAAATTTTCACCGGGATGCACCACATCAAATGTACGCGCTGCCGCATAAAGGCGCTGCAAAAAATAGAGTTCATCGATAGCAGTGTGGCCGCGGTCAGCCGTGGGCGCCAGCGCCGCCGTGATGATCTGCGCATCGGCATCTGTGCCGCGGATGGCCTGGCCAGCCGCATAGAGCAACCGCGCGTATTCGACCGGCTCAATGTGGCGGTCACCCCAGTGCGGCGCAATATTGGGCTCGTCCCAGATTTGATAATAACGCACCTGCGCGCCGTAGCGGGCGGCAAAGGCGGCGGCAAAACGGGCAAAATCAGCCGGGTCGGCGGGTGGGGCCAGCGGGTTATCATGCGGGGCTTGATCGCGGGCGTCGCGCGCCCAGGCCGGGCTGCCGTCCAGCACGACCACCGGGGTGAGTCCGCTCTGGGTGATATTGGCCACCATGGCATCTGCCGCCCGCCAATCGAAGTCACCCGGGCGCGGCTCCATCGTGCGCCAATCAAAGCGCTGACGCGCCCAATGCAGCCCGCCATCGCGCAGACGCGCCAGCGCCTGCTGCTGTTCAGTCGGCGTATATTGTGTCAGTTCAACGGTTGTGCCTAAACGCAGAGGATGATTTAAGGGGAAGGTGGGCGACTGGGGGAGGGCCGACAGGCCATATTCGCGGAAATCACGCGTTTGCAGCGCCAAATATAAAAACCCAAAGCAGAAGAGGGCGTAATAGAGACCGAGCCGCAACGCCGCCAAATAGGACCGCCAGCCCATCATTGGTTCGCAAGCTGCTGGCGGATGGTCTGATATATTGACTCGACGCGCGCCTTTTTCTGCATGATGCGGCTAAGGCGATTCTGATACTGCTCCAACACGGCCCGATCGGCGCTCGCCCCGCGCAAATATTCATTTTTGAAACCGCGCAACTGGCGGAATTGATCCTGCACGTTTTGCAGCTCACTGTTGTGCAGGGAGATCATATTGCGCAAATCGGCATTCAAATTCACCGCCGGGATCTCTCTTTGGGCCGCCAACCATTGGGCAATCTCACCCTCTTGCCGCTGCAACTGCCGCAAGTCGATTAGCTCCGCGGGCGGCGCAATCACTTCAGCTACCTCATGCCTTACCCTACCTACAGCGCT
>JAWKON010000071.1:0-44056 GCA_041391125.1 Caldilineaceae bacterium
CCCCAAATCCACCAATCTCAAACACCTGCAGGACAATCTGGACGCGCTGACGCTGGAACTGGATGCGGAGGATTGGGCGAAATTGGAAAGTATTGCGTATTAAGTATCGAGTATTGGTTGTGCCGATAAGATTCAAGTTTCGTTACAAGATTCTCAACCAGTTTATCCAATACTCAACACTCAATACTCGATACGCATCCCACCATGCCCACCACCTTCACCATCTCACCCGACTTCCGCAAACTCTGGATCGGGCAGACAATTTCACACTTTGGTTCGTGGCTAGGCGCCTTGGGGCTCCTGGCCATTTTGCATTTACAGGCCACGCCGGCGCAGATGGGGCTGCTGGAAACGCTGCGGGCGGCCCCCGTGCTGCTGATTGGGCTCTTTGCCGGCGTGTGGGTGGACCGGCTGCGGCGCCGCCCGCTGCTCATAGCGGCGGATCTGCTGCGGGCCGGGCTGTTGGCGCTGGTGGTGCTGGCGGCCTTTGGCGGCTGGCTGCGCATGACGCATCTCTACGTGGTGGGCTTTCTGGCCGGCGGGCTGACCGTGCTTTTCAACATTGCCTATCGCTCGTACGTGCCGGGGCTGGTGTCGCGGGCCTGCTTGGTGGAGGCCAACAGCAAGCTGGCCTCCACCGAATCGCTGGCCGAAATCGCCTCGCCGGGGCTGGGCGGGCTGCTGGTGCAGGTGATTGGCGCGCCGTTGACGGTGGCCATTGATGCGCTTTCGTTTCTGATTTCGGCGCTCTTTATTGGACGTATTCACGTGGCGGAAAAGAACGGTGAAGTGGACGTTAATGAAGACGGTGAGGCGGCAACCGTCTGGCGCGAGATTCGCGGTGGGCTGCAATTGGTGTGGCGCAACCCCACGCTGCGGGCGCTGACCGGTTCGGCGGCGGTGCGCAGCTTTTTTGGCGGCTTTTACGCCGCGCTCTACGCGCTCTACGCCATTCAAGACGTGGGGCTGAATCCGGCCACGCTGGGCGTGATCATCGGCGCGGGCGGGATTGGCGGGCTGGGCGGCACGCTGCTGGTGAATCGGGCGATGTTGCGCTTTGGCGTGGGCTGGTCGCTGATGGGCGCGCTGCTGATCCAAAGCGCCATTGGTTTTCTCACGCCGTTGGCCGCCGGCCGGCCGCTGGCGGTGGCCATTGCGTTTATGCTGATCCCGCAGTTATTTGGCGACCTGTTTGGCGCAGTCTACTTTATAATTAGCGGCAGCCTGCTGCAAACCCAAGCGCCGGACCGCGCGTTGGGCCGCGTCAACGCCAGCTTCGAGTTTATCACCGGCGGCATCGGCACGCTGGGCATCTTTGGCGGCGGCCTGCTGGGCAGCGCCATCGGCATGAGCGGCGCGCTGCTGGTTGCGGTGTTGGGCATTATGAGCAGCACGCTGTGGATTTACTTTTCACCGATTCGGGAGATGGAAGGTCTGGGGACTGGAGAGTAGGGATTGGGGCTCGACAATCCCCGTGAGTTACATGACACCCCAATCCCCAGCCCCGTATCCCCAATACCCAAACAAGGACGCGAGGAACCATTGGAAAGCACCCTTTCAGACGGCGCGGCGCCCGCAACCGTCAACAACGACGAATTCGTGCGGCGCAATTTGCGCTGGAACTTTGGCGTCAATTTGCAGGACATTATCTTTATTACGCTGGGGCTGAGCCTGATTTCGCGCGAGACGGTGATGCCGGTGCTGGTGCGGCAGTTGACCGATTCCAAGATCGCCATTGGGCTGATCCCGGCGGTCTTTGCGTTGGGATTTTATTTTCCGCAGCTTTTTAGCGCCAACTTTTCCGAGCGACTGCGCTACAAAAAGCCCTTTGTGGCCTTTATCGGCGGTGTGGGCGAGCGGACGCCCTATCTGCTGATTGGGCTGTGCGTCTGGTCTCTGGCCGCGCCGTCCCCCATGCTGACGCTGGTGATCTTTTTTGCGCTGATCGGGCTGGCGGCGGGGTCGGCCGGTTTCGCCACGCCGGCCTGGTTCGACATGATCGCCAAGGTGATCCCGGTGAACCGGCGCGGGCTTTGGTCCGGGTTGGGGCATGGGATTGGCGCTCTGTTGGGCGTGGCGGGCGCCTATTTTGTGGGGCGCATTTTGGAAACGTATGCGTATCCCAACAACTTTGCGCTGCTCTTTGGGCTGGCCTTTGGCATGACTGTCATTTCATGGATCGGGCTGCTTTTGACCCGCGAGCCGCCCAGCGAAACGGTGAAGGAGCGCATTCCGCTGGGCCGCTATTTGGGCCAGCTTCCGCAGGTATTGGGGCGCGACGGAAATTATCGGCGCTTTTTGCTCAGCCGCACCACCGTGCAATTGGGCGCCATGGCCGTGGGCTTTTTCACGGCGTCGGCCATCGACCGCTTTACGCTGGAGGGGGTCAACGTGGGGCTGCTGACCGGCGTGCTGGTGGGCAGCAAAGCGGTGATGAATCTGCTGTGGGGGGTATTGGCCGACCGGCTGGGCCACAAGCTGGTCTTGACGTGCAGCGCCTTTGTAATGGCGCTGGCCACGCTGCTGGCTTGGAACGCCTCTTCACAAACTTGGCTGGTGATCGCCTTTTTCCTGCTGGGCGCTTATTTGGCCGCTGACGAGGTATCGGCGCTTAACATTATTTTGGAATTTTGCCAGCCCGCCGACCGCCCCACCTACATTGGGCTGACCAATACGCTGCTGGCGCCGGTGCTGATCCTGGCGCCAATAATCGGCGGCGCGCTGGCCGAGTGGCTAGGGTATGCGCCCATGTTTTTGATTGCGCTGGCCATTTTGGCCGTGGGCGGATTGATGATGTTGCTGTGGGTGCGCGAGCCGCGGCAGATGGCAAGATAGTGATGAGGCAAGCCTTCCTGGAAGCTGCCCATGCACAATAGTGCGCCAGGGGAAATGAAAATCGTTCCCTTTTGTGGCTTTTGTGGCTATTTTCAGGGCAGGCGGTGTGCGCCCATCCCCAATCAATCACTCGCCGATCTGCCGCTGACTGAGGGTGGGTTTTGGCTGTGCCGCCGGCAATTCCCACACGTGCAGATTGTCAAAGGCGAATTCGGCTTCGTCGGCCTCAAAGGTTTCGGTCACCAGCAGCAATTCGCCCGGCGGAATGGCCATGTCGTTTAGCTGCGCCAGCACAATGCCGTTGGCCATGAGCGTCACGCGGTTTCCATCCACCAGCAGCCCCAATTGATTGTCCATGCGTTCGCCCATTTGGATGGCGTCGGAGCGGGTCCATTCGACTACTTGCGTCCACTCGCCATCGGCCAGTTGCGCCAGTTGATAGTAGCCGTCCACGCCAATGAGAAATTCATACAGATTGCTGTCGTCCTCATAGCCGAAAATTAATCCCGCCCCGTTGGTCAGATCGCCATCCACATGCGCCACATCCACTTCGGCCCAGAAGTCGGTCAAAGTCTTTTCGGTATGATACCAGACGAGCTGATTGGGCGTGGCGGCGCGCACGTGCAGCCGATTGCGCAGCAAAAATAGTGTGCCAGCTTCGTCGCCGTATAAATTTTGCCGACCGCGGCCCGACGAAAATTCGTCGCGCACGTTGGGGGCGTTGGCGCGCAGAGACGCCATCGGCGCACTTTGCCAAAGCGGGTGGATGCGCCCCAATTCCCACAAATCGGCGTGGCGATTTGTGCGCGCCAGCTCATCGGCCATGGCCTGATCATAAGCGCCGGACATCCAGCTCAGCAGTTGGGCCTCTAATGCGGCTTGCCAATACTGGCCCAGCTTTTGCAAGCGGCTGTCCAAATCTGTCGCGTCCGGCATGGACTCAGCCAGCGCAAAATGGTACACCGCCGTAGAATTGGCCACGGACGGCGCGCTAAAGGCGAGCGCGCGCAGCGCGCGTTCCTGTGCATAGCGCGTCATCTGCTGCAACAGCGTCTCCGCTGCCGGCGTCAACTGAGCGGGGTCCTCTGCTTCAAATTCAAGCATATAATAGCGGGTCAGCGCCACGGTGGAATCGACAAAGGCGCGCATGTTGAGCCCGCGTCGCGCCGACTCCGTGTTGAGACCCAGAAATTCGTTTTCCAGAAAATAGAGACCGTCCGTGGTCGACAACAGCCCTTGATAGACATTATCGGCCAACACGCTTTCGTCGGTATCATCGACCAAATAATAGAGAAATTCCTGATTGGTCTCGGCGAAATTGGCCACAATTTCATCCATAGTATTCAAAACAGCGGGCGCATAAACGTCCGTCGCATTACGCCCGCCCTCATCGCCCGCCGTCTGGCCAGACTGCATGTGGGCGTTCAAAATCTCATGGGCAGCCACATAGACAAAACGCGCCTGCGTGATGGCCGGAACCAACCACGCGGCCACATCAAGCATGCCTTGGAATTCTTCATCCGCCGATTGCGGCGGTTCGTCTTCAGGCGCGCCGGTGGATTCGCTATAAAAGCTCAACAGCAGGCCCGTACCCGGTGCGGTCATCTGCTGCACCGCCGCGTAGGTGACAACATCAAGCTGCCGCCGCGGCGCCCGCTGGTTTAGGTTACCCAGCAAGCGACCATAGTAGTAGTCCGCATCAGAAATCAGCTCATCCAAATAGCCAGTCAACGCATCCAGATCGCCGGTGGATTTCAGCTCCTCCACGCGGGCCAGCCGCCGCGCCAATTCCAACCCGTACAGCGCCCGCCAACTGCGGTCATAGCCCAATGGTCCATTCTCGGCCGTCACCGCCTGATTGGCGGTTTGAAAAGCAGTCTCGGCCTCAGTCAACTTAGCGGCAAATTGGCGGCGCACGGCAGGCGTGAGCTGATCAGCCTGCTCGGTCTGAATGCGGTAGAGCTGGGTGGCGGCCTTGGCCAGCAGCAGCAATTGGCGGTTGATGGGCGCCGCTGGTTGCAGAGACTGGAGATCCGCTTCGGCAACAGAACTATCGGCGCCCGGCTGCGGCAGATCGCGGCGCGTCAGCGCTTTGTATGCCTCAAAAATCGTCGCCACCTCACGCACGGTTACCCCCAATTCGCGGCCGTGCGCAATCAGATCAACCTTTTTGCCCAGCTCGTCCACCTGTTCCCAGCGCTGCCCACTGGGGATCAGCACGATTTTGAAACCGGCCTCGGCGGCCCCTTGCAGCTTGTAATAGATACCGCCCACCGGTCCCACGGTGCCGTCGGGGTGCAGCGTGCCGGTCATGGTCATGTGCGGCTGGATGGCGTCGCCCAGCAGGCAGGCCAGCACCGCGCTGGTGATCAGCGCGCCGGCGCTGGGGCCATCGATGCTCCCTTCAATGTCGAAGGTCACGCGATAGGCGTCGGCGTCCACGGCCAGCAGTAGCGCCGAATACATGACCGCGGTCCAACCGGCAATGCGCCAGAGCGGGCCGGCGGCGGTCACTTCGCTTTCCAGAAAGGCCAAGCGCAGTTTGTCCTGTGGGTTGGGCTCAATGGCGACCAGCAGCCGACCCACGCTGCCCTGTGGGTTGCCCAGAATTTCTTCATAGACAAGTGGATCACTTCAATTTGGCAACCTGAGTTGGTCTGGGCGGCGTAAACGGATCGCGCCGGCGCCAAGTTGACCAACAGGAGCGCACCGACCCAAAGCACAGATAGAATTCGTTCTTTCATATCAAAATTAGTTCTCGGCAACGTTTTTCAAAAACATGATGGTCGCAGAAAGGGGTAAACAGGCTGGGGCAATGGGAAGAATTTGACAATGCAACCTCGCAAAGAAGTATAGCAGAGTTTGGCCTAAATTGGGGATACCGCACCCAGGCGGATCAATCGAGCGCAGACATGGGATAGTATTCATATTGTGCAGCCGCTTGTAAAATTTATCACAACCCAGTATACTGACGCACAATCGCTTTGATCAGAATTCATAACTTGAGGTTTTCACATAGTCAAAGGCCGGTTGTCTGCGGATCGCAGAGTTCGAGCGCACATTACCCGCCACTCGCCACCCGCCACCCGCATTCTTCTAAGGACATTTACGGACAGAAATATGATCACAAAATTTATTGAATCCAATGGCATTCAGCTTTTTACAGTTCAGCACGGGCGTAAAGACGGGCCGCTGGTGATTATGCTGCACGGTTTCCCCGAGTTCTGGTATGGCTGGCATCGTCAGGTAGACGCCTTAACGGAGGCGGGCTACAGCGTATGGACGCCCGACATGCGCGGCTATAATTTGAGTGAAAAGCCCAAAGGGACGGAAGCATATGCGCTGGATGAGCTGGCCAAAGATGTGGCGGGGCTGATTGAGGCCTCTGGTCATGAAAAGGCCATTCTGATCGGCCACGATTGGGGGGCGGCGGTGGCCTGGTGGGTGGCCAACAAATATCCGGACAAGCTGGCAAAGCTGGTCATCCTCAACGTGCCGCACCCCAGCGTGATGGTTAAGGCGCTCAACGAGGATTGGGCGCAGCGCCGGCGCAGTTGGTACATGTTTTATTTCCAAATTCCCATGCTGCCGGAAATGGGCATGCGCTTCGGCAATTGGCGCTATATGGCGCAATCCGTGCAAGATTCGGCCCGCCCCAACACTTTCACAGAGACGGACATGGCCCAATACCGCAAAGCGTGGGGGCAGCCGGGCGCCATCACCGCTATGCTCAACTACTATCGCGCGATATTTCGCCATCGCCCAGCGCCGCTAGCCAACCCGCGCGTGCAGACGCCTACGCTGATCATATGGGGCGCCCAAGATGCCTTCATTGGCCGCGAATATGCCGAGAAAAGCCTGGAGATGTGCGACAACGGCAAGCTGGTCATGATCGAAGAGGCTACCCATTGGGTGCAGCATGAAGAGCCGGAGCGCGTCAACGAATTGATATTGGAGTTCCTCGAACAATGAATGGCGAATTGTGAATTGCGAATTACGGGGCCGGCTACTCGCTGCCCTGTAATTCGCAATTCACCGTTAGCAATTCACCATTCACCATTCGCAATTTTCCGCCCCCGCTCCCCCCTCCCTATTCTCCCATCACCACCGGCATAAACAACCGGTGCTCCTCCACCATGCCCTGCACAATAGAAAAAGTTTGCGTTAACGTATAATTGCCATATTGGCACGGCCCCACCGAAATGGCTTTGCGTACGTGGGCGGCAACGTAGATTTCATTGGCCTGATTGGGCTGAAAATCAACGGTGATCAGCGCCGGCGCGGTAAATTCAAAATCGCCGGTGGCCGTGTAGGCGCGGCTGGACGTGGTGACTATCACGGCTATCTATGCTGGGCAAGCCTATACGCAGACCTTTATGGCGCCCGGCGTGCAGGTGGTGGTGCTGCGCGATGGCCCGTTGCCCAATGATTCGCGCATTTTCAGCTTAAATGAGAACGACGAATGGCAAGACGCGCCGCTGACGGTGACGGGACTGGGGAGTGTTGAGGCCGACATGGGCAGCGAGGAGACTTTGGCCCATTTTGCGTCTTGGGCCATCGATACCTATGCGGCCGACTATAGGGCGCTATTTATGCTGGGGCCGGCCAATGGCGTGGTCGGTTTTGGCGAGGACAGGCATGGCGCCCATGCGCAACCGGATTTGTTGACGCCGGCCGATCTGCGCACCGCATTGGAAAGGGTTGCGGCGCAGAACACCCGTAAGCTGGATCTGCTCTATTTGGACGGCGGGCCGTTTGGCTTGCTGGAGGATGCCGCCATTGTGGAGGGGATGGTCAACTTTGTGGTCGCCGCCCCCAATACCCGCTTTGCGCTCTATGATTATGCCCGCTATCGCCATTTGGCCAGCCAATCCACGGCGCCGGGCGCCTATGCGCTGGCGCTGGCGCAGACTGACGCAACGCGTCATCATGCGCGTGGGCTGCCGTACGCGCTGGCCGTGTGGGACATGGCCTACTTTGAGCCATTGCGGCTGGCTGTGGATGAATTGGGGAAAGCATTGCAAGCGTATGTACAGACCGGCCCCGAGCAGCGGGCGCAATTGGAACGCATACGCCGGCAGATCCAGCATTATGATGGCGGCGGCCAAACCGTGAATGCACCCGACCCCGAGGATCCCTATGTCGATCTGGTTCATCTGGCCACGACGCTGACCATGACGCATACAAATGCAGGCGTAGCCGAAAGTGCGCAACAGGTTATCGGGAGCATGGCGGACTTTGTGGTTGAGCATTATGTTGAGAATGGCCAATTTCAAAGCGGCGGTCAGATGCAGTGCGTTGATTTGACCCATGCGCATGGCGTGGGCATCTACTATCCGCCTTCCGCCCGCGCCGAGTCGGGTACGGCCAATGCGCGTTATCTGAACCATGAACTCTTTCACATTTCACCGGGCTGGGGGTGGACGGACTTTATTTTTATGGATAATGGCAGCGGCCTGCCATTCCCCGGTGAACCATCCCCAATGGCCGATGACTTTTTACTGATGCCCGTTCTGGTGAATGGGGCAGCAGATTCTACGGTGCACATTTTTCTGCCGTTGGCGCAGCGATAGCCCAAACAAGTCGAACACAGATTTTAGGAAGGAATTGCTATGCGTATTTCTCACGTTTTTGTTTGTATTCTGGTAATCAGCGGTATGGGTTGGGGCGCATGGGGGGGGCAGCGGGTCAATGCCACGGGTATGCAGCCATATTCGGCATCGTCACAGCCCCCCAGCCAGAACAGCGGCGCCAACATGGTGCAACTATATGAGCTAGCCAACTATGGCGGTGCGCTTTTGTGGGAGCAGGGCCTGGGTTTTAGCAACGAGCCCAACGCTGTGGGCTATTCGCTATCGATGCCGACGGGGTGGAGTGTGCGTACGTGGCGGGATGATAACCGGGCCGGTGAAAGTCGCTGCTGGAGCGCGAGCGTTCCCAATTTGCAAGATCACGGTTGGCATTTATCCATCCAAAGCCTGGAAGCATTTGATGTCAATGTCTGCGAGGCGCCGCCGCCCACCGACGCCACGCGGCTCTGCACCGATGACGCGGCAACGGTGGGCTGCCAGATTTTTGAGGTAGGCGTTTACGATTTGGCCTCGACCGCGCAGAATGATACATTTCGCTCATTGAAATCGGTGAAGGCGGGCCAATCGATTGTGATCTATCGCGAAGCCAATTTCCACGGCGCGGCCGAATGTTATAGCGGCGCCCGCGTCCCCTTGCCCAGCGGCGGTGATTGGGATTTGGCCGGGCAGGTGACCAGCTTTCAGGTTTTCAGCCAGCCCAATTGCCCGCTGGCCGAGCTGCAAGGGAGAGGGAAGCGATCCGACGGCCACGCCGACCCAGTCGGAGGGCTCATGCTGGGTTGCAAAATCTGGACATATTGCAGGGTCCCACCGAATATGATAATTTTGCCGCCAGTCTGCGCATTCCGGTTGGCAAATCGGTCATCGTGTATACCGACCGCGACGGTCAGGGGGAACGCAGTGGCTGCCTAACCGGCGAACCCAATTTGCCCGACGTCTTCTATCACACGGTTTCTTCCATTCACCTTTTTGCCGATACCATTTGCACCCTGGCTGGTTCGCCCACAGAGACGCCCATTCCCACACCGCCATCGGCAACGCCCCAGCCCACCATAACACCCTCCGTGACGCCCACCACAACCGTCAGCGCCTTGCCCACTGCCATTCTGACGCCTGCGCCAACGCCCCGTTGTTATCTGTTGACATTACGCCGGCAGGGCGAGGGAAGCGCCCCGGCGCCTACGCCCACCCAGTCGGAGGGCTGCCCCGCCGGCCATTACGCCGCCGGCGAATCCATTGTTGTGCAGGCTGCACCGGCTGAGGGTTGGTTTGTCGCGGGCTGGCAAGGTGTTGAGGGGGGCGATAGCGCGGCGCAGATCACGCTGACCATGCCGACACAGCCGACGACAGTCACCGTGATCTATGCCCAGCCCGACCCCGAATCCTGGACCATTTTGATCTACGCCGTGGCGGATAACAACCTGGAGCGCTACATGGGATTGAAAAGTCCCGGCATGTTGAGTCGCTTGCACCAGGCCGACGCCCAGCCCAATGTGCAAGTGGGCATCTGGTACGACGGGCGCGATAGCGGGGACAGCACCCAATATACGCTCAACGCCTTGGGCCAGTGGAGCGGGCCGCGCGATTTGGGGGAACGCGAAATGGACGATCCGCAGACATTGACGGCCTTTCTGCGCTGGGGATATGCCGAACTGCCGGCTACGCATTACTATTTGGCCATTTTGGATCACGCCAACGGCGTTTTAGGGGTTGGGGAAGACTTGACCAGCGATGTGAGTGGACTGGCCTATCTGACGCCCGAAGAATTGCGACAGGCGGTTGAGGCGGGCAAACAGGGCAATCCGCTGGATATTGTGCAGATTGACGGCTGCTCGTTTGGCCTTCTGGAGGACGCTTCTATTTTTGACGGGCTGGCGGACTATATGATTGCGTCGCCCAATACCGGATGGGGTGTCTTTGCTTATGATGCCTATCGTCAACTGGTGGGGCAGGCGCCCAATCCGCCCAGTGTGGTAGCCGAGCGAGTGGCGGCTGAATATGCGCGACAGGTGGCGGATTATGGGGTCCCGTATACGATTTCGGTGTTTGATTTGGCAAATTACGCGCCCCTCCACCAGGCATTGGACAAGTTGGGTAATGCGTTGGTCAGCTATTTGCAGGTAGACCAAGTGGTGCGTACGCAAGCTTTGCGGGAAATTCGCAATCAGGTGCAGCTCTATGATGCCGGCGACTATCTGATTACGCCCAACGACAGCTATGTCGATCTGCCCGGCCTGGCGGCCGCGCTGCAGGATCATCCAGACTCGGCAGTGGCCGCCGCCGCTGCGGAGGTGCTGAATGCCAGCGCTCCTTTTGTGCTGAGTACGCACCATTCCAGCGCGCCGGTTCCGTTTTACAGCGTGGACCGAGCGGAGACCATCACGGTGGACGTGAGCCGTAGTCGCGGCTTGGCCATCTACTATCCCTATTCATCCCGCGTTGAGCCGGGCGCCTATACGCGCTATGTGGACGATCAGCTCTTCTACTGGGCCACCGTCGACTGGGGTTGGCGCGCCTTTCTAGACCAGAGTTTGCCGGCCCAGTTGCCCAGCGACCCCATACCCGATGAAGATAGGCTGATCAGTATGCCGGGCGTGGAGCCGAGGGCATGGCGGCTATATTTGCCGGTGGTGCAGGAATAGACACAGCACCGGTTGAAACCGGTGGCGCCCAAACCTGTCAGGTCTCGCAGACCTGACAGGTTTGAATCGACAAATCAATTCGGGGTACTGACTAAATCCGCAAAAAGAGGGCGGTCGCTTGTACGACCGTCCTCTTTTTATTGCAATCAATAGTGGCTGCGGAAAACGTCCGGTAAGCTCATTTATAGAAGTAGCGCCGCGTGCTGGCCACGCGCAGCGCCAGACCAATTTCATCAATCTTGCTCATTGAGGAATCACGCGTGAGCCGCGTTGCGGCAGGATCCTCATAACTTGATGAGCCCATCCTTTAGGGAGGCCCATTAAGTATGAACGCAAGAATTTCCGTTTTTTATCTGCGACGCAAATTCATCGTTGGTGTTGCCGCCATCCTGTTGGCGAGCGCGGCGACCTGGCTGCCGATTGTGCTGGATCATTATACGGGTGCGGCCTTGGTTACGCCGCTGTACGCCGATGATGAAGAGCACGGTGGTAGCTGATTGGGAATTCATTCCTGGCCCAGCTTTCTTCGTGCCTCTCCGTGCGCCTTCGTGGATTATTATTTTTGCAACGGCCTAAATACGACAGACAGGAGATGTTGAACGTGGGGCCGGGGTTACGCCTTTGCACTCAGTTGCGTAATCCCGGGCTCTTGTTGCTGTTGAATGCCGGTCGTGGCTTGTTGCAGATGCGCGCGGAGCAGATCATATAATCCGGCGCAGGTGGCGTCATTTTGATCGGCTGCCAGCAGCGCGACGGCCTCTTGAAACACGTCAGCAGCCGCGTCCCATTGCCCTTGCAGCATCAGGGTCTGGCCCAAACCGTCCAGTACATTGCAGAGCGAACGCCGATTGTCCAGCTTGCGCCACAGGGCAATCGCCTCGTTTTGAATCTGTGCAGCCGCATGATATTGACCCAACATGCGTAACAAAATGCCCATATTGGTGTACACTTTGGCTAGATTTAAGTGATCCTGCATTTGGCGAAATGCGCCGGCGGCCTGGGTGTAGAGTTGTAGCGCCGCCTGATGTTCATTGCGCTTGCGATAGGCAATCCCCAAATTCATTTGCGTGATGGCCAGGTTTGATGCATCGTTAATTTCAGTGAAGAGCGCCATTGCCCGTTCATAACAGGCAATGGCTGCATCCGGATCTTGCAGGTTCACCAAAACCGGCCCCAGATTGCGCAGGCCACGGGCAACGCCCCGTTTGTCTCCGGCGTCTTCCCAAAAACGCAAGGATTGGCGCATGTATGCTTCGGCTTCAGTCCACTCTTGTTGCAGAATGGCCACCTCGCCCAGCGTGTAAAAGCTGTGGGCGCGCTCGGTGTCGTGCGCGTCCAGCCGATCCAACGCCCCATTGGCCAGTTCGGCCGCGGTCGCAGAATTTCCTGTGCGCAAGGCCACCCACGCCAGCATATTTAGCGCGCGCGCCTGACCATGCCGATCCGCCAGCCGTTCAAAGTGCGCGCGCGCCTGCTCCAGCCAGCTCTGCGCCGGCTTATATTCGCCGCCTAAATAATATAAGTGACCAATATGCAGCGCGCAGGCCGCTTCCAAAGCAACATCGTGCAGCGTCTGGCATTGGGCGGCTATGGCGTGTAGATAGGGCAGCCAATCGGTGCGTTGGGACGATAGCTCCAGCTTGGGCGTTAGCGCGCGCAACAACCGCTGGGTGGAAGCCCACATCTGCGGCAGATGACAGCCATTCGCCAACGCCGCGTAAAGACGGCTGTGCATCTCGGCGGTCAAAGGCATGGGGCCAGAAAGCTCAATCTGTTGAACAAGAATATCGGCGGCGCGCCCGTATTGCCGTTGAAAGATATCTAATCCCGCCATTGCAACACCTGTTCCTGCAGAAAGCTGCGCGTCAAGGCGTGGATGCTGTAGCGCCGCTGGTTCAGCCCACCCCGGCCATCGACCAGATTGAGCCGCACCAGATAGTTCAGCGCATTGCGCACGTCGTCCGACCCCATGCCGCTAACATCGGCAATAAAATCCAGCGCATCACCTTGCGGGTTGGCATGTAGCATGGCCAGCAGCACTTCTTGTCCTCTTTCATCCAGCGCGGCCCAGGCTTGCCGGTAAATGTAGGTGTAGAGATTTTGCACCGGTTCGCCGCGCGCCAGCCGCAGATCGTCCAATATAGAGGGCAGGCTATGAATATGGGTCTGCCCCACAATCAGCCGCAGCGCCAGCGGATTGCCGCCCACGGCCGCGTAAATGGGCTGAAGCTGGGCAGTGGAGGCGGCGGCCAGATCGGGCTGATTGCGCAGCGTGGCTTCATGACGCACCAAGGCTAGTGCATCCGCTTCGGTCAGTTCGGGAATGGCAAAGGGGTATGTGGCTGTTTCATTATAGATGCTGGCGCGTGAGGTCAGCAGAAATTTGGTGGGGTTGGCCAGCCGTCGCAGCGTGGGCAAAAGGGCGTCCAGATCGGCCAGCGTTTCCAGATTGTCGATGACGATCAAGTGCGGTGCGGCTTGTAAAATGCTGTTCAGGCGCGCCAGCGTCTCTGCATTGGCAATTACCGGCAGCATGAAGGAGTCATCCGACATGCTTGCGGCCACGAGTTGGGTCGCCAACTGCTCAATCAGTTGAACAGTGGTGAGCGCCGGTTGCGTCTGCGGCACAATGGCGCCCGCCAGATGAAAGCGCTGTTGGCGGGCGCTAACCCAGCCATACCCGGCAAAATGATGCTGCGCAATGGCCCGCCGCATAACCGCATCGGCCAGCGCGGTCTTGCCAATGCCGCCCATGCCCTCCAGCATGATCAACCACGGCGATTGGGGTGTTGTCAACAGTTGCAAAACGCGGGTCGCCAGCTTCTCGACGCCAAAGAGCCGATCATAGGTAGGCGCCTCCAGGTGATTCAGAAAGCGGACCTGGCGGGCGTTGCGGGCAGCCTGTTCCTTTTGCCAGAGCAGGCCGCACAGCATTTGCAACGCTTTGCGCTGCTTTTTATTGAGATTGGGTGTGGACATGTCCAGGCGATAGGCGGTGGTTTCTGCCGTTAAGCCTTCCAGATAGCGCATTTGCAGCAGGTGTGCTTCGTCTTTGTGCAGGTGCTGCATCTCCGCAAGCGCCATTTGCAGCCGGCTGTTGACAAACTGGCGTACGGGCTCCTGGGCATCAGCCGGGTGAAAAGTGAGCAACTGTTCGAGTGGATTTTCGTTGTCCATCTTATGCCAAAGCTGCAACGCCCGGCGCACTTGTTCATAGAGCGCGGCTGGCGGTTCATTGGATAGAGAGGAGAAATTCGTTGGCTGCATGGCGATTTTCTGGTTTACCACGGTATTTGGCCTACCCGCGATATATCTGTATAGACGCATTATGTGGGCAAAAGGTGACGAAAAAGCGCGAACTTGATAGGCCATGATAGGGTCTTGATAGGAATTGGCTACGCCGAACCGAGTAAAGAAGATGTAAAGTGGTAGCAGCAAATTTTTCTGGACGCATTGCTACCCCTCTCCATAGCTGCACACTCCACCCCTCAAACCACCCACGGCATGGCGTTAATTTGCTGCGTCAACCCGCTCAAAAACTGGTTGCGGAAAACAGAACGTAAGGCGATTTATTGAAATAGCAGGGTCGACCCTACGCCGCCACTCACGTTGCATATGCGCTGCTGTTCAACCTTTAACCAATTTTCATATCTTTTTTGGAGGATAACAATGGTAACAGTACGTGTGGTCAACCGATATGGTGATGGCGTCTCGGGCGCCGATGTACACATTAGCTGGCGCGGCAGGACTTTTTATCGGACACGAAGCGGAAATCGTCAAAATGATCCGCGCCGTGCAGAAAAAGGTGCAGCGCCAAGAGCAGCAGCGGCTGATGCAAAACATGCTGGAAAACTTCTCTTCTGAAGAGATGGCAAAGGAAGTGGAAGCTATTTCGTCTTTGCGCGAGCTGAATCCACAGGCGTATGAGATGGCTATGCGGGCGATTGTGCAGAAGTATGGTGGGGGGTGAAGGCAACCAAGTAGCAGTTATTGCCATGAGGGTTATAGTGTTTAAATAATACATACGAGGTAATACATGAATTACAAGTGTCTTTTATATAACAGTTCAAAAATCCTAGTACTGCTTCTCTTTTTCTCAATAGCACGGAATAAGCCTGGCTCGGCCTGTGGTTACAAAGAGTGTATTATCGTCAGTGACGAATGGAATGAATGACTCCGTTCTCTTGAATTCCGTATGTATATTAACGTCAAAGTCAACATGGCATTACAGTAGACAATAGTCTTGCAAATAGTGGCACTGAAAGTTTGTCTTATTGATGATTCAATTTATCCTGTTATCTAGTGTTCGTGATGATAACAAGCATAATTTTGGAAGAGATTACAAATCCTTATAACTTGAATGATGATGTGATTATGGCAGAGAATGTTTGGGCACAATTTGGTTTCATTGCTCTAACGGCTTATGCAGAATATAAAATAATATTGGATGCGAGCTATGACTCATCTATTCAATTTTTTGTAAATGCAGCACGTTCAGAAGATGGTGTTCCTAGGGCGGGGCTATTAAATGTAACAAGTGAAATTCTTAGTGCTCTTAATATCGCTTTATCTGAGGTTTCTGACCCCAGGGACATTAATCGAAATACTTCAATTGCTTGGAGTCATCAAAAGATTTAGTGATTGCGGCAGATGCCACTTGGCAAATCTTGATATCGGTAGCTTTATAGAAGCGTTCTCCAATGCATTGGGAGAGGATGCTGTCTATGACATAATTGCGTGTTGGAAAAAAGTTGGGAAAGGACATTAGTTATTCAACCTTTACCTACGTATTTACACCCGTACAAATAGCGCTTTCGGCCTGGAATCTGGGGAAATACTATTGGTTCAATTATAACTGGCTCATATGCCGGAACTGTAACAGTCTATCATAAATCACAGATTAATCACACTCTACACCTTATCCTGCAACCACCTCACAGTCGCCAGCCGCAACCTACACCCCACGTGCAACGCCACCTTATCCCCCAACCACAACAACGCCTGTCACACCTATCCACCGCGACCCCCATCACCAGTCCTGCACCAACCCGCCGCCGGACCGCAATACGGCCTATCTCTTTGAGAACGTCAATTGCGTCAACCCCTGGAATTTGAGCCAGCGGACACCCCAGCGACGGCGGCAATCATAATGCCAAATCGGCCTGGATGCCTGCGGGGACGGTGCTCGTGCTGAGCGAACGCAATGATGGTGGCGAACCAACTGTCTGTTTGCGCAATCCAGTCGCAGTTGAATGTTGGGTGGGGCAATCGCGTCGAATGGGCGGCCTTGCGCAGTAGCTGTCCGGTGGTGCAGCCGACCTCAACACCAACGGGGCCATGGCAGCGGCGCGCCTTCTGTGAGGCCCAATTTCAGCAAGCCAGCGTTTACATTGAGCAACCCAGCACATACTACCCTTCGAATTTTGGCTTCGTCGGAATCGGTTCGGAAGTTCTATTCTGTTGATCTCTGTAGCAACTGTTCCATAGAGTTAACCAACAACGCGGCGATTCGATTTGCTGGGGATGGGACGAAAACAATATTGGGGATCACGGCGATTGGCCGCTGGTCACCACGCGCATCAAATTCTCGCATGAAAACGATTGCCCGCCGCGCCAGCCCAAGTTCCAGTCTCCCGAAGAGGGCGCTCAGTTCTGGGCCGGTGATTCGCTCGACATTATCTGGCAGGATAATGATGACCCCACCAGCATGTACTTTACGGTGAATGTACGCCGCAACGGCGGCATCATTGCCCAGCAGTATCGCGCTCTAGCGCGTTCTATAACGCTCTCAAACATGAGCACCGGCAGTTATACGGTTGAAGCCCAGTCTTGTTCCAACATCAAGTGCAGCAATTGGCAGACGCGGAACTTCACGGTTAGGTCACAGCCGACTGCCACCCAACGGCTACGTCAACACCGCGACCGACGGCAACCTTTACACCCACCGCTACGCCACCATCACCGCCACCGCCGCCGCCCTCTGCCCTAGAGGGTGATGTCGATGGGGATGGCGATGTCGATACGAATGATCTGAATCGGATTATCGGTGATTTATATTGGAAAGGCTGCCCAGGTTGGATGGCTCGTACATTGACTTGATGGATCTGTCGATGTCATAGATTGGGCTATTGCCAATCGTCATTTAGGTGAGATGCTGCCGACAGCCACACCTACACTGACGCCAACACCGAATATCAACTATCCCGCCATACCAGTAATTCCCCAGATCGTTTCACCAGCGGATGAACTATATCTATCATCCGGCCAAAGCGTCACCTTTCAATGGGATGCCCTGGCGTATCCAGCCGCGTATCTCATCTATATCTATGATGAAAATGGTCAGCGGATTGGGGATTCGGGGGACATTGACGGCATCAGTTGGAGCTATACTTTCCAAAACTCCGGAGTCTACTATTGGACAATTTCATCACTCTGCGCGGGATGCCAAAGCTATTTCAGCGGATACAGTCATACGTATACTGTCTATGTTGGTGTTGTTCCTTCAACAGCAACTGTCCCTGCTACAAATACACCCAATCCGACGGGAACCGTGACGCCGAGCGATGGACCAACAGCAACAAGCACGCCTATTATCACCCCAACTTCAACGCAGCCAGCCGGGTCGCCAACTGTCACTCGCACCCCCAATCCCGTCTGCTCCGTCAGCATCGGCGATGGCCAACTTTACACCAACCAACGCGACATCACCATACATGCCAATGTCACCGGCGCCGTAGAAATGCAACTGAGCAACGACAACAATTTCAACGCTGCCATCTGGCGTCCATATGCCCCCACACAGTCGTGGACGTTAAGCAGCCCTTCACAAACGCTGCTCACCTTGCAGGTTTTTGCCCGCTTCCGCGATGCCCAGGGGAATCAGCTCTGCAACGGCGCCGTTATGATTGATGACATCCTGTATGATGCCCAGCCGCCGACGCTGCGCATTGTCTCCTTTACATCCAACGTTGTGTCAGCCAGTAATCAGGCCGCCGCGGCCGCCATCAACGGGACGCTCACCATTGAGGCGACCGATCAGCAAGGGGGCAGCGGTGTGCTGCAAATGCGCATTGGCGCCCTGCCCGACCTGGCCGATGTCGGCTGGCGGCCTTTTGTATCGCCCGCCACAGTTGCCCTATCGCAAAACGGCCAGATGATCTATGCGCAGGTGCAAGACGGCGCCGGTAACGTATCGCACATCGCCGGTTGGGCGTTGGATGGGAACGGAAAAACGTATCTGCCCATTGTGAAACGATAGTATACGCACATCGGTTCGTAGTCCCTGCGGTAAAAACGGGCTAAGCGGTTTGGTTCGCAAATCGCTTAGCCCGTTTTTGTATTGGACGGGCGGAGAGGAGAGCTTGTATTATAATGTGGCTATTTGACAAAGGTACTTCATATGATTGCTATAACATCAGAGAGAAACCGTATGAACCCAACCCGCTATGAATTTAGCCCCCTCCCCTTTACCGGCGTGACCATCGACGACCCATTCTGGTCGCCGCGCATCGAGACCAACCGCCGCGTCACCATCGGCTACGACTTCCAGAAGTGCGCTGAGACCGACCGGCTCTCCAATTTCGATAAGGCGGCAGGCGTTGCGCCGGGTGACCATGTGGGCATCTTCTTTAACGATTCGGACGTGTTTAAGGTCATCGAAGGGGCGGCGTTTTCGCTGCACCTGCATCCCGATGTAGAACTGGAAGGATTTCTGGATGAGCTGATTGCGCGCATTGCCGCCGCCCAGGAGCCGGATGGCTATCTCTACACCGCCCGCACTATTGCCGAGCGCAATGGAACACAGGACAAGCTGCGTCCCGATCAAGAGGGGGTGACGCGCTGGTCAAACTTGCGCGTCAATCATGA
Organism: Caldilineaceae bacterium; assembly: GCA_041391125.1. Taxonomy (GTDB): domain Bacteria; phylum Chloroflexota; class Anaerolineae; order Caldilineales; family Caldilineaceae; genus JACKBC01. The sequence continues at coordinate 18,935 of JAWKON010000071.1, forward strand.
ATTATATAATGTGGGTCATTTGTACGAAGCCGCCGTGGCTCACTTTCTGGCCACCGGCAAGCGTACGCTGCTCAATGTGGCGCTCAAAAACGCTGATCTGATCGACCGCGTCTTTGGCCCAAAGCAGCGGCGCGATGTGCCTGGTCATCAAGAGATTGAGATGGGGCTGGTCAAACTCTACGGCGTGACCGGCGACGCGCGCTATCTGCGGCTGGCCAAGTTCTTTCTGGACGAGCGCGGCCACTATCACGACGGTCGCCAGCCCTATGGCAACTTTGGCGACCCGGCCTACACCCAAGATCACCTGCCGGTGATTGAACAGGATGAGGCGCTGGGCCATTCCGTGCGCGCCGTCTACATGTACAGCGGCATGGCGGATGTGGCCGCCCTCACCGGCGAACAGGCCTATATCGACGCCATCGGGCGCATTTGGGACAATGTGGTGCGCAAGAAGCTCTACATTACAGGGGGCATTGGCGCCCGCCGCCACGGGGAAGCCTTTGGCGGCAACTATGAGCTGCCCAACGCCACCGCCTATAACGAAACCTGCGCCGCCATTGCCAATGTCTTTTGGAACCAGCGCATGTTTCAGCTTCACGGCCACGCCCAATATATTGACGTGCTGGAACGTTCGCTTTACAACGGCTTTTTGCCCGGCATCGACTTTGGCGGCGACCGTTTCTTTTACGTCAATCCGCTGGAATTTGATGGCGAGTTTCTGTTCAACCGCAACAATTCCAACGTGCGGTTGGGCTGGTTTAATTGTTCCTGCTGCCCCACCAATGTGGTGCGCGTTTTCCCGGCGCTGGGCGGCTATCTCTATGCCCAGCGCGGCGACAGCCTGTACGTCAATCTTTTTATGTGCAGCCAGACCAGCGTTACCATAAATGGCGCGCCGATCCAGATGACGCAGGAGACCAATTATCCGTGGGATGGCGCCATCAAGCTGACGGTGAACCCAGCGCACGCCACCGACTTCGCTCTGCATGTGCGGATTCCGGGCTGGGTGCAGGGGCAGCCGGTTCCCAGCGATCTCTATGCCTATGTTCAAAATGACGCAGGAGACGCCCAGCCGTTCACGCTTGCAGTGAATGGCGCCCCAATTGGGCTCGACCTCGAGCAGGGATATGCAGTCATCCAGCGCACCTGGCAGCCAGGGGATGTGGTCGAATTGACGCTGTCCATGCCGGTGCGCCGCGTGGTGAGCCACCCCGCCGTTGCCGAAAATGCCGGCAAAGTGGCGCTGGAGCGCGGCCCGCTAGTTTATTGTCTGGAAGGCATTGATAATGGCGGGCGCGTGCTGGATGCAGTTTTGGCGGACGACGCGGAACTGACCATCGCGGAAGCGCCCGCACTGCTCAACGGCATTGTGACCATCCAAGCCCAACAGCCGCACGACAACCTCACTTTTATTCCATACTATGCGTGGGCGCATCGCGGTCTCGGCGAAATGACGGTCTGGGTCACGCAAAAAACCTCATAAATCGTAAATTCAAACAAATTTCCAAATTGGGTGAAGGATTTTGCGATTGGCTGCGATTAAGTATATGTAAGTCAATTAACCCACGAAATCATGTTTGGATACGTCATATGTTTCAGCAACCCGAGATGTTTTTTGTCGCATTTCTGTTAGTTTGTGCATTGTTTCTCCTGAATTTGGAAGCCGCTAAAAATTGATGCAACAACATTAAAATAAAACGCCAAATTCTTGGCGGCTCCACCTTGATAGCCGCGCAAAACGGTTGAGCCAGCAGTTTGCTCCCGTTTTGCCGTTTATATATGAGGACCCCTGCATTTCCGGGGGTCCTCATTTTAGTTTACGGCAGAGTTTTCCCGATGGCGCACACCCCTGTTTGAAGACAACTGCAAGATGGTGATACAATCTTGACGGAAATACTTGCTCTGTCATAGATGAAAATCGATTACCCGCCTAAAATCAGGCGCAATCCTTTTCATCTAGGCCAACCGCGAATATAGTTGCACTATTTTCTGTTTTGATCCCCGGACTTCATGCATGCCACATAGGAGTAGACCGAGTGCAATCGGCCCCCTTCCGCATCATATCCGCCACTATCACCACTTTGCTTCTCGTTGCGCTCGTAGCCGTGATTGGACTAGCCGTTCGCGACAATTCCGCCATTGCGCTGGTGGCGCCGACGCCTAAGGCCACCCCCGCGCAGATTTCAACAGCTACCGCCAATGGAACCGCCACACCCAAAGGAAGCCAAGAAACAGTTGCGCGGACCCAGGCGCCGGCGTTGGCCGCCCAAAGCGTGTTGACCGGTGGGCTGTCGTTGCAGAACGGCGCTACGGCCACCGTACAAAGTGAGACCACCGCCACCGTTGGCGCTACGCCCGCTAGTGTGGCAGCCCTGTCGTTGATTGCGTTGGGACCAGTGGAGCGGGTGGCGGCAGGCGGTTTTTCATATCAGCCGCTGCCCGATTATACAGTGGAAGTAACGGGCGGCGCGGTGAATATGCAGGCCGCCGGTGCTGACCCCGCCATTGGACCGGTATTTCTGCTCAGCGGCGGTCCACCGGGCCAATTTGTCTCCGGCTCCACCAACAGCTTGGAGGCCATTTTTGCGCAGTTCGTAAATTTTTTCGCTGCCCGCGACAATTTTCGCATCGGCAATCAGCGCACCCATTCAACGGCCAATTTGCGCGGGCTGGTCGCCGATATTGCCAACGCCGATGATGCCAAGGGCGCACCGTTTGCCGGCCAGATTTTTATGGCGCGGCCGGGGGCTAACCAGATATTTGTGATGGTGGGCATTGCGCCGGCGCAACAATGGACGACCAATGTGGCTGCCGAATATGCGGCCGTTTTGAATTCGGTGGATACCTTTGTGCCGGGTGCGGGGGAAGCGGACGAAGCTGCTGCCGCGTCGAATACGCCGACCCGCATTTCCGCGGCGACGCCGACAAGCGCGTCCACCCGCGTTGCATTGGGGCCTGGCGCCACCGCTGCTACACCGACTCCCACTGCCACGTTGCGCAGCACATCTACACCTACATTGACGCCGACGCCTATTCCGGTCTCCACGCCGCAGTGGCAGGTGTTTTCCAATGGCGACTTTGTCAATGCCGTGGCCCGGGAAGAGCAGACCATTTGGGCCGCCAGCGACGGTGGCGTTGTGGCCTGGAATGTGCAGAGTGGCGCCGCCAGCAAATTTACCAGCGCCAACGGATTGAGCAGCAACGTGATCACCGCTGCTCAATATTGCCCGCTGGCCACATTGGGCATGGTCTTTGGCAGCGCCACCGGTTTACAGGTTTTCGATCTGCGCGGCGGCTGGCGCACGCTCAACAGCGCCAATAGCCCCATGTCGTTTGACAACGTGAGCGCGCTTTATTGCGATGCGGACGCGGGCTTTTTGGTGGTGGGCTATGCCGGCCAGGGGCTCGATATTTTTGACGCCAACGCCGCCGAATGGACCTATATTGGACTGGGTGAGATCGGTCAAATTCGAGCGCTGACGGCTGTCGACGCCCTGGCTGAAATTTGGGTGACCGGCGATACGGGCGTTGCGCTCGTGGAAAATGGCGATGTTACTTCGTATAGCGCTCAGAACAGCCCGCTACCCGATGCGCCGGTGCAGGCATTGACGGCGGGAGCCGACGGTTCAATCTGGTTGACGGCAGAAGATGTGCTCTTTCATGTTGCCAATGTAGATGGCGAACGCGCATGGCAGCAATTTGACGCCGACTCTGTGGCCGATTCCGCATTTCCCGATGGGGTGCTGACCGGGGTGGCCGCCGCGGCTGATGGCACAGTATGGGTGGCCGCAGAAGATGTGCAGATCTGCCAGTTTGATCCGCAAACCGCGCGCTGCATTCGCGACGCCACTTATAATCCGCGCCGGGATAATGGCCTGGTGGCAGGACCATTGATCGGGCTGTCTGTCTTTGCGGCCGAATCGGGTGAGGAAGTCTATTACACAACCGCGGGCCACGGTTTTAGCCGCTTTGCCGGAGATCGCTGGCGTGCGTTTGCGTTGGATGCTGAACCGTTATTGGGGAACCAGATTCGCCATATGGCGCAGGCGGAAAATGGTTTGATCTGGGTAGCCAGCAATGGCGGCGTGCAGCAGCTTGACCCGGCCATTTTGGCGAACAATGGGGAAAATAGGGCGGCTGTGGATGTTTCGTCCGTGCAGCGCTTTGGGCAATTCAACAGCGAGCTATTTAGTGACGACATCCGCGTGTTGCTGCCGGATCATAAAGGCGGCGTCTGGTTTGGGGCGGACGGCGCCGGCTACTATGATGGAACTACGTGGAGCAGCTATTCGACGGTGGATGGGCTGGTGGGTGGCGTCATCCAGACCATGACGATTGATAAGGCGCAGCGCGTCTGGTTTGGGACGGCGGCAGGGTTGAGTATTTTTAGTGGCGATGCCTTCTTTAGCTTAACCGAAGAAGAAGGTCTGCCCAGCAACCAGGTCACCGCGCTGCTGGCCGACCGCAGCAGCCCCGGCAACATTGTCTGGATCGGTACGGGTGGCGGAGGGTTGCTGCGTTTCGACAAGAATCAGATTCAGGTTTACAATCGTGACAACGCTAACCTGCCTAGTAACACAATTACAGCGCTGGCGCAGGATGCCGATGGCTCACTTTTGGTGGGAACCGACCGCGGCGTGGCCCGCTTCCTCAACGAGCGCGCCACCGCCATCCGCCCCATCGGCGCCACCGAGATCACCGCCATTGCCGTGGGGCCAAATGGCTCTGCCTGGGTGGGAACGGCGGACAGCGGCCTCTATCATTTTAACGGGCTGGCCTGGGAGCAATTTACTAGCCAAGACAATCTGCCCGCTCAACACGTAACCAGCATTTTGGTCGACCAAGATGGCGGCGTTTGGATTGGCTGCGCCAATGGCGGTCTGGTGCGCTATCTGGATGAATAACCATATGGCTTCTTTGCAAATTCCTTTGATCGTACACGCGACCCATGAAGCGGGCGTAAAAGTGGGCGGCATTGGCGCGGTGCTGGATGGGCTGTTGGGCGCCGACGCCTATAACGTGCGGGTGGCGCGCACCATTTTGGTTGGCCCCATGAATGGGCGCGACGCCACTGAGATGGAGCGCTTGCTTAGCCCGCGCAACGGATTGCAGATTCACTATGGCAGCCTACAGGGTATTTTTGATGGTGTACCTGACGACATGCGGCTGGCGTTGCAGCGGGTGGAGCAGACCTTTGAGGTGGCCATTTTATACGGGCGGCGGCGCTTTGGGCATTATGAACATGAAGTGCTGCTGGTCGATGTGACTAGCCCCAACCGGTCGCAGATGGATACGTTCCGCCATCATGTGTGGCAAAACTATGGTTTTGATTGCGCCCGCTACGGTTGGAACCCGGAGCTGAATCTGTATTTGGACATTGCGCCGCCGCTCTTTGGCGCCTTGTTGGCCTTGGGCGTCGACGATGAACTGACCGCCAACGACAAGTTCATTATTGCCCACGAGTGGCTGGGCTTGCCGCTGGTTTTTGCCGCCCAGATGACGCAGCCCGACCAGTGGCGCACCATTTTTTACGCCCACGAAACGGCCACGGCGCGCCGGCTGGTGGAGGAACACAGCGGTCACGACACCCGTTTTTACAACACGCTTTTCAAGGCCAAAGAGTGGAATCTGACGCTGGAGAGCCTCTTTGGCAACCAGGACGATCTCTTTAAGCACCCCATGATCAAGCAGGCCGTGCGCTGCGACAACATCTTTGCCGTGGGCGATCTGGTGGTGGATGAATTGCGCTTTTTGGGCGACGGCTTCACCCATGCCAATATCGATCTGGTCTATAACGGCATTCCCAGCACCAACACCACGCTGGCCGCCAAGCTGGAATCCAAGCGGCGGCTGCAAAAGTATTGCGAGAATCTGCTGGGCTATATTCCCGACTATGTGTTCACCCACGTGACGCGGCTGGTACTCTCCAAATCGCTCTGGCGCGACATGCGCGTGATGGAGCATTTGGACCGGATGCTGGCGGAGGTGGACAAGCGGGCCGTGCTCTTTGTGTTGAGCACCAGCGTGCCCGCCGGGCGCCGCTCCGAATGGGTCCACGCCTGGGAGCAGCAATACGGCTGGCCAGTGGGGCATCGCGGCGACAACGGCGATCTGATCGATGCCGAGGCGCCCTATTTTTTCAATGTGGTGGAGCCATTCAACCAGCGCGCCAGCCACAGCCAGGTCGTCTTTGTCAACCAGTTTGGTTGGAGCCAGGATCGGTGCGGTCAGCGCATGCCTGCCGATATGGAATTTATGGACATTCGCCGCGGCAGCGACCTGGAATTTGGCCAGAGCATTTATGAGCCCTTTGGCATTGCCCAGGTGGAACCGCTGACCTTCGGCTCGCTCTGCTGCGTGAGCAATGTGTGCGGCTGCGTGGGCTTTGTGGAGCAGGCGGCCGGCGGATTGGAAAACGCACCCAATCTGGTGGTGGCGGACTATGTCGAACTGCCCGCCGGCTTCTGGCTCAACAGTCCGTACGACGCGCTAAATATTGACGGCGGCACGCGCGATTGGATCGAAGGCGCCAATGCCGCCGGTGTGGCGCAGACCATTTTTGAACGGCTGCCCAAATCCACAGATGAGATGCAGGAATTACTGGAGCGCGGCCAGGCCATCGCCCGCGGCATGAGCTGGGATGTGGTGGCCGACAAATTTCTGTTCACCGGGTTGCAAAACGCAAGGAAATAGGGGGCGATCAACAGATTACACAGATTTTAGAGATTTTTTCCATCTCATAAATCTGCGAAATCTGTTGATCAAACCATACCGACAAAGGGAAAAGATGAGCGCCACATTGACGCAAAAATCAACCGAGTCGCTGCCGCTGGATTCCGGCACGTTAGAAGGGGCGGAAATAGATGCCATTGTCGGCGGCTATCATGGCGCGCCGCACGCGGTGTTGGGGATGCACGTTTGGCAGGCAGGGCCCGCGCAAAGTCAAATTGTGGTGCGCGCTTTTCGCCCATTGGACACAGAAGTATATGTTTACGATGTGGCCGCCGATGCGCGTTACCCCATGCGCAAGCTGCACAAATCCGGCTTTTATGAACTGCTGCTGGCCGAACGCAGCGCGCCATTTGCCTATCGGTTGATTTTGGTGGATCATCAGAATGTCGAACATGAGATTGAGGATGCATATCGCTTCCCCTTTTTGCTGACCGACTTTGACCTGCACCTCTATGGTGAGGGCAATTTTACGCAGGCGTATGCCAAGATGGGCGCGCAATTCCGTACGGTGACGCTGGAGGTGGCGGACGGAACGGAACAGGTGCGCGGCGTGAACTTTGCCGTGTGGGCGCCCAATGCGCAGCGGGTCAGCGTGGTGGGGCCATTTAATGCGTGGGACAACCGCATCCACGCCATGACGCGGCGCAGCGATGGCGGCCTCTGGGAAATATTTATCCCTAATTTGGTGGAGTGGACCGAATACAAATTCTCGATCAAATCGCAGCATCTGGGCTACGAAATCGATAAAACTGATCCCTATGGTTTCTTTGCCGAGGTGCGCCCCAAAACGGCCTCGCGCGTTTGGGACATGCAAAAGTATGCGTGGGGCGATGCCGACTGGGTTAGCAGCCGGGCGGAACATCAGCGGCTGGATCAGCCCATGTGCGTTTATGAGCTGCATCTGGGCAGTTGGCGGCGCGTGCCGGAAGACAACGGTTTTTTGACCTATCGCGATCTGGCGCATCAGGTGGTCGATTATGTGGTGGCCATGGGATACACGCATGTTGAGCTGCTGCCCATCACCGAACACCCCTTTGACGGCTCGTGGGGCTACCAGACTGTGGGCTATTTTGCGCCCACCAGCCGTTTTGGCACGCCCGATGATTTTAAGTATTTTGTGGATCACTGCCACCAGCACGGCATTGGGGTCATTTTGGATTGGGTGCCGGCGCATTTTCCCAAAGACGGCCACGGCTTGGCCTTTTTTGACGGCACGCATCTGTATGAACACGCCGATGCGCGCCAAGGCGAACACACCGAGTGGGGGACCAAAATCTTCAACTTTGGGCGCAACGAGGTGCGCAATTTCCTGAAGAGCAGCGCCCTGTTCTGGCTTAAAGAATATCATTTGGACGGGCTGCGCGTGGATGCAGTGGCCTCTATGCTCTATTTGGACTATGCCCGCGAGGGTGGCGAGTGGATTCCCAATCGATACGGCGGGCGCGAAAATCTGGAGGCCATCGACTTTTTGCGCCGCTTTAACGAGGTGGTTCATGCCGAAGCGCCGGGCGCCTTGACCATTGCCGAAGAGAGCACCTCCTGGCCCATGGTCACGCGGCCCACCTATGCCGGCGGTCTTGGTTTTGATCTAAAGTGGAACATGGGGTGGATGCACGATATGTTGAGTTATTTTCAAAAAGACCCCTTCTATCGGCGCTATCACCACAATCAGATCACCTTTAGTTTGATGTATGCATTTTCGGAAAATTTCCTGCTGCCCTTTAGCCACGATGAAGTGGTGCATCTCAAGCGCTCCATGTTGGACAAAATGCCCGGCGATCTGTGGCAGAAGTTCGCCAATTTGCGGGCGCTCTACACCTATATGTATGGGCACCCGGGCAAAAAGCTGCTCTTTATGGGCGGTGAATTTGGCCAGTGGCGCGAATGGAACGAAGCCCAAAGTTTGGATTGGCATTTGCTGAATTCAAAGGAGCACACGCAACTGCAACAATTTGTAAAAGATTTGAATCACTTGTATCAGCACGAACCCGCCCTGCACCAGGTAGATTTCGATTGGAACGGTTTTCAGTGGATCGATATTAACGATGTGGACAATTCGGTTGTCAGCTTTGCCCGCCGCGCCGCCGACCCCAACGAGCTTTTGGTTTTCATCTGCAATTTCACCCCGAAACCGCACCTTGGTTACCGCGTCGGTGTGCCCTTGGGCGGTGAATACAGCGAAATTCTCAACAGCGATTGGGTTCAATATGGCGGCAGCGGCGTCCAGAATAGCGCCGGGGTGGCGCACGCGCATGATGGCGGCATTGTGGCCGAGAATCTGGCCTGGCAAAGTTGCGCTTTCTCTGCATCGATCAATCTTCCACCGTTGGGCGTTACCATATTGAAAGCGAAACGTCATTGATTGTGAAAGATTAGCGAAGACAAGCGGGGAGTTGATCACGACATGAACGGTCATGAAAACTTGGGAATGGGAAACAAAGAAGAGATTCTCGTGGTTGAGGATAATGCCGACCTCAACATGGCGCTGTGCGAAATTTTAGAATCGTATAATTATGCAGTGCGCTCGGCGAACAATGGTCAGGAGGCGCTCGAATCAATGAGCAGCCACTTGCCCGACGTAATTTTGTGCGACATTATGATGCCCGGCATGGATGGCTATACGCTACTAAAGCACACGCGCAGCGAGCCGCAATTACGCACGCGGCCCTTTATCTTTTTGACGGCGCTCACCTCAACGGCGGATCAGCGCAAGGCGTTCGACATTGGCATTGAGCACTATCTAACCAAACCGGTGGACGAGCAGGATCTGATTCTGGCCATCCGCAACGTCCTGCGCCGCCAGCGCGACATGGAATTTGAGATGAGCCGGCAATTGGATGTGCTGCGCAATCAGATTGTGGCCACGTTGCAGCACGAATTCCGCACGCCGCTCACATTTGTCTTGGGTTTTGCTGAATACCTGCAAGACATTATGGAGCAAGAGATCGATCTGGAAGGCTTGCGTACGGCCACCGCCGGTATTTTGGAAGGAGGCCACCGTCTGCAGCGACTGATCGAAAGCTTTCTCATGTTGGCGGAACTGCAAAGCCGCGAGATGCAGCCCGAAGAGCTAGAGACGCTGACCGGCATGACGGTTATGCAGAATGTCATTGACGATTTGCGGGGCGCCACGAGCAAAGCCGGACTGGTGATTGATGTTTGCCCGCAAAATCACGATGCCATGGTGGTGGGAGAACCCGAGATTCTGCACGAAGCCATCAAACGCATTGTGGATAACGCCATTCGCTATCGTCGCCCTGAATCCAAAAAGATCTGGATTTCCGTCAAGCCGCTGGGGGAAACCTATGTGGGTTTGTGCGTGCGCGACGAAGGGATGGGCATTCCGCCGGCGACGGTCAAAGCGCTCTCGCGCCCCTTTGAACAGGGAGACCGCAGCGACCGTACCGAACCCGGCGCTGGCCTGAGCCTGGCTCTTGTGCATCACGTGGCCAATCTGCACGGCGGCCGCCTGGAAGTGTCCAGCCAAGAGGGCGTTGGCAGCGAATTTACGCTGTGGCTGCCGGCGGCCGTAAAACCGAAAAAATAGCCAAGGTAGACCCTATAACGCCATGCAACCATTGACCATTCGCTACGGCAAACTTCCGGCTGAATTTATCCCCAATATCAAAACGCCGCCCCAGGCTGCCGAACAACGCAGTGGGGCGGCTGGTTTTATATGGCAGACGTACAAGTGGCCAATGGGCGAATCACGTCTGTCTCGGCGACATCATCAGTACCGACGCCGAACGAACTGAACGCCACAGGTTGCCTTGTGCTGCCCGGCTTTGTCGACATTCACGTCCACGGCGCCGTGGGCCACGACGTGATGGACGCCGATCCACCGGGGCTGTTGGAGATGGCGCGTTTCTTTGCCCGCCACGGCGTCACCGCTTTTATGCCCACCACCATGACCGCCTCGCCGGAGGAAACATTGGCGGCTGTTGTCGGCGTCTCCCGCGCCGTTGCGCTGCAACAGAAGTTGGACACCGCCGCCGCACGCGGCGCCCGCATTCTCGGCATTCATTTGGAAGGCCCCTACATCAGCCCCCAATTCCCCGGCGCCCAACTGGCCGACCAGATTCGCCCGCCCGATTTGCATGAATTTGCCACGTTGGCCGCCGCTGGCCCGGTCCGCATGATCACCCTGGCGCCCGAACAGCCCGGCGCCGTGGCTCTCATTGAGGCGGCACACCAGCGGGGCATCACCACCGTCTACGGTCACACCGCCGCCACCTATGAAGAATGCCAGGCGGCCATCGATTGGGGCGTACACCAAGCGACCCACACCTACAACGCCATGACAGGGCTGCACCATCGCCGCCCCGGCGCCCTGGGCGCCACGTTGAGCGATGGCCGCGTCTATGCTCAGCTCATTGCCGACACGATTCACGTGCATCCGGCGGCCATGAATATTCTGGCGCGCTGCAAAGGCGCCGCCCGCACCGTGCTCATCACCGACGCCATGCAGGCCGCGGGTTTGCCGGACGGCCAATATGCGCTGGGTGGACAGGATGTGTTTGTGCAAGAAGGAGAGTGCCGATTGACCAACGGCGCTTTGGCCGGCAGCGTGCTGACCATGGATCGGGCGCTGGGGCATTTTCTGGCCGCCGCCGGTCAACCGCTGGCCGAGCTGTGGGCCGCCGCCAGCCGCACCCCGGCGATGTCGGTGGGGTTAAACGACGAAATCGGCGCGCTTTTGCCTGGCTATCGCGCCGATTTCGTGCTGCTGGATGAAGAAACGTTGGAGGTGGTGGCGACGATTGTGGGTGGGGAAATTGCTTATCACCGCGACTCTGCACGGTGGGACACCGCTGGGGGCAACTAATCAGCCGTAGCCTGAGCTTGTCGAAGGCGGAGGCGGGCTTCGACAAGCTCAGCCCTCGAGTGCTGAATAGTTACCGCTGGGGGAATAAATTCCCGGCGCTTCTAAAACACCCCCAAATAGCGATCCAACTCCCAGCCACTTACATAAACCCGATAATCGTTCCACTCCAGCCGTTTGGCCTCTACATAGCGTTCAAAAACGTGCTGCCCCAGCGCATTCTGGATGATTTCATCTTGCGCCAAGGCCTCTAAGGCGGCCCCCAAATCGCCCGGCAGCACTTCTAGATTGGAGCGCGCGCTGTCGAATTGATATAGATCCTCTTCCATGGGCGGCGGCGGCGTCATGCCATTTTCAATGCCGTCCAGCCCGGCGGCCAGCATGACGGCAAAGGCCAAATAAGGATTGGCGCTGGGGTCCGGGCAGCGCAATTCGCAGCGCGTGGCCTGGTGGCGCTGCGGAATAATACGCGGAATGCGGATCAGCGCGCTGCGGTTGGTGCGCCCCCAGGAGAGATAGACCGGCGCTTCATAGCCGGGCACCAGCCGTTTATAGCTGTTGACCAGCGGCGCCACAATGGGCGACATGGCCTGGGCGTGATGCAACTGGCCCGCCACAAATTGCAGCGCAGTCTGGCTGAGCCCATACTCGTTGTGGGCGTCATACATGGCCGTGTCGCCCGAGTGAGTGTGCCACAGGCTTTGGTGGACGTGCATGCCGGAGCCGTTGATGCCCGCAATGGGCTTGGGCATAAAGCTACAGTGCAGCCCGTTTTTCTGGGCAATAGCCTTCAGCGTTAGCCGCATGGTGATCACGTTGTCGGCGGTAATCACCGCCGAGTCGTATTCGATATCAATCTCGCTCTGGCCATACGCCACTTCGTGATGGGCAGCGTTGACGCCGATGCCTTGCGACTGCAGCGCATCCACCATTTGGCGCCGCGTGCTCAGCGCCAGGTCGGTGCTCACGTCAAAATAGCCGGCTTTGTCGTGCGGCTGCAAGGGCAGCAAGTGGCCATCTGCGTGCGGTTTAAAGAGGAAAAATTCCAGCTCCGGCCCGACGCGATAGTCAAACCCCATACGGGTGGCTCTCTCCATTTGGCGCTTGAGAATGTAGCGCGGGTCCCCCTGAAACGGGTCGCCTTCCGGCGTAAATACGTCGCAAGTCACCTGGGCGGTGGAAAGCTCCAATTCCCACGGGATGGCAAAAAAGGTATCCAGATCGGGAATCAAATACATGTCGCTTTCGGCAATGCGAGCGAACCCTTCCACCGAGCTGCCGTCAAACCAGATGCCAACTTCGACGGCGCGCGCCCAATATTCAATAGGGATAGTGACCTGCTTACTCACGCCAATAATGTCGCTAAACTGCAAACGGACGAATCGAACGTCGTTCCGCTGAATGATTTCGTTCACCCGTTCCAATTGTTCGGGCCTATGCTGAATGGTCATCTACCGAGCATCCTTCCTCTTTGAAGCTCAAGAAAATATGATATGCGAATCACAATACGCCAGTGTACCAGTTTATACAATTCACCCCTATAGATACTATCGTCAGATTGCGCAATTTTGCCCCCCATTACCCTGTGCAGTTTGCACAAGTATCTTAAATGCACTACGCTTATTAAGATCATTGTGGGAAAGTGCGTACGTTAGCAATCCGTGTTGCGTGTTGCGTGTACCAGTCGAGAAGTTTGTTCGTTATGGCGTAATTATTTTGTTAACATGGCCTAATTAAACCGCCGTAGTAGCTTGTTAATCCAGTGAAATGATAGAAGGGATATTCTACATGAGCGTTGATCTCTGCTTCAAAACCGCCACCCAACTGGCCCAGTTGATCCGCACCAAAGAACTATCCGCCCGCCAGGTAATGGAGGCGCATCTGGCGCAGATCGAGCGCGTGAATCCGGCGGTCAACGCCATTGTGACGCTGCTGCCGGAGCGCGCCATGCAGGCCGCCGCCGCCGCCGATGAAGCGCTGGCGCGCGGGGAGGACGTAGGCCCGCTGCACGGGCTGCCCGTGGCCCACAAAGATCTGGTGGAGACCAAAGGCATTCGCACCACCTATGGCTCGCCGCTTTTTAAGGATTTTGTGCCGGCGGTGGATGCACTGATTGTGGAACGGCTGCGCGGCGCCGGCGCCATCACCATCGGCAAGACCAACACGCCCGAATTTGGCGCCGGTTCGCAAACTTTTAACGAAGTTTTCGGCGCCACCCGCAACCCGTATGACTTGAGCAAAACCTGCGGCGGCAGCAGCGGTGGCGCGGCCGTGGCGCTAGCCTGCGGCCTGATTCCCATTGCCGATGGCAGCGACATGGGCGGCTCGCTGCGTAACCCGGCCAACTTTTGCAACATCGTCGGCTTCCGCGTCTCGCCGGGCCGCGTGCCGAGCTGGCCTTCTTCTGTGGGCTGGTTTCCGATTCCGGTCAAAGGCCCCATGGCGCGCACGGTGGGGGATGTAGCGCTGTTGCTCAGCGCAATGGCCGGGCCGGACGCTCGCTCGCCCATTGCCATTGCCGAATCGGGGGAACGCTTCCGCCAGCCGCTAGACCGCGACTTCACCGGCGCCAAAATCGCCTGGAGCCGCGACTTGGCCAGCTTCCCCGTGGATCCGCGTGTCACCGCGGTCATCGACGGGCAGCGCGGCGTCTTTGCCGACCTGGGCTGTATCGTCGAGGATGCCGAGCCGGATTTCAGCGACGCCGATGAAGTATTCAAAGTGTGGCGGGCGTGGAGCTTTGCCTTGAGCTATGGGCCGCTGGTGGAAAAACATCGCGACCACTTCAAAGAGACGGTGATCTGGAACGTAGAGGCTGGCCAGCGCTTGACCGGCCCCGAAATCGGACGGGCCGAGATGCAGCGCACCGCGCTCTATCACCGGGTGCGCGAATTTATGGAAACCTACGAATATCTGATTTTGCCGGTGAGCCAGGTGCCGCCCTTTGACATTACGCAAGAGTACATCACCGAGATCAACGGCGTGCAGATGGAGACCTATATCGACTGGATGAAGAGCTGCTACTTTATCTCCACACTGGGGCTGCCCGCCATCTCCGTGCCCTGCGGGTTCACGCCGGAAGGGCTGCCTGTAGGCGTGCAAATTGTGGGCCGCCATCAAAATGATTTTGGCGTGCTGCAACTGGCCCATGCCTTTGAACAAGCCACCCAATTTGGCCAGCAGCGCCCCGCCGTTGCGGTGAGCGCGGCATCATAACAATGCCACGACCTGAACACCCCGCCATCTCGATTGTCATCCCGCTCTTCAATGAAGAAGAGAGCATTCCCGCGCTCTATGAAAGCCTGACTGCGGCGTTGGAGGCGTATGGCCATGCCTACGAAATTATCATTGTGGATGACGGCTCGCACGACCGCAGTTATGCGCTGCTGGCCGAACTGGCGCGGGCGGATGCGCGGCTGGGCGTGGTGCGCTTGCGGCGCAACTTTGGGCAGACCGCGGCCTTTGCCGCCGGCTTTGACCACGCCCGCGGCGACGTGGTGATTACCATGGACGCCGATCTGCAAAATGACCCGGCCGACATTCCCAAGCTCATGGCGCAGATCGACGCCGGTTATGACATTGTGAGCGGCTGGCGCAAAGACCGGCAGGACCGGCTGCTGGACCGGCGCTTGCCTTCGGTTTTGGCCAACCGGCTCATTTCCAATGTGACCGACGTGCGGCTGCACGATTACGGCTGTTCGCTCAAAGCCTATCGCCGCGACATCCTCAAAGAGGTGCGGCTCTATGGCGAGCTGCATCGCTTTATTCCAGCGCTGGCCGCCCAGATCGGCGGGCGCGTGACCGAAGTGCCGGTGAATCATCGCGCCCGCCGGTTTGGCGCCTCCAAATATGGCATTGGGCGCACCGTGCGCGTCGTGTTGGATCTGCTCACGGTCTGGTTTCTGGGCAGCTACTCAACGCGTCCGCTGCATGTATTTGGCGGCGTGGGATTGGCTTTCTTTGGCCTGGGGCTGCTGACGGGGCTTTATCTGACCTTTGTCAAAGTGGGCGAGGGGCAGGACATCGGCGGGCGCCCGCTGCTGCTGCTGGCGGCGCTGCTGATCATGGTGGGCGTTCAGCTCGTCACCATGGGGCTGATCGCCGAAATGATCATCCGCACTTATCACGAAAGTCAGGAGAAGCCGATCTATGTGGTGCGTGAGGTCTTATGCCAGAAATGATGCTAACTTCTCTTTCGTCTGCGCGAAGAGCCGCCAATACCAATCTGGTTTGAACGGGCCGCTGTATTCCGCGCTGAGCGCTTGCAAATGTTTGCCATACATTTCAAACATGCGTAGCGTAGCGGCGGCCAAAGCGGCTGGGTCCAGCGGATCGGCGCCGGCGGCCAAATAGGTATAGGCCAGATCGGACTGAAATTCCGGCGGCAGGATTTCGGAAAAGTGCTTGAAACGCTTGGCAAAGGATAGCCCAATCCGTCGATACATAAGCCGGATCAGCCCCGAGCGCATTTCGTCCAGCGCAAACTTGGCCGACTGCAATTCCCCGTTGTAAAACGGCGCCGGGCAATTGGCCATGGTGGTCATGTTGATTTCGGTCAGTTGCCAGATTTTGGCGGCGGTCAATTCTTCGCGTTCCGGCCAGGTTTCGGCGGGAGGCAGCGCCGGCAGCTTTTGAAAAGCGGGCTGCCCCGTCGGCAGTCGATTGAGCAAGAACTTCCATTCATAAAGCCCCAATCCGGCGAGCTGGCTGGTGCGACGGGCGGCAATCTCCACGATCATACCCTCCTCGGCGGTCAGCAGCCGCGCCCAATCTGTGCCAAACAAGTGCAACGTTTCACCCAACCCGGCCAGCACGCGGCTGCGGTCGTTGACCCATAACGACGCATACGCCGCATCGGCAATGCCCAGCCGAATATCAATATCCGAACCGGGGTTCACCCGCTCCGGCGTGACCAGGCTGCCTTCCAGCCAAACCACATCGATTTCTGCTATGTGCGCCAGGCTGGGCAGCCAGCGATCCAGGACGTTTTGTTGAAGGGCGTGGGACATGAGAATGATCCTATGAATGGCGAATGGTGAATAGCGATTCACCTCTTCTCCCATTACTCTACGCGGGTCACGATGACCTGCCTTGCGCCAGCTTGCAGGAGCGCGCGGCGTACATCCTCCGCCGCAGCGTCATCCACCAGTGCGATGATGTTGCCGCCGCGAGCGCCGCCACTCAATTTGGCGCCGAGCGCACCGGCGTGGCAGGCGGCGGCCAATAAGCTTTTCGAGTGTTGGTGAGCTGACGCCCAAAGCGGCCAACCTTTGCTGATTTTCGTCAAAAAGCTGGCGGTTTGTCCAATTCACCCGGTCTGTTCAATGATGTGGCGCGCTTGCTTGGCAATGGCGCCAATCTTGTCGAAAATGGTTTCATATTGAGTGGGCTGTGCTTGCCATGCTTTGCGCACATCGCCCACGGTCTCTTTTGGTGGGGCTGGCAATGCCGCTGTCGGCAATGGCCAATGTAAAGGGAGCGGCAGGGGTGAAGCTTTGGGGCGGCGTCCCTTTGATGAACCAGACCGGCGCGCCGTAGGCGATCACCGTGTTGTCGATGCCGCTGGGCGTGCCGTGGAAATAGCGTTCACTTTCATACACCAGCGCGCTGACCGTGGCCGCATCGGCATTTTGGCCGGTTGTGGCAAAAATGGCGCGCACCAGGGCCGCGCTCAATGCGGCCCCGCTGCCCAATCCGCTGGCAATAGGGATGGTGCTGGTCAACTCAATGCGCCAATCTGGATTCGGCGGCAGATGCAAACGTGCCAGCGTCAGCCGCGTCACCATGCTAAATGGATGCTCTTCGGCGCCAGCGGGCGTAACAAGCGGAAATACCTGTCCCAGATCTCGGGCCGCAATCGCGCCGCGCCCTGGTTCTGCGTCAGTGATGACGGCGGTGGCGGTTGTTTCCCAAACGGGGACGGCAATCGCGGGTCGGCCATAAACCACGGCGTGTTCACCCAGCAGAATCACCTTGCCGGGCGCGCTGCCTCGAAACGTTTGCATACGCATTCAGCTTCAGAATAAAAAAGAATTGGGGAATTTTGATGGTGATAAACACCCACTTCGTGATCAACAGATTGCACAGATTAGAAAGATTTTTGAATTCTATAATCTGATTAATCTGTGCAATCTGTTGATCAAATATCTAACCCCGCGATGATCCGATCTGGCCCGTCGGTCATGATCACATCTACGCCCAGGTTGGCCAGGCGGCGCGCTTCGTCCACTTCGTTGACCGTCCATGTATTGACGGCATAACTGGCGCTCTTGGCCCACTGCATGTAGTCAGCGTCGATCAGCTCGTGGTACGGATGCAGCGCTTCGGGCGCCAGAATGGGGCTGAGCCAGGCGTTGCGCAGATAGTCGGGCAGGGGCTCAAAGTAGAGCAGGCCCAGCCGCACGCGCTTATCCACCCAGCGCATTTTGATCAGCGTGATCGGGTTGAAGCTGGAGACAATCACCGATTCATACAGGTTGCGGCTGCGAATTAGTTCCGCCACGAGCTCCACTTCATGGCCGCCCTGCGGGTCGCGGCTTTTGATCTCCACGTTGATCTGGCACTGACCTTGCAGCAGATCAAAGACTTGTTCCAATGTGGGGATGCCCACGCCTGCATGTGCGGCGCCAAAGTGGCTGCCCGCGTCAAGCGCCGCCAGTTCGTCCATCGTATAGCTGGCCACGGGGCCAGAGCCATTGGTGGTCTTATCCACATCAAAATCGTGGATCACGGCCAGCTTGTCGTCGCGGCTGCACTGCACGTCCAGCTCCACGCCGTCGGCGCCCATTGCCAACGCTTTGGCAAAGGCGGGCAAGGTGTTTTCCGGGGCGGCCTCGCGGGCGCCGCGGTGGGCGAAGATCAGAGGTTGGTGGGTCATATGGCTCCTTGGGATTGGGGACCAGGGCGCGGGGATTCGGGTCGCGCGAGGGTCCAATCCCGAGTCCCTGATCCCTTACTTTTGTTAGGCATCAGCCAGCACTTTGGCCAGCCGTTCGACTTCGGCGCCATCGATGAGCCCAATTGGTTTATTGATCACCCAAGCGTGGGCATCCGCGCTGATGCGGCCCGAAGTGACGAGATAGCCATAGACGGCGCCGGAGTGGATCATGGTGCCGTACAGGTCGCGCACAATGGGCGTGCCAACCGTGTTGGAATAGCGCTTGCACTGCACGATGGATTGGGCGCCGCGATCATCCTCCAGCAAAATGTCGATGCCGCCATCTTTGACATTGGGTGTATCCAGCACCTGATAGCCCATGCGGGCAAAGAGGCGTTCAGCAATATATGCTTCAAAATCGCCGGGATCCATCACGCTCATCTCGGCCTGGGTGAGCGGGCGCCACTTTGGCGGTTTGCCCACACGATTGAACAACTTGAGTTGCTTTATCCGTTGGAAAAACGTATTGATGGGTCGAAACCGCGCGCCCCAATCGATGGCCCGGCTGCGCCAACCCAGCACCACATACACCCCCAGCACAACACACAAAGCGGATTGCCAAATGGTTTGGTTGTCCAGCTTGAAAACACGCAGATTCCACAGTCGCCATGCCATCCAGCCATAAAGAAGCGGCCAGATCAGCGTACAAAGATAGAGCATTCTTTTATGGCGGAGTAACTGGCCCAGCCGACCAAAGAGCTTGCGCGGAAATATAATGCTCAGCAAAAAGTTGCCGAAGCGCGCCATCCACGAAGGCGCCTTTAGATTGGGCAAACGAACTTTTGCGGGCCACACCTTGGTTTGAAACACTTTCGTCTGCTGGGATCGCTGAATTTGGGTTGGGCGACGAACGACGAGGGGAAAATGAGCCATGGGAATTTAATCAACTATCTAACGAAGCTTCGCCTCAAACCGACAAGAGTAAGAATTGTAAATGGTAAATGGTGAACGGTGAATTGTGAATGGTCCGTTAGCGAAACTTGCTCTGTTTGCCAAGATTTTTCGTTCCCCAATGCTTTAGCCAAACAGCCGTGCGAAAAAGCCCTTCTTTTTGGGCGGATCGGGCGGCGGGGGCGGCGAAATGAATGCGGGTTCGTCTTCGATTAGTCCAAGTTCGGCCTTGAGTTCAGCAGTCATGGCGTCGGGCGTCCACATGGGTTGCCACACGATCTGCACATCGACGGCGGTGGCGCCGTGGCCTTTGAGCGTGTTCTGCACATCCTCAATGATCTGCGGCCCCAGCGGGCAGTGCGGCGTGGTCAGCGTCATGATCACTTGGACCGACTGGTCGTCGGCCACATTCACGTCATAGACCAGACTCAAATCTACAATGTTGTGGTAGATCTCGGGGTCGATGACGGCTTTCAGATGCTCAAAGCAGGCTTCTGGTGTGAGGGGAGGATGGGCATCCCCCGACGAAGGCTCGTGTTCAGTTGTTGCAGTTATGCCAGAATCAGTCTTGATAGAATTCGTCATGATGATGATGTTTTTCCCTCAATATCTGCCAGGTCAGCTTCAATCAGTTGAGCCTGCTTTATCGCTTGTTGCGCCAAATAGATTGCCGGTTGATGAAGTGTATCTTCATAGTCTGCAAGAAGCCGCAGTTGGTGCAATTGACGAAGACGGTTACCCAGACGTTTGCGGGGACGATGGGCAAATGCATCAGATTTCGGTAACTGCTGGTGGGCATTCCCATGAAATTCTTGCCGATCGCGCTGTCTGATCAAATTGCGGGTTGAACAATAGGCCGCATAATATGCACGGCTTGTCACAGAACGATATGCGGCTTCTGAGTCCGGAAATTCTGCCACATGGGACAAAACTGACTCCGCAAATTCTAAATAGTAAAGCCACTGGAAACTCATTGGAATTCAAGATTAAAATTGAGTCGGTCGCTGAATTCATCCATGTTATCCAGAAAACCAACTTACTGAAAGTATCGAGTGTCTGCATACCCGTTTCTAAATCGCCCTCGTAACGTATCCATCCTACCAGTTCTGGTTCTGTTTGTTCATCAGCAAAATATAATAACTCCAAAGTGACTTCTAGTTGCTCTCCAAAGTATTTGACAAGTTGCGGCCAGGCAGCCTGCAGAAAAAGGCTCGCCGAGGGATTTGCATGTAGATATTCCAACACCTGAGCCGCATTGCGATAGTGAATGTGCGGTTCTATTGGAAAGGCATAACTTGATGTAGGATGTTGTCGCGCTTGAATTTCAATAATAGAGGACATCTAAATTCCTTTCGGGCGCCATGTCGATTCTCAATCTATCGAACCATCAATCGACATGATTCGCTTGCTTCTCCAATAGCTCGATCAGCACGCCGTGCGCCGCCTTGGGATGCACAAAGGCCACTAGCCCATGCACACCCTGCCGCGGCGTTTCGTCGATCAAACGCAGGCCCTGATTGCGCAGTTCCGACAGGGCGGCGTGGATGTCGTCCACCTCAAAGCAGATGTGATGCGTCCCCTCGCCGCGATTTTGCAGAAAGCGGGCCGTGCCGCTCTGGCTGTCGGTGGGGGCGATCAGCTCGATGGCGCCGTTGCCGGCATCCAAAAAGGCCGCTTCCACCAACTGTTCGGCAATGGTGACGCGCTCCAACAACTTGAAGCCCAGCAGATCGCAATAGGTGTGCAGGCTTTCGTCAATGCTGTTGACGACAATGCCCACATGGTCAATCCGGTTCAACATAAAAGCGTTCTATCCAATCTTCAATAATGGCTTGCTTGCGAGCCCCATATCGCCCAAAAATGTGACGAATTTCCGCCAGCGATTTTTCATGCCACAGGTCATCGCGCACTTTGGAGTAGAAACAGTCGGCAAAGCTGATGATCTCCTCTTCAACCGTTTCGCACGTCAAATCACGAGCGGGCAGCGGCAGATTATACTGCAAAATATCGGCCTTGGTCACATTGGCGTGGCGTTCGGCGATGCGCGCATGGCGCGGCAACCCTTCGGCCTCCAAAATTTTGGCCCCCTCCACAATGTGGCACATATAGGGCAGGGTTCCCGTGCAGTAGAGTTCGGGCGTATTTGTGCAGCCAATGCCAATATCGTGCAGCATGGCCGCCTCTTCCAAAAAGGTGATCCTCTCGTCGCCCAGCCCCAGGTATTGCCCAATCGCCACCGCCTTGCGCGCCACCAGCATACAGTGGATCACGTAGAGCGGATAGGTCGGCCCATCCGGCGGAATATACTTGTGGATAATGCGAAAGACGTCAGCGCGGTCCATGTGGTTTTCAGATTGGGAGTAGGGATTAGGGATTAGGCAAGGGGATCGTCGCGCTATCCGCCTAATCCTTACTCCCTACTCCTACTCCCTACTCCTACTCCTACTCCCTACTCCTACTCCCCCTCTCACCCAACTTTCGGAGAAACGTATTCGCCAAAGACGCCGCGCAGCGTGTCGCAGATTTCGCCCAGCGTAGCGTAAACTGCACGGCTTCCACAAAGCAGCATGAGGGGAGCGTCAGGTTGGCGGGCGGCTTGTTCGATGCGGGCCAATATCTGCTGAACGCAGTCGTTGTCGCCGCTGGAAGCGGAGCTGTTTAAGCTGGGCCATTTGCGCCGGTGCGCACGCTTTCATCGGCACGCAGCAGATCGGCCACTGGTTCTTCAGCGGTTTGGAAGCGATTGACGCCCACGACGACCTGCTCGCCGCTTTCGATTTGGCGCTGCGTCTGATAGGCGGCGTCTTAATTTCGCGCTGGATAAAGCCCTCTTCCACCGCCCGCAACGCACGCCCATTACTGTGGAAATGCGCGATATAATCGGTAGCCTGCACTTCGATCTGGTCGGTGAGCCATTCAATGTAATAAGAGCCGCCCAGCGGGTCCGCCGTGTCGGCTACGCCGCTTTCGTGGGCGATGATCTGCTGGCAGCGCAATTTCCACCGACTTTTCGGTGGGCAGGGCCAGCGCTTCATCTTTGCCATTGGTGTGCAGGCTCACCAACGCCGCCCAGCACCGCAGCCAATGCCTGGAGGGTGGCGCGCACAATGTTGTTGTCGGGCTGCTGGGCGGTCAACGTGCTGCCGCCGGTCTGCGTGTGGCAGCCGCCAGCTCGGTCATCCTGCGCCCCCGGCAACTCGCCGCATAACTTTGGCCTAGCCGGCGGGCGGCGCGGAACTTGGCCACCTCTTCCAAAAAATTGTTGTGGGCGTTAAAGAAGCTGAGCTGCCCAGCAAAAGGCATCCACATCTTGTCCGCTGGCCAGGGCGGCTTTGACATATTCGATGCCATTGGCCAACGTAAAAAAGCCGCCTCCTGCGCCGTGCAGCCCGCTTCGCGCATGTGATAGCCGCTAATCGAGATGGTGTTCCCGGCACTTCGGCGGCGCAGTAGCGAAAAATATCGGTGATCAGCCCATGGAGGGCTTGGGCGGGAAGATGTAGGTGCCGCGCGCAATGTACTCTTTGAGGATGTCATTCTGCACGGTGCCGCGCAATTGGCTGGCCGGCACGCCCTGCTTTTTGCCCACGGCGATGACCATGGCCAGCAGAATGGCGTACCAGCGCGTTGATGGTCATGCTGATGCTGACTTTGTCTAGCGGCAGGCCGTTAATGAGCAGCGTCTCCATATCGGCCAGGCTGCTGATGGAGACGCCCACTTTGCCCACTTCGCCCTCGGCAAAATCGTGGTCGGCATCGTAGCCGATCTGCGTGGGCAGGTCAAAGGCCACCGAAAGACCGGTCTGCCCCTGCGCCAGCAGATAGTGATAGCGGCGGTTGCTCTCGGCGGCGCTGCTAAAACCGGCATACTGGCGCATGGTCCAGTGGCGGCTTAAAACGATACATGTTGGGCTGCACAAAAAGCAAAGGGATATTCGCCGGGGAAGCCGATCTGCTGCATATATTGCTCGGCGGCGCCATCGTCATTTGCCCGGCCAGATCAGCGGGCGTATGGCGGCGCCACTTCAATTTGCGGGCTGCTGGTGAATTTGAAAATGGTCGCGCAGCTCGGGGAAGCGCTTGGTTTGGGGCTCGAGCGTATTTTCTTGCCAGGCTTTTTTGAGGGTGGCGATTTTGTTGTCGTTGGTCATGTTGTGTGATTTCGGTTTGCGGGGAACAAGCTGAAAGCTTGTTCTACATTTCGCTGCGGCCGGCCAGGGCGCGCCCGAGGGTCACCTCGTCGGCATATTCGAGATCGCCGCCCACGGGCAGGCCGCGCGCCAGCCGCGTCACTCGGATGCCCAGGGGTTTGAGCAGGCGGGAGATATACATGGCGGTGGCTTCGCCTTCGATGTTGGGATTGGTGGCCAGCACGATTTCGCGCACTTCGCTAGTGTGGACTTGGGCCAATAAGCTGGCCGCCGCCTGTTCGGGTGATGCGGGCTGTACGCTCTGCTGGATGCGACGCAACAGTTCGGCCACTTTCAGGTCGTCGGGGCCAATGCCGTCGGCAGGCGAAATGGCGCCGTGCAGCACGTGATAGAGCCCATGAAATTCGCGCGTGCGCTCAATGGCCTGCACGTCCAGTGGCTCCTCCACCACGCAGATCAGCGTGCGGTCGCGCTGGGCGTTGGCGCAGATGGCGCACGGGTCTTGGTCGGCAATATTGTGGCAGACGCTGCAGAAGAGCGTTTTCTCTTTTAGCTCCTGCAGCGCCGTGGCCAAATTGAGCGCAATGGCCGCATCGCTGCGCAACAAAAAATAGGCCAACCGACTGGCCGTCTTCGGCCCAATACCGGGCAACTGCCCAAAGGCATCGATGAGTTTGGTGACTGGTTCAGCAAGTGGCTGCATGGGGTTTTGGATTTACGATTTTGGATGTACGATTTACGATGGTTCGTTGGTGGAGGGAAGGGGGTTTAAGATGAAAGGGGGAAAGGGGGCAGGGGAGAAGGGGGGATTGTCGATGCGATCCCCCCTTCTCCCTTTCTCCCCGTCCCCCCTTCCGCCTTTAAAATCCCAACCCTGGCGGCAGGCCCATGCCGCTGGTCAGGCCGCTCATGCGCTCTTCGGCCAGTTCCTGGCTTTTTTGCAGGGCATCGACCACGGCAGCCAGCACCAGATCTTCGAGCATTTCGATGTCGTCCGGGTCCACGGCTTCGGGCTTGATTTTGATGGAGCGCACCTCCTGCTTGCCGGTGGCCACCACGGTGACCATGCCGCCACCGGACGAACCGGTGACTTCTTCATCGCCCAACCCTTCCTGCGCCTTTTCCATCTCGTCCTGCAACTTCTGCATCTGCGACATCAGATTATTCATGCCGCCAGCACCAGCATTGGGCGACATGCCGCCAAAGTTGGGCTGGGGTCCGCTGCCGCGCGGTTTTCGTTTTGGCATATTGGTTCCTTTCAGAAGATTGTGAAAACGGGATACGGGATACAGGATATGGAATACGGATGCGAACACGCAAATCTCAGCCGTATTCCGTATCCCGTTTTCTGTATCCTCTTCTTCCCCTATTCTACCACCTCGGCTCCCAATTCGGCGATTGCAAATTCGACCAGCGGATCGGGGCCGTCCGGGGTGGTTTCGACAGGCGTGATGCGTTTGAGGCCGCTCAGGCGCGCTTCGTTGCCGTCCTGGCACTCCAGCGACACGGGGTGGCCCAGATATTTGGAGAGCAAGTCGGTCACTTGGGGCAGGGTTTCGGGTTTTTCGATCATGCCGCGGGTGAACTGG
>JAWKON010000072.1:0-41169 GCA_041391125.1 Caldilineaceae bacterium
TTATGTATTTTTCTATGGCATTTCTTACAGACGATGAGTTGTTTTCGGCGTCTACTTATCATCATAATGTCAGCCTGATTTTTCATCTTTTTATTTTCGATGTCTTTCAAGGCTCTGACATGATGTACTTCGCAGTTGCCTTCTTGCCCGCATAGTTCACACTTTTTGGCTTCCAGTCGTCTTTTTAGTTCTGTGCCTTTGTATACGCCTACCCATCCGGCATTGTAATCCAAGGCTGCTGTCGGCCATGTACCGCTTTTTATGCGGACTTCGTTGAATTCCGTTGTATGCTTTTTACCTGTTATCTTGTTTCTGAAGCTGCATTTTAGTCCCTTCTTTCCGGTACTAGTTTCCCCGTAGTATTTCCGGTAGATTTCGTGCCTTTTAGATTTGAACTTAGTGCAAAGCGTTCTTACGCAAGATTCCAGCATTGTATAAGCTACTTTATTTAGTTTGTGTACATCTCTAGCTGGCATATAGTAGTTTATTAATCCTCTCCAGATTTCTCCATAGGACTTGATGATTTCAAAATCGGAGTGATTTACAATGCTGTATTTTAGATGTGGTTTCCCCTTTTTGCTGTATCTTCGGATGTACTTGGTTATTACCTCTTGCGGGATGTGTAGAGATATATGGCCATTTATGCTTCGTCTGCGTAGGCTTCTCCCATTTAGTTTGGCATAGGCCATTCTTTTGTCATTGTCGCACTCTATTTCAAAGCCCAGAAAAGAGGCTTTTTCGGTTGATGCATGTGTTATTCTAGTTTTCTCTTCAGACTGTTCTAGCCCAAGTTCTTCTAGTTTCACTCTTATCAACTCTTTAATCTCTTTTGCTTCTTCTCTACTGCCGACGAATCCTAATAGATAGTCATCGGCATATCTAACGTATCTCAACCTTTTGTATTCGTTGTCTTGAGGGTCAAGGCTCGGAAGCTGGTTCATTGCCTTCTTCCTTTCTTTTGCCCTTTGACGGTAGACTTCCTTTCCCGTTTTTCTGAATCTTTTTCGGTTGTATACGTACATCCGTCTCTGACTCCAGTAAGGTGTGTAGTAATTTCTCTTTTCCTTACCGGTGTATTTGGGGATTAATTCATCCTCAATCCATTCGTCTAGTTCATGAAGCAGTATATTACTTAGAATTGGACTTATCACTCCCCCTTGAGGTGTTCCACTATGGGTTGCTTTATATTTCCATTCCTCTAAGTATCCTGCCTTGAGCATTTTTCTGATGAGACTTAGGAATTGATTGTCTTTAATCCTTTTGCCAAGTATTTCCAGTAGCTTTTCGTGGTTGATATTGTCAAAACAGCCTTTAATATCTCCTTCAATGAACCATTTAGTTCCTAGCCATGTTCGTTCGATTGTTGCTAATGCGGTATGACAGCTTCGTTTAGGCCTGAATCCGTGAGAGCTATTTCTGAATTGAGGTTCGTAGTAGGCTTCGAGGATTATTCGCATAACCTCTTGAACTAATTTGTCAGTGAAGGATGGGATTCCAAGCGGTCTGGTTCCGCCATTCTTTTTGGGAATGTAGATTCTTCTGGCTGGTTTCCACTGATATGTTTTGTCTTTAAGATCTTTGATTATTTTCTCAATTCTCTCTTCTGACATCCTGTCTGCAATATCGCTCACATCTGTACCAGGAGTTACACTTCCTTTGTTTGAGGCTAAGTTTCCATAAGCTTGCATGAATAATGGTTTATCCAGCATTCTTCTAAAAACACCTTCTAACGGTTTCTTCTCAACTCCAAGCTTGTGTGCAATATTTACAAAGTGCTGATTTGCGTTCATCCGAACTATCTCCTTTGTTTTCATATTGCTATTAACTGCTGTCGCCCTTCCCCCTGATTTCTCCATTACAGAGTATCCCTGGCTGGTCGTTACCCCAGCGAGTACTATGGCGACTCCGTGACCATATGTCTCTCGACACTTAGGCCATCCCGAATTCCGGTCGATGTAACTTGCAATCTCTTTTAGGTCAGCCGTTCGTTTCCTTGCCATTCATCATTTGAATGTGGCTTAAGGTTCAGTCTTTTCAGGAGTTTCGGAATCGTCCCTTAGCCCTTAAGTAGACGCCTCAATATCCATGCGTCTAGTGTGCAACTTTCCACCCTGGAAACTAGCTTTTAGACAGTTTAGTTTTAACCATGAGAGATAGGGCTTGCACCGGCTTTTTGACTAGGATATTTTGTCGCACTGGTGCTTTTGTAAGATGCTATTTTCAGTATTAGATTTCTCTTCTACCTAACTTACATGCCCTAATGGGTTTTGACTGTGACCCATTGTGTTCTTTGGAACACATTTTTACATCGCCGTTAGACGGCGCACCCAATCGACTGTGTTTCTTGGTACATGGTTGAAATTAGTCCTTTCTGCGACTAACTGGAAATTAAAATTAAAAATTTGTTTTACAAAACATCTTAAAAACAATACCCCCTCCTTAGCAGCGGTAAGCCGCCGCCGCCATCCCCAAATTTGGGCCTCGGTCCGGCGTGGAGGGGCGGCAGTTTGCCCCTCCACTTGCCGGACAAACAAACAAGAAAATTTGGGGGCTTGGCGAAGCAAGGCGCCGCTACTGCGCGCTGGAGACGGGAAACGGAAAATGGAAGACGGGATGCGTGTCCGAGTGGTGCAGGGAGAAGGGTGGTGGGTGGGTGCGCTTTATTATACATGAGTGGTGCAAGTATGACTTGGATTAGCTCAATATAAGTGTTTACGCGAAACACTTGCGAGCACCCAAAGGGTGCGAGTCGTGTGTTAAGGCGAGCGCCGCAGGCGTGTTGGGGGAAAGGGGTCGCTTGGTCTCGCAGATCGGGGCGGGTCAGGGGTTGCCCCCAGCGGCTGCTGCAGCCGCCCGCCGGCAGGCGGCTGCGCCGTTGGGCGCAGGTCAGCGGGCAGGCAGGTACGTTGGGGAGAGGTCGCACTGGCCTGGCGTGGCGGGGGTCTGGGGCTCCCCCAGCAGCTGCCGACCGCCCTGCGGCAGGCGGCTGCGCCAATGGGCGCAGGTCCGCGGGGCGGGCAGGCGTTGGGGGGAAGGGGTCGCTTGGTCTCGCAGATGGGGCGGGGGTCTGGGGGTTGCCAGCGGCTACTGCGACGCCCGCCGGTAGGCGGCTGCGCCAATGGGCGCAGGTCCGCGGGAGCGGGCAGGTACGTTGGGGGAAGGGGGTCGCTTGGTCTCGCAGATCGGGAGTCTGGGGTTGCCCCCAGCGCCAGGGTGGGGTTGCCCCACATAAAGAACTGGGGGAGGTACGACCACCTTTTTGAAATTTCTTGCGCAAGGAACTTGCGCAACCGCCACCGCCGCCCCCGTTCAGGGGAGGCGTAGCGGCAACGGCAAGGTAATCGTGTGGCGTAGGACAAAAGACGTAGTAAGGGAGTGGGCTAAATGAAAAAAAATCCCTGTCAGCCTAGGCTGACAGGGAAGTGTAGAAATAATTAAGCAAAGCGGCGGCGATACTCCTGGGCCTGGGCCTGGGCTTTGGTGGCGTAGGTGCGGCGAAATTGAAGCTTTGGCCTGATCGGTTATCTTGCGCACCTTTAAGGGCTTGTTGGCGGCGGTGCGTTAGCAAACTTCGTTCATGGTATCCACCTGATCCAGCCCAATCAGATTCCCCTCACGTCCCACTATGCCGCCCGTGTAGCAGTCATAAGCGGCCAACGCAATATAATCTATCGCCATCGTGATCGTAATTGTCTTCATCGTCTGGATCGAAGTCCGGATTCATAGCGGCTAACAGGCATTGACTGCGTGAAGTAATCGACGGCGCTTGGTACAAGTTCTCTAATTCTTCCTCTGGGAAAATGAGTTGGCTTGGGCATGATTGTAAATTAGGTTCGTATTTGGTAGTGGGTTTGTGGTTGTAGCCTGATGATGGCATTTGTTGCGCATCATAATTCCAATCGGCTTCATCTCTTTTGTAATAGTCGTTGAAGGCTGGCTAACATGTGTTGCACGTGGGAAAGTCTGCCGATCTTGTATTTGGCAAAACGGGTTTTGTACTCTTTGAGATCGTGTTGCGCCGCTTGGCAAAATGGCGGTGTAGTCGTCTTGGATGTAGGCCAAAACAGACAAACGTTTGCCGGTGATCCAAGTAATCAGGTTTAAAGGCGTCGTGATCCTCGGCTTTGAGAACAGATTGCACAACGGGCATGTGCATTTGTTCTAGTTCTTCGTCCCACCGCTCTTGATCGTCATCATCTAAAGCCGATCATACTCTCCAACGCTGAAGGCGGGCTGATACTTGGGCGCAAACTTGACGAGCTCTTCCGGCGTGACCTCTTCTTCTAACCACGCCAACACTTAGCCCAAAACTTCTGCGTGTTTCTGCTCCACGGCAAAAGACAACTCTACCCTTTCCGGCTTTGGATGCCTTGGCCAGCTTGACAAGCTGTTTGTACGCCTCGCCTTTGCGCTGGACCAGTTCCCAAAGGTGCATACGGTATTCATGGCGGCGGCGACTGGATCAACTTGGCGAAACTGAAACGTTTTGGAATCTTCGCTTAGGGCAAAGGATTGTTTAGACAGTGGGTTAACTCGGGCTGATTGTCAATGTTGATAAAAATAAGATGCTGATCAAAATGGTGTACGTTAGAGATAGGGTTAAGCGTAATCATAGTTAGATACCTTTCAAATAATAGCTAAATTAAAAGTCTGAATGGGCGGGAATGTTGCAAACAGATTGCAAGTGATTGTATACGGTTGGATTGTTGGCAATCCATTCAATGCAAGATTTGATTACATCAGCGTGACAAGGGGTGGCGTCGTTGGGCTGGAGCTTGCATAACAAGCAAGCGTTAACTCTTCCCCGTTTTTGTGCATGGTGGCGAGTCAGACGCTCAAACAAATAGCCCGATCTTGTTCTTGAATCAGCCCAAAGATGAGCACGAAAGCGGGCAATGGTTACTTTGGGATCGCCCTGGAGCAGCAAACGGATTGTGCAAGGAGGGACTTGAAAAGTGGCTGCACTTGCATGACATACACAGCATTTTGCAGTGAGAATTTGATAAGTTACGAACAGAAATTACAGAGATCATGGCGAAGACTCCTAAAAAATATTTTCCTCTGTGGCCGCTAGGCGGCCACGAAATTTTAAAAGACGGCTGCGCAGCGCGACGGCAGGCGACCACCGCCACCGCCGACCACAAGCCAGCAGGGGCGGCGGGCGACCAGGAGCCACCACCCGCCAGCAAGGGCAACGCCGTGTGACGGCGCAACGCCCAGAGGCACAACGACAACCGGCACGCCCAGCGCCGCAGCATGGCCACAGGGCCGGGGCCAGAGCCGGAACGAAACCCACGGACGGCCAGCAGACGCCCGGCGCAAGGCCAGCGGGGAAGAGGAGCAGCGCACCCACCTACCGCCACCAAACCGCAACCGGGACCAGACGCCGCCAACGCCCACTGCAAGGCCAGCGACCGCGCCGCCAAGCGAGCAGGGGCGGGCAGCAAACCACCGCGCACGGGAGCGCCACCCGCCCGCAAGAGACCGCAGCACCCGCCGAAGCGGCCGCGGAGAGCGAGGGCAGCGGGGCAGGGCTAACCAGCCACAGAGCCAAGGCCAGAGGGACCGAAGGCGGCAAAGACCGACAACGAAGGGCCAGCCCCCAGAGCCAGGGCAGAGGAAACGGCCAGAGAATCGACGCCGAGAACTTCTTCGGCAGCGACCCCACGCCCACCCGCCAGGGCGGAACGCACAAGGGACGAGACAACCGCGGGCGCACCGGACGGGCAACGCGCGGACCACAGAAAACTCCAGCAAAGGCAGAGAAGACGACACAGGAACACCCCAAAGAAAAAGAAGAAAAAGAAAAAAACAACCGCAGGGCGCAACTTCCACCCACCGCCGGAGGGCCAAAAGAAAAACGCTCCGGGGGCAAGGGAGCGCAAGGGAGCCGGGGGCCAAATAATAAGCGCGCTGCCCTGGCACGGGTAGATCGCTGGGTACTGAAGAAAGAGCTGAGCGAGGAGATCACTGGATCTAGAAAGGCAGCGCAACCTAGCGCCAGGAGGAACGGTGGTGGGGGCGGTACTATAGGATCATTAATATGCGGCGATGACATTGACCGCCCACCCCCACTGCTGACCTAGCGTGGCCCGAGATCTCTGTTTTTGCCGCGCTCACCGATCCCCGGAATACAATATTTTTTGCCTCCGGCGAGGGTTCCTATAAACCGTTCTAGTTGGACATTTTCTGTCATACGGAGGGCGTTGAATAGCATCCCTATGTATTTGGACATTTTGTCATACGGGTGCAAATACGTTGGGCAGGTCCCCTCTGTATATGGACATTTTTTGTCATTTGGATGCCGCAGGCGGCTGGGGGGGAGACAGAGGCAGGCTTCGGCGTGAGCTCAGTCGAACGGTCGGCAAACAAGTGCCGATGGATTGTACAAATAGATGGACCTGCCCAGACCAAATGGACAGCACCCGCCCAGCCCAGACCGAGCGCCGAAGGCTCGTGGTAATGCACTCTTGAGTTTTGAGCGGATGGTCTCTGGATCGTCCGCTTTTGGATAGGGGCGCTTGTTTATGGTGGGCTAGCTGGCAGCGACAGGAGTCCGGCGTGAAAACGTGTTGCGCCCAGGCGTAGCGGGGTAGGACCGGGAAACCAGACCTTTTTGGAGGAGGCAAAGGCAAACCAGCCGGGGCCGATGGCCATAAGCCTGGCGCGTGGGGTGGCCAGCGACGGCCAACACAATTCTAAACGACATTCGGTTTGCCCTTACACCCAGACGAGGGCATCGGTGATGTCGGCGGGCAGCTCACCGTAGAGGCGGCTGACGGGATGAATGAAGCGGTAGCCTTCGCCATTGCGGCAGCGGTAGCTGGAAGCCGTGGATAGAGCATGTGTTCTTCGCCTTTATCAAAAAATAAAAAACAATGCTTTCCCTCGCCAACAGCGGCAGGCCGTCGCCGCCATTCCCCAAATTTGGACCTCGGTCCGGCATGGAGGGAGCGGTAGTTTGCCCCCTCCACTTGCCGAGACAAATAAACAAGAAAATTTGGGGGCTTGGCGAAGCAGGGCGCCGCTGCTGTCCTTCGACGTCCCAGCAGGTTGGGCGCTCAGGAACCATCCCTCGGCACGCCTGGGAGCCATCCCTCTACTAGTTCAATGCAGACTCACCAACCGGCTCAGCGGGGAGAAGGGTGGCCAAAAAGGGAAAAGGATATATTGGTCAAAGTTAAGAAGACTCCCTTGTGCAGCAATTCCGCACTGGCAGAATGTCAATTTTGACACAATAAAACATTTGTTCTATAAATTGGGGGACAATCTACACATCAAGCCTGCCCATCGTCCTTCCGTCCCACCGCTGCTTGTCCAAGCCATCGCCCAAACGGAGTCCGGCAACACCGGAAAGCCGGCTATGTCTCGCACCAAACGTCAACGCCTGGAAGCGCGGTCGCCGCCATTCAGCGCCAACATGGACCGCGCGCTGCGCAAGGGCAGCGAAATGGCGGCCCCGCCGCGGCCGCCGACTATCCGCACCAGCTTTGCCGGGCTGGATGCCGCAACCGGCTGCCAGGGCATTCCTTTGGGACACCTCAGCTTGTTTACGGGGCCCTGGGCTCGGGCAAACTGACCGTGGCCTACAAGGTGCTCATGCAGGCGCAGCAGACCGCGCCCCGGAAAGTGAGTACGCCGGTCGCTATCCTCAGCCTGAATAAGCAGCTGCATCTGGATTATATCCAGCGCTGCCAGGTGGATTTGGCGTCTGGACATTTACCAGCCCTCGGAGATGGCGCAGGCGGTGAGCTGCTGCTCTATCTGGCGGCGGGCCAGATGTATCGGTTCATTCTGGTGGACAGCGTGTCGGACCTGCTGGCGGGCGCCGCACTGGCGCGCCAGCTCCCTGCGCGCTGAGCAAGCTGGCGCGGTTGCTGCACGTCACCGGCCGGTCTGTTGTGTATTGGCGAAGAGTCGGCGCCCCTGGCTGGCGCGCGTGTTGCAGTGGGACCAGATGGCCTCGGTGCGGCGAGCGGCGGCGCTGCACGTGGACTTTGGCGTGCAGGGTGGCTGGACCGCGCCGACCCGGTGGCGGCTATCGCCGCCTGGCCACCGTGCGCAAGAGCCGCTGGGCAGTCGCCAAAGCCAGCGGGTTGACATTGAGTTTAACGGCACGGTGCGGGCGCACGCCGGCCTGAGCGGATGACAGGATGAAGGGATGACAAGATGAGATAGAACGTGTCATCCCATCATCTTGTCATCGCTCATCCTGTCATCCTGTCAAAATTACCATGAGCGTCCTCTGCACCTATCTACCCAATCTGCTGCTCAATCTGACCTATCAGGGGCGCGGCCGGAACTGGTGGGCAAACCGCTGGCCATGCTGGATGATGACGAGCAACTGCTGGCGCTTTCGGCGGCGGCGACCGCGGCCGGCATGACGTTGCCGATGACGCCGGCGGGCGCAGCTCTGCCTGTCCGGCGATTCTGTTTCCAGAGGCCAATCTGCCCGCCTTTGCGCAGACGCAGCAGGCGCTGCTGGAGACGCTGACCAGTGGGAGCTGCCCACCGAGGAAGCAGGCTGGGGGCTGGCCTATGTGGATTTGCATCTGGTGAGCCGACAGGCGCGCAGCGATGCAGCCGCTGGCGGCCGACCTTAGAGCGCGGCTGCGGCGGACGTTGGGGGAGGCGCTGACACCCTGTTGGGCTGGGATTCAGGGAAGTTTACGGCGCGGGCGGCGGCGCTACGTACACAGCCGGGGCGCATGAAGCTGATTGGCCGCAGCCCAGGAAGCATTCTTTCTGCAGCCGCTGCCTATTACGCTCTTGCCGCTGCCGGCCAAAGAGCTGCGCTGGCTGGAGCGGTTGGGCATCCGCACGCTGGGCCAGTTTGGCGCGCTGCCTACGGCGCAAGTGCAGACGGCGCTGGGCAAGGCTGGCGTGGCCGCGCAGCATTGGGCGCAAGGTCACGACGACCGACCGGTGGTGCATACGGTGACGCAGCGTTTCAGCCCCAGTGGCATTACCTTTGGCCAGCCTATAAACCAACTGAACCCGGTGGTGACGGCGCTGATGGAGACGCTGCGGCCGCATCTGGCCGCGTTGGCCGCCGCCTGCCGTGGCGTACAGCGATTGGATTTGGCCCTGCATTTTGGCGGCGAAGAACGTCACTTAGCCCTCACTTTTGTAGAGCCCACCGCCCAGGAGAAACGGATTGGCAACCACTTGACCAAATCGGTTGCAGACCCTCATCTGGCCGGAGCGGTTGACCAAAGTGGTCATCGCAATCTGCAAACGGCCGAGCTGCCGCCGACGGCTCGGCTCCAGCTTTTGCCGGGCTCGCCCGTCTCCGTCGATTCAGCAGCCGAATGTGGTTGGCCGGGCTGCGCCAGCGTTATGGCGCCGTGCTCTACCGCGGCGCTGGGCTAGAGCCCCACCCATCCCGCTGGCCCATCGCAGGCCTGCGCCAACCCGCTCCATGGCACGCCTGCCCGCCGCTCCGCAGCCCATTGCGGTCGTTGTCCAACCCAGCGCCGACCGCAGCGGCTGCGTTGGGGGCAGCACCACTTTGTCATCGACCAGATCACCGACGAGTGGCAAGTGGAGACAGATTGGTGATTGAGCGGGCGGTGCGCAACAACGGCGATACTTCATGATCACCACGGCGGCGGGCGCGCTCTTGTTATCTATGCGCGACCTGCTGGTCGACCAGTGGTTTCTGGAGCAGATTTATGATTGAGCGAGGGCCGAGGGTAGGGCTGACTCACCAACCAGATGATTCTTTTTCACCGCAGAAAGAGCGCGAAGAGCGCCAAAGGTTCGCAAGGGTTTTTGTGGATAATCTTGGGCGCCCTTGGCGTTCCTGGCAGAAACAGAAATGAGATTTATCCCTTATCCAAAAGAGCAAAGTCATATGGCTTATGTCGAGCTGCACTGTCATTCTTACTTTTCACTGCTGGATGGTGTCTCCTCGCCCGAGGCATTGGTGGCGGCGGCGCAGGCGCATGGTCTCGCCGCCCTGGCGCTGACCGACGCCAACTCGCTGGCCGGCGCCGTGCGCTTTGGCAAGCAGCGCAAGCCGTGGGGCTGCATCCTGTCTTTGGTGCTGAGGTGACGCTGGCGGATGGGCGGCCTGGTGCTGCTGGCGGAAAACCAGCGCGGTTATGCCAATCTGTGTCGGCTCATCACGGCCAGCCGGCTGGACCAGCTGCCGGCCAAGGGTGATGAGAATGTGGAGGGCGCGTGGCCGGGCAAAGTGAAGCCGCGGCTGGCCTGAGAGCAGCTGTCCTCGCACGCCGACAGGGCTCATCTGTCTGACCGGCGGACGCCAAGGGCCGGTGGATGCGGCGCTGCTGCCGCCATGATTTTGCCGGCGCAGTCGCCCATCTGCGGCGCTTGCATGAAGATTTTTGGTCCAGAGCATCTGTACGTGGAGCTGCACCGCAATATCGGCCGCAAACGCGCTGGCTCAATGCCCAACTGGCGGCGCTGGCGCAGCAGGGCGGACTCCAGACCGTCGCGACCGGCAACGTCTGCACGCTGACCCTGACCTGGCGCGGCAGCGTGGCGTCACCGCCATCCGCACAACGAAACGCTGACCGCGGCCCAGCAGGTGCGGTCGTATACCGCTGAACAGTACTTACTATCTCCCCTCACTCCAGGAGATAGCGCGGCGCTTTACACTTATCCCACAGGCGCTGGCCGCAACCAGCTCGAGATTGCGCAGCGCTGCACGGGTCTCGCTCGACTTTCATGGCAGCAACGCTTCCCGGCTTTCAAGCGGGGGCATGGGCGCAACGAGTTTGCCGAGCTGTATGAGCGCTGCCACATTCAACTGGCGCGCAATATCCCGATTTGAATCCCCGGGTGCTGGCGCGGTTGGCTACGAGCTGGGAGTGATTGCGCAGGCGCAGTTGGCCGACTTCTTCCTGCACGTGGCGCACCTGATGGCGTATGCCGCCCGCCAGGGCATCGCCAGGCAAAGGCGCGGCTCGGCGGGCAACAGTATGGTGACCTACCTGCTGGGCATTACGCCGGTCGACCCACTGGCCCACGGGCTGCTCTTCCGAACGCTTCCTCAGCGCTGATAGATTTACGGCGCCAGACATTGACATCGATTTTGATACCAACCGCCGCACGACGAGCTGGTGCCTGCATACCGATTACTTTTGGCCGCGACCACGTAGGCGTGGTCTCCGCAACCACGTGACCATATCAGGCTTGCAGCGCCATCCCAGGATTTGGGTAAGGCACTGGGCATCCCACCCGCCGAACTCATGCCGCTCAGCCATAGCGTGGACGCCCATTCGGCGACGGCGGCTGCGGCGCGGTTGGTGAAACAACTGCCGCCGGCTGCGCCACATCACCTTACGGCTGTTGTGCGAATTGCTGCCTCAGCTCGATGGGACATACGCCATTTGGGTATCCACAACGGCGGCATGCTGATTGCAACGGCCGCTGGTCGAGCTGGTACCGCTGGAACCGGCCACCATGCCCGGCCGCGTGGTGGTGCAGTGGGACAAGAACGCCGTGGAGGATTGCGGCCTGATCAAGCTGGACGTGCTGGGGCTGCGCGCTCTCGCGACGTCACCGACGCCCTGGCGGAAATCGAGCGCAGCGGGGCGAAGCGCCCGATGGCCCAGCTTGACCTGGCCGATGCCGAAATCTACGCCATGTTGGCGGGCGGTGATACCATTGGGCCAGCCAGGTGGAGAGCCGAGGCGCAGATGAACTGGCCCGCGCTTGCAGCCCACCCAATTAAGCGAGCTGATGATGCAGGTCGCCATTGCCGCCCGGCCTATTCAGGCCGGCAGCGTCAACCCGCTGCTGCGGCGGCGGGCGGAGCCGAAGCCGGTCAGCTATGCCCCCGCCTGCCTGGAGCGGTGCTGCGCGATACCTACGGCGTGCTGCTCTACCAGGAGCAAGCCATCCAGATGCCCATGGCGGCGGCTGGTTTACGCCGGGCGAAGCGGACCTGTTACGACGGGCACTGGCGTGAGGATGAAGGCGATATTTTGGGTCGCTGCGGCAGCGTTTTATCGGGCGCAGCCCGACAGGGCATTGATGCGGCGGAGGCGCAAACCGTTTTATCAGCAGTTGGCGGGCTTTGCCGGTTACGGCTTCTGCAAGTCACACGCTGCAGGTCGCTGGCGTTAGTGGCTATGCGCATCTGTGGCTCAAGCGCTATCATCCGGCCCTTTTTATGCCGCCATCTTGAACAACCAGCCCATGGGCTTCTACAACCCGAGGGTGCTCATCAACGACGCCAAGCGCCACGGCGTGGCCATCCTGCTCGGCGATTAACGCCGTGACTACGGCTACACGCTGGCTTATGATGACAGCGGCGCAACTGCGCACCGGGCTGGAAGCGGTCAGAGGTCCTGGGCGACCAGGCCTGGGAACAGATCGCGCGCCCAGCAGCCAGCAGCCTTTGCGCATCTGCATGACCTGGCCTGCGCACGTGGCTGCCCCAAGAGCTGCCAAAGCGCTCATTATGGCCAGCGCTGGACGCGTTTGGTGAAAGGCGACCGCTGCTGTGGCAGTTGAAGCAACTGGATGTGCGCTCACACGTTGGCGCTGCCGACTCCTGCGCCGGAGATTATCTACCTTAACGTTGCATCTGCTGGAGCAAGTGGCATGGGAGTATGAGCAGATTGGCTACTCGGCCGCCACGCAGATCACATGGCGCTCTACCGACCGCAATTGCGCCAGCAAAATATCTTGAGCAGTTGGGAAGTAAAGAGAGAGCGCAGGCGGGGCAGCGCATTGCTGGTGGCTGGGCTGACGGTGTGGTGCAGCGACCCAGCACGGCCAAGGGTGACCTTCCAATCGCTGGAGGATGAGGCAGGGACGTAGATCTGGTATTGAAGCCGCCGATCTATGAACGCTTTCGTGCAGTGGTGCGGCGAGCGTGGTGATCGCCAACGGCATTGTGCAAGCGGGGAGTGCGGTCAATGTGTTGGTGGGGTACATGTGGGGGGTTGTCTAACTTGGATTGATGCTGAATCCGCTGAATTGCGTGGATCATTATTGAAAACAGCGTTTCTAGGATTTGCGCGATTGGGGTGGCCTGTTGCACAATAGCGCGGATTTATATCACCGCGTTTGGTGTTGGATTAAATATGGCAATATCGATTTGCAATAATGACCAGTGGAGAAAAGTTGTTGGCATCTACACATATAGCTGCGATCATGCCCCAATCCAGCCTGTTCTGAATATGGGAAACTCCAAACTGCACAGCAGCATAACCTGCAAAAGTTTGGGTTCAAGGCCAACGGTACGCAGCGTTACTACTGTACCGCCTGTGGAAAGACATTCCAGCGAGGCAACGCCTGTAGATACCTCTCTCTTTGCCAGACGGCGGATTCCGGTAGAAGGCCATTATGGCGGTCATGGTCGAGGTGGCGATACGCCGAACGCCGATTATTCAGGCATCTAGACAAACTGGATACAAGCAGGAGTCGATTCTGTCACGAATTGCGCGAAATCGGTAAAACATTTGGATCGTGCCGATTCGGTGGAGATGGGTGAATCAACATTTGTGCGAACAAAATGGGGTGAGTGAAGAATTGCAGTTGTTTTGGGGAGTATGTGAAAGAGAAGGATGCAAAGCGCCACGCCGCGCATCGATGAAGTAAAGGTATTTCGATAATTTGTTGCATGAATAGAAACTGTCCATAAAAAGCACAAAGTCCCACCGGAGGCTCGAGGAAACCAAAGCGGGACTTTGTCAAATTATGGATTCTGCATTAACAACAGAATACTCTATTGTTTGATAACCTGCAGAATTGATCACAAAACCAGGGGTTCTGTGATTTTGGAAACCCAGTGGGTCTCGAACCCACAACCTCTTGATCCACAATCAAGTGCTCTGCCATTGAGCTATGGGCGCCATAGGGTAAAGATAAAAAACGCCGGGGCAAGCCTGCCCCGGCTCTGGCTGGGGGACAGGGATTCGAACCCCAATTGACGGATCCAAAGTCCGTAGTCCTGCCGTTAGACGATCCCCCAATGTTTGTTGATTGATAATTGTGAAAGGCCGATTGTTAATGGACGGGATCGTTTCACATTAACAATGATAGATACTTCAGCCACAATTATTCAGGTGCCGAGACCCAGACTTGAACTGGGGACACCAGCATTTTCAGTGCTGTGCTCTACCGACTGAGCTATCTCGGCCTGCAGAAACATGACCCATATGGGGCCGCTTCTGCAAAAGAGCCGACCCGAGAGTCGGCCCTTTAGAGCGGGCGATGAGATTCGAACTCACGACCTTCTCCTTGGCAAGGAGACGTTCTACCACTGAACTACGCCCGCAGGACATTTGATTTTGTCGAGCTAAATCGACAAGAGAAGATTATACCATTTGACGTTCCAAAGTGCAAATTTGAAATTTGGCAATTGCCAAATGAAGTGGACCCGGTCGGATTCGAACCGACGATCTTCTCCTTGCAAAGGAGACGCCTTCCCGCTAGGCCACGGGCCCAAATAAATCACTCCAGTGCCGACGAGAGGACTCGAACCTCCACACCCTTACGGGCAATAGATCCTAAGTCTATCGCGTCTGCCAATTCCGCCACGTCGGCAAATTGTGGATCAACAGATTACACGGATTCTGAAAGGAATAAGTCTGCGTGACTGTTGACTTTAATGCAGTGCCGATTGTAGCCGAAATTGGGCTTTCTGGCAAATTGGCGACAAATGTACCCCCGATTCTGTCAGATGGCTATACCATCCGTACTGTCATCTGTCTCACGATTGCTGCCTAACAGCAATCCTGGCGGTCTATGGCTTGTTGGGCGTTATCCAACCTTGCCTATTCCGCTGCGACGAGATTTAACCCATGCTTGTGCAGCATTAGCCAAACCCACTCGCCTTGCTCTCAGTTGCACGCTCGCCTGGCCAGGTACATCGCTGCACCTGCCGGTGGGCTCTTACCCCACCCTTTCACCCCTTACCACACAGGGCTTACACCCCGTCGGCGGGACTGCTTTCTGTTGCGGTTGTAGTCAGGCGCCCGTTACCAAACGCCCGCCCCCACTTGCGGTTTCGTGGGGCAACCTTTCCACTGACAGACCAAAGTTTGCCGTGAATGAGAGTCGGGAAGTTCCTCTACCAAAGGCAGATCGGTTTCGATCTGTTTAGCAGCGACAGCTTCACTTGTTGCACAATTCACTTTGCCTAAAATATACCATATGCAGAGAGAAAAAGTCAAATTTGGGGCGCAATTCACCCTGTCTCGCCATCCGATTTGCCCCATTACCACCCGCGCACGCCGCCAGTGTTCCGGTCGGGCTCAGGGCTTCCGGATCGACGCGCAACTCAATTACGGCTGGCTTGTTGGCGGCCAATGCGCGCTCAAACGCGGCCGGAAAATCTTCTGTTCGTTCAACCACTTCGCCGTGCGCGCCAAAGGCCCGCGCGTATTCGGCGAAATCGGGGTTGACCAGCGTGGTGCCGGAGACGCGGCCCGGATAGTGGCGCTCCTGGTGCATGCGGATGGTGCCCAGCATGTTGTTGTTGACCACAATGGTAATGAAATTGAGGCCATACATCATGGCCGTAGCCAACTCCTGCCCGTTCATCATGAAGCAGCCATCGCCCGCCACCGAGATCACCATGCGCTCTGGATTCACCACTTTGGCCGCCACCGCCGCCGGTGTGCCGTACCCCATGGAGCCCACAATCGGCGCAAGCTGGGTGCGCGGCTGCGAAAATTCATAGAAGCGGTGGCACCAGGCCGTATAAACGCCGGCGCCGTTGGACATGATCGCATCGGCGGGTGCGTGCTCTTTGAGCCAAACCAGAATCTGCCCCAGATTCACGTCGCCCGGCACTTCGGTCGGTTCAATGTATTCTATATAGTCAGTGCGGGCGGCGGCTAGCCAATCTTGCCAGGCGCGGCTGTCCACCGGCGGCATGGCGCGCGCCGCCGCCGCAAAACCAGCCATGGTGGCCGCAATGGGCAAATCAGCCTGATAAATGCGGCCCAATTCATTGGGGTCGGGATAGACGTGGACCAGCCGCTGATGGGGGCGCGGAATCTCCATCAGCGTGTAGCGGTTGACGGTCAGCGCGTCGGGCCGCGCGCCCACAATGAGCAGCAGGTCTGCCTCTTGAATGCGCCGGTTCAGCTTGGGGTTGCCGCCCACGCCGGTGGCGCCCACATATTGTGCGCTGCGATTGTCGAAGAGATCTTGGCAGCGAAAGGCTGACACCGCGGGCAGATTATTTTGTTGGGCAAAGGCGCGCAAATCGGCAATGGCTGCGGGCGTCCAGCCGCAGTGACCGGCCATCAGCATGGGGCGCTCAGCCTGCGCCAGCAGCGTGCGCAGTTGGGCCAGATCGGCGGCGGTGGGCGCGGCTTGGGGGACGCGGTAGGGCGCGCCGTCGGCCACATCCACCTCATCGCGCTGCATGTCTTCGGGCAGCGCCAGCACCACCGGCCCCGGTCGCCCCGAGGTGGCCACGTGAAAGGCTCGGCTAATGTATTCAGGAATGCGGCGGGCGTCTTCGATCTGGCTGGCCCATTTGGCCACGGAGCCATACATCTGTCGATAGTCAATCTCCTGAAAGGCTTCGCGCTCCAGTTGGTCGCGCGGCACTTGGCCCACAAAGAGAATCATGGGTGTAGCGTCCTGGCGGGCAGCGTGAACGCCTATGCTGGCATTGGTGGCGCCCGGCCCGCGCGTCACAAAGCAGATGCCCGGTTTGCCGGTCAGTTTACCGTATGCCTCGGCAGCATAGGCCGCGCCCCCCTCCTGCCGGCAGGTGATGAGCTGGATTTCGTCCGCCGCATCATAAAGCGCATCCAGCACGGCCAAATAGCTCTCACCCGGCACGCAAAACGCGGCATCCACACCGTGAATGCGCAATTGGTCAACCAGAACCTGCGCCCCTGTTCGCATACTTGCTCCTTATCTATACCCTGTTGATTGGATAGCATCGGAAATAGTCAACAATGCTTATCTCCTATTGCTGTATTGCTTATTGCTCTCTGGACCTGCAATACAGCAATAAGCAATACAGCAATATATTATAGGTGATGGTCGCCATGTCTCGAAATACAAGAATTCGCGTTGGATTTACGCGCGGTTTTATGGCACAATACCATAATCAGTAGATCGCAAAGCGAAATGATAGGGCTGGATTCACCAATCGAGACCGCTGCCTGTATCGCCAACCCTGTTGCGGTGTACTGATAATTAGGAGATAGAATCACCCAATCCGTTTGAATTCTGGCAGGTTGAACTTGAAGTAGGGCAAAAAATTATGCCTGTTTCACCATATGAAATGTGGCCGGTGCCGGATGCGCTGGAACTAGTGCTGGCCCAAACCCAATCACTCCCGGCTCGGCGGGTTGCTTTGCACGAGGCCACGGGGTTAATCCTGGCGGCGGATGTGACCGCACCCGAACCGCTGCCGCCTTTTCCAGCCTCGGTCAAAGATGGCTATGCCGTGGTGGCCGCGGATGGGCCGGGCGAATATACCGTGCTGGGCGAAGTGACGGCCGGCCGTGTGCCTGGTTTTACGGTGACGCGGGGCAGCGTGGCCTACATTACCACCGGCGCGCCGCTGCCGCCGGGGGCGGATGCCGTGGTCATGGTCGAGGAGACCACGCCGCTGCCGTCGACCAATGGGCGACAGCGCGTCCACATTGGCAAGGCCGTACGCCGCGGCGATGATATCCGCGCTGTGGGCGTGGATGTGGAGCGAGGGCAACAGGTGCTGGCCGCCGGTGAACGGTTGGAGGCGGCCGAAATGGGATTGCTGGCCACCGTAGGCGCTGCGCAGGTCAGCGTTTACCCGCGGCCCAAAGTGGCCATTCTGTCCACGGGCGATGAGCTGGTGGAGCCGGGTCAGCCGCCAGGACCGGGGCAAATTCGCGACAGCAACCGCGCCATGATCCG
Organism: Caldilineaceae bacterium; assembly: GCA_041391125.1. Taxonomy (GTDB): domain Bacteria; phylum Chloroflexota; class Anaerolineae; order Caldilineales; family Caldilineaceae; genus JACKBC01. Next base: position 17,854 of record JAWKON010000072.1, read on the forward strand.
GGCGGCGGTGCAGGCAGCCGGCGGCATTCCGCTGGACCTGGGCATCGGCCGCGATAACAAAGATGAGCTGATGGCGCTCATTCGCCGCGGCTTGACCGAGGCCGATATGCTCATTACGTCGGGTGGCGTTTCGATGGGCGATCTGGACCTGCTCAAGCCGATTTTGGAGAATGAGGGGCAGGTCCACTTTGGGCGCATTTTGATGAAGCCGGGCAAGCCGCTCACTTTTGCCACGGCCCATGTGGATGGGCGCAAGCGACTGGTTTTTGCGCTGCCGGGCAATCCGGTCAGCTCGCTGGTCACCTTTCATCTGTTTGCGGTGCCGGCGCTGCGCAAGCTGGCGGGCTGGCCCAATCCGTATCTGCAGCGCGTGCAGGCACACCTAAGCCAGCCGCTGCCGCTGGACCCGGAGCGCCCCGAATATCACCGCGCCTCGCTGCGCTGGGACCACGGCTTGAACAACGGCTGCGGTGGTTTCTGGGCGCGCAGCACGGGCAGCCAATCGAGCAGCCGTCTGCTCAGTATGCGCTCGGCCAATGCGCTGTTGGAGTTGCCGCAACGTCCCGGCACATTGGAACAGGGAAGCATGGTTACGGCGCTGATCATCGGAGATATGATAGGAATATAATGACATTGGATACGCAGCACTTAACCCATCTGGACGAGCAGGGCCACGCCGCCATGGTCGATGTGGGCGACAAGCAGGTGACCAGCCGCGAGGCTGTGGCGCAGGGGGCGGTGCATATGCTGCCCGCCACCTTGGTCGCCATCCGCGACGGCAATGCGCCCAAGGGCGATGTGCTGGCGGCGGCGCGCATTGCCGGCATTATGGCAGCCAAACGCACGCCGGAGTTGATTCCGCTCTGCCATACGCTGCTGCTAAGCAAAGTGACCATCGATTTTGAGCTGGACGAAGCGGAGAGCCGCGTGCTGATCACGGCCACGGTGCGCTGTAAGGGCCAAACTGGCGTGGAAATGGAAGCGCTGACCGCCGTCAGCGTGGCGGCGCTGACGATTTATGACATGGCCAAAGCGCTGGAGAAGACGATGGTCATCGGGCCGATTCAACTGTTGGAAAAGCGCGGGGGCAAGTCCGGGGATTGGAGTCGGACGGCCGATGCGGCCTAAATACGAAAACTAAGCAAAAGATTCTGCGGCATTCCAAGTGGTTGAGAGTGTAATTGTAGGTGCGACACCCTTGCCACACGAACCCCCGACGGAAGGTGCGGCAGGGATGCCCATGCGCATCAAGCTAAGGATATGGGCTAGTGCGGGTCGAGTAGTGCGGGGCAGTATCCGCACGTATCGAGACCGTTCGACTGAGCTCACGCTGAAGCCAAACGGGTTGACCCGCTCACTCTGGTTTCGATACGGCTGCATACTGCCGCAGCCTACTCAACCGCCGTTCACTCTAATTAGGCTATCAAAACAGCTTAGCTTGATGCCAATGGTCAAGGATGCCGCGCTACGTTTCACCATCATATTGACCAATACAAGAAATCTCAGAAATCTGAGTAATCTGTTGATCAACTAAAATCAGGAAATCACAATGATACAGGTAACGGTACGGCTGTTTGCCACGCTGCGGCAGATTGCGGGCTGGAAGGAAAAGGCCATTGACACGAACGCAGACGCCACGGTGAACAGCTTGTTAGAACAGCTCTCCATTGAATATCCCGGTCTGAATCTGACCACGCGTTCGCTTTACGCCGCGGTGAATCAGGAATACGCCGAGCGCACGCGCACACTGGCTGATGGTGATGAGGTGGCGCTTTTTCCGCCCGTTTCCGGTGGCAGCGACCGCAAGCTGTTTGAGATCACCGAGGGGGTGCTTTCGCTGGACGACGTGGCGCAGCGGGTAACGCGGCCCGACTGTGGCGCCATCACCACTTTTGCCGGCATTGTGCGCGGGGAAACGGTGACCAAAGAAGGCGAACGCAGCACCGACTTTTTGGACTATGAAGCGTACGCCGGCATGGCCGAGCAAATGCTGGCGCGCATTGCCGATGAGATCCGCGCCCAGTGGCCGGCGGTCAAAGCGGTGAGCATTTTGCACCGCGTGGGCCGCTGCGAAATCGGCGAAGCCAGCGTGGTGATCGCCGTGGCCACGCCCCATCGCGGCGATGGCTGCTTCGAGGCGTGCCGCTACGCCATTGAGCGGCTCAAAGCCATTGTGCCAATTTGGAAGCAAGAAAATTGGGCCGACGGCCAGGTCTGGATCGAAGGGCCGCGCCAGCCCGAGCTGGATTTGGCCGCGCCGCCCCAGATGAATGTAGGATAACACCCACCCCTCCCTGGCCCTCCCCTGCAAGGGCCCCTTAAGGGGAAGAAAATACGCCGCCGCAGGCGGCGAGTGCAGCTCCTCCCCCTCGAGGGGGAGGCTGGGAGGGGTCTAACGCCTGCGATGCAGCCACACACATTTACCCATTTACATACCGCAAGCTGGCGCGCCTTTCAGGATGTTTTGGCGGCCTTTGCCGCGCAATCAACACCGCTTTATATTGTGGGCGGCGCGGTGCGCGATTTGTGGCTGTCTGAATTACGCGGACAGCCTTTGCCCCTTGCCGATCTGGATCTATTGACCCCTGCAAATGCGCTGCAAACCGCCCGCCGCGTGGCCGATGCGCTGGGCTGGGCCTATTATCCGCTGGACGCCGAGCGGGACGTGGCGCGGCTGGTCAAAAACGTGGGTGAGCGTCAACTGATCTGCGACGTGACGACACCCCGCGGCGGTTCAGTCGAAAGCGATTTGCGGCTGCGCGATTTCACCATTAACGCGATGGCGCTGCGGATGGATGAGTTGTCCGCTACAAATGGTGAAATCGGCGCACTGCGCGGGCATCTGATCGATCCGTGGGGTGGCCAAAAGGATTTGGCCGCTCGCGTGATCCGCGCGGTGACCGATCAGAGCCTGCCCGACGACCCGGTGCGGCTAGTGCGCGGCGTGCGGCTGGCGGCTCAATTTGACTTTGCCATTGCCACTGAAACGCAACAGCAGATTGTCCAATTGGCCCACCTGATCGCCCAATGCAGCGCCGAGCGCGTGCGCGATGAGCTTTGGAAAGCGCTGGCCACGGCGGCGCCGGCGGACGCCATCTGCTTGCTCGATCAGGTTGGGCTGCTGCCGCATTTGCTGCCCGAAGTGGTGGCGACCCAAGGCGTTCGCCAATCGGCAGCCCCATTTTTAGATGTGTATGAACACACGCTGCTCACGGTGCGGCACGCGGCCCGTTTGCGCAAATGGTTGCTCGCTTCGGCTCAGGCGGCAGATGCGGATGATGAGGGCGCGAACACGCCTGTGCAGAGCGCGTGGCGAGCGGCGTTGACCCCCTGGCGGGCACAACTTACCGCCCATTTTGGCCAGCAGATGGCCGCCGGCCACACGCGGGCGCAATGGCTGGTTTGGCACGCGTTGCTGCACGATGTGGGCAAACCGGCCACGCGCAGCGAAGAGTTCGACGCCGCGGGACAGGTGCGCGTGCGCTTTTTTGAACACGAAAATGTGGGCGCACAGCTTGTGGCAAAGCGGCTGGGGGCCCTGCGCTTTAGCCGTGATGAGGTGATGCTGGGGACCACGGCTGTGCAGGCGCATATGCATCCGCACTGGCTGCGCGCTAGTTTTGCCGGCCAGCCGCTGAGTCGGCGCGCCATGTTTCGCTTTTTTCGTAAAACGGGCGGGTTGCGCAGCGACGCCCTGCCCGGCATTGATGTGCTGCTGCTGGCGCTGGCCGATTATATGGCCATCCACAAAGGCTTGAATCAGCCGCAAGACGATTCAGCCCTCTCCCAATGGCGACAATATTTGGAACACATAGTACAATGTTTAGCGTTTGCCTTTGCCGACGATGGGCCGCAACACGCGCAACAGCAGCCGCTGGCCAATGGCCACCTGCTTATGCGTGAATTAGGGTTGCCGCCGGGGCCACAATTGGGGCGCCTGATGGAGCAATTAGCAGAAGCTCAGGCCGCGGGTGAAATTACGACGCCCACCGAGGCCATTGCGTGGGCGGCCCAATTATTGCGTTTGCCTAAATAAATTGCGCCGCGAAGCGCAACCAAAATAAACTGCGGCTTACACATATCCACAGAATGGATAAAAAGTGCTGTCCCTATTTGGGGACGCTAGACGAACAGAATAATCAGAATCCAAGCATTGACTATCCCAGTTTTGAGAATCATTGCTTTGCTCACGCCGCATCGGCGCATAATGTGCTGATATTGGCCGATCAGGCAACCTACTGTCTGGGTGGGGGACATCCACTTTGTCCGCGCTATCAAACTGTCTCCACGGCGCAACAATTCGGTTCTGCGTTGCCTTTTACGCATCCGCGGGATGAGTCTCAATTTACCATCCAGCCCCCTGCGGCGTTTGGCCCATATATTCCACCGCCCCACGCGGCCCATCAACCATTTGATTTTACGACCTCGATTCCGCTGGAATCTGAGCTGTTGCATCCGCAGACGCTGGCGGATGATGACGCTGCTTTCGCGTTTTTTTCCTTACGCGGGCTGTGGCGGCGCGCGCGGGGATATGATGAAGACACGGAGTCGGAATGGCGCGGAAGTCGGCAGGTGGTCTGGCTGGCAGCGGCTTCGTTTGTAATGGTTTTTCTGTGCGGCATAGGTCTTTCGCTCTATATGGGCTGGCAGCTTATGAGCGGTCGGCTGCTGGCCGCGCTGCCGGAACCGGGCAATGTGGATACGCTACAGCAGGGCGGCAGCATTCCGCGCGCCACCGATCTCTATATTGTAATTACGGCTACCCCTGTCGGCGCCAATGAACAGGTCGCGAGTGCCGGGGATGCCTCTGTGCAAAATGAGGCGAACCAATCGAACAGCGAATTGGCTGTAATCGCACCTACGGCGACCTATAATTTCCCGCAGGCGGTGACGGCAACACCAATGGTGGTTGACCCCAATGCGGCCAATCCGCCCGCGCAGAATCCGCCAGCCGATGCCGCGGGCAATGGGAATAGTGCCAATAACAATGTGATTCTGCCGCCCTCCACCGCCACCCCTGTCCCCGAAATCGACGTGCAGGTGATCGTACCTACGCCGCCCGAACGCCGCCCCACGCCCGATTTTGTGATCCCCAGCAGCACGCCGGGTGATCCCGAACCGACGCCCACCGTAACTGCCACCTGGCCGCCGCCGGTGGTGATCTTCGGGCCGGACAAGGAGCAGCTTTTGCATGGGGAATGCACCCTGGTGCGCTGGAATGTAGAAAATGTGCGTGCGGTCTATTATGAAAATTTGGAGGCCAAGGGCAAGGGCGAAAAAGAAGAATGTTTAAACGATGACGAAAACATCGACATATTCACTTTGACCATTGTGCTGCCCGATGGGGCAACCGATGTGATTACGTCGTCGATTTCGCTGATTCCGCCCACGGTGACGCCCACGCCCAGCTTGACCTTTACGCCGCTGCCCAATCCGACAGCGACTTGGACGCCAATTCCGCCCACACCCACGCCTACGTCGGATGCGATTTATGGTACGAATCTGGCCCTGAGCAACGGCGCATCGCCGGTGAGCTGCACGGCGGGGCAAAGCTGCGAAATTGGGCTCATTACCACCAACAGCGGCAACCAGGTGGACACGCTCTCCGTACTGTTTGAGCAGCGCGCCAGTTGGGATGCGCTGCTTTGCCGGCAGGATGGCGTCTGTTCCAATGACCGGCTGGTGCTCTCGAATGTTGGGCCGGGCAACACGGCCTATGTGGTTTTGCGCGTAGTCATCCCGACGGAGGCGGCGGGGCAAAGCGGCGTCTATGCTTTCCGTGCGGTTAGCGACAATTCCGGCGATGCAGTGATGTCCGATGTGGTATCGGTGCAGATCAATGTTCAGTAGAAGATGGAAAATATTTTGATCAACAGATTGCGCAGATTTTAGAGATTTTGGGAGCGGCCTAGGTCGCGCAATATTGCATCGGTGCAATCCGTTGTTCATAAATCATTCTCAATGAGATAAGGTGCTTTTTTACGACTCATGGTGTTGATTCCGATTGTATCCATAATAGCCATTCTAATCTTTATTACGGCCTTTTATGTGGCGGCGGAGTTTTCCGCGGTCAGCGCCAAGCGTTCGAAGCTGGCGCAGATGGCGGCGGAGGGCAATGGCCAGGCCGCGATTGTTCTGAATATTTTGGAGAATCCGCTTGAATTGGACTCCTTTGTGGCGGCCTGCCAGTTGGGCATTACGCTGGCCAGCCTCATATTGGGTTTTTACGGCCAATCACAGCTCACCGGGCTGATCACGCCTTTGCTGAGCGGCTGGGTGCAAAACGCGGATGTGGCGCATTCCATTGCCACCACGGTCGTGCTCATCGTGCTGACTGTGTTGACGGTCATTCTGGGCGAGCTGGTGCCCAAGAACCTGGGTGTGCAGATTCCGGAGCGGCTGGTGATCTGGACAGCCGGGCCCATGCTGTGGTCCATGCGGCTGTTTCGTCCGCTCATTTGGCTGCTCAACGGCAGCGGTCAGCTGATCTTGCGTCTCTTTGGTCAAGCGCCGGTGGCGGAACATGTCCACGTGCATTCGCCGGAAGAAATTCGCATGTTGGTGGAGGAGAGCAGCGCCGGCGGCATTTTGGCGCAGACCGAGCGGCGGCTGCTGGTCAACACGCTGGAGCTGCGCAAGCTGACCGCGCGCAAAGCCATGATTCCGCGCAACCGCATTATGGCGGCCAACATCGATTTGAGCCGCGATGAACTGTTAACCAGATTGGCCGCCTCGCCCTATTCGCGCTTGCCGCTCTATGAAGGCACCATTGATAACGTGGTGGGCGTGGTGCATCTTAAAGACTTGATCAACCTCAAGTTTCGCGAGGAGCCGGTCAGCGTGCGCTCGATTATGCACCGCGTGGGCTATGTACCCGAATCCATGTCGGTGGAGCATGTGCTGCGCACCATGCAGCGCGAGCACCAAAATGTGGCCATTGTGGTGGATGAATATGGCGGCACCTCCGGCATGGTTACCATTGAGGATCTCTTTGAGGAGATCATCGGTGAATTTAACGATGAGTTCGACGCCGACCGCGCCCTGCTCCAACTTCATGCCGATGATCGAGTGGTCACGCGCGGGGATGTGCATATTGCCGACCTGAACGAATGGCTGGACGTTGCGCTGCCTACCGATTCTTATGACACCATTGGCGGGCTGGTCTTTGGCCGCCTGGGCAAGCTGCCGGTGGTGGGGGATACGGTCTTCCTGCCCTATTTAGGCGGCAGAAGTCTGCCTGAAGCGGCGCGTGGTGAACCCGAAACTGAGCCAGAATTCGCCCCCCCAGAAAAAGAGCCGACCGATACCTGGACGGCTGTATCCCCTGAGCCGCTCGACCGCCAACGCGGGCTGACGGTGCAGGTTGAACGCATGTATCGCAACAGCGTGGCCGAGATCAGCTTTACGGTTACGCCCGAACAGGCCAAACATTTACGCCACATTTTAGAGCAGGGACTTGAGTAAGCACACGCATGAATGAATTTTGTTGCCCATAGTCTTCATTTCTGTCCTTATTCTGCTCAACGGCGTTTACGTGGCGGCGGAATTTGCCGTGGCCGCGGCCCAGCATACGCGGGTGGCGCAGATGGCGGCCTCCGGTTCGGCCGCCGCACAGCGCATTTGGAATATTTTGCGCAGTGCGCCGCTGATCAACCGCTATATTTCTACGGCGCAGATCGGCATTACCATTGCCACATTGGGGCTAGGCATGTATGGTGAAGGCACCATTGCCCATTGGCTGGAAGAGCCGCTGCACAAAATTCCGTGGATCAATGAGACGATTATTCACAGCGTGGCCGTGGTGCTGGCGGTGGGCATCATCACCTATTTACATGTGGTGGTGGGCGAAATGGTGCCCAAGTCGCTGGCGCTGCAAGGCCTGAACGTTCGGCCATCAGCCTTAATACGATTATGACAATTTCCGAGCGCGTCTTCCTGCCCTTGACCAACGTCCTGAATTGGGTGGGCGATATGCTGTTGCGATTAGCCGGTTTTCCGCCGGCAGATTCTTCGCAACGGCTCGTCTCTTCGGAAGAGCTGGAGTTCATTCTGGCTGAAAGTTCGGAAGAAGGCCTGTTGGACCCGGAAGAGCACCTTTTTTTGGAAAACATTTTGGATTTTCAGGATCGCATAGTGGGGCAGGTGATGACGCCGCGCACGCGTCTGGTGGGGCTGCCGATCGGCTCAACCCGTGATGACGTAATCGCCTGTATCTCTGAAAATCGCTATTCGCGTTATCCGATCTATGCCGGCGATTTGGACCACATTGAGGGCATTTTGCACACCAAAGATCTGGCGCGCTACATTGTCAAAAGCACAAAAGAAGCGGACGGAGAAGAGAAAAACCACGCCCCCGCTACGCCCTTTGATCTGAGTGCGCTCGTCCGCCCACCGGTCTTTGTACCGGACTCGTTGGCGCTGGAACAAATGCTGACCCAGTTCCGTCAAGAGCATACACAGTTGGCCATTGTGGTGGATGAATATGGCGGCGTCGCCGGCATGGTCACCATGGAAGATTTGGTGGAAGAGCTGGTGGGCGAAATTCAAGATGAATACGACGAGGAGCGTCTGCCCATCGAAGAGCTGGCGCCCGATCATCTGCGCGTGCGCGGCGATCTGCTGCTGGATGAATTGGAACAGCACTACGAACTGGACCTGGAGCACGAAGAGGCAGACACCGTGGGCGGATTGGTCATGGCGCTGTTGGGCTGCGTGGCCGAACCCGGCGAGATTGTGGACTATAATAATTTGACGTTTGAAGTCGAAACCGTGGATGGGCTGGCCGTAGAGACGGTTCTCGTGCGCCTGCCCTCGATCCATCAGCAAGAGTGAAGGACTTATTCATGAGATTTGCCCCCCCTGCATCCCTGCCCACATCACGCCGATTAAGCCGTTCGATAACATATATTGCTCTCCTTCTGGCCGGCCTGCTTATGAGCAGCTGTACCAGCAGCCTGATGCGGCTGGCCATCCAACAGACCGCCCCCATTACGCCGACGCCCACACGGGAACTCCGCATCGACCCACGGATTGAATTGGCGCCTACGCGCGGCTATGCCGGCGCCTATCTCAGTGTTCAGGGGGATGGTTGGACGCCGGGACAGATGATTGTTATTACCATGCAGGATGTGCAAGGGGACAGCAGCGTACTGGCTGCCGCCACGGTCGATACGGATGGACGCTTGGCCAGCGGTTTTCTCTATCCATTGGCCGAGCGCTGGCTGCGTCCGGGGGCCAAAACCATTGTGGCGGCCAGCGCCGACGGCGCACTCAGCGCCACGGCCGACTTTATGGTCGAGCCGCCCGATGGCGTGGTGGCGGTGGTAACCGATGCCCCGGCTGAAATTGATACACCCACCGCCACTCCTACCCTAACGGCCACTCCGACAATTACACCTACAATTACGACCACGGCAACGCCGGCAAGCACCGTCACCACTGCGCCATCGACGACGCCGGCTGTACAGCGGCCGCGCCCGTTTGAAAACGGGGTCTTTTTGGCGCCGCCCTCCACCGGCGTCAATCTGGATGCGGACCTATCGCTTTGGACCAACGGCTGGATTCCAGTGCAGAGCGTGGCGTTTGGCGCGGAAAATTATGGCGGCCCCGCCGATTTATCCGGCGAATTTCAGGTGCTTTGGTCGCCGGACGGTCTCTATCTGGCCGTGCGCGTGCGCGATGACGCCTATCGCAGCGGCCCGCCGGGAACCGACATGTGGCAGGGCGACAGCATCGAAATCCACTTTGATCGCCAGCTTGGCGCCGATTATGCCGATGCTGCGATGAGCGCCGATGATTATCAAATTGGCATTGGCTTTGGTTTGCAGCTCAACGCGGTGACGGGGTATCGCTGGTTTCCCGAAAACGAGGCTGGGGCAATTCTGGTGGCGGGCGCTGTGCGCCCAACCGAGCAGGGATACGAGGCGGAACTGCTGATTCCCTGGTCTGTTTTTGATGTGGAGCCCGCCGAAGTGACGGCTGACGCCACCTTTGGCTTCAACCTGAGCCTGTCCGACAATGATGGCGACGCGCCAAGTCAGCAGACCATTCTGTCCGCATCCCCAGCGCGCACCAATCATCGCACGCCGCCTGAATGGGGCACCCTCATTTTGCGGGCCGAATAAGCTGATTCAGCCAGACATCCCGATCTGAAAAGAGTAGGCAAATAGCAGGTACGTCGCACAAAATCGCTATGGAATGTGTAGCGATTTTGTGGTATTTTGATACGGTAACCGAATATTTTAAATTGGCAACATTAATTTGTAGCCGTAGCCGCGCACCGTCGCAATGAAGCGAGGGTCATCCGTGCTTTCCGGTTCAATCCGGCTGCGCACGCGGCTAACCATGCGGTCGATGTTAGCGTCGTACACATCTCCATCCGATTCCGGCCAAACAGCCTGCGCAATTTCATCTTTGCTCACCACTCTGCCGCGATTCTGGTAGAGAAACCAGAGCAGATCAAACTGTTTGACGCTGAGCGGCGGATCTAGCACTCGACCATCAACATAAACTTGACGCGTCGTGGTATCGACGCGCAAGGACGGCTCGCCGACGGCCATGAGCGATGGCGCAGTCATGGTGGCGGAAGGATCGCGAAATCGGAAACGCGTTGAGGCGAATTGGACTTCACAGCCGTCCTCAAGCCAGGCCGTAGAGCCTGGGGCTAAACGGCGACCATTGAGCAGGACGCCGTTTTTACTTTTTAAATCATGCACCTGATATGCGTTATCAATGTGCCGAATCTCTGCATGATGGCGAGAAGCAAACTGGTCGTCCAAAACGATGGTGGCTTCGGGCGTGCGACCAATGGTATTTACTTCTTCCGAAAGATCATACTCGGCGCTGACATTGGGTCCATTCAGGCATATTAGTTTCCCAATATGGCTCACGTCTAATCCCTGCTTTTGGTAATTTGGCCTGCCGATAAATTTTCACAGACAAGCCTATAAGTTTTATTATGAAAAAGGATACATTCTTGGTAAAATATAGTCCTAAAAATATACCAAGAAGCGCGCAAAATAGCAAGGCCATGCGTTCCTCGTCGCAAGCGCCGCTCGCACCTGTGCCTGAAGAACATGCAAATGGGCAACTTACGCCCCCCTTGCCGGAAGTACGTCGTCACGATGTCGACATTCAATCAACCAAAATACGAAACGCTAATGCAGCCAATTTCGCAAATTCCGAAATGGTTGCGCCCATTCCCGCCCACCATGCGCCAGATGAGTCTCGAGCGAATATTTGGTCAGCGGGCGTCCAATCTCCTTTTGAGATAATGACTGGAAATTTTACCGATCTGACCGGCCAAAATATTGCACACTACCTCTTGGAGCGTCGCCTGGGCGGCGGCGCCATGGCCAGCGTCTATCAAGCTACCGACCAAATATTGGATCGGTCCATCGCCCTCAAGGTGCTTATGCCGGGCGCCGACCCTTTGACGCGCGAGCGATTTCGGCAAGAAGGCGCACGGTCAGCATTTTGGAACATCCGCATATTGTGCGCACATTGCAAGTGGGCCAAACTTCGGCTGACGGCGTGGCCTACATTGCCATGGAGATCATCGAGGGCCAAAGTCTTTCCACGCTGTTGGAACAGTATGGCACGCTCGACATTGAGGATACCGCCAATCTGCTCGAACCCATTGCGCGCGCCTTTCCTATGCTCATTCGCTGGGGGTGGTGCATCGCGATGTCAAACCCAGCAATATCCTGTTGCGCAACGTCAGTCCGGGCAGCGCGGGCAGCGTGCGGCTTTCGATCCTCGAACAGCCGGTCAAAGCCTATTTGTCCGACTTTGGCATTGCGCGGGCGTTGGACTCACCCGAGCTGACCAGCGCCGGGCGCACCATTGGCACACCCTCGTATATGGCGCCGGAGCAGTGCGCGGGCAGCCGCGAGATCGATGGCCGCGCCGATATCTATTCGCTGGGCGCCGTGCTCTATCGCTGCCTGGTGGGGCGTCCGCCTTTTGTGGGCACCACCACCCAAATTCTGCACGCCCACGTTTACGAGCCGCTGACTATCCCCGATGAAGTCGTCAATCGGCTGCCCAAACCGATGGTGGAGATTTTACAGCATTCGTTAATGAAGGATGCCAATATCCGCTATAACGACGCAGCCAATATGGCTGACGCGCTGGCCGTGGTCGCCGGCCGACAGCCAACTGCCGACAATGCTGCGCGCCCGGCAACCGGCGCCACGCAAACGATGAACTCGCTGCCCGCCACGGCGCTGGAGGACACTGGTTCCACTTCGCAAATTCTGGTGCCGGGACCCGGGGCCATGCGACCGGGGGCCGCGGTCAGCCCATCATCGAATAACGCCTGGTCCCCACACAGCACGCCTTCATCGGTGCGACGCGTGGGCTCAACCACCCACTCCAAGGTTGCCCGGCCGCCGTTGGGCGCCAGCCCAGTGGCCAAACGGCGCGACTTCAACTGGGTTAGCCTGGCGGTGGGCGCCGCGCTGCTGCTGCTGCTCGTGCTGGTGGGGTTGGCCGTTGTGAGCGCCTTTCTGCCCAATGTGGACAGTGAACCCACGCCGCCGGTGGTGGTTTCCACCCCCGCCGTGGTCAATGGCGATAGCGCGGCGGCGGCAGATGCCGCTACAGCTACTGCGCCCTCTGCCGCTAGCGGCGAAACAGCGACCGCCGTCGACGGGGCCAGCAGTGGCGCCGCCCCCACAAGCACTGTCAGCGCCCCGACGACTGCCACTACCGAAGCTACATCTGTCGCGCTGACCGGCGCGCCGACCAATACGACAGCCATTTCGGCAACCCAGAGCATTTCAACATCGGAGTCGGCTGCCGATTTCGAGTTGACCGGTGAACCGCCAGCCGTTTCGGTCGAATCGACCTGGGATGACGCCCAATATTTCTTTAAGGCGCGCGATTGGCAGCAGGCGCTGGTCTACTTGACTTTGTTGCAACGCCGGGACCCCGAATTTGAAGCCGAACAGGTGGCCGCCATGGAGGTGCCAATCTATATCGGCCTGGCTGGTGAGGCCACCGCGGCCGCGCTGACCGAAGTGGGGGATCCGCAGGGCAAAATGAGCAATGCCGTAACTATGCTCAATCGAGTGGTGGTGCTGCAGCCCGATAATGAAGACGTGAGCGAACTGCGCGATGCCATGGTGCAGTTTGTGGAGGCGTCGCCAACGCAGTTGCGCCGTGCTCGCGTGGCGCTCAGCGATTCGTATGCCAATTTTGCCACCTCGTTGGCCAATGCCGATGATTTTTGCGCCGCCGCCGAACAGATGTTGGTGGCTGTCACCATTCTGTATAATGCCGATTGGGCCGATAAACAGGTGCGCTATCTAGCGCAATGTCCGCAAGACGAGCAGGGAAAGATTCTGCCGGCGGTGGGTCCCTCTCCGCAACTGTCCGGACTTATCCTCTATTCGTCGGTGCAAAGCGGGCAATATGTGATCTGGCAATTGCCTGTCACCGAAGACCCATCATCCACGCGGCTGCTGGGCGACGGGCGTTTGCCTTCGCTGAATCCGGCCGGTACGCGCCTGGCGTTTCTGGCCAACGGCGGCGGCGCCGACGGCATCCACGGCGCCGATGTGAGCCGGGATTCAAGTAGTGATCTATTAGCGGTTACAGGACAATTTCGCTTCACCTATCATGGGGAAGACAGCGTTGATAGTCCGCCGCAGTGGAGTCCTGGCGGCGACCAGCTTGTCTACGCCAGCACGGTGGACGGCGACCGGGTTCCCCGCATCTACTATGCCGGCAACAATTCATCGGGCGACTATTTTCTGAGCGGCGACGGGCGTGAACCAGATTGGCATCCAACAAATGATTTGCTGGTGCTCAAAGGCGCGGACGCTTCGGGCAACAACCCTGGACTTTGGCTCATGACGCATCGGGGGCTCAATCGTCAACAACTCACCACTGAGCAGAGTGATACGCGCCCGGTGTGGACGCCCGATGGGAAGAGCGTGGTCTTCATGAGCCACGATCGGGATGGCAATTGGAATATTTACCGCGTCGATGTTGCGAGCAAACGCGTCGTTCGGTTGACCGATGACGGCGCTGATGATGGGATGCCGGCGGTTAGTCCCAATGGCGAATTTGTGGCGTTTGTAAGTGATAGATTAGATGGTTGGCAGATTTGGGTCGTACCAATAGACGGCGGGCCAGCGACAGCTCTGGCCAAAATCGCCGGTGATCTGCCAAACTGGTGGGAGCATTCAATTCAGTGGGCGCCGTAGGACCAAAATTCTCTGCCAATTTATCCCCTGATACGAATGGCGGCTCGACTTCTGTGCAACGTGGTTCATTCCAGAACAAGCTTGGCCGGGCGCAAATCGGAGGGGACTTTCAGGCAGATTCTAACCGATCAGCAGATTGGCCGCTACCTGATCCAGCGCAGATTGGGGAGTGGTGGCGTTGCTACTGTCTATCAAGCCTACGATCAGGTTTTGGGCCAATCGGTGGCGCTCAAAGTGTTGCCCCCCACCGCCGATGAAAAGACGCTCATCCGCTTCCGGCGCGAAGCCATGACCTCCGGCGCGTTGCGCCATCCGCATATTGTGCGCACTATCCAGGTGGGCGTCGCGCCGCATGGCGATGTGGCCTATATTGCCATGGACCTGATCGAAGGCGAAAGCCTGAGCGCTCTGCTCAACCGCCGGGTCCGTTTGCACGCCGAAGAGAGTTGCAATCTGCTGGCGCCCATTGCGGCGGCATTGGCCCATGCCCACCAGAACGGCATCATCCATCGCGATGTCAAACCGAGCAACATTTTGTTGCAGCCGGTGGGGCCGGGTGTGGCCGATAGCGTACAACTGGAATCGCTCGATTATCCGGTGGTGCCCATGTTGTCCGACTTTGGCATTGCGCGCTCGCTGGATGCGCCGGAGCTGACCAACACGGGGCGCACCATTGGCACGCCCGCCTATATGGCGCCCGAACAGTGTGCGGGCAAGCGCGAAGTGGATGGCCGCGCCGACATCTATTCACTGGGCGCCGTCCTCTACCGCTGTTTGGTGGGTCGTCCACCCTTTAGCGGCACCACCACCCAGATCCTGCACGCCCACGTCTATGAGCCGTTGATAATCGAAGATGGTATTTTGCGTCTGTTGCCGCCGCTGGTGGTGGACATTTTGCAGCGCAGCCTGTCCAAACAGCCGGCGGATCGCTATGCCTCGGCCCAAGAGATGGCGCAAGCTATGATCGTAGTGAGCGGTCGTCCGCTGGCCGAACAGAACGATTTCCCATTGACGGCCGCGCGCGACGCCTCTAAAGAATCGACTGGCACCATCACGCTTTCCCTGCCGCAAACGTCTGGGAATGAGGGCGCAGCCACATCGGTAACGGTGCTGATCCCCGGCTCTAACAACGAGCCTGTTGCACCGCCGCCGCCCCCACCGCAGACAAAAACGGCGACGGCATTGCACCCCGCCGCTAGTTCAACAAGTGCAAACAGCGTCATAAATGCACAGTCCATTCGCGCTAGGTCACGTTCATTTGCCGAGCGCATTGAGCACTTTAATTGGGCCGGGTTGGCCGTGTTGGCGGTTGGCACATTGGCGGCTGCCTTTGTCGTAGCATATCTGTTTAACAGAATCAGTGGTGTTCGCATGGATGGCGCCGCGACCGTCACCCCCACCGCGCGGCCAACAGCGTTCACATCGACGCCATCTGGCGCCGGAATTTTGGCCGCCACCCCCACCCCCATACCTTCAAATACGCCCATACCCACGCCAACGGTTACGCCGGTGGATACATCAACGCCCACCTCTACGCTGACCCCGACGCCGCCGCCCACTTTTACGCCCACGTGGACAAGCGCGCCGCCAACCAATACGCCATTTGTGGGCGTTGAACCCACGGCCACATGGACGCCAAATTTGGAAAACACGTCTACTATGACGCCCACACCAGGCGAAACCGCTACGCCCACAGCGACGCTCACGCCAACGCTGGGGCCGACCGAGACGCCCACGATACAATTAACGCCGCCGACGCCCACGTGGACGCCGCCCGCCAATTAGCACCTTCCGTAAGTACCGATGTGTCCGGTTGTCCGAAAATTAGTTTATAAGAGAAGAGGGAAAAACTTATGCGATCCGTCACTGCACTTATTAGCACACCGCGCATCTTATTGCTGCTCACCATGCTCATCGTGGCCGCTGGTTGCAATGCACCATTTGAGATGCCCTTTTTACAACCGCCCACGCCCACTTTTACACCCACCCCCACTAATACGCCCACGCCCACGCCGGCGCCCACCGATACGCCGCGCCCGGGCGAAACTCAAGCTGGCGCCACCGCCACGCCCATCCCCACACCACAGGTGGTGATTCCCGCCGGCTGGGTGGCGGTTCGCGATGAACGGCTGGGCTATTCGCTGGCCATTCCGCCAAGCTGGACCGAACTAGATTTGCGCGGCAGCCAGATCGCCACCATGGCCGGCATGATTGGCCAGGGTGAATCGCTGCGCCAACTTCAAGATTTCCTGGCCACTGAGCAGGGGCAGGTCATTGGCGCCATGGCCATTGAACTTGACATGATGAGTCTGATGCAAGGCAATCTGCCCCCGCTGCTCAACGTGACCGTAATACCGTTGCCGGAAGGAGCGGATGCCGCCTATCTCAAAGGCGTTGTAGACAGCAACCTGACGCTGCTGGGGCAGTTTGGCGATGTGGAAATCCTGTCGGTGGAGCCGGATGTGGTCAACAATTTGTCAGCCATCCGCGCCACGGCCAATGCCGATCTCAGCTCAGTGGGCATTTCTGCTACGCTCTTTGTCAAGGCCGTCGGGCTGGTGGCCAATAACCAGCTCTATATCCTCACCACCGCCACCCGCACCGAAACCGCCGCCGAAAAAGAGCCGTTGTTTGACCAGATCATCGGCTCGTTTCGACCAGAATAGCAGGTGGGAGTAGGAAGTAAGGAGTAAGAAGATTCGACGATGCCTACTCCCTACTCCCTACTCCCTACTCCCTACTCCCTACTCCCATGAACTGGCTTGAAACAGGCGTCAATCTCGCCCCCCATCACAAACAGGGCTTCGTTGCGCCCAATCCGGTGCTGCTGGCCGGGGGCGTCATCGGCAATGGTGAGGCATACGGCCGCGGGCTGAATACGGCCGCGCTGGGCGGCGTGGTGATTGGCCCGGTCATGCGCCGCAGCCGGGGCGGTGGGGATGCGCCGCGGATGGCGCATATCAACGGCGGCATGGTGCTGGAGACCACTTTGCAAAACCGCGGCATTACGACGCTGCTCAAACGTTTTGCGCCACAGTGGGAGCAATTGGGCTGCCCGGTCATTGTGCAGATTGCCGACTCGCAACCACATGATGTGCAGACCGTGGTCAACCGGCTCAACGAGGCCCTCTTTGCGGGCATCATGGTGAGCGGGATGGAGCTGCTGCTGCCACAACGGATTGACGCCGACGCCGTGCGCCATCTCATCCGCGCGGCTCGCCGCGATGCTGAATTGCCGCTTTGGGTAAAATTACCGCTGGAGAATGTGGCGGAAATGGCGCAAGCCGCTGTGGGCGCCGGCGCTGATGGGCTGGTGGTGGCGCAGCCGCCAGCCGGCGCGGCATGGGCCGGCGACAAAATGGTCACCGGCGCGCTCTATGGACCGCTGGCATTCGGCCCCATGCTGGCGGCGCTGCACAATGTGGCCGCGCTGCAGCTCGATTGCGCACTGCTGGCCTGCGGCGGCATTCACACGCCGCAGCAGGCGCAACAGGCTTTGCAGGTGGGTGCGCACGCCATCCAGCTCGACAGCGCCGTGTGGGTGGAACCGGGGCTGCCTGAGCTGATTGTTGATGCACTTACAAACACTACAGCAGATTCGGAAAACAACAGATAGGGGGGTGCCAGGGCCCAAAATTCGTTGTTTCAAATGCGCATTGGAATCAGCTCGGCCTCGCCGCGGTGGGCCGGGTTGCGCGAACCGGAGGTCAGCGGCATTTTGCGGAAGAAGACATAATTCTGGCGATGCAGAATATTGCGGTAGATGGGGCGCCAAATGTTTTTGGCAATCTGCTTGGGGTTGCTCCAATTGGTCGCATATTGATACTGATAGCGCAGCGGAATTTGCACCTCTTCCAGCCCCGCTTTTTCGGCCATCTTCACCAGCGATGAGCGTCGATAAAAATTGATGTGCTCCAATGGCGCCACCGGGTTGAGCGAGAGTTTGGCCTTCTTGGGCGTGTCCCAATCCATGCGCCGCAGCCGCCCGCTAATGTTGTTGGCCGTGGGTACGCTAATTTTGATCAACCCCGTGGGTTTGAGCGCGCTGGCCAAATGTTTGAGCGTGGGCAGCGGCTCTGGAATGTGTTCAAAAACCTGCTCCGTGTTGATGAAATCAAAGTCCTGATTGGGCATTTCATCCCACTGCAACACGCTAATGCCATTGGACTCGGCATAGGCAATGCGCTCCGCCGACAGCTCGGCCCCGTACGATTTGCAGCCAAACGCCTTGGCCATGAGCGCCCACTTGCCCCAACCCATGCCAAAGTCCATAAACTTGAGCGCCGAGGGCGCCGTGCTGAAAATGCTGCAATCTGCATGATCTCGGCGGCATAATAGGCAAAGTAGCGCAGATCGTCCTCGCGATTGTGCTGCTCGAAAACCTGCTCCGGATCGATCCAGGACTCGTAGAGCCGCTCCATCAAGGAGTCGTTCAATATTTCGCGCTGAAAAATACAGCCACACACGCCACACTCGCGCAAATCATAGTTGGCCCGCGCAGATAGTCAACTCCACACCGCCCCTGCCGCCCATAAAACGAAGGCAGATAGTTGGCAATTTCCGGCGTCAAACGGCTTGCGATAAAGATTAAAACCACCGCCACCGACGCACAAGCCGGACACTGATCGCGCGTGCAAAAATAGGGATTGCTCATAAGCCTTATCTCCTCCTAAATCCATAACTGTCGAATGAAGCTTCGCCTCAAACTTTCGAGTTGTAAACACGGATAGGAAACACGGATAAAGGGCCAATGGGCATCCGTGTTCTTTCCGTCCGTGTTTACAAATCTGCTCTCTTCCTCAGTACAAGTGTGGCTATCGATAGTTTTGCAGGCGATTCATGCCTAGTTACAAAAAACAACAAAACCGACGCCAATTTATCACGACTTTCAATTTGCATCTTTATGCAGCGCTTTTCGGTCCTCGCCTCCCTCTGACTGCTGCTCCACCATGCAAGCACGACGTACAGCAAACGAATAGTTTCGGCGGGGTGCCGACACTATCATTCTCAAAATTGGAAAACTGTTCAGCCCTCCTAGCCCTCCCTGGCGCTGCGCTAGGGGAGGAAATACGCGCCTCCGGCGGCGTTTTAAGCCTCCTCCCCTCGGGGGAGGCTGGGAGGATGCAAACCTGAATGGTTACCCCAGAGGAAAACGCCCTCGTTCCTGGCCTTTGGTGAGCCCAATGGTATAATTCGAAGGCGATATTGCTGTATTACTTATTGCTATACTACTTACGGTTGGCATAGATGAAAGGATTAGGCGCCATTATAGTCGAGTCGTCGATTTTCATCTATGACAGAACTGTGCCTATTGCACTTTGAGCGAGCCATAGCAATACAGCAATAAAAACAGCGCAACAATCCTACTATTTCTTTGAACGAACCTAGAGAGGCACTATCCAACCATGCAGATTCCACGTCCCGAACATCCCACCCCCCTAATGCAGCGCGCCCAATGGCTCAACCTGAACGGCCCATGGCGCTTGCCTTTGATATGCCCGCACCATCCTCGGCGAACAGGAGCGCTGGTATTCGCCCCGCGCGCCGTGGGCCAAAAGTTTGACCATCACCGTCCCCTTTCCCTGGGAAAGCCCGGCCTCTGGCGTGGAGCGCCCCGATTACAAGGGCGCCGGCTGGTATGAACGCGAGTTCACCATCCCCGCCGACTGGCAGGGATTGACGCCCTATCTCAACTTTGGCGCCGTGGATTGGCATGCCCGCGTCTGGATCAACGGCCAGCTTGCCGGCGAGCACGAAAATGGCTATCTGCCCTTCTCCATCGACCTGAGCCACTGTGCAGCCCGGCCAAAGCGCTACCGTCACCGTGCGCGTATGATGTGGCCGACGCTTCCACGCTGGTGGGCAAACAGGTGCCGCGCTGGTATACCCGCAGCGGCGGCATCTGGCAGACCGTCTGGCTGGAAGGGCGTGCTGTAAGCTCACGTCGCGCCATTCATCGAGCCCAACGTGGCGCCCAAAAACCACGGTCAAGCTCAACGTTTATGCTGCCCGAAACCGGTGAATATACGGTGGCCGTGCGCGCCCGCAACGGCGTTTTGCTGATGTGGCCGTCCAGCGCACGCTGCGCAAAGGCGAACAACCGATCCACTTTTTCGTTGAACATTCCCGATCCCAAACCTGTGGTCGCCCGAATCGCCCTATTTATATGAAGTCGATGTTGAATTATCATCCGCAAGCGGTGGCGCTGCCGATTCCGTGCAGAGCTACTTTGGCATGCGCACCATCAGCCGCGGCGCCTGGAACGATAACGCCTATGAGTACATCCTGCTCAACGGCGAGCCGGTCTATTTGCGCGGCGCGCTGGATCAAGCCTTCCATCCGGCCGGGCTGCATACTTATCCGACCGACGATGTGATCCGCGGCGATATTCAATTGGCCAAGGAGGTGGGGCTCAACATGCTGCGCTGCCACATCAAAATTAACGATCCGCGCTACTATTATTGGGCGGACAAGCTGGGCCTGCTGATCATGTACGACATCCCTAGCCCCGACCTGGACACGCCCACCATGCGCCGCATTGTGGAAGAGACGCTGCCGCGAGTCATGGACCGCGACTTCAATTCGCCCTCCATCATGGCCTGGATTATTTTTAACGAAACCTGGGGACTGACCGAGCACCATACGGCGGATGGCCAGCGCTGGCTCAAAAGCGTGGTGGAAAAGGCGCGCAAGCTCGACCCCACCCGCCTGATCGAGGACAATTCGGTCTGCAAATTTGACCATGTGGAGACCGACATCAATTCGTGGCACTATTATATTAATGACTATCACCGCGTGCGCCAGCACATTCAGCGCGTGGTGGATGAGACCTATCCCGGCTCGCCCTTTAACTATGTGGGCGGTGACTATGTGCAAAAGACGGCGCCGCTCATGAACAGCGAATATGGCGGCATCTCCGCCGCCATGGGTGACCAGGACATTGCGTGGTGCTTCAAATATCAGACCAGCGAGCTGCGCAAACACGCCAAAATCTGCGGCTATGTCTACACCGAGCTGGACGACATCGAGTGGGAGCACAACGGTTTTGTCAACTATGACCGCAGCCGCAAAGTCTATGGTTACGACTATTTTGTGGACGGCATGAGTTTGGTCGATCTGAACAGCCCCGATCTGGTGGGGCTGGACGCGCCGCCCTGCCAAACTGTGGCGCCCGGCAGCCAATTTAGCGCGCCGCTCTTTGTTTCCCACTGGGGACCAAATATGGCGTCTGCGCAGGTGAAATGGACGCTGGATCTGACCGACCGCTTTGGTCAAAAGCGCCAGGTCAGCCAGGGCGCCGTCTCCGTGCATCCCCAGCGCTTCGACGTGATCGACGTGGGCGCGCTCACTGTGGCGCTGCCCAATGAAGCTGGCCTGGTCACGCTTGCGTTGCGCTTGGAAGATGATGCCGGCCAAATCCGCTGCCGCAACTATATCAATCTGGAATTGCGCGCCGACGCCGCACCTGCCGTCGAAAAACTGCCCAACGGCTGGGCGCTACGCATTGCGCCGGGACACTATCAACACACCACCTGGCAATGGCCCATCCCTTTTTCGTCGTCCGATGGTTCCAAGTTTTCCGCCCCCGGCCGCGGTCAGGTCGATTATGAAGTGACGGTCCCCGCCGAAGTGGATGCAGCGCAGCTCAAGCGGGTGCGCCTGTTGGTGGAAATGGGCGCGCGCGGCGGCATGGCCAAGGTGGATTGGCGGCAGCAGACGCGCGGCTTCAACTATCCGCAAACCGAAGTGGACAAACAGTTCCCCACCAACGTGGTGGTCGAACTCAACAACCTGGTCATGGGCGAAGTCCACATTGCCGACGACCCCGCCGACGCCCGCGGCGTGCTGAGCCACCACTCCGGTATTGACCCCGGCTCCTACGGCTATTTGACCGAATTGGTCATCGATGGCAGCGCGCTGGCAACGCTCAAGCAGGAGCTGGCGCAAACGCCGGTGCTGCGTCTGCGCTTTGCCGTGCCGGGCGACGCCGATCACGCCGGCGGCCTCTCCCTTTACGGCGAAACCGTCGGCTGCTATCCGCTCGGCCCGACGCTGATTTTGGAGCTGTAAAGCGCAGACTGCGATGCACGGCGGCCTGAAGCCCCGACCACACAGTACGTTTGTCCGCCGTGCGTTGCAGTCGTAGCGGTCTGGCCATAGTTGTGCAGCAGGGATGTCCTTACCCATCAAGCAAAGCCATTTTGGCCGTCTAACACGAGGGCGACGGCGGTTGAGTAGGCTGCGGCGGTATGCAGCCTTGGGTGCGCAGCGGCAGTATCGAAACCAGAGTGAGCGGGTCGACCCGTTTGGTCTCGATACGGGGCATACTGCCGCCCCTACTCGACCGGCACTAGCCTAGTTTCTGTTGCGAAAGTCAATTTCTACCGCCAAGACCGCGAAGGAACGCAAAGAACGTTCAGAGAGAAATCATCGCGAGCCTTCGCGTCCCTTGCGGTGGTAAAGCCGTTTCGCAACAAGAACTAGCCTCAAGACTGTTCAAATAAGGCCGCTACGACTGCAACGCACGGCTGATTACCCGACTGCCAAGTCGAGATTTTCTGTAGCCGTGCATCGCAGTCTCCGCTATTTGAACGGTCTTGGAACTATCCTATAACGCGCAGATAAAAATCTGCGTTCATCTGCGCAATCTGCGATTTATTCCCCTCCCCCATAACCGGTTTTATACTGTCCATCTGGCCAGGATGGGAGCCCTCTGTATGACGAGTGTCTACAGAGGGCTTTTGTATTAGAGTAGAAAGAGGATATCTACGCATCTGTTCCCTGAGCGTGTCGAAGGGAACAGATGCGTAGATACATAGGAGATTACCGGCTATGGTCTTCAAGAACTTGGTTCGTCGCTTTACACGCAGCTTTCTCACGGTGATGGGCATTGCCGTGGGTGTGGCGGCTGTGGTGGCGTTGGGCGCCATGGCCGACGGCATGGCCAGCAACTATGGCTCGGCCATCGGGCTGAGCAACGATCTGCTGGTGAGCCAGGCCAACGCGCTCGATGTGGCCTTTAGCAATCTGGATCAAGATCTGACCGAGCGTATTCAGGCGCTGCCCGGCGTGAACAATGTGGATGCCGGCGTCTTTGGCTGGG
>JAWKON010000073.1:0-40284 GCA_041391125.1 Caldilineaceae bacterium
TGGCATTCCCATTTTGGCGCGCGGCCAGTACCGCTATTATGTGCGCGTCACGCAGATCTTAGAGTTCATCACGCTGAGCAACAGCTTTACGTTGGGCTACGAACTGCACAAATATGACGCGGCCACCGCCACCTGGTCATTGGAAAGCACCAACACCGCGGTCATGCAGTGGACCACAGCGCCCGCCGGCTACCCGCTCACCAGCCAGTATCTGGAAGGCGAGGTCAAAGATACCAGCGGCGCCGTGGTGGGCAAGCTGAGCATGGGCTGGATCTCCAAATATTTCCGCAAGGCCACTATCGAAATCGACAAAGTGTCCGCTTCCGAGACGCCACTGGATAATGGCTCCGGCATCGACTGGCAAGATATTTTCGATGCGGTCAGCTGGGAAGTAGATGTCAAGTTGAGCGACACCAGCCTCAGCGAACCCAGCGGCATCTCCTGGTCCGATGCGGAAATGCACGCGTCTATGCTGGCCAATCGCGATGCCATCAGCCTGGACAAGGAGTGGCGCTACTATCTGATCTGTGTGCGCCGCCTGGATTCTACGTCGCGCGGCATTATGTTCGATGCCTTTGCCACCGACTCCAATAACGTGCCGCGTGAAGGGGCTGGCATCTCGTCGCACTGGGTGATTCCCAACGAAAATCCGTGGGGTCTGGTGAAAGGGCAACGCTTTGGAACGGCCACGGCGCCCTATTTCCGCACGGCGGTGCATGAGTTGGGCCACGCCATGGGTCTGTATCACAACACAGCCGACAACGGTTTCATGAATACCACCGAAACCATTGCCAGCACCGGTACGGCGGCCACACCCTTCCCCAACAACATCTTGTGGAATTACAATAGCGAAGATCAGCGCCGCCTGCGTCACCTGCCGGACATGTGGGTGCGCCCCGGCGGCAAAGCCTTTGGCGCTGCATTCACCACGGCGCCCATCAGCCCGCTGGATGAAATTACGGCCGATGTAGAGGGCATGGAACTCAAGCTGGAGATGGTCAACCGCGTGATTCCCATTGGCGCCCCGGCCCGCCTGAATGCTACGCTGGTCAACAATTCGGGCATGCCGCAGCCTGGCCCCTCTTCGCTCAGCCTGAAGAGCGGCTTTGTCTCCGGCAAAGTCATCGACCCGGCCGGCATGGAACGCACCTTCAAGCCTTTGGTGCTCTGTATGGATGAAGATGTGCTGGACCTGATCGACGATGGCGACAACCGCAGCCATGCCATGACGCTGCTGCGCGGCGCGCAAGGCGCACTCTTCCCCTCACCCGGCATGTACACCATTGTGGTCGATGCCAAATGGGAAATGGAAGGCATTCCGTACAAAGTCTCCAGCCAGACGCAGGTTATGGTGACCGGCGCCCAGGATGAAGCGCATGCCAACGCCGCTATGGATATTCTGTGTACGCCTGATGCGCTGCTCTCGCTGGTGCTCAACGGCGACCATCTGACCGAAGGCAACGCCGCCATCCAGGCCGCCTTGAGCAATCCGGTGCTGCGCCCACACTATGCCTACATTGAGGCCAAGCGGCTCATGCAGCGCCAGGGCGACCGCAAGCCAGACTTGAAAGCAGCGGCCCAACTGCTGGAGGAAGAGACCATCATGAACGCCTCTGAGGTGAAAAAGGCAGCCAAACTGGTGCAGGCCGCCGGCGACAAGGCCCCCAAAGCCGCTGTGCAAAAGCTGCAAAAGTGTCTCAAGCAGCAGGCCGCGGCCACAGGAGTCAGCGACGAAACCCAGAAGATGATCGCAGCGTTGTAGTGTATATATACCTCCCTTCCTAGCCCTCCCCTAGCCACTGCGTATGCTAAGCTGCGCTTCGGCGGGGAGGGGCAACACGCCGCCGTAGGCGGCGCCTGCAGCCCCTCCCCCTCGAGGGGGAGGCTGGAAGGGGGTCTCACGCCTTGGTAGTTAAATGCAACATAGGGAAATCAATATGTGGATAGTTCGAGGGTTGGTCACTTTGTGCGCACTGCTGCTCATGGGGTGCGCCAATTCAGATGCGCGTGGGCAGCCGGCAGCCAATGAGCCCGCACCAGCCATCGCAGCCAATGCGGAAGGAGTCACTATGTCACAAAACGCCGATTTAGCCCAGGCCATTCTCGGCGCCTGGACAAAACACAGCGCGGACGCCTGTGCAGAAAAATACGCCGATACCATTCAATTCGATGAAAACGGACTCTTTAGCGCCAGCGGCGGTGCGATTGTCTTCTGGGATGCCGGCCACTATGAAATCCGGTCGGAAAATGCAGTCATGATAAGCAACGCCTACGACGCCGAAATTGTCTATAGGGTGAGCATAGATGAAGGCGTCCTCACTTTTACGGATGAGGCGGGCTGTACATTTTCCTATCAGCGCATGTAGCCGCTTGGCAAGATGTCAGTTATCCCAATTGTGACTGATTCGGAAAAATAGATGTTCAGACTATGACCGCATGAAATTCATCTACTCACTATTCAGTTTATTGCTTACGCCAACGCGTTCTTCACCCGTTCCTGCGTAAAGGGCAACTCCCGCAATCTTGCCCCTGTCAAGTTGAAGATGGCGTTGCCGATGCTCGCCGCCACAGGCCCAATCGGCGGTTCGCCCACACCGCGCGGCACGCCATCTCCCGCTTCCAGCAGAATCACCTCAACATCCGGCGCATCGCGCAGGGTGAGGAGGGGATAGGTGTCAAAGTTGTTGAGCGCAATCGCGCCATCCTCCACCCGCAACTCTTCGATAAAGGTCGAGCCAACGCCCCACATAATGTTGCCTTCAACTTGCGCTTTGGCGCCGTCGGGGTTGACGGTGAGGCCGCAATCCATGGCGGCGGTGATCTTGTGCACGCGCACCCGTCCACTCTCGGCATCTACCGAGACTTCAGCGACCTGCGCAACCGTGGTGCCGGCGTCGATGCAGGCCGCAATGCCGTGGGCATGACCTGCGGGCAGTTCTCCGCCCCAGCCAGCCTGCTGCGCCGCGGCTTCCAAAACAGCCCGGAGCCGCGTGCTGCGTGGATCATCACCGAGATGGTTAAGCCGGAAAGTCAGCGGATCCACATTGGCGATATGCGCCAGTTCATCCATAAAGCTCTCAATGGCAAAGACATTGGCCAGCAAGCCGAGACCACGCCACCAGCCGGTACGGACGGGCAAGATGGCGCGATGGGCCACGGTCTGCAAGTTGGCGATGGCATACGGCACGCGTGCGCCCCGGGTAGCCCCAAAATCTGCGCCCATCATCGCCTGCAGAAAGCCGGGGAGAAAGCCAAACGCCACGTCGCCGCTCGCTTGTTGATGCTCCAAAGCGGCAATCGTACCGTCATCCCGCAGTTGCGCCGACATCACATGGTGAGTCGGCGGGCGGAAGTAACCATAACGCAATTCCTCGGTGCGATCCCAGCCAACGTGGACAGGAACGCCGGCCGCCTTGGAGAGGCGGGCCGCTTCTACAGCCACCTCAAAGCCAGCCTTGCGCCCGAAGCCTCCCCCCAGATAGGTGGGAATCACTTCGATCTGGGCAGCATCCATGCCGATGGCCTCGGCGACGGTATCGCGCGTTGTCCCTTGCATTTGGGTAGAGACCCATATCCGTGCAGAGTCGCTTTGCACATCAGCCAATGCCGCCTGCGCTTCCAGTGGCGTTTGCACAGCCATAGGGCTGCGATACTCGACACGCAAAGTGGTCTCATTTTGGAGGGCGCGGGCGGCATTACCTTCCTGCTGGATCGTGACGCCGCCGCTCTCGCCAACCGTCACAATCTGGTCAAGCTCTGCCTGCTGCCACAACTTCCCCTCATCCCAGGTGAGTGCCAATGCATTGAGCGCGCTGCGCGCCTCTGCCCGGGAATCGGCCACGATGCCCGCAAAGTCTGCTTCGATCACCACCGTGTGAACGCCGGGTTGGCTGGCCGCATCCCCGGTAGTTGCTGCGGTCAATTTGCCTTCGATGGTGGGGGGACGCGCGACGGCGCCATACTTCATCCCCTCGATCCGCATGTCGTAGCCATAGATCGCCTGGCCCGTAACCTTGGCGGGAATATCCTTACGCGGCATTGGCTGACCGATCACTTGAAAGTCGCTAACTGCTTTCAGGGCGGGAGCTTCTGCCGGTACTTCCCACTCCGTCTGGCTAGAGGCCAGCGTAAAAAAGTCAACACGTTGGGTCGGGTTAGCTGCAACAGCAAAGCCACGGCCATCGATGACCAGTTGCGACGCCGGTTGATCCAAAACTTGTGCAGCTTCGGCCCGCAACATTTCCCGGAGCGTAGCCGCGGTCTCGCGGAGTGGTGTAAAGGTGCTGCTCACTGACGTGCTCCCTGCCGTGCCAAAGCCATCGGCAGGGCCAATGCCCGTGGTTGCCTGGGCCACATCAATATCTTCCCACGCTATGCCAAGCTCCTCCGCCGCCACTTGGGCAATCGATGTGTGCACCCCTTGGCCCATCTCAACCTTGGGGATGTAGACGCGGATACGGCTATCGTCCAATACTTCAAACCAAGTCGATGGCGTTGTGTCAAACCCTCCACCGGGTGCACTTCCACTGTCGAGCATCTCCGCCATGCGCAGATGCAGATAGGGTTTGCCATAGACAACGCCTAGCGCAAGTCCAATTCCTGTGACACCGGCGCCAATGAGGAAGCCGTGCCGGCTAATGCGCCAGCGGCGGCGTTTGGGTGTTTGGTCATTGGAGATTGGAGATGAGGATCGGAGGCTGGAGATTGTGGGCTTGAGATTGGGATTGGTCGCTCATGCTGAAGCCTCCATCTCTGTGGCTGCCATTTGGGCGGCGGCACTCAGAACAGCGCGCTTGATGCGAACGTAACAACCACAGCGGCAGTAGTTGTTGCTCATTACATTGACGATCTCCTCTTCGCTGGCGGCGGGTGTTTGCTCGAGGAGAGCCGTTGCGGCCATGATCTGGCCACTCATGCACCAGCCACACTGGGGGACTTGCTCGTCGATAAATGCCCGTTGCACGGGGTGCAAGGTGATCGCGCCATCTGCTTCCTTGGCAGCTAACCCTTCGATAGTGCGGATCTCACGTCCTTCGGCGGCAGCCAGCGGCGTTAGGCAAGAGCGCATGGCCACACCGTCAATGTGGACAGTACATGCACCACAAATCCCCGCCCCACAGCCAAATTTAGTGCCGGTCAGCCCCAGTTCATCCCGTAGCGCCCAAAGCAAGAGGGTATTGGGGTTATCGCCAACCTCGTGGACTTCGCCATTAATCGTCAGATTCATAATCACTCCTATCAAAGCGCGGGTTGCTGCCACACCTGTGTGCGCAAAACCTTGAAGCGTGCTCGACAATGGGACAGCAGATCACGTGTGTTAAACCGGGATTTTATACGGCTCTTTTGTTATCACACGAAATTGTCATCACACGAAATCCTGATGCGCCAAAAAGAAACCATATCTACTTTTCGCTACTCTAGCAAACGATTTCTGTGGTAACAGTAGCGGCGGCTCCGATTGCCATAATCTGTGCAAAAATGGGACAAAAAGTGTGCAATATCGTCTGCTCAATTGTGAGATCAGTCGCCCGCAGAACCTATGCGTTCCCGGCACTGCGTATCCGCGCCATGGCATAGGTATCCACATACGCCCCATTGCGAAACGCATAATCTACATGCGTCCCCTCAATCGCAAAGCCAAACTTCTTGTATAGCGCAATCGCCGCGGCATTATCCACGTAGACAGTCAGCTCCACCCGGTGCAGATTGAGCCAATTGTCGGCCAGATCCACCATGGCGGCCATCAGCGCCGACCCCACGCCCTGGCCCTGCCAATCGTCGCGCACGCCCATGCCGATGTCGCCCACATGTTTGCGCCGCGGCGAATGGGGAAAGGTGTGCAGCCCCAATTGCCCCACCACTTCCCCCTCCACCACGGCGACCAGTGAAATGCTCCCCTCACGCGGTTCCGCCAGCCGCTTGCGATGCAGCTCGCTGGGCGGATACGGAATTTGCAGCGTACCCGCAATGGCCTTCGGCTGCATATAAATCTGCTGCACGGCCAAATAGTCATCCGGCTCGGCATGACGAATTTCGATTTTCACAACTTCTCCTTTGGCATTATACTTTGGGGAAGCTGGGGATTAGGGATTAGGGATTAGGGATTAGGCTCGTGCGACGAGTCCAATCCATAATCCCCAACCCCGGATCCCCAATCTTCCTTCCACAGATTGCTCTAAATAACCTGACATACTGGAGGCGCAACCCATGAACATTCCCGCTTCTGACCATTTTACCCCAATTGCTGACAAAGTATTCAACGCCCAGCGTGAAGAGCTGCCGGAGACGCTGCGCATGCTGCGCGAAAGCAAGAGCGCATCTTTGGGGCGACGGCATTTCAAGGCATTCCGTTTGCGCAGGGCCAGCCCAACCGCCGCAACGTGATTCTGCTGGAGGACGCGCCCGTCACGCTGCCGCTGGGTAACCAGCTTGCCACCTATGTGCTCTTTTTGCACGTAGTCGAGGATCGCGTCTCCACCTATCAGGAGGGCTTTGCCGATTTTGCCGTGGATGGCAACGAGCTAGGCGATCTAGTCTCCGAGTACGCCATTGAATATGCCGACGACACGCAGCACAGCACACCGATCCACCGCCGCTTTGCCATCCAGCAGCCGCGCATTGCCTGGGGCGCCAGTCCATTCACCGCCGTCCCCGCGCTGGGACCCAGCGCCTTTCCCAGCGCCACCGAAGCCCAAATCCTAGGCCGCGTGCCCTGGTACGATTACGGCGCGGGCGAAACGCGCCACATCTCGGGCCGCGAATCCATGCGCGACCGCGTCTGGATCTACGCCCTGCCCAATCCGCAGCCGGACAAGCCCATCCGTCAGCTCGTACTGACCCCCAAGGATGAACGGTCGGTCATCTTCGCCGTCACCATCACCCAGGTGACCGAGCACCCGCTGCGGCCCGGCGTGCGCCGCAAGCTGCACCTGACGCTGCCCGAGGGTACAAAACTCAATGCCATCCATGAATTAGAAGACATTGCCATCGACCTGGGCACGGTCATCTCGGCGCGGGCGGCACTGGAATATGACCCGCATCATTGGCTCAGCGACGCCGTGGATGCGCAACCGGTGCGCTCCGAGCGCGCCATCGTGGTCGAATATGCCGCCCATCCGCAGGCCAAGCTCTACGTGCAAACGGGCGAAAACGCCAATGCGGTCTACGATTTGGCCACGCCCGGCACCCATCAGCTCATTCACATTGAGCCGGCCCATCGTCCGGTCAAGCTGCGCGTGGTGGAAAAGGAGGGCGCAAAGCCGGTGCCGGTGCGCCTGCATCTGCACGGCGCGCTGGGCGAATATCTGCCCCCGCGCGGCTACCATCGCAAAGTAAATCCCTTCTGGTTTGAGGATAATTATGGCGAGTTTGTCAACATTCACAATCAGTACGCCTACATTCCCGGCGAATGTGTGGTGGACCTGCCGCTGGGCGAAGTTTTTGTGGAGATCACGCGCGGCTATGAAGTGGCGCCCATTCGCCGCACCTTTGAAGTGACGCCCGAAATGGACGAAATCACCTTTGAGCTGGACCGGGTGCTGAAGTGGCGCGATCGCGGCTGGGTAACGGCGGACACGCACGTGCATTTCCTGAGTCCGCAGACCGCGCTGCTGGAAGGGCAGGCCGAAGGCGTCAACGTAGTCAATTTGCTGGCCAGCCAGTGGGGTGAAATGTTTAGCAACACCACCGACTTTGACGGCCGCACTACCTTTGGCGCATCTGATTTGGGCGGCGATGGCGAGTTTCTGGTGCGCGTCGGCACGGACAACCGCATGCAGGTGCTGGGCCACATTTCGCTGCTGGGCTACTCCGGCCAGATGATCACGCCGCTCTGCACCGGCGGCCCCACCGAGTCGGCCATTGGCGACCCGCTGGAGGTGACCATGGCCGAATGGGCGCAGCGCTGCATTGAGCAGGGCGGGCTCACCGTTATGCCCCACGGCCCCAATCCGCAGTGCGAGCGGGCGGCAGACATTGTGCTGGGGCTGATCAACGCCATGGAGATGATGACCTTCAACCCCATCCGCCCGGACAGTATGCAGATCAACCCGTACGGCGTGGCCGATTGGTACCGCTATTTAAACCTGGGCTATCAGGTGCCGGTGGTGGGCGGTTCGGACAAAATGTCGGCCTCCTCGCTGCTCGGTGGCATCCGCACCTATGCCAATCTACAAAATCGGCCGCTTACGTACGAAAACTGGATGCGCGCCGTGCGCGGCGGCAACACCTTTGTCACCGTGGGTCCGCTGGCCGAAATGTCTGTGGAAGGGGTGCTGCCCGGCGGCCACATTACGCTGCCTGAAATCGGCGGCGCGGTCTCGGTCAACTGGAGCGTCGAATCGGTGCGGCTGCCCGTTGAGCAGGTGGAAATTGTGGTGGGCGGGCTGGTGGCCGAGCAGGTCAACGTGGGCGGTCAGCTCAGCGCTTCGGGCAGCGCCGAAATCCCCATCACCGAATCGACCTGGATCGCGCTGCGCGTGCGCGGCTCCTATCAGGGCAAGCCCGAGCAGATCGCCGCCCACACCAGCGCCGTGCAGGTGCGCGTGGGCGACAAGCCCATCTTCTCGCAGCCGGACGCCATTCTGGTGCTGGAGCAGATCGAAGGCGCGCTGGCCTTTGTGGACACCATTGCCCCCCGCCCCGACGCCCTGCGCTTCAAGCATCTGCGCGCCACGCTGGAAGCCGCCCACAACCGCATGCACCAGATGATGCACCGGAATGGGGTGTTTCATCAGCACACGCCGCTGCATGAGCATTAAACGTGCGGGTGGCGGGTAGCGGGTGGCGGGTACTCGTTGAGCATCTGGTTGGGTGGCGCAATGCTTTCATGTAGGGCGAGTATCCTTACTCGCCCCTCTTTGGTGGGCCTGCAAAGTTCATTCGTAGCCGAACAGGGGGCGATTTCGGAAAATCGCCCTACATAATGGCGCCCCACCACCCGCCACTCGCCACCCGCTACTCGCCACCCGCCACCCGCTACTCGCCACCCGCCACCCGCCACCCGCTACTCGCCACCTGCCATCTTGAGGCTTACCTTTGGAATCCACATCTAAACCAATCGTTGCTCAACCCGCCAACTCATCCGCCTGGGTCGGTTGGGCGCTGGCGTTGGGCTCGACCTTTGCCAGCAGCATTGTGACGCCGCTTGTGCGCGGGGCCGTGGTGGGCGGCATGGATCCGATCACGCTGCTGCTGCTGCGCCTGAGTTTGAGCGTGCTGCTGCTGGGCGGAACCGTGGCTATTGTGTCGCCGCATCTGTTGCGGCTAGAGCGGCGCGGCTGGCTGCCGGTGGCGCTGGTGGGTGTGGTCAATGGGGTGGAGATCTGCTGCTTTTTCTGGTCATTGGCCTTTGTAGATAGCTCCATGGCGGCGATGATCAAGTCGGTACAGCCGCTGGTGGTGCTGCTCATGTTGGCGCTGGGCGGCGAACGGCTCACCGGCTTGCATCTAGCGCGCCTGGGATTGGCGGCGTGCGGCATCTATTTGCTGGTGGGACCCAGCGGCAACGTGGCCCCCTTTGGCCTGCTGCTGCTGGCCGGCTCCATCGTGCTTTATGCGCTGCAACTGGTGCTGACCCAGTGGTGGCTGGCCGGTTTCAATCCGCAAACGGTGACGCTCTATCTGCTCATGATTATGACCGTGATCATCACCATTTGGTGGAGCGTGCTGGATGTGGGCTGGCAGGCGCCCACGCGCAACGAATGGCTGGTGGTGGCGGTGCTGGCGCTGGTCAGCACCTGGTTTGCGCGGCTGGCCATCTTTGGCGCCATCCAGCGCATCGGCAGCGGACAGGTGGCGCTGCTGTGGCCGCTGCAAACGCTGCTCATTATTGTGCTGTCGGTTTTATTTCTCAACGAGCGCATGACGCCCATCCAGTGGGCGGGCGGCGCGCTGATCATCAGCAGCGCGGCATTGGCTGTACGCCGCTTTCGAATGCGGACGCCGGTGGTACGGTTGCAAGGGTAGGGGCAGTGGAGGAGTAGAGGAGGGAGGAGTAGAGGAAAAAGGGGAAAAGGGGGAAAGGGTGCAGGGGGGAAAAGGAGACCGGAATTGGTAACGTTCATATTAGGGGGAGCGCGTAGTGGGAAGAGTCACTATGCGGAGCGGCTGGCGGTGGAATTGGGCGGCGAGGCGGTGCTCTATGTGGCGACGGCGCAGGCGTTTGATGAGGAAATGCAGGTGCGCATTGCGCGTCATCGGGCGGAGCGGCCGGTGGGTTGGTCCACGCTGGAGGCGACGCAACTGGTGGGGACGGCGATTGGGCGTTTTTTGGCCACTGCCGATACAATTCCCAAAGTTGTGCTGCTCGATTGCTTGACTGTGTTGGTCTCCAATGTGCTGCTCGCTTTTGATGATCCGTTTGAGGCGGCGGTGGAAAATGCGATCAGCCAGGAAGTGGATGCGTTGATGCAGTGCGTGCAAACGACAACGCCGCATTATGTGAGCCACTACATTATTGTGTCCAATGAAGTCGGGCTCGGCCTCGTCCCTCCCTATGCGCTGGGCCGCGCGTATCGCGATTTATTGGGGCGGGCTAATCAACGCCTGGCGCAGATCGCCGATCGGGTGGTGTTTATGGTGGCGGGGTTACCGATGGTGGTGAAGGGAAGTGGAGGAGGGGAGTAGTAGAGGGGGAATCCTTCGACAGGCTCAGGAACCTGCGAAGGGGAGAAAGGGGGAAGGGGAGAAAGGGAGAAAGGGAGATTTGCGGGAATCGGCGAATGGGGTTATGCTGATGCATACAATTGAATATGTGTAGGGGGCGCCAAATGCTCGGATGCATGGCGCATCATGGGGGAAGCCGGTGAAATCGTGTTCTTGTGCGATCAGTCCGGCACTGTCCCGCAACGGTAAGCAGTTGTGAGTCGTTGTTGTAAACTTCCAACTGACAAGTCCGAATACCCGCCTTTACACGATGATGTTCGTAACCACCTTCGTGGACAAAGGGGACGGACGCACGGTAGCTTCTACTCTGCGCTCGACCCGCCAATCGGCGGGTTTTTTGTTGCCATGCGATCCCTTTGCCGACGGGGATCGCATTTTTATTAAAACGAGTCAGGAGCAAACATGAAACACCTAACCACGATATGCCTTTTGGCCTTTGTACTCTTGCTGGCTGCCGCCTGTGTGGCGCCAGCCGTACCGGAACCGGCAATGCAAGCGGCCAGCGCCGAATCGGCCAATATGGCAACCGGCGCGCCGGAACAAAACTTGACCGATGGCTGCATTGAGGGCTTTGACGAAACCATCGACTACTTTCCTGAAAAAGTCGAACTGTCCCACACCGATGGCTTTACCGTGGACTATCACAACAGCTACAAGGTCATCACCATCGCTACGCCTTGGCCCGGCGCTGCAGACGCCCTGGAATATGTGCTCGTTCAATGCGGCGCGCCCGCGCCCGCCGGTTATGATGACGCCCAAATCATCCAAGTCCCCGTGCAGCACATTGCCACCATGTCCACATCATACCTGCCCTTTCTCACCAACTTGGGCGTGCTGGATCGGCTGGTGGCGGTGGATGATGCGACCTACGTGAACAATCCCACGGTGGTGGAAATGGCCAACGCGGGCGCGATTGCCCAAATTGGCTATGGGGCGGGCGTCAACGTGGAGCAGTTGCTCGAACTGGCGCCGGATATTGTGATGACCTATGGCTCTGGCGCGCCGGATTATGATGCGCATCCGGTGCTGCTCAATGCGGGTCTTCATGCGGTGGTCAATGCGGAGTGGCTGGAAGCTTCGCCGCTGGGCCGGGCCGAGTGGGGCAAGTTTATTGCGCTGTTCTTCAACAAAGAGGCGGAGGCGCAAGCTCAATTTGCCGAGACAGCCCAGCGTTATGCAGAATTGGCCGCCCAAGCCGCCGCTGTCGCAGACAAACCAACGGTCCTGACCGACAGCGAATATCAAGGCTCTTGGTACGTAGCGGGCGGCCAAAGCTTTACGGCGCAGTTTCTGGCGGACGCCGGCGCGGCCTATTTGTGGCAGGACGATGAATCGACCGGCAGCGTGGGGCTCTCTTTTGAGTCGGTTTATGACGTGGCGGCGGACGCCGATTTCTGGGTCAACGTGGGCTTTATCAACTCGCTGGCAGAGCTAGAGGCTACGGATGCCCGCTACGCCGACTTTGCCCCCTTTCAAAACGATGCGGTCTGGAACAACAATAAAAAGCAGAACGCCAACGGCGGCAACGACTATTACGAAAGCGCCGTGGCGCAGCCCGACGTGGTCCTGGCCGACCTGATTTCCATCTTCCACCCCGAGCTGCTGCCCGATCACGACACGGTCTATTACCAACAGCTGCGGTAAATTTAACTACAGATGCCGCTTCGCTAACGCAGATTATATAGATTTGTTGTCTCTAGGAGGCTGTCGGAGAGAAGATTTTTGTAGGCAGATTTGGCGGATTTACGCGGATTTTTGGCCATTTTGACGTTAAAATCTGCGAAAATCAGCGTTCATCCGCGTACAAAACTTGCTTTTATCGTTCTCTCCGACAAGCTGCTAGGAGAGAAATCTGTGTAAATCTGTATAATCTGTAGTTTCTAAACAAAATCCTGGTCATCTTATGTCCACATCCACTATGTCACAAATTGTATGGCCGCGTTTGGGGCTGCGGCGGCTGGCCGTGGTGGCGCTGGTCGGCGTGCTGCTGGCTGCATTTCTGCTCAGCTTGGCGCTTGGTTCTGTGCGCATTCCGCTGGGCGATGTGGCGCAGATTCTGCTGGGCGGCGCACCGGCCAAAGCCACCTGGGCCACTATTGTGCTCAACTTCCGGCTGCCCAAAGCATTGACCGCCATCCTGGCCGGCAGTGCGCTGGCGGTCAGCGGCTTGCAAATGCAGACGCTCTTTCGCAACCCGCTGGCCGACCCGTACATTCTGGGCGTCAGCTCAGGAGCCAGCCTGGGCGTGGCGCTGGTCATGCTGAGCACCGGCGCCGCCGCCACACAGGTGGTGGGCAGCCTGGGCCTCTATGGCGACCTGGGGCTGATTATCGCCGCCAGCCTGGGCGCGGGCGTGATTATGGGGCTGGTGCTGCTGGCGGCGCGCTGGGTGCAGAGCATGTTGACGCTGCTGATCTTGGGTCTGATGGTTGGCTATCTGACCAGCGCGCTGGTCAGCCTGCTGATTTACTTCAGCTTGCCCGAACGCATTCAAACTTTTAGCCTGTGGGGCGCGGGCAGCTTTGGCGGCGTCACCTGGGGGCAGTTGCAGGTTTTTGCGCCCATCATTTTGCTAGGGTTGACCGTGGCGCACCTGCTCTCCAAATCGCTCAACGCCATGCTGCTGGGCGATGTCTACGCGAAGAGCATGGGCGTCAACATCAAGCATACCCGACGCTGGATTATTGTCAGCGCCGCGCTGTTGGCAGGGGCCACCACCGCCTTTTGCGGGCCGATTGGCTTTCTGGGCGTGGCGGTTCCGCACTTGTGCCGCACCATCTTTAACACCGCCGACCACCGCGTGCTCATCCCCACCTCGCTGCTTTTGGGCGCGACGGTGGCGCTGCTGGCCGACTTAATTGCCCAGTTGCCCGGCAGCCAAACGGTGCTGCCCATCAATGTGATCACTTCGCTCTTTGGCGTACCGGTGATTTTGTGGATGCTGCTGCGTCAACAGCAGTTGCGGGCCACGTTTGCTGGATAGCACCACAGAATGAATTCTGTGTCTGGCACGGGAAACCGGTTAAAACCGGTTGAGAACTACGACCATAACGTGATTTTCCCGTTTGCCATAGCAGGCTGGGAATTCATTCCTCGCCCATTCTGAGCCAGGAGTACAAGGAAGCTTGCTCAATGATCGATAAACTTTCAACGCACAAACTCGCAGTGGGGTACAAAACGAAAGGACGCGCCGCGGTCCCGCTGCTTGGCCCTCTCGACATTGCATTGCACCCCGGCGAATTGACTTGTTTGATCGGCCCGAATGGCGCCGGCAAATCCACGCTGATGCGCACGCTGGCCGGGATGCAGCCGCCGCTGGCCGGGCATGTCCACTTGGGTGAAGCACCCATCGAGCAGATTGCGGCGCGTGATTTGGCGCGCCGCCTGGCCATTGTGCTGACGGAGCGGGTCGATGTGGGCAACCTGTCCAGCTACGCCCTGGTTGCGCTGGGTCGGCACCCGTATACGGACTGGCGCGGTCACCTGTCCACCCATGATGAAACGGTGGTGCGCAACGCGCTGATCACCGTGGGGGCGGCGGCGCTGGCCCATCGGCCGGTCAATGAGTTGAGCGACGGCGAGCGTCAAAAGGTGATGATTGCGCGCGCCTTGGCTCAAGAACCGCAGGTGCTGCTGCTGGATGAACCCACGGCCTTTTTAGATTTGCCGCGGCGGGTGGAAATTCTGCAACTGCTGCACCGGCTGGCGCGCGAGCAAGAGTGCGCTGTTCTGCTCTCCACCCACGATCTGGAGCTGGCGCTGCGGCTGGCGGATCGGCTGTGGTTGTTGCCGACCGGCGGACAGTTGACCGTGGGGCTGCCCGAAGAGTTGGCGCTCAACGGCGCGCTGGCCGCGGCCTTTCGTAGCGAGGGCGTTGAGTTTGACAGCCAGTTGGGCTCGTTCAAGTTACAACGCCCGCACTTGCGGCCCCATTTGGGCTGACGGGCGATGGCGCCAGCGTTGTGGACGGCGTGCGTTGGAGCGCATTGGCTTTGAGGTGGTGCAAAATGCGCTGGACTTGCCTTTCCAGGTCCATGTCGTGGGGCAGAATGGTTCAACCGCCTGGAAAACGACGACGCCAAAATCATCCAGCGAGCACGCCACGTTAACCGACGTTATTCAACATTTACGCAGGTAAGGCCGTATCAAGCTATTATTGAACCACGAATGGGCCACGAAGAAGCACGAAGAAAGAGGGGCTATCATGCGTATTGCATCGCTTCTGCCGTCCGCTACCGAAATTGTTTGTGCGCTCGGCTTGGCCGATTGTCTGGTTGGCGTTTCGCACGAGTGCGATTATCCAGCAGATGTGGTGGCAGATCTGCCCCGGCTGACCTGTTCCGCCGTCCCGCACGGCCTCTCCAGTGCCGAGATCGACGCCGTGGTCTCGAACCGCTGCGCCGCGGCGAAAGTCTCTATACCGTGGAGGAGGAACGGCTGGCCGCGCTCAATCCGGATCTGCTCATCACGCAAGAGCTGTGCGACGTTTGCGCTGTCTCCTATGATGATGTGTGCCGTATTTCCCAGCGTTTACCCAGCCATCCGCAAGTGGTCTCGTTGGACGCCCCCCGATCTCGACGGTATTTTTGCCGATGTAGAGACCATTGCAGGCGCAGCGGGCGTCGAGAAACGGGCAGACGTTGATCGCAAATTTACGGGCGGCCTTCGCTCACGTTGCCCAAAGAGTAACCCATCGACCGGCGCGCGCCTTTTTGTTGGAGTGGCTCGACCTCTCCATTTGCCGCCGGCCACTGGGCGCCGGAGATGATTGCTTGGGCCGGGGGCGAAGAAGTATTGGGCAAAGCCGTGAACCATCCTTCCGCGTAACCTGGCCGCAGATCATAGCCGCCGCGCCGGAAGTGATTTTGCTGGCGCCGTGCGGCTATTCACAAGCGCAGGCGGAAACAGAATGGGCCGCCCTGCCCAAGCCGGAGGGATGGCATCAACTGCCCGCCGTTCGGCAGAGGCGCGTCTATGCGTTGGACGCCAATAGCTACTGGCCGCGCCCTGCGGTGGATGGCGTGGAAAAGCTGGCTGCGCTTCTGCATCCCAGCGTGTTGTAACCAGAAAAAAGGAGAGACAGGATCAATGAAACCTGCCCGTTCATATCGACAGTTGGCCCGACGATGATCGACACGCCAACTTCAAAGCCGAAGTGGCGGCCTACACCAAAGCCGATCCGCTGCCCACGCTGGCCGTGCTCAGCGAATCCACGGGGATTCCCGTTCCCAGTTTGGTGCGCTACGTGCTGGCGCGAGGCCGGTTCCGGCGCCGATCTGTTATTATATATGGAGCCCATTGTGTTGCAGCAGATGCACGCAGATTGCGCAGGCGGAAACCGCAGACACAGATGCAGCGCGCTTTGCAAGCCTATCATGCATTGCGCCAGATCATCTCATGGCTAAAATTAGGGATGAGGATTTGGGGGCTGGGGATTAGGAATGATGGGGCGTCCCCGATCCGCATTCTCTAATCCCCAACCCCCACACAAAAAAGGAGCAATATTATGCAACGCGCCTGTTTTCTGCTCAAAGTCAAACCGGAACGGCTGGACGAATATAAGGAGCGCCACCAAAATGTGTGGCCC
Organism: Caldilineaceae bacterium; assembly: GCA_041391125.1. Taxonomy (GTDB): domain Bacteria; phylum Chloroflexota; class Anaerolineae; order Caldilineales; family Caldilineaceae; genus JACKBC01. The sequence continues at coordinate 16,253 of JAWKON010000073.1, forward strand.
GATATGCTGGCGGCGCTCAGCGAGACCGGCTGGCACAACTATTCGTTTCTGCGCGAGGATGGGCTGCTGGTGGGCTACTTTGAGACGCCCAGCCTGCAGGCCGTTGGACGGCATGGCGGATAAAGAGGTCAACGCCCGCTGGCAGGCGGACATGGCGCCCTTTTTTGAAAACTTGATTTCCCGGTCAGCGGCCCGATGAGGGGTTCCAGGTTTTGGAGCAAGTGTTTTATCTGGCGTAAGCGTTTAATACTTCCCCCAGCCGCCGCACCCCTCACCACCGGCTTCTTCATAAAAGGCAAAGCTCAAGCGCAGACAGTTGTCCAGCTCATCATTGCTGGAAAGCGCACGCCCGGCTGAGCTGACGTTGCGGCGACGCTTTTGGCCTGTAATTCAGCCGTGTCCGCTTCTTCCGGCAGCGTCAGCCAGAAGAAGTAGCCCCCTGCGGGCCGCATACTCGGCCCACGCCGGCACATGCTCTTGCAGCGCGGCATCCATTGGCGTCAATGCGGGCGCGGAAAGTTTGTTTGAGGAAATCCAGATACTGCTCCTGCAATCCCAGCTCCAGCGCACTGCGCACCAGCCCCGACACAAAGTGATTGAGCCCGCCGCCCGAATCGATGAGCCCGCACAGCGCGATGCGGTCGATCACTTTGGGCGCGGCCTGAATCCAGCCCAACCGCAGCCCCGGCGCCATAATTTTGGAAAAAGAGCCGACCGACAGAATCGAGTCGATGGGAGAGTTGCCGCCCGTATACGCACCAAAAAAGCGGCGGCGGCGGGTCGCCATAGGCGAGGCAGTGGTACACTTCGTCGGCGACGATTTTGAAGTTGTGAATCTGGCTAAGCGTGATGAGCTGGAGGCGGCGTTCTGTGGGCAGCGTAAAACCGGCCGGGTTTTGGAAGGTGGGAATGGTGTATATAAACTTGGGCTTGTGATAATTCAGCATGTCGGCCAGCGCCTCCATGTCCATACCATCCTCATCGGTGGGGACGCCCATGACGCGCAGTTTGTGATCTTCAAAAATGCGCAAGGCCAGAAAATAAGAAGGCTCTTCGGCAAAAATAATGTCGCCCGGCTCGGTGTACAGCGTGCAGATCAGGTCCAGCGCTTGCGAAGCGCCGGCAGTGACGCAATTGGTGCGCCGTGGCGGGCGCACCATACTTTGTGGATAGGAAATTAGCCAGCGCCTGCCGAAACTGACCATCGCCGGCTTCAGCCCCATAAATCAAATACGATGTGTCGTCGATGGCCAGCCGATGCTCGGCTGCCTGCCGCATCACGTCCAGCGATAGGATGGAAAAGCCGGGCTGGCCAATGCCAAAGTCGATGAGATCGGGTTTCAGGTTGACTTGGGTCGTGCGCAGAGATGAGGTCATGTTGGTTATTGGTTGCTGGTTGATGGCTGGTTGTTGGTTGGTGGTGATTGGGGTTGGGGGTTGGAGTTCGGGGAGTCCAGGCGGCGGCGGCGGCTTGGGATTTGTCAGCTTGGCGCAGAGCACTTTCGTCGGCGTCGGCCAAGAGCTGACGCAGTTCGGCCACTTGGGCGCCAAAGGCATCGAGCTGCTCCAGCACGGCGGCGCGATTGGTCATGAGAATGTCCATAAACATGCGCGCGTCGCTGGCGGCCACCCGGCTGGTGTCGCGGAAGCCGCCGGCGGCCAGTTGCCAGACCGTGGCGTCCTCCTGCCCCACTGCGGAGACGGCGTGAACCAGCGCGCGCCAGCAGAAAGGGCAAGTGGCTAATGGCCGCCACTAGCCGGTCGTGGCGGGCGGCGGCAGCACCACCGGCCGCGGACCGCTTCCACCAGCTCGGCAGCCAGCGTCACCGTTGCGGGGCTGGTGCGCGGCAGCGGCGTCAGCACCCAGGTGGCGTTGCGATAGAGATTGGGCTCGGCCGCGGTGAAACCAGCGGTCTCTTTGCCCGTCATAGGGTGGCCGCCAATGGGCTGCAACCCGGCGGGCAGCTCATCCATGGCGGCGCAGATTTCGGCTTTGGTGCTGCCCATGTCCATAATCAGCGCGCCGGGCCAGAGCAGCGGCCCGATCTCAGCCAGCATATCCACAATGGTGCGCACCGGCGTGGCCAGAATCACAATATCCGCGCCCAACACCCCCGTGTGCAGATCATTGGTGGCCAGGTCCACGGCGCCGGCAAAAAAGGCTTGCAGCACCGTCTCCGTGCGTCGGGCCACCCCGCGCACCTCGCGACACAATTTATTCCGCGTCAAATCCATGCACAAGCTGGCGCCCATCAGCCCCAGCCCCACCACGGCCACGCGACATTCGGCTAATCGTTTTGGCATACGTACATCCTGGGGGAGTAAGAAGTAGGGAGTAGGGAGTAGGCAGACGGCGCGACGAGCATCTTCTCCCTACTCCCTACTCCTTACTCCCTAATCCCTTTCCTATAATTCGCGCCCCACAGCGGAAGCCAGGGCGCTGAGTTCTTTCATCAACTGGGTAAAGCGCTTGGGTGTCAGGCTTTGGGCGCCGTCGCTCATGGCGTGTTCAGGGTCAGTATGGACTTCGATCATGAGGGCGTCGGCGCCGGCGGCTACGGCAGCTTTGGCAATGGGGCTGACCAGATTCCACTTGCCGGTGCCGTGGGCTGGATCGGCCACCACGGGCAGATGGCTCATTTCGTGCAGCACAGGGATGGCGTTGACGTCAAAAGTGTTGCGCGTGGCCGTTTCGTAGGTGCGGATGCCGCGCTCGCACAGCATGACGTTCATGTTGCCGCCGCTCAAAATGTATTCGGCCCCCATGAGCAGCTCCTGAATCGAGCCGCTGGTGCCGCGCTTGAGAAAGACCGGCTTGCTCTGCTTGCCCACCGCCTTGAGTAACGAGTAGTTCTGATTGTTGCGGGCGCCGATCTGCAAAATGTCCGCATATTCAGCCACCAGCGGAATCTCTTCCACGCTCATCACTTCGGTAATAATGGGCAGGCCGGTCTGCTCGCGCGCCTCGGCCAGATAGCGCAGCCCTTCTTCACCCAGCCCCTGGAAAGTATATGGGCTGCTGCGCGGCTTGAAGGCGCCGCCGCGCAGGATGGATGCACCCGCTTCTTTGACGGCGTGGGCCGTTTCCAGAATCTGCTGGCGGCTCTCCACGCTGCACGGCCCAGCCATGACCACTACTTTGTTCCCGCCAATTTTGACGCCATTCACATCGATGACGGTGGCCGACGGGCTGAAGTCGCGGCTGGCCAGCCGGTACGGCTGCATGACGCGCATGGTGCGCTCCACGCCGTCCAAAATCTCAAAAGTGCGCTGATCCAGCAGATGCTCATCGGCGCCAATCACGCCGATAATCGTGCGCGCCTCACCGCGACTCAAATGCACGCTGTACCCCATTTCCTCCACCCGATCCACCACGTGCTCAATTTCACTCGGCTGCGCGCCCATTTTCATAACGATAATCATAATTGCTGCTCTCCTTTGTTTATGGGGGATTTAGGGATTAGGAAGTAGGGATTAGGGAGAGGCTTGTCCACGCCTACTCCTTACTCCCTAATCCCTAATCCCGTCTCCCGTTCTACGCCAACTCGGCCATTTCCATCAGTTCATCCACCGGCGCCTCATCGGCTTCGCCAATGTAGCGGTCTACGGCCACGGCGATGCGGCGTAGGTCGTGCATCAGGCTGGCGAAGGCGTCGAAGGTCAAACTTTGGCGGCCATCGCTCAAGGCTTTGTCCGGATCGGGATGGATTTCTAAAATCAGCGCATCGGCGCCGGCGGCTACGGCGGCTTTGCTCATGGCGGGCACGAATTCACTCAAGCCAACGCCGTGTGACGGGTCGGCCACTACGGGCAGGTGGCTCTCCTGTTTCAGCACCGGGATGGCGTTTAGATCAAAGGTGTTGCGCGTGGCGGTTTCATAGGTACGGATGCCGCGCTCGCAAATCAGCACATTGGGATTGCCGCTGCTGATAATGTACTCGGCGCACATGAGCAGTTCTTTGATGGTGCCGCTGATGCCGCGCTTGAGCATCACCGGGCGGTTCACTTTACCCACCGCCTGCAGCAGACCATAATTTTGGCTGTTGCGGGCGCCAATCTGCAAAATATCGGTGTATTCGGCCACCATGGGCAGCATCTCCACCGTCATCACTTCGGTGATAATGGGCAGACCGGTAATTTCACGCGCTTCTGCCATGTATTGCAGCCCTTCTTCGCCCAGACCCTGGAAATCGTATGGGCTGGTGCGCGGTTTGAAGGCGCCGCCACGCAGCACTTTGCCGCCCGCCTCCTTGACGGCTATCGCCGTCTCAATGATTTGCTCTCGGCTTTCCACGCTGCACGGGCCGGCCATGACCACCACTTCCTGGCCGCCGAATTGAATGCGACCGTCGGCAATCGTGACCGTTGTGTTGTGGGGGTGGCTGGTGCGGCCAGCCAGTTTGTAGGGCTCCTGAATGCGCACTGTCTTTTGCACGCCGTCCATTTTGTCGAACTCCTCGCGGGTTACATGGGTCAAGTCGCCCACCAGGGCCACGACCGTATGCTGTTGACCATAGATCGGGTGCGTCTGCACCCCCATGTCCGCCGCGTGCTTAAAGACCTCTTCGATCTGCGCCGTCGTCGCCGTCGGCTTCATTACTACGATCATGCTTGTTCTCCTTTTCAGTATTGGAAATAAAATTTAGGATTTGATCAACAGATTTCACAGATTTTAATCTTTTTAATCTGTGAAATCTGTTGATCCTTCTTCTCATATTTGCAACAGAGTTGCTTATTGCACTTGGTTGATCTTCGATTGTGACTTTGGCGGCTGGGTAGCTGCCCAGCAGTTTGACAAAAGCGGCCTTGCTCAACAGACCCACCAGTGCATCGCTGGCGTTGCGGTCCTGATAATGGCCGTCAAAGTCGAGATAGAAAATATATTCCCACAGCCGGTTACGGCGGGGCGGCTCTCCAGCTTGGTCAAGTTAATATTGCGGCTGGCAAACTGCGCCAGCGCTTCGTAGAGCGTGCCGGGCTGTTCGGGTACGGCAAAGACAATAGACGTTTTGGATCGTTCGGCGCGGGGTGCATCCCCCTTGCCGACTACAAAAAAGCGGGTGAAATTGTTCTTAAAGTCCTCAATGTCCTCGTCCACAATTTCCAACCCATAATGTTCCGCCGCTATGCGGCCGGTGACAATGCCAATGCCATCCTCAGGATTCGCCACCAAATCCTTGGCCGCGCCGGCCGAATCATACCAGGGCACGGCCGTATAGTGATGGCGATTGATGTACGTTTCACACTGGGCCAGTGATTGATGATGGGCGCGGATGTATTTGATCTCTTTGGCCTTGCCGGGCAGGGTGATCAGCACGTAGCGCACGCGCAGCAAGATTTCGCCATGCACCTTCAAATCGTGGTCAAAGAGCAGATCAAACGACTTATTAATGCTGCCGGCCGTCGAATTTTCCACTGGCACCGCCGCATAATCGGCGCGTCCATCCACCACGGCGTCAAAAATATCCTCAAACGCGCGACAGGGCAGCGAGGTCACGTTTTTGCCAAAATGTTGATAGATGGCCTCTTCCGAGAAAGCGCCATGTTCGCCCTGGAATGCGACAATTGTCATTGTAGTTGTTCCTTTACAAATCAATAGAACACAGATTGGGCTGATTGAGCGGAGGGGCACTGATTTTTGTTGTAATCTCGATAAATCAGTTCCATCTGTTTCATCTGTGTTCCATTTGCGTGTGCGATTAACTTGACGTGCGCCAAATGGCTAGCTGTTCGTCGATCCAAGCCATCAATTCTTGACGATCCTGGTCGGAGAGCACAAGGGTTTTGTCCGGGCGCAGGCTTTGCGCTTCCCGCAGGTAAACGTGCTGAATCTCCTGCTGATTTTTGTCGGTGTTCCAGTGAATCAGCACGCGGATGCAGCGCGCCAACCCAGTGGGTACGCTCATCTCGTGGCCGCAGATCAGCGGCACATCCAGCCAGCCCAGTTGGCGCGCCGCCAGCGCCGGATAGACCGAAATCACATCGGGCGATGTGGTAAAGATGGCGCTGGCCACATCTTCAGACTGCATATCATTGAGCCGGATAATTAAGGCCAGCAGCTCGCGGGTGGCCTTGAGCACTTCCTCCCTGCTGTCTTCCGCAACCGTAATTGCGCCACGCACGCCTCGACATACCATCATCACCCTTCTTTCTGTTCAATAATGGCTCTACACAACCTAGTGGCTCAACTGGTGTGCGGGTTGCGAGTGGCGAGTGGCGGGTGGCGACTCACCACTCGCAACCCGCAACCCGCCACTCGCTTGCATAAGTACACTATGTAGCGAAGAACCTCGATAATTTTTTGCAAAAAAAAACGAGAGCGAGAATTAATGCCATTCCTCGCTCTCGTTGAGTACAGTCCAAGCCGACCGGTTACATTGGCCTTACCTGCCTCGCCTCGCGAAATGGCAACGCGCTGCTAAAGTCATAATAATACCCAAACCAGTAAGTGCCAAAAGAAAACCCGCGCCATTCGGGACGCAGGTCACTGGACAGCATAAACATATCGGCGACGGTGCCGCCGCTAATTGCACTATTATTCTGTTGTGATAAATTTAGTGTGGTTGAAGACGCGCTATTCTTGGATTTTCGGTTCATTGCTAAACAACTTCCATGGCCCAACCGGGTTGGGTGCACTGGATTTATGGGATTGGGTGAGAATCTATTACTCTTCATGACAATGCAAATTGTATGAAAGTGACGATGAAGTTAGCAATGTTACGAGTATGATTCCAAACTACGGTTGCTTGGAAAACGCAAGATCGCTTGACTCAAAAACAATTGAATCCGCGTTTCTAAACAGAGCCGAATACAAATACTGCGTCAAAATAACATTGGGTGCGTTCTTTGTCAAATTGCATAATTCATATACGACATTTGACGCAATGAACAATTCCATCTCACAATGGTTCATAAACAAGAAAGGGATGCTTTAATTTCACAAATGAAAGATTTAGGCCAAATCTCTCAACTATCGCGGCGGAAAAATGGCTCACCGGCGGGGCGACGACGCGTGGGTGGCGAAGGATCGGTTTTGGGCTCGGCAAGCTGGCGGACCAGGCGCTCTTCCGGCAAATCGTCGCCAAACGGATCGCCATCATCGGTTAGACTCAACAGCTCCCGATTCGAGCGACTGATGCCCAGTCTCATGCGCGCGCTGTAACCCGTAATAGAGCAGCGACAGCGGCGTGCAGACCACCAATCCGCTCAAGAATCCCCACAGCCCCAGCGCCAAAATGCCCATCACCTGCGCCTGGAGCTGGCCCGGAAAATCGACCGACAGCCCATTGGCCACCAGCAGCCCAGATACCCCCTGTCCCGGCACGCCCAAATACGCGCCGGCGCCGGTGGCCTGCCAGCCATTCCCTTCCACACCATCCGCCCAAACCCCCACCATAAAGAGGCCAATCATGGCGGGCACGGCGCACATGTGCAGCACACCCGTGCGATCCTCCAGCCGCAGCGTCTGATTGGTCAGGTACATGACAAAAGGCGTAGCGGCGCCAGCAATCAGCCCGATAATAAAAGCGGCGCCGGGCTGTACAAAGGGGCCGCCGGCCAGCCCGGCCACAACCCCGCCCGCCAGCCCGCGCGCGGTCAATGTGGGATCGCTGCGACCGGTGACAAACCATGTGTACAGAAACGGTACAAGGACGCCGCCAGCGCCGTATAAAATGGCGTTGACGCCGCCGCGCATGAGTCCCAATTCGCTCAATGTGCTGGTTTGCAGCGGGTTGGCCCACAGCCAGCCCATGGCGCCGGCCATCAGCATCAGGCTGCCCACCGAGGCCAGCAGCGGCAAATGGGTGGGCGGCATTTCGTCGCCAAATTCAGGATCGCGTTGGCGGCGCGCCGGCCACACCACCAGCGCTGCCAGTCCAAAGGCGCCCGCCAGCAAATAGACGGTGCCGGCGCCGCCAAAATCGATGAGGCCATGTCCCAAATTGACATTACGCCCCAGCGCCGCCAGCCAGCCGCCGCCCTGCACCCAGTTGCCCGCCAGCGGATAAAGGAGTCCACCCACGAGCAGCGCCACGACAGCGGAAGCGGTGGCGGGTGCGCGTCCACGCAACGCCAACACAGGCAATGTGGCCGCGGTCATCGCCCAGGGCAGGTGCGCCAGAAAGAGCGCATAGACCAGCGACGAAACGCCAGCGCCCGATAAAAACCAGCCGCTCAACCCGGCCACGCCCCAGCCCACGCCCCAATCTGGCGAAAACGGACTCCATTCCCACACCAGCAGCAACAGCTCCGGCCGTGTATAGACCAGCCCAACGCCGCCAAATTGCAGGCCAAAGCCAACGGCCCAATAAGCAAAACCTGTGATACTGATGGCCGCCAGGCTGCCCAGCGCAGCGTCCCAGGCGCGCTGCGGCTCCAGCCCGGCCACTGAAATCAAAATCAGGCCCGCCGGGACCAGCAACGCCAGCGCGGCCATCAGCAGGTACCAATAGCTGGGCAATATTAGGCTACCAGAAGTCAGCGGGGAAGTCGTGTTAGGTGCAGTTTGCAAAACATCTGCCGCCATAGTGGGGGTGTATAGAAAAAGCAACCCGCAGATCACAACTACTGCAACAAAAAAAAGCTGCGGCCTAGAGAAACCTTTGGGGAACCCCAGCTTCAACTTGGAGGGGAAGAAGATGCTCTGTTGATTGGAATTCAATACACCTCTCCAACCAATTAGCAGTCTATTCACGTTATGGTTAGGTTTTGGCATGCTCACCGCTCTGAGTATTATAATCAGGTAGCTGTTCAGCATATCAGCCCTTCCGCTTGTCAGCCAATGCATTCATCTCGTCACTTGGGTCCATCGAAGTCGCTGTTCGCAGCTATTGAGCTGACAATGTCATTCAGTTAAGCGATTTCATGTCAAAGTAACCAGTTTTCAGTACTCAGTTTTCAGTCTGAATTTCGAGGCTGATCACTGAAGACTGAGTACTGATGACCGTTAACTTAACGACATTGATTGGGCTGATGACTGAATCGCTACCAATCAGGAATGGATTATCCGGCTTTCAGGCGTAAAGCAGACCCGGAATGGTGATTCATCGGACCATGATACCAAACCGCAGTGCGATCACCAAAGTGGACCAGCCCCCAAAAATGAAGTTTACGCGATTCTTGCCCGCCATTGCAGGCGTGGCGGCGCTCACAATCTATGCGCTCAACAGTGCGCCCTCCATTGTGGCGCTCTTTGACGATAGCCTGGAGTTTCAGCTCGTTGGCCCTACTTTTGGCATTGCCCACCCCACCGGTTACCCCCTCTATGTGATCCTGAGCGGCGTCTGGAGTCGAGTGCTCCTGCCCCTGGGCAACTGGGCCTGGCGCATGAATCTGTTCAGCGCCCTGTGCGCCGCCGCCGCCCTGGCTTGCTTGACTTGGCTGGCGCAACAACTATACGAATCCCCCGCAAAGAATCCCAGCGCCAGCCAAGGCGTGAGACCCCCTCCCAGCCTCCCCCATGAGGGGGAGGCTGGGAGGGGGTTAGCAGTTACGCTTCAAAACCCCTTATCCGCCCTGTGCCGCAACCTGGCTGCGCTCACGGCGGCAGCGACATTTGGACTGAGCGCGGTGTGGTGGAGTCAAGCCACCGTTGCCGAAGTATATGCGCTGCACATACTTTGTGTTGCGCTCTTGCTTGGCCTCACCATCAAAATTGGCCGCGACGCCGTCAATCCAATCTGGCTGGCGCTCTGCCTGGGTCTGGCGCTCACCCATCACCGCACCACGGTGCTGACGATCCCGGGCCTTCTCCTTTATCTCGCCTGGCAGCGACCCCGTCTGCTGCGCCCGCAAAAGGCGTGGACGTGGTGGCTGCTGGCGCTATTAACCCCACTGCTGCTCTATCTTTTTATCCCTCTTCGTGCAGCTCAGGGCGTGATGGATTTGCACGGCAGCTATGCCAACACGTGGGGCGGCTTTTGGCAACATGTGTTGGCCAGCGGCTACACCACCTTTTTGGGCGACAATCCATTGGCAGTACAAAGATCGCCGCTGCAATGGCTGACGCTCTTTAACGCGCAGCTTGGCGCGGTTGGCCTGGCGCTGGCGCTGGCCGGCCTCTGGCCGCTTATGACGAAACGGCCGCACGAGGGCGCTCTCCTATTGGCCACGCTGCTGTGCAATTTACTTTTTGCGCTCTTCTACCAAACGCCCGATGTGGAGGTTTTTACGCTGCCGGTGACGCTCTGCCTCAGCCTGCTGATTGGGGCAGCCTCCTGGCAAATCGCCGATTGGCTCACGCGGCAGCAGGCCTATGCAATAATCGCGCAAGCCGCTATTTTGGTCCCCTTGCTATTGGGGCTGGGCGGGCGCGCGCACTTGGTCAACCGCAGCCAGCAGTGGGATGCGCACGATTATGCCGTGGCGCTAGCCAAAGTCGATTTCCCGGCCCAGAGCCGCGTGGTAGGGCTGGAGGGCGAGGTCACCGCGCTGCGCTACATGCAGCAGGCCGAGGGATTGGGCATTGGCGCCAGCGGAGTTGCAGCCGACGATCCGATGCAACGGCGGCAAGTTGTGGCCGATTTGATGGCTAAAGGCGCGCCGGTCTATTTGACGCGCGAACTGGCTGAGATTGGCGATCTGTATAGCTTTAGCGCGGCGGGCCCATTGGTGCGCGTCTGGCCACGCGGGCAGGCGCAAGTGGATTCGCCATTGCTGCCGCTCAATGCGCCATTTGCCAATGGTGACCTGTTGCTGGTAGGGGCGGACAAAATCATACTTGAGCAGGCAGGTGGGCCGACGCTCCTTTTAGTACTCGATTGGCAGCCACAGACCCAGCTTCATCAGCAATATAAAGTATCGCTGCGCCTGCTGGATCAGCAGGGAAAAGTGCTCCAGCAGCAGGACCTCTTTCCGCTGCTGCACATCGCCACCACCGATCAATGGCTGCCCGGCGAAACGATCCGCGATGCTTATTATCTGCGGCTATCTGCGGAGCCCCAAAAGGAACCCGCGAGCCAACCGGTCAAAGTGCTATTGATTCTATACGATGCCGCGGCCACCTATGAGGCGGGGCGCTGGGAAATGCAGCTTCCTTAAATCAGGGCAATTCTTGTCCATTCGTCGGAACCGTGCCATAATTGGAGGCGTTGTCTTGAGAAGGAGAACAAAACCCAAATGATAAAATCAAAAGAAAAAAACATGCATCTCATTCACAAATCACTGTATAAATCCTGGTCTGTTTGGTTGTGCGCAGGCGTGGTCATCATGTTGTTGGCCGCTTGTATGCCGCTACAGCCCAACTTTGAATCGGTCGCGCCCGCCGTCGATACGGCAGAAGGCGCCACCGCCGCCGAAGCAGCACCCCAAGGCGCCATCAACCTGGGCGACGCCATGGAAATGGGCGCTGCCGTGGCCACCATCACATCCCCCTCGCTGGTGTTGCGGCAGGCCCCAGACGAAGAGAGCGAAGTCCTGCAAGAGTTGACCCAAGGCGATCTTTACAAAGTCATTGGCATCAGCACCGACGGCACGTGGGTGCGGTTGGAAGCGCTAGAAGCCAGCGGCGGTTCGGGCTGGGTGGCGGCGCGCTTTGTCACCGTCAAAGGTGATATCACCGACGTGCCGATCACCGATGAGAGCGGTGAAGCCATTGCGCGGCCCACGCCGGCGCCGGGCGGCGTAGTGGTGCGCACCGATGGCACGCGCCTGCGCGTGCGCGGCGAGCCGACCATCGACGCCGAGATTGTGGGCTATGTATATGATGGCGAATCCTACAACGTGCTGGAGACCACGGCGGACGGCGGTTGGGCGCGCCTGGATGTCGCGGGAATTACCGGCGGCGGCTGGGTCTCCGCCGAATTTCTCACCTTTCCGGGCGATGCTGTGCCGGATGCCACGGCGGCTACGGAAGAACCGGCCGCGGAAGAGGCGCCGGCTACGGAAGAGCCAGCCGCGGAAGAGGCGCCGGCTGCGGAAGATACCCCGACTGCCGAAGCGACCGCGCCCCCTGCGGAGGAAGTCGCGCCCGCCACGGCCACACCTGAGCCGGAGGAAGAGAGTGCCGAGCCGGAGGCCACAGCAGTTCCCGCCGAGGAAAGTACTGATGCTGAAGCCACTGCTGTTCCCGCCGCAGAGAGCGCCGACGCGACAGCCACGCCGACCGCGGAAGAAGAATCTGCCGACGAGGCCGAACTGCCTACGCCTAACCCCGGTGAGGCCATTGTGTACACCGACGGTACGCGCCTGCGCGTGCGCAGCGAGCCCACCGAAGATTCTGAAATTGTGGGCTACGTGCAAAATGGCGACGTGTATAAAGTGCTGGAGACGAGCGACGATGGTCTATGGGTCAAGCTTGATATTCCTGACATCGACGGCGGCGGTTGGGTAGCCGATATTTTTGTGCTGACGGCGCAGTAAATTTACGATTGCAGATACCTCGACTCTGCTCAGTACAAGTTTACGATTTACCAGTGTTCTCGTTTGCAGCATTAACTCTACAAAATGGCTGGCCTCTTTGGAGGTGCAGCCATTTTTAATATGGGATGCGCGCATTGGGACGTGAAAACGGGCAGCGATTGGTTGCCATTGGACTAAATTTGATAGCACTGGCTGTATGGGCGCTGCATTTGTATGTGCGCTGGCTGCCGCCCACGCCCGCGCCAATTCCGGAACCGACCGACGCGGAAGCAGCCTGGTGGGGCCTATGGCCGGCCACCTATGCGCCGACCTGGTTTGTGGTGACGACCACGGTTGTGCTGCTTGGCGGGATTGGGGCCCTATGGCTCTTGCCGTGGGCCGCGGACGAATGCCGCCAAACACCTGCGCAAGATGCACCAATGGCCTCCACCACCGTAATGATTCTGCTGGCCTCACTGGGACTGCTGCTCGGGTGGGCGTTTTTGACATTCCCCATTGTCCACACACGCTGGGGCGACGCCTATTTGATCAGCAAAGCGATGGCCTGGCCCGACCCCACATTGCGACTCACGCACTCGTGGCAAGCGCCGCTGGATGTCTTTCTGCATAGCCAGCTCTGGCTATTTCTACACGAAAGATTTCAGTGGCAGGACGCGATGCCAGTTTATCGAGTTCTGAGTCCGCTGGCCGGCATACTGTATCTAAGCGTCGCGCTTACTTTGAGCCGCAAGCAGTGGCTGGGGCCGGCATGGTTGACCTTTGGCAGCCTGACCACATTGGGATTGATGCAGCTATTTTTTGGCTATATTGAGAATTACAGCTTTGCCGCCGCCGGCATTTTGCTCTACCTATGGCTGGGGCTGGCCGCACTGCGCCACCGCGCCCCACTGTGGGTTGCCGCACTGGCGCTGGCCGTGACCAACGCCACCCATCCCAGCACCGTCGTGTTGGCGCCCAGCCTGCTATATATCGGATGGCAGTTGGCTAAGCCCGCGGACCCATACGCTGCAACTCCTCAATCGCGCGGCTATTCATGGCGCACAGCCGCCATGCAAATTGGCATCCCAGTTGTGGCCACGGCAATGGCTACCGTCCTCCTAATGGAGGCAGGCGGCCACGGCATCCACGCCCTGCTGACCGATGATCGCCCTGGTGGCGGCGACGCGCGCTGGCTGGTGCCGCTTTTTGGCACCAGCACGCGCTGGGAATATTACACCATGTTTAGCTGGGGCCATCTGCGCGATTTTTTGAACGAGCAGATGCTGGTGGCGCCGGTGATGCTACCCGCCCTGCTCTGGATTGGCATTGGGAGCATCCGGCATCGATGGCGCGACGGCGAAAATGCACAGAGCGCTGGCGATTTTAGCTTCCTGGCCATTGCTGCCACTTGTTACTTTGGCTTCACCTGGCTGTGGAACCCGGACTACGGCGGCCAGCGCGATTGGGATCTGTTTAGTTTGGCGGCGATTCCAGCCGCGCTGCTGTTTGGGGAGCGATTAACGAAGGTATTGGGGGAAAAGCGGTATTTGCTAATTGGCGCACTGCCGCTGCTTGCTGTGCAGGCGGCGCATACGCTCATGTGGGTATATCAAAACACTTTGCCCTGGGAATGGCCCTAAAATAACGACTAAGCCCGTTTAGAGAAATCACCGCGCCATGTGGGAACAAACTTCTGGACCGGTACACGCAATACGCATAGGCAGCGCACTTATTCCCCAGCAATCGCCAGCATTATAGAACATACGTGCCCGAATCAGAAATAATTATCTAATCAATGCCGTTAAGTTAGCAGTGAGTAGTGCTCAGTTTTCAGTGTCCAGTCGGGAAGTTCACCCTGGGAACTGCGCACTAAAAACTGTTTACTTTGACACCAACATCCTTAACTTAATGACATTGATTATCTAATTAGACCAAATTCCGCGTACATCTGCGCAATCCGCGGTTTATTCTTGCGCCTTTAACGGTTCAACGCGTTTGACCCAATCGGGCCAGTTGATGGTCATGCCGTCGCAGCCGGCGGCCAGCACGTTTTGGATCAGAGCGATGATGTCGCGCGATTGGCTGGCCACGGTTTCGCCATTGACGCCCCAGGCCCGCACTTCGGGGACGACCTGGCGCGCTTGCTGCACCATGGCGGGCGTCACGTTTTTGGCCATGGGGCAAAGCTGGAACAGATTCAAAGCGCGCGCCGCGTCCAGCGTCCGATCATCAACCTCCCGGATGAGCCAGCCTAGCCGGGCGTGGGGGCTGATTTGGCGCATGGCGGCCAGCGAGTCGACCATGAAGGATGTGATGATGCAAGAGTCGTATAGATTGTGCTGCTCGATCAGACTGTGTACGGCCGCCGGCAGTTCCGGCGTGTGGCCTTTGAGTTCCACGTGATAAGTGAACCGGTCGCCAAACTCGGCGAAAAGCTGCGCCAACGTCAGCATTTGGACGCCGCCAAAGAGGTGCGGCGAATGCCAGGAACCCATATCCAACGCGGCCAATTTGGCCCAGGTCAGCGCTTCGACGGTCTGTTCGCCGTGGCCATAGCGCGCCAGCGTGTTGTCGTGGCTGAGCGCGATAATACCGTCGCTGGTGAGCCGAGTGTCCAATTCAACCTCGGTCACGCCCATGTCGAGCGCAAGCTGGAAAGCGGGCCGCGTATTTTCCGGAGCATAAGCCGATGCGCCGCGGTGGGCGATGATGCGGAAATGGGATGGGACGGCAATAGGTAGCAGCATGGATCCGCCGGTTGGCTGAAAGGGAATGAGATTCGAGAAGGAGGATTTAGGCGAAATTGTTGAATGTCATAAAATTAACATATGTGTCTTTGGTAAGCAAGATTGGTGTAAATCAGTTGGGTAATGTAAATTACGCGTTTTTGATTGTGCCTGGCGCGCAACCGCACGTGCAAGAGGAGTACGCGCAATATCTCCCGATGGGCCGCGCTCGCACCAGCCAAGCGGATTGCGCGCTTGGCCTGCCCCAAGCCGGCTGCTACACCGGACGCATTGCCAATCATGAGCGCCAGATCCCATTCAAAGGCTAACTCTTGGTACAATTGCAAACTCTCCTTCACTAGCGCATCCGCTTTTGTGAACTCGCCCAAATCCACCGCCACATTGCTCAAGTTCCCGACTGCATGAGCAATCCATGCCTGGTTGTTTTGTCCTTGGAAGATCTGCAATGATTCTTGATAAAGTTTTTGTGCAGTCAAGGAATTTCCAGCGTATCGCTCAACGTGGCCCAAATGAAGTAAAGATGAGCCAAGCAACCAATCCGCTTCCAATTCGCGGCAGATTTCAATACCCTCTTCTTTGAGCACCCGCGCTTCAGCATAATCGTTTTCGGCCAGGGCAAAGGCTCCGGCTAAGTCGAGGTAGCGAGCGCGTTCTCTTGTGCGCGCTGAAGCTTCCGGCAAACCCAACAGAGTTTTGAACAGCTCACGCGCTTCACTGGTATGGTGATCTTCAAACCACAGCTCTTGCAGCAAAAACGCGAGCCTGAGCCCGCGTTCCCCTTCGCCCTGCCTAATTAACCACGCGAATATTGGGCGCAAATTGACATGTTCTTGTTCCAGCAATGCCATCCATGTCGCCCGTTCGGGACCAAAAGCTTCATTCAGCGACTGTTCAGCCAACTCCATATAGTAGTCTACGAGTTGTGAATAGACAATGTCTTCTTCACCATTCTCAGAGAGTGCTGCCCCGCTAGTCTGGTGTAAATTATCGTGCTGAGTATCGCTCATCATCAATTCCACTCCAGATCGCTACGCTTTGTCCAATACGCATCCGGCAGTTCAGCCAAACTAGCCAGCGCGTTCTCCGCCTCCGCGTCCCAATTGACATCCAGCGCCCTCAAGTTTGACCGTATCTGCTCAATCGTAGCCGCGCCACTCAGCACCACATCCGCCCAGGGCTGGGCCACGGCGGCGGCCAGGGCCAACGCATCGACGGTGGTGTGCAGTCGTTTGGCCTGTGCTTGCAGCACGGCGAGCTTTTCTGCGAATTGGAGCGCAGCATTGCGCAAAGTCAGCCGCCCATTGGCCAGCGCTTCTTTGATGATCACCGTCAGGCCGGCATGGTGGGCTTGGGCCAGCGTGACGCCTGCCGACGGCTCCAGCAGATTCCAGGTGGCCTGCACGCTGTCAAATAGACGCACCCCATCCACTTCGATCTGCATGGCCCGCTCCAGCACCTGCGCCTGATTGGCGCTCGCTGAGCGACAGGACAATCTTCAGCCCCGATTCTTTCAGCCGCGCCAGTTCCCCATGCACGGCGATTTCTCCAGCACGCCGCTGTCCAACGTGGCCGAGTGGATCTGATAAAGCCGCAGATGGCGCGCCAGCAGTTGGCGGCTTTCGGCCCATTGGCGCTGCAACACGGCCAGCGAATGCTCCTTAACTTCATGCTTGGCGGCCTGTACCTGCCAGTTGGCCGTATAGGTGTACCCCCATTTGGAGCCAACGGCTACCTGTTCTGGCGGAATCTGGCGCGCGTTCAGCCAGCTTGCCAGAAACGCCTCGGCCCGGCCATAGGAGCGGGCGGCGTCAAAATAGCGCACGCCGCCCGCCCAGGCCGCATCCAGCACAGCATGGGCATGTTGCTCCATGCTGGCTACGTCATACTCCTGGCCCAGATCGGCGGCGTGGCCCAGGTTAATATACCCGGGCCGGCCCAGCGCCGCCAATCCAAGGCCGATTTTGGAAAGTGCTATTCGTCCCACAATTGTTGCCCCGGTTCTAGCCCCAAACAGCGTCGCCACATAGTAGCGGCAAAGGCGGGCGCCACTATGTCCATGCCCTGCTGGTTGAAGTAGTCGCAGACGCGCTGCACGTCGCGCTCGAAGATTTTATAGGCGTTGCGGTTCTTGATGGCCGCCGTCACCTGTGGAAAATCGATGAGCGTGACCTGCCCCCGCCAATACAGAATGTTATAGGCCGACAGGTCGCCGTGGATCAGCTCGTTCTTGAGCATCAGTTCCACGTTGCGCATCACTTCGTTAAAGAGAGGCTGCACTTCTTCGCTGGGCAGCGTCACCGAATGCAGCACCGGCGCCGCCACACTCTCATCACCCACATAGTGCATGAGCATGGCGTTTTCACCCTGCGCCACCGGTATGGGCACGCGCGCGCCCATGCCGGACAGTCGCCCCAGCGTCTGATATTCATAGCCCAGCCACGAGCCGTGCAGCAGTTCGACGCCAAAGGCTGTCTTCTTGCGGATGGCGCGCAGCTGCCGCGATTCGCGCCGCCGCACCACACCGCCATCGGCGCTGTTGAGAATCTCGCGCCCTTCGCGATAGGTGATGTCGTTGCGCAAATTGCGCATGGCGCGCGGGCGATAAACCTTGGCCGCCATGAATTCCATCTCCGTGCTAGGATGGGCGCGGCAGAGGTACACATTGGCCTCCTTACCGCCTTTCACCAGCATCAGCACATCGGTGATCAGCCCCTGCTGATAGAATGGCTGCAGCGAAGACCTGAGCCACCCTTCCTCAAAGCGGGCCGGTGTATACGTGGTCTTGAATTGTGTTTCCAGCTCGGCGGTCTCGGCCAGTTCAGATCGAATCTGATCTGCCGACTTTTTGGGACGATGGTTGGCCTTTTTCTTGCGGCGAGACTGGCGATATTCGCCTTCATCCAGGCCGAACTGGGTCAAATACTGTTCTTCGATGGCGACGTCATCGTCAAACGCATCGTCGTTGAGCAGCGCGCCATTGAGGCGCACGCTGCCGTTGAGATTGTTTTGTATGTTCATGGTGTCCTGTGTATTGTTACTTTGTTGCGCACTGGTTGGCGCTGGATCTGTACCGTTATGAAAATGCGCCTTCAGCCGGTTGATGCTCTCTTGCAAATCAAAGTCGGCTGCGGGCTCTGTCGTTGATTGTTGTTGCTCGGTGGTTCGTGATTTCTCGTCCACTGGATAGTTCCTTGTGTAAAATCTTGAAATTTTTGTAACTATTTAGCCCTCGAGACCTGAGCTTGTCGAAGGTCGGTGTTCCCTTCGACAAGCTCAGGGAACGGCCGCGTAGTTACAATTTCCCCTGCCCAGCGCGCAATAAAAAAGCCGCGGGGCTATCCTCACCCGCGGCTGGACGAACAGATGCGAAGAATGCAGGCGGAACAACAGATGCGCGTTCCGTTTTGCTTTCGGCTGTTCGTGGATACAAAAAAGCCACGGGTTACGCCCGCGGCTTATGATTGGAAATCATGGAATTTCCATAGAGATTACCATGCCGTTTGAGCATGGCCAGTTTCAACATTTATGCGGCATTATCACAAAAGACTGCTTTATGATAATCGCCAATGCCAAAGCCTATCTCTATGCGAAATTTTGCAGCAGGCGCGCTGAATAGATAATGGCAAGAGCTGATATTCGATTGGCCATCATATGACACGCCTCCTTATGACGGGTGATTTGCCCGTCGTTTGAAATGTTGCTGATTGAAATGTTGATATTTTGGTGGACGGGACAAGCTGGAAAGCTTGTCCTACATGCTTTGAATCGTAACACAGCTTACTTGGATCAGGCAAAACAAAATAGAAGCTGGATTACAATTTCTTGATGAGGGCCAGCACTTCCTCTTCAAAAAACCAGACCAGCAGCGCCGCCACAATAGCGACGCCGAATACGATCTGCCCCCATACAAAGCTTTCGTTCAGGCTGGCGCCCGTGTAGGTCAAGACGGCTACACCGGGAATGCGCCCAATGGTGGATGCTAACATCAATTTGGCGATGCTCAAGCGCGTCATGCCGGCAATAAAGCAGATGGCGTCATCGGGAAAGGCGGGCAGTAGAAAGATCATGAAAAAGCTCATGACGCCATCCTCTTCCATCGTCCGCTGGTCAAAGCGGGCCATGATTTCCGCGGAAACAAAGCGGCGCGCAATGCGTTCGCCCACCAGCCGCCCAGCCAGCATCAAAACCGCCGAACCGAGAGTCATGGCCGCCATGGAAAGCGCCAGCCCTTGCCAAAAGCCAAAGAGATAGCCGCCCAAAAAGCCGGTCAAATGACCGGGGATTGGCGCCAGCAGCACTTGCAAAAGCTGCAAACCAAAAAAGACAACCTGAGCATTGAGCCCAAAAGAGCCGATAAAATCGCGCAACTCTGCCGGGTTTGCCGATGTAGCCGCCGTGCGCAAGAGCGCCAGCCCATCGCGCCAGGCGAGCGGCAGCAGCGGCGCCAAAAAGTAGAGCAGCCCGCCCAATACCAGGCTTACCACCAGCGCCGGAATCACGATAACGCCCATATTGGCTAGCTTATGCCGCAGCCGGTTAATAATAAATTTGCTCACAATTTGTCGGTCTGAATGCGGATGGTCTCGCGCGCCATGTGGGCCAACCACTGCTTGGCTACTTTATGGACGCCGCAAGCCCCCACAATTCTTTCAGTCGGCGCCGGCCATTTCGCTGGAAACATGAGAAACGCCGATGTTTGCCAACCACCCAACCCACCATGCGAGCCCACAAAATCCTCAAACGCGGTCACTTCACCTTTGGCAGCATCATAAATGCTGTTGACTAGAATATCGGCCACGTAAGAAAAATTGTTGGTGCGCCGCAGGTGCGCCGCCGCGTTGGGACCAAAGGGAGCTAGCGGATCTTCCCCGGCCACACGGTCGTTGCGCAGAAAATAGATGCCTTTGGCCCCCAGCGCCAGCGGCCCATGCTGCTGCGACTGCACCATGACAAAGCCAATGCCTGGGTGCTGCGTCAGGCCGGGAATCAGCCGCGGAAAGTCGGCGTTGATCTGCTCCAACGTGGCCCGCGCGCGCCAGCGCGTAAAATAGATCGAGCCCAGATTGCCCGAGGGCAATACGATGATTTTGTCGCGATGGTCCTGTTTGCGACCCACGGCGCGGCGCTGCTCATCCAACTGCACATGTTCCGGCCCCAACACTACATTGTCGTCATACAGGCGATTTTTGACCGCCGAGCGCAGCGCCCGCGACGCCAGATATTCATCGGTCTGGATCACTTCGGTAAGGAGCGCGCTCAAGTTGGCCCAGCCTTCGCTGGCGGAGATGGCGCCGCTCACCGGGTGCTCATTGGCCAGCCGCTGCACGAGCTGCTCCAGCGTTTCGCCAAAGCGCTGCCTAAACGGGGTAGTGGCCGTCTGCCCGTGATCGGAGAGCACGACAAATTGGTAGCGGAGCGGCGCTTTTACAGCAGCCTTTTCCAGCCGCGCAAATTGCTGATCCAGCCGGTAGAGCACGGCCAACGCATCCGCCGCTTCAACCCCGGAATGGTGCGCCACTTCGTCATAGCCCATAAAGCCGGCATACACCACCGGCACGCCCGCATACATGTCGCCAATCAGCGTGTAGACGCTCAGCTCGCGCAGCAGCACGGCGGAGGTGAGACGCAGCAGCGGATAGACGCCGCCGCGATGGACGCGGGGCTGCACATTGCGCACGCGCTGCCGCCAGGCCGCAAACCATTCAATAAATACATCCCACAACGCCAGCGAAATGAGACGCGGAATGTTGTATGGATTGGCAAAATAGGCGTAAAACTGGCGGGCGCGCAGCTTGGGCCGGTTGGTCAGCGTGCTGACGGTAAACATGGTCTTAGCGGCATCACCGGAGAACATATTGCCGCGGCTGGCGCCATTTTCGGCCAGCAGCCCCTGCCGTTTGGAGAGCCGGCGCTCAATTTCAGCCGCCACGCGCGGGTCGCTCAGGGTCATAATGCGCTGGCGGTTCTTTTCGTACCAGCGGAAGGCCGGAATGTTGAAATTGTCGCCGTAGAGGATGCCGGCCTGGCTGGCGCCGGTCTGCGAAGAGAAATCGCATTCCCAATCCACCAGGCGGTGGCTGCCCTGTTTTAGCCAGCGCGCCAGCGTGGGCAGATGACCGTGGCGCATGGCGCGTTGCAGCACCGGATACGACAGACCGTCAATTTCCAGGAAGATAATGCCCGGGCAATCGCGCTGAATATAGGGAACGCGGCGCGAGGCAATGCGCTGGATGATGTTGCGGTAGTAGGAATTCTCATCGTCGATGGCCAGCAGGCTGGACAGCAACGTATTGATGGCGCCGACGCCCAGCACAACCCCCAGCGCCGTACCCAAATTGTTAATGGCAATTCCCGGAATCAGCGAGGAGGCAAACCAGATCACGGCCGCATTGAGCAGCAGCGAAGCCGCCCCCAGCGTCAGCACGGTAAACGAGAGCAGAAAATAGTTGACAATGGGGTAGAGAATAGCGTTCAGAATGGCCACGGCGGCCACGGCCACAAAGCCCACATGCACATTATCGATCCGCAAACCGGGCAGCGCGTTCGACATAAGAATCAGCGCGGAGGCATCGATAAACCAGACGGTGAGCAGACGCACATACCAATTTAGCTGGCGCTGCTTCTTTGGGTTGCGTACGGGGTAGCCGGGCTCGTACCCTGCCGCTGTATGGGGCGGGCCGAGACCGGCACAAGCGTCGTTTGGGGGCGCGGTGGCGTCCGCTGGATGCGTGGGAAGAATGTTGGGCTTTTGTCCGCGATCAATAACAGAGGACATGCTCAGCTTTTCTCTCGACAGCCAGATGTCCACCCGGCTGTAAAACGCGTACCTCCACTTCCGGGGCAAAATGGTCGGCGTGATGCACAAATGCTTGCGGTGGGTGGCTGAGGAAACGCGGCTTATGGCGTTCGGCGCTAATGCCGTGGGCGGCCACCCCGTTCATGCCCATAGAGCCCATGCCGATGGGATGCAGCGTCCCCCAATGAATGGGAATGGCCAGCCGCGGCTGCAACATGCGCAGCGACTGGGCCGCGCGCAGCGGGTTCATGTGGCCTTTGCCCAATGTGGGGCCCCAGCCCCAAACCGGCAGCAGCGCCACGTCCAGGCCGTGCTCCAGGTGTTGCGCAAGCTGGCCCATTTCATCGAATAGGTCCGTGTCACCGGCAAAATAGACGCTGTGGCTGCCGTTGTCCCGGCTGCTGATCACATAGCCCAGGCTGTCCGTGGCCGGCCCAATCGGGTAGCGGCTGCCCTTGTGTTCGGCATAGGTGGCCTGAATCTCCAACGGTCCAATGCGCAGCACCTCGCCAACCGAGATTTCTTGCACTTCATTGTGCAGCGCGCGGCGCAAGGGCCGGCGGTTGAGCGTCTTGGCCGTCCCCGCGGGGCCAAGCAATTTAGGCGTATTGCCCAGGCGGCGAATGGAGGGCGGGTCAAAATGATCCCAGTGCAAATGCGAGATCAGCACCAAATCCACATCATCCAAAAGGATGGGTTCGGTGGCCGTGGCCGCCCGCCGCAAATGGCCCACGCGCCCGCGCAAAATAGGATCGGTCAGAATGCGCACGCCATCGATCTCGATGAGCATGGTGGCGTGGCCTATGTAAGTTAGTTTTATCATGGCTTTCCTAACCCAAAACCGCATGGCGGAACGATGTTACTTTAACATAAACGTCAGTTTGATAATATTACGATCTGATGTCACCTGCGTACCAAAGCACCACAGAATGAATTCTGTGTCTGGCGCGGAAAACCGGTTAAAACCGGTTAAGCGCCACGTCCATAACGTTACTAATAGCGTACACCGCCCACATAAAAATCAGATGAACTCTGACGACAAATCACCTAAATTTCAGAGCGGGCGCGCAAATTAGTAGACCGCAATGGCAAGAGATAGGGCTGGATTCAACAATCGAGACCGGCGCCTATATCGCCAACACCGTTGCGGTGTACTGCAAATTGAGTGGAGGCTGAGCTTGCCGAAGCCGGCGCGCGCCGGCTTCGACAAGCTCAGCCTCCACCCTACACAATGGAAACCAACCGAGCCTCGCGCTGCCGGAAGTGGGTCACATATTGGAGGCCGGCCTGCCGCGCAATATCCAGCGCCTGCGCCAGCCCGACGCCAATGTTGTGCGGCTGGTGCGCATCCGAGCCCAGCGTGACGCGCTCGCCGCCCATTTCCACATACCAGCGCAAAATTTCCAGCCCCGGCGTCAGCAGCCCGACGTGCGAACGCAGCGCCGACGTGTTGAGATCCAGCGCAATGCCTTGCTCAATACAATTGCGCAGCGCGGCGCGAATCGGCTCTTCATAGGGCCGCGGATCGTAGCCGCCGTAAACAGAGAACGCCGTGCGCACCGGCACGTCAAAATGGCTCAGAATATCAAAACCGCCGATGCGCGTCATGCGTTCCAATTCTTCAAAAAAGCCCATATAAGCGGCAGCGGCCGGTGTGGCGCGAAAATAGTTGGGGTCAAACATACTGTCGCGCCCCACCCAGTGCAGCGAACCGAGCACGTAATCGAAGGAGCCGGTGGTCAGCACGGTCTGCATTTCCGATGCATAAAGATGCGGTTCGCCAACTTCAATGCCGGCCAGGATGGTCAATTGGCCGTCAAATTGGGCGCGGCACTGCTCGATTTCGCGCCACCAGGGCGCGGGCTTAAACCAGTCGCGCACCGGTTCGTCCGGGTGCAGGTCAAAGTGCTCGGTAAAGCCGATTTCGGGGATCTCTTTGGCAATAGCGCTGCGGCACATGGTTGCCATAGGGGCTTGACAGTCGGGGGAGAAATTCGAGTGCATGTGGTAATCATGCGGGATCATAGATTATTTTCCATTTTTTTGATCAACAGATTAAAACGATTTCTCAGATTATGTGTTACTGTTCCGGGAAGGGCCTCAGGAAACGAAAAACCTTGTCTGCACTATGATTTTTATGATTGTATGAG
>JAWKON010000074.1:0-39830 GCA_041391125.1 Caldilineaceae bacterium
CTGGACCGATTGTGTCTTGCAGGACTCAGCGATCCGTCAACCGCCCCGCAATCTCATTCCACAGGCACAGAGAGGCATCCATGCAGATATAGTACGGTCAAGGGGTGTTTGAAATGGTCACCTATCCCGCAGATGATCGCCGCCACATTTTGCAGAATCCCGGCCAGGGCCAGCGTTTCGATGTCGGCGGGATGGTCATCACCATCAAAGCCGCGGCGTCGGCGCCGACTGGCGCGTTTACGCTTTTTGAGATTGCGCTGCCGCCGCATCAATCCGGTCCGGCGGCGCACTTTCACCAACGGACCACCGAGTGGTTCTACATCCTCAGCGGCACGCTGGCCTTTACGCTGGACGATGAAACCGTGTTGGCGCGGCCGGGCAGTTCGGTTTTGGTGACGCCGGGCGTCATCCACACAGTTTGGAATCCAGCCGCTACACCGGCGAGCTTGCTTGGGTTTCGCACGCGTGCGGATTTTGCCGAGTATTTGGCAGCGCTGGAAAAACTCATGACCAATAAACCGGCGGCGGATCTGGCCAGGTTGATAGCGCTGGCGACGCAGTATGATCAGTACCCCGGTACAGCAGACTGCGGGTAACCCCTTCCTGGAATTGGATGTTCCCGCAATTTTCAACAGCGAAGCATGCTTCGAGTTTGTAACACTTCTTGTAACTGCTGGTTGCTGTTAGCGCGCATCAAGTCGTGGTGTAATAACACTGCTTACATTAAAGCTGACAAGCCAGCCAACGAGGAAAAATCAACATGAACCCGCTTAACATAACTCAAGTTCTTCTGTATGCCACCGAGCGCCACAACGATCTGCTGCGCGATGCACATCGCCGCCATCTTATCCAGCAGATTGCAGAAAACACCGGCAAGTCATGCCAGCCGCGTCGTTTGGCTAGACGCACAGCCATTGTTGTTTCTGTGTCATTGGCGCTCATGGCGCTGGTATTTATGGCAATGCGCACGCAGGCTGCCCCATTGCATGAGGAGGCGCCGGCCGCGCAGTTCTATCTGCCCTTGATCGCTGGCCCGGTGGTGAGCACGCCAACACCGCCGGCCACCGTCACACCTGTGCCAACGGAGACGCCGACAACAGAGCCGACGGAAACACCGCCCACCGGTTCAACCGTGAATAGCTTTTTTGTAGAAACCGCCTGGAAAACGACCAATGCCGACATCCAGGTCGATGCCAATGGCGGCATGCACCTGGCCTACGCCTATTATGAACCAAACACGGGCGCGCCGCCCATCGGCGCCGTCTATCTCTATTGCGCCGCCCAGTGCGAGCAGGACGCCAACTGGAGCAGCATCTGGTTTGAGGATGAGGTCAACGAAGTGCAGTTGGCGCTGACGCCCGCCGGGCAGCCGCGCCTGCTCATGCGCACCAATTCGACCGTGCAGGTGGGCGGTCGCGACTATCAATATGCCGAGTGCAACACAGATTGTACCGCGCCGGAAAATTGGTCGGTCGCGCTGCTGCTGACGAGCTATGGCACCGACATCTTCGACGTCAACGACGACGGTCTGCCGCAGCGCAGCTTTGCCGTGGACCCGCAGGGGCATCCCGCCTTTCTCTATCTGGACCGCAACTATCCGATTGAGCCTGATCACTATGGCTTCTATTATGTTACGTGCAGTGGTGGCTGCACCGATGCAGTTAATTGGACGCAAACGTTGGTGACCACCGTCATTCAGGAGGAGTTTCGCTTCGACTGGGAGGTGGCCAAATATCCGTCGTTGACCTTTACAACCGATGGTCAGCCGCGCTTTATTGCCGAATTGATGCTGCTGCAGGAATTTGACAGCGCCAGCGCGCTCTACTATTTTGCCTGCGATTTTGGCTGTGACGACCTCGCCAACTGGGGTCGCGTCAAGATCGGTGAACGCGGCCAAGGCCAGGAGCCCAGTTGGGACCTGGCGCTGGACGCCAATAATCGGCCACGCGTGGCCCACTTCCCCGAAGCCTTGGAGAATGAGCAGGGCGAACGGCTCTGGTACGTCTGGTGCGATGCCGACTGTCTGGTGGAGGCCAATTGGCAGCGGGTCAACTTGGGGCTGCCGGTGGATGATGGGCAAGAGCCGGATATTGAGCTGGACGCTAACGGCAATCCGCGCATTGCCCATGCCGACTATTCGACAGGTGGTCTGGGCTACTCGTGGTGCAACGGTGGCTGCGAAGCGGCCAGCAACTGGCAACACATGACGGTGGAAACCGCGGATCAGCTCTACCAACTCTGGCCGGTTGCCTATCCGCTAAGCTGTGACGGCGGCTTCTGGAGCGGCTTGACGCCCACGCTGGCGCTGGATACAGGCGGCAATCCGCGCATCGCCTACGACGTGACCTATCACGCCCGCTGTCTCTATCAAGACCCGGCCAAGCCCAACGATCCACCAGACTTTGCCTTCCATTTGATCATGCGGTCCGCACGCGGCGTCTACTTTGCGCAGCCGTGAGCCATGCAATAGTACAATTTGCCAGACTATAGTGAAATCAATTTGAGACCCACACTATTGTGGTCAACTGGCATATCGAAGGCAACCCGTTCACTTGGTTTCGATACGGCTGCAAACTACCACAGCCTACTCAACCGGCGTTCACTAGTCGCGCCCAGAAAAGTACGGTTTTCCATCTGATTTTACTATAACCGCCATGAATAACAAGGTGACCGGGTGGCAAGGTGACCGGTCACCTTGCCACCCGGTCACCTTATCAGAGATTCCTGGTCCATAGATTGGCAATTGGTATAAAATAGACTCATGTATTAAATGTCACGCGCCAGGCCGCTAAGAATGCGAAGATTCTCTCGCCGAGCACTTTGCGCTTGGTAGATTGACGGTTATGTGCAGCACAGAGTCAACACACAATCTTAGCGGCTTTGGGTGCGTATCACACCGAGCACGAGTCCGAGGAAACCTACGATGAAAACAACCAATCCCCTTCTGAAGAAAATCGGCATAACAGCGCGGTTGCTGGGCGCGGCAGTGGTGATGTTGGCGGCATTTATGGCGGGCGCGCTGATTGCGGGTACAGATGCCCCACAGCTTTCGCCCGCCGAAGCGCAGATGAGCGCACAAATCATGCTGCTGGTGACGACGGTCAATGCGTTGATCCTCTCCTATTTGGCGTTACGGTCACGCTGGCATGGCTGGAAGCTGGCCGGGGCGCTTTTCCTGGCGCAGTATGGCATTGAAACCGTTATGCCGCAGATTGAGACGGTGGTTTTTAATCAGGCTTTGCAATTGTCCACACCGCAGATTGTGTCGCTCTTTGTCTCAGGTTTTGTACGGGCCCTAATCTTTGCCCCGCTGGCGGTGTGGGTGCTGGGTAAGAGTCGCCGGCAGGAAACCGCCGCCGATTTGAATGATCGTCTGCACTTTTCTGGCCGCGCATGGGCCATACGTCTGACCCTGTTGGCCGCGCTCTATACGGTAATTTATTTTGTCTTTGGCTACTTTGTGGCGTGGCAATCGCCCGCGCTGCGCCAATTCTACAGCGGCTCGACCGCTATTTTGCCCTTCTTCACCCATATGGCCCAAACCTTGGCAAGCGATCCTTGGCTGGCGCTGGTGCAATTTGGGCGCGGCTATCTGTGGGTGCTGATTGTGCTGCCGGTGGTGCGTATGTTCAAAGGGGGGATGGTGGAAACTTGCTTTGCCCTGGCTCTGGTGCTGGCTGTGCTGCTGGCCGATTTTATTCTCTTTCCCAATCCATTTATGCCGGCAGCCGTGCGCCTGGCGCATTTTGTGGAGCTGACCTCATCCATGGCGCTCTTTGGGGTGCTGATCGGGTGGGTTTTATGGCAAGGAGCCATACACCGCAACGCTGCTGGTAATTCAAGCGGCGGTCTCGGTGGGTGAATCCGGCCCCATCGCCGGCTGCTGCGAGCGGCTGATAATCTGTAAGCGCCCGGCGTCATCACTGGTCAACACAATGTTGGCTGTGCGCAAATCCAGCATGTCATAGGCGTAAATTTCGCGCACCAGCACAATGAGCACCGCAAAGACCGGCACCGCCAACAGCAGACCGAGGGCGCCAAAAGCCAACGTCATTAGCAATTGGAAAATCATCATGGCGCCGGCCGGAATGAGCAATTGCGCCTTCACAATCGAAGGCGTAATCACATTGCTCTCCAGAAGCTGAATACCCAAGTAAACCGGCACAAAGAGAACCAGTTGCGCCGGATCGTCGGCCAACGTGAAGATCACAATGGGGATCAGCGGCAAAAATGCGCCGATGTTCGGAATAAACGTGGCCACGCCGGCAAAGACCGCCACCACCAGCGAATGGGGCATTCCCAACAGCAGCCCCAGAATAATCCAGACCAATCCCACCGTAATGCTGGCCGAGAGAAATTGGGATGTGATCCAGGTGGTCAGCGTGTCATAAAGCTCATTCCACAGCTCCACAGCACGTGCATGATGGCGCCGCGGCATCAAATAGAGGCTGGCCTTAATGTAGCTGTGCGGATCGATGAGAAAAAAGACAGAGACAAAGAGCACAAAAGCAAAGTTCAGAGCCACCGCTGCCAGCGTATTCATGCCCCCCAATAGATGGGGCGCAATGGCCAAACTGGCGTTGAGGATCTGGTCGATGAAAAGAGTCAGCGTATCCGGATTGATCACAGGCGCATCGGTCGCCACGGCGGCCGGGGAGAACAGCTCCGGGCTGGGCAAGTTGGTCGCCAAAAATGCGCTGCTCTCGCGCAGCGCTTCGTATGATGCCAACAGCGAACTGGTGGCATAGGGAACGCTCGACAACAGCAGGCCAATGTCGGTGATCAGCGCCGGCAGAATCAGCAGCAACAGCAAAATGAAGAAAACATTGACGGCCGTGGCGGCCATCAATATAGCCCAACCGCGCCGCCAGCCCTTGCGCCGCAAAAAGCGGGCCGGAATGCTGATGCCCACCGCAATCACCGCGGCCAGAAAGCCCAATATGAGCGACGAACGCGCCACCCACATGCCCAGCGCCAGCAGCAACACCAGCAGCACCAGCATAAATCGTTTGATAAACTCGCTCAGAGAAATGGTCATCATGCCAGACACACGCAGCCTAACGCCGGGCTGTGGACACCGCGCGCTTCTGCGTCGCCGGCGTGGATAAATCAGGCGCGGATGGCGACCTCGCGCGTCCAGACCGCGCGCTTGCGCTTGACAAGTAGATGGGGTCATCATCCAAATGCTCGATCAGCACATCACCCTCCAAATCAACCGTGCGATCCACAAATACGTTGCCGCGGATAGAGAGCCGATTACAGCGCAGCAGCGAGGGCGCGCCCTTGGGGAAATGCGCCCGCAACTGCTCGACAAACCTGAAATAACGCGGGTCCAAATCGATAATCGGCTCACCAGGCAGATTTCGGTGTGGATTGGGTATCACACCGAAATCGTCGCCCAGCACATAGGCATCGGACCAGAGGGCCAGCAGATGATTGGTGTTCTTCACCGGTAAAAAACGCGGGCGCGGCGTCACCACAGCCTGCACATTGGGCAACAGCCCGATGGCTGCGCCTATAGCCGTCTCAAGCTGATACACCTTGGGCGAATCGGGCTGCTGCGGGTCCACCGGCTTGACGTTGCGAATTAGCGGCAAATCCAGAATGCCGCCATTTTGCGCCAAAATCTGACGCAGCGACGGCAGATGAATCCACAAATTATTGGTGTTGAAAAAGCGATAACGCCCAATATTCTGGAATTGCGGCAGCTCTGCCGGCGGGCATTGGGCCACTTCGCGCAAAAGCAGATGACCGTGCGCGTTCACCGCCAGATGCCCTCCCTTGCGGTCGTTTTCGGTGCGCCGCGTCACCTCCATCAAAAAGGTGAGCCGGCGGGCGGCAAAATAGCCCAGAATTTCCAGATCCACCACCGCGCCCAGATTATCGGCATTGCTGATAATCGCATACTCATAGCCGCGCGCCAACAGTCGCTCCAGCAGCCCGCTGCTTTGGATGGCCAGATAAAAATCGCCATGACCGGGCGGACACCACTCCTTCTGCGGATCGCTGGGCCAGCGCACCGGCGTCAAATCATCGCGCCAGACCTTGGGGATCCGATGCTGTTCGAAACAAAACGGCGCCTCATACGGCAAATCCGGCATGGCGGAAAGCGCCGCCTGCGTGGCGGCGTGCGTGTGAAAGCTGTTCATAAAGATGATCGGCAAACGCACGCCCGTTTGCTGGCGCACGCGCCGCACCTGCTCCACAATAATTTCCAGAAACGTGTACCCATTCTTGGCCACCAGCAGGCTTTTGGGGCCGGCCAGCCCCATGGTGGCGCCCAACCCACCGTTCAGTTTGATTACCACCGCGCGCGCTAGCGCCTTGGCGCCATCGCCTGTGTACGTGCGCAGTTCATCCATGACAGGCAGATCGTGAACCGGCCGCGCTTCGGCATTGGTAATATACCCCTGATGCCCCAGCACGAGCTGCTCATAGTGTCGGCGAAAGGCACATTGCGCCAAGTCGGGCAATCCGGCCTGCGTCATCTTGTGCGCAAACGGGGCAAATTTATCTTCTAGGTCGTAAAGTTGTCTGTTCATGATTCGAGCATAATGGCTGTTTCAACCCTCAATGTCAAACCGTAATATTCCATACCGTCCAGCACCGCCACCGCCGCATCAGCGGCGGCAGCCTCCATTTCCATGAAAGGGTTCAACCGGATCTCGTGTGGTTGGCGCCGCCGAATGAATGGTCGCTTTGCGACTGTACCCAAGCGGCGTCTGTTATAGTAAACCGGCTTAAGTCGGTTTGCCGTATCAGCCACCGGTTTTAACCGGTGGTGTGCTTCTCAACTTTTTACATGGCGCTTTGCCCTTGCCAGCAGCGTGCGCACCTCTTCATCGCTGGTCGGTGAAAAACGGTCAAACCAGAGACCAACACCCCAAAAGGGCGCCGGCCGCAAGATGGACACAAATTCCTCCACCTCAGCGCAGAGTTCGTCGTAGGTCTCGGGGGGAACCACGCCCACCGCCACCACAATGCGAGCCGGATTTTGCGTGCGCAGCGCGGCGATGGCGGCCCGTAGCGTCGCCCCCGTGGCAATGCCGTCGTCCACGAGGATGATCGTTTTGCCCACAATCTCCGGTGGCGCGCTCGCGCCACCATATGCTTGCGCGCGACGGGTTAATTCTGCGGTTTCCATTTCAGCAATCTGGTCAATGACCGCCGGAGGAATGGCCAGATTCTCCACGACGCTCGCATTGAGCACGCGGATGCCGCCGGAGGCGATGGCCCCCATGGCCAGTTCCTCGTGGCCGGGCACGCCCAATTTGCGCACAATCAGCACATCCAGCGGAACGTGGAGCGCCTTGGCAATCTCATAGGCGACGGGGATGCCGCCGCGCGCCAGGCCCAATACCAGCACATCGGAGCGCTCGGCATAGGCGGTCAATTTTTGCGCCAGTTGGCGACCAGCATCGGCCCGATCGCGCAGCGTTTTCATTTGCGTTTTAAAGAATGGACGCACGTAGGCATCGGCAAGATAGAACATGATTTACCTCACAAATCAATGCTTCCTCACTGCGGTTGCACCGCCGGCTTCTGTCCGCGGAATTCGTAAATGCGCACGATCACATAGGCAATCAGCGCAAAGACAAAGAAGACCAGCAGCACCCACGCCACCCCTTGCAGCGTGGAGATGATCGTGCGGTACACTTCCAGAATCCAGCGCTCCGTGTTGAGCTGCACGATTTGGCCCGCCTCGACCTGCGGCGCGGTGATATACTTTTCCAGATCCCACACGCGCACGCCGCTGGAGATGCCCACCACGTAGATGGCAAACTTGAGATACTTCAGCCACTCCACGCTGATGGCATCAGCAATGATCCGCTGGAGGATGTTGTTGATCGGTGCGTCAAACATGCGCACCACCACATAGGACACGGCCAGGGCGATGATGAATGTGACAACCAACAGGATGATAAACATGGTTTGCCTCCTTGCAGCCCGATTATCATAGGGCATCTACACCCCAAAACCGATCTCTTATATTATTAACATAGCGCGAAAACTCCCCAGATGGTTCAGGCATCTGGGGAGTTTTCATGCTGGCCGTATGACTAGTACACGACGGCGCAAGTAAACCCACGGTTAAGAAGTCCGACTTCTGGGAGAAGTTGGACTTCTGGCGGTCTCGTCAACCATCTGTCGACTTGAGCCGCTGTGTACTAACGAAGAAAGCATTGGTGGCGCTACGGCTCTTCAGCTATTATCACGCTTCGGCCTGAAATTGTAACCGCGCCAGACCCCACACCACCACGGCGCTGCCAGCGGCCACAAAGCACAAAATACCGGCAAAGACAAAGGCCATTACATATTGTGCGGTTACGTCGAAGAGCACGCCGCCCACCACCGGACCGAGGATCCCGGCCACGCCGTAGGCCGTAAAGATCCAGCCATAGTTGACGCCAAAGTGTTTGGCCCCAAAATAGTCGGACGTGGCCGAGGGGAAGAGGGCGAAGATGCCGCCAAAGTTCAAGCCCACCCAGGCCGAAGCGGCAAAAATGGCCAGATGCGACTCGACGCTGACCAGCATCATGAAAGCCATGCCCTGGGCCAGAAACATCATCATCATGGCGCGCGGCCGGTCGATGACGTCGCTCACTTTGCCCCAGAAGATGCGGCCCAGCGCGTTAAAGATGGCCAGGATGCCCACCGGTTCAACAAAGCGCCCAAAGGTGCCCAGCCAGGCCGGGGCAAAGGTCTGCCCGTCCAGCACGCCCGCCATCATGGGCGTCCACTGGCCAATGGCCATCAGCCCCGAAGTGGCGCCAAAAATAAAGGTCAGCCACAACATGCAGGCCAGCGGCGTGTTGAGCATGGCTGGCCAGTCCATAGCCACCCGGCTCTCTTTCTTTTGCTGCGCTGGCGTCCAGCCCACGGGGGTCCAGCCAGCGGGCGGGTTGCGCAGCAGCATGGCGCCCAGCACCACAGCGGTGGCGGCCACAATGCCGTGCAGCACAAAAAAGGTGCGCCAGCCAATGCCCACGCCGCCACCGGTAATGCCCAGCCCCACCAGCACAATCTGATACCGGCTTAGCGCCTCGCCACTCTCGGCGGGTGGCAGCAGCAGCGTGGACGCCGGACCCGCAAAGAAGAGCGCGCCGGCGCCAAAACCGGCCACGGCCAGCCCGGTGACCAGCCCTTTCTTATCGGGAAACCACTTGACAGCCGCGGCAATTGGACACACATAGCCAAAGCCAATGCCGGCGCCGCCAATAATGCCATAGGTTAAATAGAGCGCCCACGGTCGGCTGCCGTCCACCAGCGCCGCTCCAGCAGAAACGAAATCCCCAACAAAATGCCACCGATGGTGGCCACAACGCGCGGCCCCATGCGGTCTTGCAGACGCCCAGCCGGAATCATGGTGATGGCAAAGGAGGCCAGGGCAAACGAAAAAGCCCACTGCGTGGTGGTGCGGTCCCAGCCAAATTCCATTTCCAGCGGGCGCACAAAGACGCTAAACGCATAGACCGTGCCCAATATCGCCTGCACAATCAGCGCGTCCACAATGACGCTCCAGCGCCCCATGTTGCCCTGCGCGGCGGCCTCATCAAACGTGGCGACCGCGGCGCGCGAACGCCCGCCTTTGGCCATCGTCTGCATACTCAACAAAACATTCATAACTTACTCCTCACTGCGTGAAGACGTGAGGCAGCACCATTGGCGCCTCACGTCCATTTGTTTCATTTGTTTTCTTGTTATGCCGCCACGGCAGCCGCCGCCATTGCATTCTCAATGACGTTGGGAAAGCGCGTCGCAAAGTCAAGCAAACCCACCCATTCGGGCTGCACCACAATGCGCGCCATCTCCGAAAAGAGCCCACCCACTTGGCTCATCCAGGCCTTGGCGCCTTCTTCGCCCATATAGCGCGTGGCAGCGGCGGCGTACTGTCAAGTACCACTTTCACCATCTCCACGGTGGCCGTTCCGCGGATCATGAGCGTTTTGGCCGGAAAGGCTTCGGTGTCAATGGTCAGCGCCACTTTGGGATTGGCGGCCAGCGCTTTCAATTTGGGGATGCCGGGCAGCGATCCAATGACGATCTCTTTGCCGTTCCAGTGAAACCAGACCGGCACGACGCGCGGCGCGCCATCAGGCCCAATGTAGGCCAGGCGCGCCGGGATTTTAGAGTGCAGCAATTCCTGTGCGATGGGATGGTTAAGTAGGGAAATATCACCCTGTTTTGTGGTCATAAAAACCTCCTGTTTCGTTACGATTATGGTAACTAATTTCTGTTGCGAAACTCAATTTTTACCGCAAAGAACGCGAAGATCGCCCGGAAAGCTCAAAGGAATGTCTTTGCGAATCTTTGCGCCCTTTGTAATGGTGAAACCGTTTCCCAACAAGAACTAACTATGCAAGCTTGTCAATAATTTCATCGCTGGTCGCCTCGATGGGCTTATCAGTCACGTCGATGACGCCGAACCCGCATTTATAAAAAAGATGGTTGGCGGCGCGCAGTTCGGCGGCGATCTGCTGGCGGTCAAAGTAACTGCCCTGGTCTACCCCCAGGCGCAACCGGCGCGATTTGCGGTGTTGCAGCAGTTGATTGGGTTCGATGGTCAGCCCAAAGACGCGGTTCGCCGGCAGTTGAAAAAGTTCTGCCGGAGGATCAATGTTGGGCAGCAGCGGCACATTGGCCACCTGCCAGCCCAGAATCGACAAATACATGCTTAGCGGTGTTTTGCCTACCCGCGAAACGCCCAGCAGCACAATCTCAGCCTGGAACAGCTCCTCAATGCGTTTGCCGTCGTCATGCGCCACCGCAAATTCAATGGCCGCAATGCGCTGAAAATAGGCGGCGTGCAGTCGACGATATAAGCCAGGCTCACCCGCCGGCTCCTGTTCCAAAATGTGCGCCAGGTGGCCCAGCACATCGCCCGCCAGGTCAAAAGCAGGTACGTGCTGCTGCTGGGCCAACGTGGCCAGCTCGCAGCGCCGCGCCTGGTTGACCATAGTGTGCAGGATCGCGCCCCCCGCGTGCGCCGCTTGGGACACAGCGTCCGCCACCTGCTGCTTGGCATGAACGTGGGGAATGATCTCGATGGGCACATTAACGTTCGTAAATTGGGCCAGCACCGTGCGCGCCAGCAGCTCTCCGCTGGCGCCCGTGCCGCCGGAAACCACAAAAAGGGGAGGTCCTTGCTTTATTTCACTACGCGCAATGGCTGCATCCATAAATCATCCCTCAGCTTGCTGCAGAGAGTGCAACACACTCACCACGGTCTTGACTTGATGAATTTACCTACAGATCCAGCATAGTACCGATGCACAAAAAGGGACCGTCACCTGGGGGACGGTCCCTAATCAATTAGCCAGTAGCTGTTGTTAATACTAATTGCCAATCTATGCGGACCGGTCACCTTGTCATCCGGTCACCTTGTCATCTGGTCACCTTGTCATCTTGTCATTCATGGCGGTTAGCCTGGCAAATGGTATAACTAAGCATATTCGGGATAATCCGGCTCGTACATCAGCGAGCGCACGTGGGCCAAAATGTCGGCTGGTTTGGCCTCATTGGTGTAGCCGCGCTAAATCACCTCGGCCACGGCGGCGGCAATGTGCGCTGAGACTTCGCGAATGCGGCTCAGCGACGGATAGACGCGCCCCAGCGCCAGATCCTGCGCGGTGACCTGTTGGGCCAAGGTCTGCGCGGCCACAAAGAACATCTCATCGGTGACGCTGCGCCCACCCGCGGCAATCACGCCCAAGCCCACGCCGGGGAAAATATAGGCGTTGTTGCCCTGGCCAGGGACAAAGGTTTCGTCAAAATCGACTGGGTCAAACGGGCTGCCGCTGGCGAAGATGGCGCGGCCTTCGGTCCAGGCGTAAGCCTGCTCGGCCGTGCATTCCGATTTGGAGGTGGGGTTGGAGAGCGCAAAGACCAGCGGGCGGTGGTTGAGGCGCGCCATGGCTTCCAACACGGGCTGCGTAAAGGTCTTGGGCACGCCGGACACGCCAATAATGCCCGTGGGGCGCAATTGCTCCACGGCGGCGAGGAAGCTGTCCATTGGGCGCATAGTCGTGGGCATACGGCAATTTGTGCGCCGCCAGATCGGTGCGGCTTTTGACCACCAGCCCCTTGGAATCGAAGAACCAGCAGCGGCTGCGCGCCTCATTTTCGGACAGCCCGGCATCCATCATGGCCGCCACCAGCAGATCGCCAATGCCAATGCCCGCTTCGCCCGCGCCCAAGAAGAGAAAGCGCTGATCGGTCAACTTTGCGCCCGTCATGCGCATGGCCGAATAGACGCCGGCCAAGACGACGCTGCCCGTGCCTTGGATGTCATCATCAAAGACGCAGGCGCAGTCGCGATATTTACTGAGCAATCGAAATGCATTGGCCGTGGCAAAATCCTCCAACTGGATGACTGCGCGCGGGAAGCGCTCCTGCGCGGCGGTGACAAATTCATCGACCAGTTCGTCATAAGCTTGCCCGCGCAGGCGATGCTGCTGCAAGCCAATATAGAGCGGGTCGTTGCGCAGCGCCTCATTCTCGGTTCCCACGTCCAGCGTAATGGGGAGACAACTGGTGGGCGGAATCCCCGCGCACGCCGTGTAGAGGCTGAGCTTGCCAATGGGGATGCCCATGCCGTCGGCGCCCAAATCGCCCAGCCCCAAAATGCGCTCGCCGTCGGTCACCACAATGATGCGCACATCGTCGTGCGGCCAGTTGCGCAGAATGTCGGCAATGTGGCCTTTGTCGCGCGCCGAGATGAAGAGGCCGCGCGGGCGGCGGAAGATGTGGCCAAAGCGCTGGCAGGCCAGCCCCACGGTGGGCGTGTAAATCAGAGGCATCATCTCCTTAACGTTGTCCATCACCACGCGATAAAAGAGCGTTTCGTTGCGGTCCTGCAGCGCCACCAGATAGATATAGCGCTCGAGATCGGTGGTCTTGGCGCGCAGATTTTCCAGCGTGCGCATGACCTGCTCTGGCTGTGTATGCACGCGCGGCGGCAGCAGTCCGCGCAGGCCCAAGGCAGCGCGTTCGGCGTCGGTAAAGGCCGTGCCTTTGTTGCGCACCGGGTCGTGCAGCAGCTTGACCCCACGGGGCAACTCTGCAAACGAATCCAGCAGCGCTTCGTAGCGCATCTGTTGTGTAATCACAATTTACTCCTCGTTTATTCATTTTCCAATCATAAAGTTCATTCGAGTGGCCATAAAACATGCAATCATCAAAATAGATTGTGGACGCAGGCTCTATTCATGCGTCCGTATGATGAGCGGCAAGTGATTGTAGTGAGTCACCACCAGCGGCGCTTCGAAGGCGCCCATATCGCAATTGTTGTTCTGCGGGCGGACTTCACCGCGCTGGTCGGTGGTAACCGGTTGAAAATCAATATCGGTGCAGCTTCCAGCATCCACGGCGGGGCTGCCGAAGAGAAGGGCGTGGGTCCAAGTGGAGCCGCCATTATCGGCCAGCGGACCAATCCGGGGATCCAGGCCGATAATATTAGCGTCCACATTGTCCAGCAGCGCACATTGGGCAGGCTGATGCAGCAGGTTGTAACCATACGATGTGAGCGAACCGTAGCAATCCGGCCCCATATTGTGCGTCACATTATGGCCAATGAGCGAGTTTTTCAAGGCAACTGTGCCGGTGTTGTAAATGCCGCCGCCATCGCCGCCGGGAATGGTCGTGGTAATGCTGTCGCCCGTTATGTTGAGGGTAATGGTGGTGTTGGTCATGGTAATTGCGCCGACGTTGTAGATGCCACCACCGTGACCACCCCGGCCATTGGCTATCTCCGAAATGCTATCGCCACAGATGTTGCCGCTAATCGTATTATTGCTTGCGAACAGTTGGCCAGCGTTGTAAACGCCGGCGCCATCACCGCCGATGCTTGGACCACTGCGGCCGATGTCTTCAGCCGCGCCTTCAGCCGCGCGATTGGCGCTAATTGTGCTATGTGTCAGCGTAAGGGCGCCGCTATTGAAAATACCGCCGCCGTCGCCGCTGGGCCTACCAGCGATGTTATTGGAGACTGTGCTGCTGACCAGCGTGGCCACCCCGACGTTCATCAATCCGCCTCCAGGACCACCACTCGCTTGCCCGTGAAAAATTATCCCGGAACCACTGCTGTTTTCCCGCAGAGCACTCTGGAACAAAAAGAGCGTTCCTTCATTGTAAATGCCGCCGCCGCGGCCAGAGCTGAGCGGCGGCACAATATTATGGCTAACTTCGCTCTGGTTCAGTGTGCAGACGCCAAAATTGGCAATTCCACCGCCGGAACCACCTTTAATGACCCAGCCGGGGGCGCCAGAGAGATTGTCGCGGACAATTGTGCGGATTAACGTGAGTTGCCCATAATTGGCAATGCCTCCGCCATCGCCGCCGACTTCGTCCGGCAAAGCATAGGGAAAAGAATCCGAGGCCCTACTGTTCTGGACCGAGCTGTCGCGCATGGTCAGCACGCCCCAATTAATGATCGCCCCTCCCGCCCTGTTGGTGGCGGTGATGGCGGTATGTGCATCCGGCAGATGTCCATCGGTGATGGTGAAGCCTGTGATGGTCACCTGGGCGCCGGCGTGAATGTGCAGGACGCGATCAATTTCATTGCCGCTGAGGACCGTCTCGGTCAGGCTGACGCCGCTGAAGATCACGTCGCTGCGAATGTCCAGATCGCCAGTTTGGTTGTCATCTTCATTCACGCCGGTTAGCGTAAGCGAATAGACGCCGGTGGGAACAATGATTGTGTCGACGCCGCTGCCGGGCGGGCAAGCATCCACGCTGCTGTCGCGATTGGCGCTTTCAATTGCCTCGCGCAAAGAGCAATCGCCGTCGCTGTTTAGCTCATCCTCGGCCGTATTGACCGAGATCGTGATGCCTGTCTGCGGCTCTGCTGCGTTGACGCCAAGATGGAGCATAGTGAACTGCCATGCTAAGCAGATCAGAACGGCATTCAAAAAAAGGAACCCCATACGTAGTCGTGTCGACATGGCCAGAACCTCCATATTGGAGCGGCGAACAGACGATACATGCTTATATATGACGCGCGGTCGGGCGCACCACCAACACCGGACACGGCGCCGCCTGCAGCACCTTGGCCGCCACGCTGCCGTAGGTCCAGCGCTGCACGCCGGTGCGCCCGTGCGTGCTCATCACAATCAGGTCCACGTCATGGTCGGCCGCGTAATCGACAATGCGGTCGGCAGCTTCACCGGTATCGATATCGGCTACAGCGTTGATCTTGCGGTGCTTTAAAGTCGCGACCAGATCGTCGAGAAAATTCTTGGCTTCATCCATGGCCCGAGTGTGCGCTACTACGTCTGGCGGGTATGCGCCAAACCCAACCGTGCCGCCCGGCCCGACCGCACTCCCGGTTGAGGGAGTGACCATAATGTCCAAGGCATCTTCAACAACCTCAAAAAGAATGAGCCTGGCGCCCAGAGCTGCCGCAATAGCCTCGGCATGTGGCAAAGCTTGCACCGCCGTCTGCGACCCATCCAGAGGCAGTAGAATTTTTGCATATGGAACGGTCATTTTGCCTGCTCCTTAGTAATCGCGCCGAAACAAATTAGGGTTCAACCGGAATTCATGTGGTTGACACCCCTGAATGAATTCGGCGTCTGCTAAAAACCGGCTTAAGCCGGTTTCCCATATCAGCCGCCGGTTTGAACCGGCGGTGTGCGTGTCTTGAATCATCAGCGCTCGCGGAAGCGGCTGCTGAAATCTTGATGGCCGTGCGCCGTTTGGCTAGAATGCCGCCCCTGATGCGCCATTTGCCGATCAGCATTTTCCTGCTCCTGGTGCGCTGCATGGCGCCACTCGTCAACCGGGGCAAGGCTCTCTGCGCCGGCTTGAACCGGCGCCAGCTCGCCCAGCCGCGACCGCAAATGGTGGTGACCCGTTTGCTGCCAGGTTATCAAGCGGGCCAGCAGAAGACGCTTGAACGCGGCCATGTCACGATACGCCCGCCACAGCGCCGAGGGGCGCGGCAGGGAAGGCGGCTGCAACTTCGGGCGCCAGTTTGCGCTGCCGACGCGTTCTTTGTCCTCTCCGATTGTCTGCATAGGTTGAAGAATCATATTACCTCCTCTCAATCCAAGACGGTTCAAATAAGGCCGCTACGACGGCAACGCACGGCTGGCCACTCGACTGCCAAGCCGCGATTTTCTGTTGCCGTGCATCGCAGTCTCCGCTATTTGAATGGTTTTGCCTCTACATCTGCCTTTTTCTATTGGACAATAGACGGCAAATAGATATTGTGCTCCAGGCTGTCGATCACCTCCGTCGCCCCGATGATCACCGACCCGTCCGATGTGGTGACCGGCGCGCTGGCGCCTGTGTTCACGCCCAGCGAGGCCGCAAAGTCGGGCGCAAAACCGATGCTGGCGGTGGCACCATCCGCGGCCGCATTTGCCGTAAACGTAACGGTGGCGATGGTCCCATCGGGGACCAGGGCCAGGGGTGGCGCCAGATCGGCAATGGCGATCTGAATGCGGCCATCGCGGCCCAGGGACACGTTGGGCGCAAATTGCGCCGGCAGATTGAAGGCAACAGCGTCGGGGATGCCGTCGCCATTGGCGTCGGTCGGATCAAGCGTCAACTGGCTCTGGTCATAGGTCAGCGCAAAGACCGCTGCCGCCGCCGCATTGCCGTTGCCCGCAAAGACAACCGGCACGGCTACCTGGCCACCCGGCTGCACCGGAATCCCTGCCGGCATGGACAGCGTGGCCGCGTTGACCGCTGCCGCGCTCACCTGGGCCTGACACGCATCCGGCCCCTGGAAGATAGTCAAGATGGTACAGACAATATCGCCGGCGTTGATGGCCGAGTCGCGATTGGAATCGCAGCCTTGGGGGCTGCCGGGGAAATCGCCGCCCGGCGCATCCAGCCAGAACGACCCATCGCCATCGAAGATTTCCAGCACGCAGGAAACCGTATCAGCCGCGTTGACCAAGCCGTCCTGGTTACAGTCACCCAGCAGGCCAAACTGCACCGCCACCGCCCCTTCGAGCGCGCGACCGGGGACGGTGTGGCCGGTCAAATCGCTAAAGGACGCAATGGGGTCGCGGCCAAAGCGCATCGGTACGATGAGCGGCTTCTCCTTGGCCTGGCAGGTCGTCTCCACTTCAATGGTCATCACCTGGCCCGCGGGCAACGAGGTTAACGGCGGCGAAATATCGCCAATAAAGATATTCAGCTCGCCATTTACGTCGCCCAAATCGGCCAGGGCCACCGTGTTGAAGCCCGGCGGCACGCTAAACTGGATCGCATCGGGGATGCCGTCCGCATTGGCGTCGGTCGTGTCGAAGCTGAGACAGCGTTCGTCAAAGTCAACCGCAAAGGCGACGGCGGCAATGTCGATGCCGTTGTTGGTAAAGGTAATAGGCACAGTGACTTTGCGGCCATAGTAGGCCTCGGTATCGACCACGTGCAGCTCCGGCCCGATCACGTGCAGCGTCACCGGGATGGTCACGCGCGGCGCGTCGGGGTCGTTACTGCGGATGAGGAGTTGGGCGCCCAAATCGCCGGCTTCCTCAATGATGGGGGCGCGGGCGTCAAACCCCACATCCACAATTTGGGCCTGACCATCCAACACAGTGCCGGAAATGGGAACCGTGGTCAGCCAGGGCACGCGGTCCGCACTGTCTTGGCCCTGTAACCAGACAATGCTATTATGCACAATGAGCGGCACGTCCCCCTCCCAACCGCCGAAATCGGCCAAGAAGGTATTGAGCGCCACCACGTTGCCTTTGGCAGCCACAAATTCATCATCGGTCCACGAGGCCACCCACTGGGCGTCGGGCGCCAGTTCGACAATCTGGCGATAGTAATCACCGGCATAAACGACGCCTCCATAATCGGATGGGCGGCATCGAACGCGCCTAGCGTGGCAAAAATAGAACCAGTCGCCCACGCCGATGAATGGGCTGTACCCTTCATCCACAAAGCGTCCGGCCAGCCCCCAACCGATGCCATAAGGATCATAGAAAGCGGCCACAGTTTGCACCACAGCCCCGCCCGCATCCACATAATCGGCCAACACGTTGCCCGTTTGGACAGCATCGGCAAAAGTTTCATTGCTGATGACAACCACGGCGTCATAGGGCAGAAGCTGCTCCAGCGTAGGCGTCGCATAGCGGGCGTCATAAATATCGATCTGCCCCAAATCCGGGTAGCCATTCAGGATCGACTGAATGTTATACGCGTCGGACGCGGCCAGCAGCAGCACATCCAATTCCACCGGGCTGGTGAGGCCGGTCCCCCTGGACTGGAAGGGCTCGGGCTGAGTTGGCGGCAGATGACCATCGGTGTAGGCGGGCAGCGCGCTCTCGGCCCGCACCATCAACGCGGCTGCCGGCGTGGGCAACGGCGAAATCGGCGCGTCGATCTCACTGATCGTAAACTCCAGGGGCGCCGGGCCTACGTTGCTGATCGCAAAGCTTTGCGTCAACTGGGTGTTGGCCTGCAGCGTCACGTCCAGCTCGCTCACCGACACCTCAATATCGGGTACGCTTACTACTTCGGTCTCCAGGCTAAAAGTGGCGGTCTGCCCCTCGTTGGAAGCAACGTCGGCCGTATTGGTCAGGATGGCGCCCGTGGCCAGGCTGCGGTCCACCTGTACCTGGAAGGTGCGCGTCACGACCTGGTCGACACCCAGATCGCCAATCGCCCAGGTGACGACGCCATTGGCGGCCGCTCCACCATCGCTGGCCGAGCCGTCAATGTAAGTCACGCCGGTGGGCAGCACATCGCGCAGGGTGACGCCGGTCAGCGGATCGGCCAGATAGTTGCCCACTTCCAGGTTATAGGTGAGCACGCCGTCGGCCTGCGCAATGGGCGGGTCGGCGGACTTGGTCAACATGAGTTCGTCGAGACACGCAATGGGCTGGTCAAAGGCTTCGACGCCGTCGCGGGTGTCATACGGACTGCCTTGCAGCGCGCTTTGGCCCAAGCCGCGCTTGGCAAACGCCTGCCAGATGGTACACTGATTGGCGCCGCCATAGTCAACCTGATCGGCCAGCAGAATGGCGTCGCGAGCGTCGACAAATCCGGGGTCACAGGGGGCAAATTTCATGCCGTCCATGATCAGTCGCAGCGCAACATTGTTGCCGCCAGAGCCGGTGTAAAAATCGGGGTCAAAGCCATATTGTTCCACCAGCCCCCAGTGC
The DNA here is from genome assembly GCA_041391125.1 of Caldilineaceae bacterium. Classification (GTDB taxonomy): domain Bacteria; phylum Chloroflexota; class Anaerolineae; order Caldilineales; family Caldilineaceae; genus JACKBC01. Next base: position 19,122 of record JAWKON010000074.1, read on the forward strand.
ATTTCCCACAACATGGAGGCCCAGATTTCGCCGATGGTGTAAATATCACCGCCGCTTTGGGCCATTTGGCCATAGGTCAGCGGGTTGATGTTCATATCGGTGCTGTACGGATATTGGCGAATGCCCGGCCCCTCCGGCGGATCGCCCAGCACATACGTGCCCAGCGCCCGCCCTTGGCTCCCCACATCGCCGGCATCGGTGGTCAGCGCCAGCGTAAACCAGTCGCTCCAGCCTTCGCCCATCTGCTCATCATTGTAGAGACAATAGGCATTGTAGGGGCCGCCAACCAGGCGGGTGGAGATGCCGTGGGTATATTCATGGGCGATTATGCCGTTGTCCAGCGAGCTGTCGCGATTGGGGATTGTATAATCGAAAATAAACATGCCCAGCCGTGGAGGATAGCCTTCGGAGGTGATCATAAAGTAGGCGTTGTTGCGATAGCCCCAATCATAACCGTCCTGGGCGTCGGCCTGCACGGCGTCAAAGCCCTCGCCGCCCCGTGCATAGTTGTTCTGCTGGAAGTTGCCGCTGGCTTCATCGAAACCATAGCGATAGGTGATGTCGTGCAGGATGTTGTTCCAGTAGAACAGATTGGTGATGGCTGCCGCCGGATTGTCGCGTTCAACGGGACCCACCAGCGGGTCAAAGGGATAGTCGAAATTGAATGCGGCGGGGTTCACGCCGGTGGGACGGAAGCCGTTGGCGTCATCATCGTTGCGATCTTCCTGCGCCCACACGTTGTTACCGCGCGTGTCCGCATACTCATGGCCGGGCAGACCGTCCACATCGTGCCAGCCGTAGGGCGAAGCCACCTCGTCGGCTGGACTCTCGAGCAGCGTGTGCGATGTGGGCAAACCCGGTCCATCATTGGGATGTTCCAAGGGCAGCGGAAAGACGCGATAGCTGGGCGTGGCCACGGGCGACGGGGGTTGATCCGTGGGCGGCGGCGGGGTGGGGATGGTCTGCCTTGGCGGCGCGGAGCGCATCGGTGACCAGAAATCACGCAAAATCAGATCATTTTGCCCCAGAATTTCGCCATTGACGGCGTCCACGCGCAGATGCCAGATGTGCTGACCATCGGTCTGCTCAATATCAAGCAGCCAGGCCAGCCGCACCTGACCATCAGGCAGCCGCTGGTAAACCAGTAGCGCCGGAATGGCCGCTTTGGAAATGCCGCCATCGCTCAGCGTGGCCGCGCGGGCGGCGCCGCCCTGCTCTTCGAGAATGCGCAACGGCGCCGTGAGCGTAAGCTTTAAGTGGGCGGCCGCCCGCTCTACGGCGCCGGTGGCGGACAATTCTGGCGCATCCGTATTCACTGTGCGCGCCAGATTGGGGGCAAAGCGGTTGCCCACGTTGAGCACGGCGCCATCGGGGCCAATGTTGACGGCCATGTCGCCGTTGTACAGCTCAATGCCCAAATGCCGCTGACGCAGCACAATGTGGGTGACGCCGTTGTACTGCGTCGTATATTGGCTGACGACAATCATATCGTTCAGATCTTCAGCGCTTAGGCCATAGCTGGGGGCCTTTTGGCGCAGATAATTGACGGCAATTGTGTGCGGATCGCCCGCATTGGGTCCGGTCAAAAAGCCGGGCGGCTGACCGGTCGGCTGCGGCGCCGGCAAGGAGACTGCGTCTTTGGCCTGCACGCCATATACAAAGTCTGACCGAGAGGAAGCAGCACAAGTACGACGTGATGAATTGTTAACAGAGCAATCAGGATATAACATTATTTGAAAACATGAGCTCCTCGCGGCGTGAAGCAGATGCACGGGATGGACTCAGCCGGGAACCACGCGCGAAGGGCAAAAGGCGTGACGCGCCTTTATGCAGACTTGTCCCAATACGCGCTGCTGTGAAAGTAGAATATCACGATCTCTGGGTGGGGATACTCGCCAAACGAGGGGTTCATGTCCTGGCCAGAGGGCTAGGATTATTCAAATGGGAACAAAGCGGCGTCAGCTGAGCCTTTGTTCCCCATTTGATTCTCAATTTACTTTCTTGCGCCTGTGCCCTTGACCGAGCCCCCAGAACCGGATGAGACGAACGGCTTAACGCTGCCCGCACAGTTGACGGAGCCGCTGCCGCCTTTCACGTCCACGTCGAGAGCCCCGGACAGCCCACACCGTACGCGCCCTGACCCATCCACTTCCCGACATCCGCCACGCTACAACGCAAATCGCCCGCGCGCACGTTGCCCGAGCCGCTGATGTCGAAGCTGGCGTCTCTTGGCCCGGCGAGTTGCACATTGCCGGAGCCGCTTACGTTTGCATCCACTTGCGGGGCCATAAGTGCGTCATCGCAAGCCGCTCCCGAGCCGCTCACATCAATGTTGACCTGATCCGCCGTCAACTCGCTCACATCCGCCGTACCCGAGCCGCTGATGCCGGACATCAAGTAAATCCGTTGTAATGGCGTCATGTCAATCGAGCCGGAACCGGGAAATTATTTCCCGTTCAGGTTCTGCACCCGTAATAAAGAGGAGCTGCGGGCGAAATAATGGGCAATTATGGTCATTCATGCCTGTAGAGAGTAAAAAAGGACCGCGCACGTTGGTGGTCACGTACTGCATAATGTTGTCGTCGGTCTCGACGGTGAGCGATTTGGTTTCGCCCTGCGTGAGAATGACATCGCCCGAACCGCTCAATTCCACCCGATCAAAGTCGTCACATCGCGCGCCTGCTGGTAATCAAATTCCCAGAGCCGCGCACAATGGTATTACCCGTCAGCAGCAATGCCGACATTGCCAATAGGCCCAGTAGCGCTGATTTTGCTGCGTTCATGCCGAGTTTCTCCTTTGCGGCGGGGTTGCCTCTCGCAGCGCATCCACATCAAACTGATCTGATCGAGCCCGTTGGCTGCCAATTCAATACGTGTTTGGTGTGGCTGGTGTTGCGCCAGCGGCTGCCGTTTTCAGAGATGGCGTCGAAAATCTTTCACCTTTTTGTGTCCTTTGTGTTTTTTGTGGCTATTCCTGATCAAACACAATCACGCCGCTTAGTTTTGCCCGGATTCCAGATCGGCAAAGGCCCGGTTGATCTGGTCCAGCCGATAGTCTGCGCGGATCAGCTCGTCCAGCTTGAGCTTGCCCTCGTCATACATGGCGAGCAATTTGGGCATGTCCTCCCGGTGACGGAGGAGCCGTAATAGGAGCCGATCAGCCGCTTTTCGGTGCGCACAATGTCCTGGGCGGGCGTCTCAATGCGCTTGTCATTAGAATCCATGCCCACCACTACCACGGTGCTGCGGCGGCGCACCATGCCATTACGCCCGCTGGATGGTCTTGACGTTGCCGATAACTTCAATGGCATAATCGACGCCCACGCCGCCGAGCAGATCCAGCACGGCCTGCAGCCGGGTCGCCGTCCTTAGGGTTGACCGCATCGGTGGCTACTAAAGCTGGAGGCCAATTCGAGCTTGCGATCCTCCAAATCCACGGCGATGATCTGGCTGGCGCCGGCAATGGCCGCCCCCTGCACGGCGTTGAGCCCCACACCGCCTGTGCCGATGATGGCCAATTTTGCCGCCCGGCTTGACCTTCTGCGTCGCGTATTCATGGCCGCACCCACGCCCGTGGTCACGCCGCAACCCCACCAGTACCGCCTTGTCCAGCGGATAGTGCTTGTCGATCTTGATCAGGCTGCGTTCCGAAACAACCGAGTATTGGGACATGGTGCCGATGCGCGCCATCTGCGGAATCGGCTCACCGGCGGCGTTGTGAAAGCGGCAGGTGTCGTCCAGCAGCCGGCCCATGCGCGCTTTGATGCCGGTGCAGAGCACCACGTAGCCCATTTTGCACATGGGGCATTCGCCACACGAAGTGGCAAAGGCCAGCACCACGTGATCGCCCGGCTGCACGGGCAGCAGTCACGCCCGGTTCCACTTCCTCCACAATGCCGGCGCCTTCGTGGCCCAGCACCACCGGCGGGTCATAATAGATAGTGCCGGTGACCACCGACAGGTCCGAATGGCAGACGCCGGACGCCGCCATGCGCAGCAAAAGCACCTCGCCCGCCTTGGGTGGGTCGAGAGCGTTAATTCTTCGACGACAACCGGTTTGTGATGTTCGTAAACGACTGCGGCTTGTGTGCGAATCATGTGTTCTCCTTAACCATAAGTAAACGTAAGAGTCCAGTCCGGTGCCGGTTGAGTAGGGCTGGCGCACTATTTGACAGTATCGAAACCAAACGAGTTGACCTGCTCTTTCACTCTGGTTTCGATACGCTGCATACTGCCGCAGCTACTCAACCGCCGTTCGCTTCTCCGTTAAGTTTACACGTATGCTCCTCAACAATTTGTAATTCAATTGTCTTGCTTGTCATCTCCAGCGTAAATTTCTGGACAGATACGTATCGTGATTTTCGCTGTCGTCACCGGTATTTGATGGGAATCTTCCCACAAGACTCATTGAATCCTGCATCAGTTGGCGGCGACGACTTTGATGTCCTGAATCTCCCACAACTCCACCACCAACTCCGATGGGTAGTTGATTGGGTCAAAGTCATCGGTCTCGCCATCCAGACTCCACGCGGGCAACAGCTCTTCAATCGTGCGCGAGGAGTGGTGCTGCGCCTCGCCCAGCGTGTGACACAGATAGACCGCCGAGGGCAAATCACGTACAGCCCATTTATAGAGCGCATGGGCCAACTTTTACCTGCAAATTGGCCAGCAACGTCACCGGTCCGCTGCTGAATATGCGCCTGACCCGCTACGGCATCCACATCAAACGTGTAAAGCGAAAGTGATCGCGCAATAGCCCTGCGCCACCAGGAATTGCACCATTTGGTGGTAATGCCGGTCTGCAACTCGGCAAATTGGGCCTGCGTTTGCAGAGCTGCGGGAGCGCAGGCAGCGCCAAATGATCGTGAAGCTGTGATAGAATATTCTGCCCACGCGCTGCGTAAAATACCGCTGCTCGCGGGCCAACGGCTGCGCATACTGGTTAATATTCTGCGCCATAATCTCAAACGCCGAGCGGTAAAACGCATACGAAAGCGCGTCAAATTCACCCGATTGGATGGGCTGCGCATGGCGCTTTTGCACAAAGTCATCCACCAATCCGCTGCGCGCCGTCCGCCCAAAGACCGTCTGTACATATTCCTGCACATGCGCATTCACCGCCGCCAGATCGCCGCCGTGGCCGGGCAGCGCCGCCCACTCGCCCACAATGGCCGTCGACATGAAGTCCAGAAATTCACGCCCCATGCGCCACCACTGGCCATATTCGGGAAACGGTCGTTCGATCACTACTTCTGCCAACGTTTTTGATTCCATTCTCTTAAGTTCCCTAGTTCGAGTTAGTTGATGGTGGATAGTGGATGGTTAATGGTGACCATTCACCATCAACCATCCACTATTTCACGTATACAGTACAACCTCATCCCCCTCTTGCGCCACGCGATAGGTGCGCACGCGCATGGCGTCATCATAGAGCGCCCGCCCGGTCTTCACATCAAATTCCCACTGATGCCAGGGGCATTTTAAGATTTCCGCTTCGCGCTCGCGGTCGAGCTGATAGACGCCAGGCGAGGTCATGAGCGGACGCAGCCGGCCATGACAGAGCGGCGCGCCGCGGTGGGGGCAGATATTGCGCAGCGCGTAATATTCACCCCCAATGTTGAAGACGCCAACTTCGCGCCCGCCCACCGTGACAATTTTGCGCGCGCCCGGCGGCAAATCCGCCGCCGGGCCCACGACGTGCCGTCGGGTGGCGCTGCGCCGGGTTGCACTTTCCATGCTTTCGCCCGTGGTCAAATTAGAGGCCATACAGCTCCCTCGCATTCCCGGCCAGCACGCGGTGGCGCAGCTCTTCGTCATAGCCCAACAAGCAACTGCTCGGTTCGTCCCAATCCCAATGAGGGAAGTCGCTGGCAAAGACCAGCACCTCGTCGGCGTGGACCGAGGTCAGCAGGCAGTCCAGCTCGGCTTTGGTGGGCGTGGTGGGCATGGGCTGCGAGCCAAAGCGGATGTGCTGGCGCAGATATTCGCTGGGCAGCTTGCGCACCCACGGCGTGTAGTCGCGCAGGCTTTTCCAGTCGCTGTCCATGTGCCACATGAGCCCCGGCACCCAAAAGAAATCGTGCTCGATAAAGAGGAAACTGAAGTTGGGGAACTTCTCAAAAACGCCCTCGCAAATCAGGCTGGCCACGTGGGCCATGGCGATTTGCGGGCGCGCCATGCGCATCTCCAAATAGTAGGTCGGATAGCCCGCCGCCGTGGGCGCATTGGAAATGCCTGCGCCTTCCGCACCAAAATGGACGCAAACGGGCAGGCCGTATTCCTCGCAGGCGGCATAAATCGGATCGTAGTGCCGGTTGCCAAAGAGCAGCCGCACCCCCGCCGGCATGATCACCTGGATGAACTCGTCGCGCTCGGCCAGCCGCTTGATTTCGGCCACGGCCAGCGCCGGGTCTTGCGGCGCCACGTGGATGGAGGCGCGAATGCGCGAGTCAGCGGAGGTCCAATGCTCCAGCGTCCAGTCATTAAACGCGCTGCAATAGGCCGCCGCGTAGTCAGGATCCGAATGGACGGCGGCGGCATACGGGCCACCGGTCAGCACGCCGATGTCGATGCCATAGGTGTCCAGATGTTTGATTAGCGCCACATCCGGTCGTGAATAGGGGTTTTCGGCATCATCGGCCCACAGCTCATAGCGCACGCCTTTCTTGGGCATGTTGGTGTGGCCCAGGCTGGGCATCATCTCGCCAAAATCCTCAATATGTTCCACATAATGCTTGGGCAGATAGGGGTAGAGCTGGCTGGCTTTCAGCGTTTTGTGGTGAATATCGCAGTCGATCAGGCGGATGTCGGTTGACTGGGCGTGGCCATTGGCGGCTGCCGCCTGTTGGGAGGGTCCAGCATAGTTGCTTCGGCGATCATGGTTGTACGCTCCTTTGATTTGAAAATGCATATCGTTCGACCATCCGTAGGGTCATGCGTATGGCCCGCAGACAGCCCCGCCAGAACGGAAAACGCCATTCGGCCATACTCGTGGCCGCCGTGCGTGCAAACCTGTTCCGCACACGACGGCCACGAATGCGGGCGGAATCAGGCGTCAACATACGGCCAAGTCGCCTCCCGCCCGCATTCATGGCCCTACCGATCACGCGTAGGGCCATGAGTATGGCCGCAGACAGTCCGTCCAGAACGGAAAACATCGTTCGGCCATACTCGTGGCCGCCATGCGTGCAAACCTGCTCCGTACATGACGGCCACGAAAGCGGGCGGAACGAGTTGACGCGGTTTGGCCACGTTGCCTCCACCCGCATTCATGCCCTACCGCCGCGCAGGGCCACAGTATGGCCGGAGACGACCGCCAGAATGAGAAACGCCATTCGGCACTGTGGCCGACATGCGTGAAACCTGCTCGAACATGACGGCCACGAAAGCGGGCAGGACGAGTTTACGCAGTTTGGCTACGTTGCCTCCCGCCCGCATTCATGGCCCTACCGATTATCCGCGTAGGGCCATGAGTATGGCCGGAGATAGTCTCGCCAGAATGGAAAAACGTCGTTCGGCCATACTCGTGGCCGCCATGCGTGCAAACCTGCTCCGTACATGACGGCCACGAAAGCGGGCGGAACGAGTTTGCGCGGTTTGGCCAAGTCGCTCCCGCCCGCATTCATGGCCCTGCGGTGGGCGCAAACGACAGGCCCGCTGGGCAGCGCTTCGCCAAGAGCCAGTCCTGCTCCTCTTTGTCCAAGGCACTGTGTGGATTGGTCAGCAGGTCCAGCATTTGCGCCCGTTTGAATGCGCCATCCGGCGCGGCCTGAAGCCACGTGGCTACCTGATCGCGCACCTCTTCGGATACATCGCGCGGTCGCCCGTGAAGCGGGCCAGCAGCACCAAAGCGTGAGCAGTTGCGCTGTTCGCTTCCAGCTTGAGCGCCAGCAGTTTTTGCAGCCATGCTTCAGCCTCCGCCGGAATCAGCCGGTCCAGCGGACCATAAATGGGGGCGCGGACGCCAAAGCGGCTCAGCGCCCAAAGCTGCTGATTTTTGGGCGTATTCTTGCCCAATTGGGCCAGCAGCGTGCGCCCCAGTTCCACCTTGGCCGGTACCGGCAGCCATTCCAAATTGGCCAGCGCCAGCCAGATTTCCAGCTCTTCCCCGGCGCTCAATTTGGAGGGAAACATGGGGTTGTTGCGCCGCTTCTGCTTGACGCCGGAGACCAGATAGCCGCGCACGCCGTTGTAAATCTCCATCTGATGCCCGGCCTTCAAACCGCCCGCCACCCGCCGCCAGAAGATCCACCATTCGGTGCGGTTCTGCGCCTGCCGCGGAAAGGTGAGCCCCTGAAAATGGAGCTGCCAGATGCGCTTCATGCGCCAATCGTCCACGGGCGCGCCGTAGCCGGGACGCAGGCAAAAGCCGAGCAGATTGAGCCAGCGCGCTTCATGTTCAGCGGTCACCGCCCGCCCGTCCATCGTTTCCAACAGCGCATCGGCCAGCGTGCGGATCAAGGGTGTGGGCCAATCTTCTTTGGCCACGGTCAGCGTCTCTTCCAGCGCACGGCGCAAACGTTCGGGCGGATATTCGCCACGCTGAGCGTCGGGGCCAAAAGTGCATCGAATCAGCACCTGCGCCTCTTCCACCAGCGTTTGGTCAATGGTCTCGGTGAGCGCGGGCGCGGCATCGGGGTCGCTAACCGCCTGGCGCACGTCGAACTGGAGCTGCCAGCGGTGCTCGCTCTGCTGCGCTTCGCACCACACTTCCAGCGTGCCGATTTCGGTCAGACGCACGCCAAGCTGCACGGGCAGCTCCACGGCGCTGGCGCGGCGGCCATAGCGCAGCACCGTGTTGATGGGCGGCAGCACCGTCACCTCGTCCGGCCGCAGTTGCACCACATCGCCCAGCTTGTCGCCCAGCCGCGTGCTGGAGCTATAAAGCTGAAACGCCACCGGCTGATTGGCGCGCACCTGGAAGGTCAGCTCGGAGAGGCGCGCCTCAAAGCCCTCCTCCACACCGCGCGGAATCAAGCAGACGGCAGAATGGCCCGCTTTCGAGGCCGCGGTTGCGGTCTCCACACCCACATAAAAGGCGCGCGGGCTGCCGCTGCCCACACGCACGCCCATGCCCAGCCGCACCAGGCCAAAGTAGGCGGCGCCCATGCCCACGGCCAGCTCCGGCTGCGGATTGTGCAGCTCGATGGGCGACCAGTTGGCGCCGGCTTCGTCGGCAAACCAGCCGCCGACGACTTCCTTGATACGGTCGCGCAGCAGGCTGGGCACCAGCGTGCCGCCGTTGAAAAGCACAAAGTCGGGATAGGGGGCCTCCCGTCCACTTTCGTCGCGCAGCAGCGGTTGAAAGCGGCGCCAAAACGCCGCCAAATGGCGCGTGATGGCCGGGTCCTGCACATAGGGCAGCCCCAATTCGGTCAACCCGCTGCGCTGACCGGCAGGGCGCTCATCGGCATTGACTTGCGGAAGAAACCTTCGAGGATAAGCTGCTGCACTTCCTCCTGCGTCAAGCTGGTTTTGCGCGTGCCGCCGATGAGCTGGCCGGCCGCGCCCAAAATCGTGATCTCCTGCTGCGGACGCTCGCGGCGGGTAAGCAGCGTCTCCTTGGCCTGGCGGCACTGGTAGACGAGCTGGTGCCAGCGCTGGGCGTCCAGCTTGCCCAGCTGCCCCATGAGCTTGGCTTCGATGTGGCGGCCCAGCGTCAGGTCCATGTTGTCGCCGCCCAGCAGCAAATGCTCGCCCACGGCCAGCCGGTCAAAGCGCAACCCGGCCGCGCCGGCCCGAATGCCCACAATGGAAAAGTCGGATGTGCCGCCGCCCACGTCGCACACCAGAATGAGCTGGCCATCCTGCATCTGCTGCCGCCAGCTCTGCTCATGGGCCGAGAGCCAGGCGTAAAAGGCGGCCAGCGGCTCTTCCAGCAGCACGACGTTGGGCATGCCTGCGTCCTGCGCCGCAGCCAACGTGAGTTCGCGCGCCACTTCGTCGAACGAGGCGGGTACAGTCAGCACGATGAGCTGGTCTTCAAAACGGCGGCTCAACGGCGCATCGTCTGATGCAAAATCAGATGGTGCGGCGGCCGTTGCCTCCTCCTCATCCGCCGCCATCTCGGCATTCCACGCCTCGCGGATGTGGCGCAGATAGCGCGCCGATGCCTCCACGGGCGACACTTTCGACACTTCGCCGGCCGCGCCCAGGGCAGAATATCCGCCGTGCGATCCACCCCGGCGTGACAGAGCCACGATTTGGCCGATGAGACCAAGCGACCGGCGGGCAAGCGCCCCCTGTTCACGGGCGAATTCGCCCACAATGTAGTTGCGTTCGGCATCCCAGGGCAGGGCGGTGCTGCCGGGCGGCAGGTCATACGCACCGGGCAGATAGAGAAACGAGGGCAACATGCGCCGCGGTCCCATCTGGCGCTCGGCCACAAATTGGGGGATGTCGAAAATTTGAATGGTGCGCTGGTCGGTGTTGGTCAAATCGACGTAGGCGGCGGCTGAGTTGGTGGTGCCCAGGTCGATGCCGATGACAAAGTGATGTTCGGTGGGGGAATGGATTGGTGTATCGGAAAGATTACTCACAAGTTTCGTTACCTCTAATGCAAACAAGCATAATTATAAATGGTAAATGGTGAATTATGAATGGTAAATGACCGGGACGCGCGTAGCCGGCCTCGTTTACCATTCACCATTCACCGTTTACCATTTACAATTGTTTTTAGCAGTTATCCCGGCCGCGGCCACGTCCCCAAAACGCGGTCGTTGATAGCCTGTCCAGCCGGGGCGTAGTGGCTCAACTGCATGGTGAAAAGGCCGCGGCCGCTGGTCAATGAGCGCAGATCGGTGGCGTAGCCGATCATTTCGGTGAGCGGCGTGAGGCAGCGCACGGCGTTCAGGCCGCCGCCGATGACCTTGAGTTCGGCCACTTCACCGCGCCGCCGCCCAAAGTCGTTGACCAGTTGGCCCATGTATTCCTCGGGCGCCCGCGCTTCCACCTCCACATAGGGCTCCAGCAGAATCGGGCCCGCTTTGCGGCAGCCCTCGCGAAAGGCCATGCCGCCGGCAACTTCAAAATCGGGCGGGTGCGAATCCACTTCGTGAAATTTGCCGTCCAACAGCGTCACTTTAATATCGACCACGGGATAGCTGGCCAGCACGCCGGCGGTCAGCGCGTCCCGCACGCCGCGCTGCACAGATTGGATATATTCAGGCAGCAGCGCGCCGCCAGTAATTTGCTGCTCGAAGGTAAAGCCACTGCCCTGGGGCGCCGGTTCGATTTGCAATTTTACAATGGCATAATGACCCTGACCGCCGGTTTGACGAATATATTCGGTCTCCAGCGTCACCGCCCGCGTAATGGTTTCGCGCAGCGCAACCTGCGGCGCGCCCACTTTACACTGTACGTTGAATTCACGTTTGAGTCGCTGGGCAATCACTTCCAAATGCAGCTCGCCCATGCCGCTGATGATGGTCTGGCCCGATTGCTCGTCGATGCGCACGCGGAAGGTAGGGTCTTCGTCGGCCAGTTTGGCCAGGCTGGCCAGCAGCTTATCCTGCTCGGAGACCGAGCGCGCTTCCACGGCCACGTTGATGACCGGCTCGGGAAACTCGATGGATTCGAGCAGGATTTCATGGGCCGGCGCGCAGAGCGTTTCGCCGGTAAATGACTTTTGCAGCCCCACCAGCGCCACAATATCGCCGGCGCTGCACGCGTCGATCTCGTTGCGCTTGTCCGCCTGCATCTGGATCAGGCGCCCAATGCGCTCGCGCTGCTGGCGGGTGGCGTTGAGCACGGTGTCGCCCGTTTTGACGGCACCCGAATAGACCCGCGCATAGGCCAGCCGCCCCACAAAGGGATCGGTGACAATTTTGAAGACCAGCGCGCTAAAGGGCTCTTTGACGCTGGCGTGGCGCAGAGCTTCGCTGCCGGTTTTGGGGTTGATGCCCGCCACGGGCGGCACCTCCAGCGGGCTGGGCAGATAGCGCACAATGGCGTCCAGCAGCGGCTGCACTCCTTTGTTGCGGAAGGCCGAGCCGCACAGCACCGGCGTAAACTGGCTTTTGATCACGGCGCGGCGCAAGGCGGCGTAGAGTTCATCATTGCTGATGGGCTGGCCTTCCAAATATTTGTTGGTCAGCGCCTCGTCGGTTTCGGCAATGCGCTCGACCAGCGTGGCGCGAGCCTCGGCAGCGTCAATCAGATGCGCCGGGATTGGCTCCACCGCGGGATGCGCACCTCCATTTCATCGGTGAAAACCAAAGCGTGCATTTGAAAGAGATCGATAACGCCGGCAAATTGGCTTTCGGCCCCAATGGGCAGCTGAATCGGCAGCGGGTTGGCTCCCAGCCGCTCCACGATCGTTTCCACCGTGTTTTCAAAGCTGGCGCCCAGCCGGTCCATTTTGTTGACAAAACAGATGCGCGGCACGCCATAGCCGTCGGCCTGCCGCCACACCGTTTCCGACTGCGGCTCGACGCCGTTGACGCCGTCAAAAATGACGACGCCGCCGTCCAGCACGCGCAGGCTGCGCTGCACCTCGGCCGTAAAGTCGATGTGACCCGGCGTGTCGATAATGTTGATCTGCGCTTCCTGGCCGGTGACGGTGTCGCGCCACTGGGTGGAAATGGCGGCGGCGATGGTGATGCCGCGCTCGCGCTCCTGCTCCCACCAGTCGGTCACCGTGTTGCCCTCGTCCACATCGCCAATGCGGTGGGTGATGCCCGAGTAGAAGAGAATGCGCTCGGTGGTGGTGGTCTTGCCGGCGTCGATATGGGCAATCATACCGATGTTGCGGATTTGGGTGATGGGGTGGGTGGTCATGGGGCGGTCTCAGGATATACAATGATTTTTAACCACGAAGGGACACGAAGTTTCACGAAGTTACACAAAGGGTGTTTACGCATCGTGTTTCTTCGTGTATCTTCGTGGTTTCTCTGTTTCTTCTATACCTGCGTCTGGATAGCGCTGCCGCTCTCATAGCGTTGCAGGCCGCGTTGGAAGAGCAGGATGGCCAGGGTTAAAAAGAGCGCGGCCACAAACAGCATTTGGCCTAGCAGGCTCCACGAAAAGGAGCGCACAAATTCGACGGGTATGGCGCCCACAAAGGCGGCGGGCAATATAGTAAATAACAGAAAACGGGCCGCACCGTCAAATAGCGTGATGGGGTAGAGCGAAAAAGTGATCATGGCCATGGTGGTCTGCGTGGCCAGCAGGTCGGCGTGGCCCAGCCAAAAGGCCGTGGTGTGCGCAATGGTTAGCACGGAGAGCAGGATGATCATGGCGAGCAAGCCGCCCAGCAGAAAGCGCCCAATGGCGTCAGCGCTGTAGTGACCGGCAATGGCAAAGCTGAAGATGCCATAGGTAAAGTCGCCCAGGCCCGAGCCTATGCTGTTGCTGGCCAGCACGTGCAGCAAAACGGGCCGCGGCAGCGACAGGTAATAGTCGAGCCGCCCACCGGCGATCACTTCCGAGAGCGACATGATATTGCCAAACAGATAGGTGGCTGCGCCAAAGCCGATGCCGACCACGCCAAAGAGCACCAGCATTTCATCCAATCCCCAGCCGCGCACCTCTTTGAAGCGGTCGAAAAAGAGAATCCAAAAGACAAAATAGAGTCCGTTGTTGAGAAACATGCCGATCATCTGCGACAGAAAGGCCGCCCGATATTCCATGGCCGCCAGCAGATTGGCCTTCCAGAGGGCGGTTAGGAAGCGGAATTCTTTGAGTAGGGTTGACATGAGGATTTCCTTTATGGCGTCTAAACTATGATTTTTATGATTAGATGATGGGCTATGATTTCGTAATGGCAGCGCCTGCCGCTTGAATCATGGCCCTCATAAAATCATAAGAATCAGAGTGCGGAAGTGGCGTCTAAACTATGATTTTTATGATTAGATGATGGGCTATGATTTCGTAATGGCCAACGCCTGACGCTACAATCATAGCCCATCATAAAATCATAAAAATCAAAGTGCAGACATGTGTCACGCTCATGGAATGGGGTTGTCGCGTCTCGACATCCACCACAGTCCCCCCGCCGCCACCCAAAAGCCAATGGCCATGTTGGTGTTGCCGGCATTGTAGAGCCAGACGCCGCCGAGCAGCCCGGCGGCCACGAGTATGGTCTGATTGAGACGGCCCAGGCGCTGTTCCAGCCGATCCAGGCGGCGGGCGGCCTTGGGATCTTCCACGGCGCGCACTTGCAGGCGTCCGCCTTCGGCCAGTTGGATCAGCCGCCGCACCTGGACGGGGACGGCCAGCAGGCTCTGTAATTCGGTGCACAAGAACTCAAAATCAAAGAGTTTAAAGCGCTCATCACCAATGGTCTCAACGGCATACTTCTCCATCTGCGTCCACAGGTTGACATCAGGATGCAGTTGGGAAGTGAGACCAGAGAGCATGCCCACCGCGCGGCCCAGGTAGATAAAATCCTGGGGGATCTGGAAGGGGAAGGCGCGCAAAATGTCTTTGAACTCGCTGGCCAGCTCGTGGATTTCCTCGGGGCTGGGGCGGGCCATCTCTTGCAGACTGCGCCCCCAAATGCGCGCCAGCACGGCCTCTTGCGCCTCGGTAATGCGGTCGAGATCGGCGCCGGGCAGGAAGAAACCCATGTCGCTGTAAATTTGCGTGAGCGACGCGGCGTCGCGTTTGGCCACCGCCAACAGGATGCGTTGGAGATTGGCGCTCATCACCTTCTGGATATTGCCCATCATGCCAAAGTCGATAAAGGTGATCTGAAAGGGCATAGACGCAGCCGCCAGATTGGGAGCTTCTGCCGTCGGTCCGGGCAGAGCGCGTACAAAGATGTTGCCCGGATGGGGGTCGGCGTGGAAAAAGCCTTCCTGAAAGACCTGTCTAAAGTAGATGTCTAGCAACCGCTCGGCCAGGATGGTGGGCGAGATCCCCGCCGCCCGGATCCCCGCCACGTCATCAATGCGCAGCCCTTCCACATTTTCCATGGTGAGCACCCGGCCCGTCGAATGCCGGTGAAAAATGCGGGGGACCCGTACGTCGCCCTCATCCGCAAAGATCTGTGCAAAACGTTCGGCGTTGGCCGCCTCGGCTACATAATCCAATTCTTCCCAGAGCGTCTTGGCAAACTCTTCCATCAGCGCCGGCACATTGGCGCGCCGTCGAATGGGCCGGTAGCGCATGATCCAGCGGGCCACCACGCGCAGTGCGTCCAAATCAATGCGCACGATCTGCTCAATGCCGGGACGTTGCACTTTGAGCACCACCGATTGATTGCCTTCGCCGGCGGGGAGGCGGGCGCGGTGGGCTTGCCCCAGCGAGGCCGCCGCCAGCGGCGTCTCTTCAATCTGCGCAAAGTGGGCCGCCACGTCACCCAACTCCTGCTGCAACGTGGCGGCAATCTTGTCCCATGGCTCGGCGGGCACTTCATCCTGGAGCCCGGCCAGCTCCTGCGTGATCTCCAGCGGCAGCACATCCACACGCGCGCTGAGGAATTGCCCCAGCTTGATCAAGACGCCGCCCATCCCCACGGCCAGCGTCCGAAAGCGCCGGGCGATATTTCGCAAACGAGCGGCGCGGCTGCCGCGGATCCGCTCGCCCAGCAGGGGTAAGCGCCCCAGGAGCAGATCAAGCACGATGAATTGGCCGATGACGCCGGCAAAAAAGCGCAGAATGCGCCGGTAGCGCCGACGCTCCTGGCTGACGGGCGGCGCGCTGTCTGCGGCTGTGGTCCGTTGCGACACAATGGGCAGGCCGCGGATAACGGTGGGGCGAGATGTCTCTTTTTGCATAAATGCATCCTAGTGGAGGGCTACGGGGAAGTCAAGTTACCCCCAATACGTATCAAGGTAAAGGCCGGTGAGCCGTTCTGTTGAGTGCCGGTCGAGTAGTGCGGGGCAGTTTCCGCACGTATCGAGACCAAACGGGTCGACCCGCTCACTTTGGTTTCGATACGGCTCCATACTGCCGGAGCCTACTCAACCGCCGTTCGCTACCCGTCAATATGCCTTAGTCTGATACACATAGCCTATCCGCCATTGATCGCCAACCAGCCCATGCCTCTTCGATAGGCCAACATGAGCAGACCGCCCAGCACGAAAATCCACAAGATCTGCCCGGCGAGAACCTCGGTAAAGCGGCCCAGCGATGGGTCCACAAAGAGGCGTCCAGGACCATAAATGGCGTAAGCAAAAGGCGTACTCTTGGCAATGGGTTGCAGCCAGGCTGGATAGAGATCGATGGGAATGAGAAAGCCGCCCAGGATAAAGATCGCTTCTGGTAGATCCACTCAAAGGTGCGCACTCTTCGGTCACAAAAGCGGCCAGGCCAATCAGCGCTGAAATGCAAAAATAGATGAGCCAGGCTGCCCATGACGGTGATCAGCGCCAGCGGCCAGCCCCACGCCGGCGGCGGCGGTCCGACGATCAGCCAGGACCGTGGCGCCGCCGATCACGGCGTTCGATCGCCATTTTGAGCAGGCTGTCACCCAGCCCGATGCTGCACTGATAGACAATATAGTTGTACGGCTTGCTCAGCAGATAGGCAATGGAGCCGTCGCGCACTTGTCTGCGCAATGCTCCCACAGCTGCGGCTTACTCAGCTCAACTACCTCGGCCAGCATCAAATACCAGCACGTCCTCATAGCGCAGCCTGCCAATCTGCTCAGCGCCCACTGCCCCATAAGTCACCCGCCAAAGCTGGCTAAAGATAAACATAAAAGACCCTACGGCTGCGCCGCCCATGAGAAATGCCTATGTAGGCGAAGTTGTTGTTGAGCTGATGTGGAAGATGGCGATGTATTTGGACATGGTGAAATCCTTTTGCGGGTGGCGAGTTGCGGGTTGCGTGTACTGGATGTGGAGGTATAGGGACGATAGGTGACTATTCGTTGAGCCGCCAGGGAATCATTTCCCGGCTGATGGACTCGCCAAGGAATGAATTCCTGGCTGGCCACACATGTCCACTCAGATGGACTTACGGGGCTGCCTTGTCACCTTGTCACCCTTTCACCTTGTCATCCCCTCCCCCTGCCCATAAATCACGCGTATCACCTCCTCCAGCGAGGGATCAGAAATTGTTACGTCGACCAGGCTGCCGGCGGCTAGGCGGGCGACGACGGATTCGACGGGCGTGGTGCGCGTCGGCGCGTTTGGCGCCGTAGGCGATGGCTTTGAGGATTTCGGCTGGCCACTTGAAAATCGGCGGGAAGCTGTTCGGCGTAGCGCACGTCCACCTGTTTGGAGGTGAGATAGGAGCGTTTGAGCGCCGACACTTTGTCCCATAGACAATCTGGCCGTGGTTGATGATGATGACGCGCTTGCAGGAGCGCCTCAATGTCGCCGGTATCGCGGGAGGTGAGCAGGACGCCCACCTGCTCCTGCTCGTTCATGCGCAAATGGTGTCGCGGATGTTGCTTGGCTACCTCACATCCAGCCCAATGGAGGGCTTCCGTCTAGCAGGATCAGCCGCTGCGGCTTGTGCAGCAGCGAAGCTGCCACTTGCAGCGCATGCGCTGGCCCAGCGAGAAGCTTGCGCACTGGCGTTTGCAGCAGATGCTGAATTCCCGGAAAGCCTCGGCCAGCAGCCCAATGCGCTGCTCAATGGTGCGGTTGTCCAGATCGTAAATTTTGCCGAAAAGGTAAAAACGTGTCCATGGCCGCAGGTGATACTTCAGAGCTGCGGGCGCTGGCCAAAGACCGTGCCAATGTTATAGGCAAGCTGCTGGCGGTCGACCCACGGCGTATAGCCCAGCACCGATGCCTGCCCATCGCTGGGGTGCAGAATGCCGGTTAGAATTTTGATGGTCGTCGACTTGCCGGGCCCGTTGGGGCCAATAAAGCCCAGTAGCTCGCCGCTCTCCATCTCAAATGAAATGTCAGCACGGCATCTATTGTCTGCCAATCCGGCTGCCACAGGGCGGCGAGGCTGCCCTTAAAGCCGGCAGCCTTGCGCTTGGTACGGAACGATTTGTGTAAGTTGTGGACCGAAATCGCGCTCATGGGTTGGCTCCTTGGGTGAGGGGGGCCGCTCTCTCTTGACGCACATTGTGCGTTTACCCCCTCCTTCCACTTGTGGAGAGGAGGGGGAAAGGGGGAGGGAGAGGCTCCTTCCACACTATCAAAAAACAGCCACAGACGCTGGGGCCTGTGGCTGTTTTGAAACCAACAAAAAACCACAGGCGGTGCGCCTGTGGCTGGGTTCAGAGAAAATGCGTACTTCCTCACATCGCTCTCATGAGCTCGCTCACGGTGCGCACCTGAGTTGGGTGGCCATACCACAGGTGGTAAAGATGGTATGGGTCTGTTCGGTAAGTTGCGGAAGTACAAAAAAGCGCTGCATAATTGGGTTGGGTTTGGAAATTTGATCGATTGTTGAGGCACAGTCTATCATAGCAATGGCGGCGGGTCAAGCCCCCAAAAAGGAGAAACCTTACTCAATGACAAAGACAAAACGCGCAGGCGCCGTCATCCTACTCGAAAAGACCAATGGCCAAATTGCCATGCAGCTGCGCGACGACCATCCGCGCGTGGCCTTTGCCAACCATTGGGGCCTCTTCGGCGGCTGGCTAGAAGCCGGTGAATCGCCCGCACAGGCCATTTTGCGCGAAGTGGATGAGGAACTCTGCTGCCAGCTTGACGCTGAAAAACTTGCCTATATTGGCCTTTATGTTGAGAATGAGATTCACTGCCACGTCTTTCACTACCCGGTGGCGGATGAACTCGACAACGCCCATCTCCGTGAAGGGCAAGCCTACGCCTTTTTTGACCCAACCGACGGCGCCAATCAGCATACCCTCCCTCTCCATCGTCGTATTTTGATAGACCGACTGTGGACTCAGGACCACCAGACCAATTGACCACCGGACCAATCGACCATCCGACCAAGGACCAATCCCATGAACGGAAAAGAGCGCGTGCTCGCCACGCTCAATCGCCAGCCCACCGACCGCACACCGCTGGACTGTATGCTCTATCAGAAGCAGTTTGTAGAAATGCTCAACGCCGAATATGGCACGCGGGAGGCCTTTCTCGACGAATATAACATCGACATGTTCATCGGCTTTGTACCCTATCCGAACCAGCTTGGCCGCAAAGTGGACGTGGGTGATCTGGCTGAATTGGAGCTGGGCGACCCGCACGACCCCAATTGGATCACCTTTATGGACTGGAACCCCGATTTTGCCGGCGTCAACGTAGCCGCAGCGGTGGCGCAACAGGGCAGCCGGCGCGCCATCATTGCGCACCTGTGGGGCATTGTGGAGGGGACCAGCACCTTTTTGGGCATTGAAAATTGCTGGGCCAATCTGGCGCTGGAGCCGGACAAGATGCACGCCTGGTTCGACCGCTATGCCGACTGGCTGTGCGGGCTGGCCGATAGCTGCATCGACGCCGGGGTGGACATTGTGACGCTCAGCGACGACTGGGGCAGCAACCAGAACATGCTCTTTTCGCCGCGCATGTGGCGGCGCATGATCAAGCCCTACGCCATGCGCGTGGCCCAGCACATCCGCGGCCGCGGCATCCACGTCAACCTGCACTCCGGACGGCTATATCCTCAACGTGATGGACGACATCATCGAAATGGGCTACACGCTCATGCACCCCGTACAGGAGAGTGCCGGCATGGACCCGCGCCAAATCAAGGATGAATATGGCGATAAAATCGTGATCTACGGCTCGCTGGACGTGGTGGATGGACTCTACGGCCACGACGGCGAAGAGCTGGACCGCTACATCGAAGAGCGCTTCGCCATTTATGCAGCGGGCGGCGGCTTTATCTTCAACACCGGCCACTTTGTGCAGCCGGACATCCCGCCGCAACGTTTGCAGCGCGCCTATCGGCTGGCCAATCAGCTGGCGGAAAAGTACGGCAGTGCCGCATCCAAATAGCGGAGACTGCGATGCACGGCGGCAGAGCACCCCAAACTCACAGTCGGGGAGTCAGCGGTAGCGAAGACTGCGATGCACGGCTACAGAACGCCTCAAACTTGCAGTCGGGTAGTCAGCCGTGCGTTGCAGTTGCAGCGATCTCAGTAGCGCATTCGAACTTATGAACCACGAAGTTACACGAAGGAGCCACGAAGAAACAAGAATTGGCTGGCTGCCCTTCGTGAATTCTTCGTGGTTATACCACCTTTGAAATAACCTTCGTACACCAATTCTGAAACCGAATTATCAATGACCACTTCCTCCCTAAATTTCCCGCCGCACGCCGTCTGGATTGGCTCCGATCACCCGTTCGATTTGCATGAAGCGTATCTCAACTTTCGCTCGCCCGCGGGCTGGTCCCTGGCCGAAAAACCCGCACAGGCGCAGCTTTTCATCACCGCCGACAGCCGCTACAAGCTCTGGATCAACGGCCAGTTTGTGGCCCGCGGACCGGCGCGCAGCTATCCGCACGCCCAGCAGGTCGACTGCCTAGAGGTGGCGGCCTATTTGCAGGCGGGCGTCAACACGCTGGCCGTGCAGGTCTATCAGCCCGGCTATTCGCACTTTGCCTATTTGCAGCGCGGCGCGGCCGGTCTGTTGGCGCACCTGGTTTGCGATGGGCTGAGCGCGCTGGCCACCGATCTGCATTGGCGGGTGCAGCGCGACCGCTCCTTTGCGGCTAATGTACCCCGCGTCTCTATTTATGGCACGGGCGTGGAGGAGCGCGATCTCAATTTGGCCGAAAATTGGATGGCGCCCGATCATGATGATGCGAAATGGGCCGCGCCGCGGCTGGTCGCGCCCGTGGACGGCTACCCGTGGACAGCGCTGCATCCGCGCGGCGTTCCCCTGC
>JAWKON010000075.1:0-39827 GCA_041391125.1 Caldilineaceae bacterium
CGAGACGGGTGCTGAGCGCAGCATGATGGCGGTGGCTGATGAACAGGTTGCCGGCAATCTGCTGGTGGCTGAGGCCAATGCGGCGAGCTTTGCTTGGTATCAAGCGGATGAGCAGCCCATGCAGATGGCCACGCGGATGGAAATGGCGGCGCAGCCGGAGAAGCTGACCATTGCGTCCCGGATGCCGGGGCCGCGGCGCTATGAGTTGGGCCGCTTTGCGCTGGCCGAGAATCACCAGGTTGTATTTGAGGCCATTCCGCAACTGGGTGAGGTCAGCTACAGCGAGTTTATTGACCTGCATGCTGGCCAGCGTCTGCCCGAAACGGCGGACGATGATCGCTCGGTGCTGCAAAAGTATCTGGCGGTGACCGGCAAAGAGATTCCGGTGCCGCAGATGCTGATCGATTTAGATGACGACGTGGAGGAGGATTCGATACGCACACTCTTGCGCGGCCGCGACCTGATCGAGTCAGCCGGCTCAATTGCGGGCATCGGCGGCATTGTGGCCACACCGCCGCCCACGGCCGCCGCCATCAGTATCTGCGGTGGCAATGGCGCCCAGGCTTTCGAGAACGCCTATTGTCTGGACAAAGGCATCAACTATTGCGACAACGGCATCTGGTATAGCCTGGTGCGTTCGAGCGGCACGGCCAAGCGCAAGTATTCGCACTCGATCACCGGCTCCTGCCAGTCCACGGCGGAGGTATTTCACTTCTACTGGGCCTACTGGTTTGGCTGGAAGTGGTTCTATGTGCAGCACCCGCTGATCCAGCAGTTTGTGCCGCAAGGGACGGTCAAATATTGGAAGCACAAAGGGGGCAAAAAGCGCCGCCGCAAGGTGGAACGCTATAAGACCAATAATGGCAGCAATCCGAATGCGGGCTTCCGCTCTTGGACCGGGTTTTACAATTAAAAATGACAAGGTGACAGGATGACAGGGTGAGGTCATCTAGCGGGCAATTTGGTAACGCTGCTGTCCGTCAACTCTGCGGCTTTGTCACCTTGTCAATACTATACTCAGCTCTGAATGAGAACCGGAGTTTCATTACTCCTATTGAGCCAATGGAAAACTCCGGTTCTCATCTCAACCGCAGTATAACTTTGGTAAATCAACAACTTTTAAATCTGTGGTTCAACGAGATCTCATGTGATTGAAAAGGAAGCGGCGGTTGAGTAGGCTGCGGCCGTTGGCAGCCGTATCGAAACCAAAGCGGGTTAACCATATGAAATTCCAAAGAACCAATTCTATTTCTTGAAAGGATAACAATCATGTTAAAGGTACGCTCTTTCTTCTTTATGCTCGTGGCGGTGATGATTGCGGTGATCGGGGTGAATCCGCTGCCGGTCAGTTCAGCGGGGTATCAGGTGATGGCGCCGCTGGCGGGCGAAATTGGGACAGGCTTCTCCTATCAAGGCCAGCTTGCAGATAACGGCGCCCCGG
This sequence comes from Caldilineaceae bacterium, assembly GCA_041391125.1. Taxonomy (GTDB): domain Bacteria; phylum Chloroflexota; class Anaerolineae; order Caldilineales; family Caldilineaceae; genus JACKBC01. Next base: position 1,442 of record JAWKON010000075.1, read on the forward strand.
CCAATGGCGCCTATGATTTCAAGTTTCAGCTTCTGGGGCCGGACAACAATAACGTTTTGCAGCCGGTGACGATTGAGTTCATTGTGGAGAATGTGTCGGTGGTCAACGGGCTGTTCATGACGCAGATTGATGCCGGGGCCGGTGCTTTCAACGGTGACCGCCGCTTCCTGACCGTGGCCGTGCGCAAAGATGGCGAAGAGGCTTTCGAGGCCCTGGGCAGCGCCACTGAGATTCTGCCGGCGCCCTATGCGCTGCACGCCGTGGAAGCAGGCCGCTTGACCAACCCCGGTCCCACTGTGGTGCAGGTGAGTGCGTTCAACATGATGCAGTCCGACGGGCAGAGCGATGCTATCTTGGCCGCCCGCGGCAATGGGCGGCTGGAGGTGACGCGGGCCGTCAATGTGGCGACCGAATTCCTCTATATTCCGGTGGATGTGCCATCACAGGTGGTGGGTAATGCGCAAAAGCTGCAAATGTTGAGCTTCTGCTATAGTGGCGAAAAGTCGGCCGAGCTGGGTGTGCTGGCCGGGATTCAGGAGGCCGGTGTGCATCAGGTGAACAAAATGACCGGCAGCGCGCTGCTTTTTGAAAGCTACGCGACGCAGCTCACCGATAAAGATGCCTGCGTCAACATTTCGACCGATACGCCGCAAGCTGTTTCCGGTTCGCTGTGGGTGCGCTTTAAGGTGACGGCCAGCCCCTCAGTGCTGCAATTTGGCGAGGTGAAGCTGACGTTTGTGAGTGAGTGATTTCGGTAAATTTTTGGAAAAGGCATTTTGATCAACAGATTGCACAGATTTTAAAGATTTCATGGCTCTTTGGGATCTCATGTGGTTGACAATCCCACCACCGGTTAAAACCGGTGGCTGCTACGGCAAACCGGCTTAAGCCGGTTTTCTTTGACAGACGCCGAATAAATTCGGCGGTGTCAACCACAAAATTTCCTGTTAAACTGTTAATTCTTGTTGCAAAAGTCAATTTCTATCGTCAAGAACGCGAAGAGCGCAAAGGAAGCTCAGAATGTTCTCATTGCGAAGCTTTGCACTCCTGGCGGTGGGCAACCCTTTCGCAACAGAATCTTGTTGCTCAAGGGCATGTTATATGGGATCTAACAAGCAACGTAAAGATATGATATGATATGAGGTGGAAGGAGAGTGCTTAGAAAAACGCTTTGACAGCGCGGAGGGGTACGGATTTGTAGGGGAGAGTACAGACAAAGATGGGGGAAATTTGAACTTATTTTTGGGCCACGGCGCGCCCCGTCTGTAAAAGTAAGTCCTTAACCTGATTGAGACGAAACGGTTTGGTAATGTATCCTTCCATGCCGGCCTGCATGGCTCTCTCCATTTCGGCAGGCGCCGCGGTGGCCGTCATGGCGATGATCTGGCGCGGGCTGTTTATCTCCAGGGCGCGCAGTCGTCGCGTCACCTCCACCCCGTCAATATCTGGGAGCACAATATCCATAAGCACCAGGTCGTATTGACAGCGGTGTGCGGCTTGCAAAGCTTCGGCGCCATTACGCGCCAGGTCAGCCTGGTAACCAAGCCGCTCCAAGATACGCAGCGTCACCATCTGATTAACCGCATTATCTTCCACCAACAAGATGCGCAGAGATCTTGCCGCAACCGGCGCTTTGGTATGCGACACCGGCGCAGAGACAAGAGCATCACCTTCAAAAAGCTGTACGAGGCGCTCGTGTAGCATCCACATTTTCACCGGTTTGGCCAAACAAAACACCTTGCCCGACCGATGGGGCTTCACCAACATAGGCGCGTCGTCACCAGCCCCTTGGCTTTGGAGAGACGCATCCGCCGCAGCGCGGCCCTCAAAGGCGGCATATTTGCTGTGATCATAAATTGGCGCCAGGACAATCACCGGCGTGGCTTGATACAGTTCCAGGTTGGCCAATTGATCGGCTAGATTCTGCATGTCCTGTTTGGCCGATGGACCATCGGCCAGGGCGGCGTCAAAGATCACCACGTCGATGGGCCGTTCGCTTTGCAGCAACGGCAGCGCGGCGGCCACATCAGGCGTGGCCAAAACCTGTATGCCCCATCGCTCTAAATAATTCGTCAACGGTTCACGGCTGGCGGCCTTGCCGGCAATGACCAGAGCGGTCCGGTTGCGCAAATAGCGGTCTGTGTTGCGGTGTTGATAGGTCGAAGCTTCAACACTCTCGGTATCAATGGTGAAATGAAAGGTGGCCCCCTGCCCCACCGTACTTTCCAACCATATATCGCCCCCCATCAATTGGGCAAGCTGCTTAGAGACCACCAATCCCAATCCGGCGCCCATACTGTTGCCACTTTGCGCAGGGTCAATCTGCCGAAAGGGGTGAAACAAACTCTCCTGCTCTTGAGTCGGAATGCCGATGCCGGTATCGCTGACAGTAAAATGAAGCTGATGTCGGTTATCACCCTTTGGCTGGCCGTCAATTTTGACGACGATTTCGCCATTTTGGGTAAACTTGACTGCGTTGGAAAGCAAGTTCACCAGGATTTGGCGCAGGCGGATCATATCACCAATCAGCATGACCGGTGCATCTTGCTGAATCCAATAATAGATCTCCGTACTTTTGGCCAAGGCATTGGCCGTCACCAAATCGATGGCGCCTTCAACGGCCTGCTGCAAGTCAAAAGGGTGAGCATCCAGGCTCATAGTGTGGGCGTCAATCTTGGAGAGATCCAGGATGTCATTCACAATGTGCAGCAGCGAATCGCCGGCGCTGCGAATGGTGCGCACATATTCGCGCTGTTGCGGCGACAGAGTGGTCTCTTGCAGCAGGTCCGCCATGCCCACCACGCCATTCATATGTGTACGCAGCTCATGGCTGATGTTGAGCAAAAACGGATTGTGCCGCAGATCATAACTGCTCGTCGCAGAATCTTCCGCGGCGCCATCCATCGACCTGGTTTGGCTTTGCCTCCACGATTGAATTTTAATATTTATCCAATCTATCAGCCGCTCTAACAATTTATACCTCGCAAAGCAATTCATGCTATACTCAATACACCACAACGGCGTTGGCGATACAGACGCCGGTCCCGAGTGTGGAATCCAGCGTCATTTCTAGCCGTTGCGATCTGCTCATACGCAAAAGAGAGCGATGGCTGTAAGCAATGGATTCCCCAAACGCGTTTATCGCCCACGGTTTCCCCAAGCAACAACCGCCGGTATAGTTTACAATCAACTGTCGAATTCGTCTATTGACCTTAGCAATGATCCAAAACAGAGAAAGTTAGCGCATTTTTATGAATTTTACACGCCATTCAACCCGTTTTGCAATTCTCTCTGAACGGCCGGTCAATAAAGAGACATTTGTCGAGGAGTGGCCCGAAGCCGGGCTGATCGTGACCGACAGCCCTCACGATCCACAGCCTTCGTTGCGCCTGGAAAATGGCCGCGTTGTGGAGTTGGATGGGAAGCCGCGCGCCGACTTCGACATGCTGGATCTCTTTATTGCCGATCACAGCTTGGACTTAACGATAGCCGAAGAAGCCATGTCCACTCCTTCACAAAGGGTAGCCCAAATGTTGGTGGACATTAATGTACCACAAAATACCGTAAGGAAACTAGTCGCTGGCTCTACGCCTGCCAAACTAGTTGAAATTATTCGGCACATGAACGTGCTGGAAATGATGATGGGGCTGGCCAAAATGCGCGTGCGCCGCACCCCCGCCAACCAGGCCCACGTGACCAACTGGCGCGAACATCCGGCGCTGCTGGCCGCCGACGCCGCCGAAGCCGCTCTGCGCGGCTTTGCCGAAGTGGAGACCACCGTGCGCGTGGCGCGTAACGCCCCCTTCAATGCGCTGGCCATTCTCATCGGCGCCCAAACCGGCCGCGGCGGCGTGATGACCCAGTGCGCCGTTGAGGAATCGCTGGGGCTGCGGCTGGCCATGAAGGGGCTCACCACCTATGCCGAGACGCTGTCGGTTCACATGGCACCAGAGCGCACTTTGTGGATGGCGACGACACGCCGTGGTCCAGCAGTGCTGCTGGCTTCGGCCTACGTTCGCGGCGTCAAGGTGCGCTTTACTTCCGGCACCGGCTCGGAGGCGCTCATGGGGCACGCCGAGGGCTGCTCCATGCTCTATTTGGAGGCGCGCTGTCTATTGGTGACGCGCGGGGCGGGCAGCCAGGGCATCCAAAATGGCTCCATTTCGTGCATTGCGCTGCCCGAGTCATTGCCTCGGCGGTGCGGCGGCGTGGCTGGCTGAAAATTTGCTGGCCGCCATGTTGGGGTTGGAAGTGGCTCCTGGCAACGATGCGCTGGCTTCGCATTCGGACATCCGCAAAACGCCAAGCTCATGCCCCAATTTATCCCTCGGCGCTGACTTTATCTTTTCGGGCTACAGCGCCATTCCCAAACGCATGTACCTTTCTTGGCGGCGGCAATTTTGATACGCTGAAGATTTTGACGATTACAACATATTACAGCGACATGCAAGTCGATGGCGGCGTGCGCCCGATTACAGAGGAGGAGGCGCTTACCATCCGCTTAAAGCGGCCAGCGCCATTCAGGCCGTTTACGTCGGGCTGGGCTTCCCTGCCATATTGCCGATCACGTAAAGTGGAGGCCGCCGTTTATGCCCACAGCAGCGACGAAATGCCCGAGCGCGATCTGGTGGCCGATCTGGCGGCGGCGGATGCGTTTTTGGAAAGCGACCGCACCATGCTCACCATTGTGGACGCGCTGGAAAAGGCCGCTTTCCACAAAACCGCGCAGAATATTTTGACCATGGGCAAACAGCGCGTGGCCGGCGATTATTTGCAACCGTCGGCCATTTTCGACAAGCAGTTCCGCGTACGCAGCGGCATCAACGATGTGAATGACTACATCGGGCCCGGCACCGGCTATCGGCTGGACGACGCGGCGCAAAAGGAGCGCTGGGCCGAGATCCAGCGGCTGCCGCAGGTGCAGCTCCGCGCGATTTTTATTGCCGACCAGATCGGCGAACCCATGCTTAATTTGCCGAGCTTTATTCGCCCAAAGAAGGCAGCCGCACCGAAACAGGTGGGCGTGGGGCCGGCCTTTGGCAAGGCGCTCACCCGCACCATTAATGGGCTGGAACACGCGGATGTGCTGGCCGCCATTGACGGCGTGGCCAAAGAGGGCTCTTTGGCTGCGTGGTCAAGATTTATCGCTCGTCCGATTGCGTTATCGCAGGGCTTACATGGAAGAAAGGCGCCTTGGGCTCGCGGCCTCGGCGCGATTGGCCTGTAACGCGGCACCACTGTAATTCAAAAGCGCAACGTTTCCCTCTGCACAACCTGGAACTGTTTCCCCAATCACCGAGCCTGACGCTGGCCCATTTTGAAGCCATTGGCCGCAACGCCGCCGCCTATGCCAAAGGCGAACGCCCCACCCCCGTCGGCGTCAAAGTAGACAACTGGGCCCGCCTACGCCTGATCGTCAAAACCGCCCTGCTCCATCGCCACGAAACCGCCCAAATCGAAGACAAGCCGCCCATGAATTGTTCTTTGATTGGGAGCCGGAAGTGCAGGGGAGTAGGAGTAGTGGAGTAGGAGTAGGGAGTAGGCAGTAGGGAGTAGGAAGAGTAGGGAGTAGGGAGTAGGCGGTAGATCGTCGCCCCGCTTACTCCCTACTCCTTACTCCTTACCCTTACTCCTACTCCTTTACTCCTTACTCCACAAAAGAAACCAACATGAACCAACAAACCCCATGCCCCATTCTAGAAAATATGCCCGACCTGGCGCAGCCAGCGGGCGGGCGGTGCAGGATATTGCATTGAGGCCGCACAATGGTGAGCTGTTGGCGGCGGACTTGCAGATTCGGCGACGCTGCACGCACAGTTTGAAGATCGCGGCAGAGGCCGGCTATAATCAACTGGCGGCCAATCTGGCGCGGGCGCCGAATTGACCGCTGTCCCAATGCGCTGCTGCTGCAAATGTACGAGATGCTGCAGACGGTGCGCTGCACGTACGAAGAGCTGATTGGTTGGCCGACCGGCTGGTTACGGAGTTCGACGCCCCCGCCAATGCCCAACTGGTGCGCGAGGCCGCCGATGCATATCGGACGCGCAATTTGCTGCGGCGCGATGAATAGGGCCGCTCCTCCCATGACACCCATCACCTTGATTGCCCAGATTGCGCCACAGCGCAGCACGCAGTATGCGGCGCTGGCCGATTTATTGGCTGCTGGAGCTGCAACTGAGCCCATTGGGGCGGCAGCTTGCGGATTTGCGGCGCGTTGAGTTAGGCGGGCGCGGCTATTTACAATTCAACCTGCCAGGGGGACTGACGCCAGAAATATCCTATGAATTGGGTGCGATGGCCACGCTGGATGCGTTCTTTATTTATTATGCAGCGCTGGGTGGCCAAACTGGGCCATTTTTACAGCCGCTAGACACCGCCTTCACCCCCGCCTGGTCGCCCGATCTGGTGATGACGCGGCGCTATCGGCAAGACCACCGAGCTGTTGATACACTGGCTTCGCAACATTGCTACAGCAGCGACCTGGCGGACCGCCCCTGGAACGCCTTGCGCGTGCTCGATCCGCTGTCTGGTGGTGGCACGACGCTCTTTACGGCGCTTATGGGGGCAGACGCGGCTGGCGTCGAGCAGGATGAGAACGATGTGCGCATCACCGTGACCTTTTTTAAGCAATATGCCCAGCAGCAACGCGTGAACCACACAGTCAAAGAAGAGCGGCTCAAAAAGGTGGGGCGGCGCTGGACCTTTGAGATTGGCAAGCGCAATGCCTCGCCCGCCCAACGCCAGCAATGCATCCTGGCCCAAGGCGATGCGGCGCAAAGTGCGCAGCTCATTGCCGGCTTCAAACCTCACTTGATCGTCACGGACTTGCCATACGGCATCCAGCACCAGGGCAAGCTGAATGCGCTGCTCTCCAGCGCGCTGCCGGTGTGGGAAGCGCTGCTGCCGCCCAGCGGCGCTTTGGCCTTGGCCTGGGACGCCACGCGGTTTGGCCGCGCGGAAATGACGGCGCTGGTGCAACAATCATGTTCACTGCGTGTGCTGGATGAGGATTTATACGCCCAATTTGGCCATCAAGTGGACCGGGTGATCAAGCAGCGCGAGGTGTTGGTGGCGCGACGATAATCTGTGTAAATCTTTCAAATTTGTACAATCTGTGTTCCATTCTGTTTGATTATCAGTAGATCGCAATAGCCCTCCGTAGAGCCGACCTCCGGGAGGTGGCCGCCGCCAACGCAGTCAGACCGTTCACTGGCCGGCCACCTCCCGTAGGTCTATGCGCCGTTAGTTTGCGGTCTACTGATTATGAATTTCTGCATCCTGAAATAATCGATTGGCGCGTTGCGCCAGATGTGCTATAATCGACCTGTAGCGACAGATTGCCCCCTCTGTGGCAAGCTGTAACCGATTCGATATTGCTGGAGTAGCGACAGCAGTTGGAGATAAACATGATTGAAGTGACCATTGACAGCATCCGCGTCAGTTTAATGAGCCATCATCGCATCGTCGTGCTGAAAGAGCAGGATGGGGAACGTTTGTTGCCAATTTGGATTGGTCCATTTGAGGCCGACGCCATTACAATCCAGCTTCAAGGCATGGATGCCGCGCGCCCGTTGACTCACGATCTGCTCAAGTCGATTATTGAAACATTGGGCGCCGAAGTGCTGCACGTGTTGGTGACCGGGCTGGAAAATCAGACCTTTTTTGCCCAGATTGTCATCGATTTGAATGGCGACACCATCGAGATCGACAGCCGCCCCAGCGACGCCATCGCGTTGGCCGTGCGCACCAATTCGCCCATTTACGTGGCCGAAGATGTCATGGATCAGGCCGGTATGGAGCCCGGTGAAGAGATGAGCCTGGCCGAGGGCGCTGGCGAAACCGAGCCTGACGATAGTAGCGATGAAGATTTGGGCGTCTTCAAGGATTTGATTGAAGGGCTGGATCTGGACAATCCGCTGGGCTAATTGGCAACAACAATAGCCCCAAAGAAATCTGCGCCCATCGGCGCAATCTGCGGTTATAATCGCGGTTGGCATAGATAAAAAGGATACGGCGCCATTGTAGTCGAGTCATCGATTTTCATCTATGCCAGAGCCAAGTATAAATAGTTTCCCGTACGAAACATTTAAAGCGAAAACAGAAACAAACGTTTGAACGGCGAGGCTGCATTTTGCAGTACTCGCCGTTTTTATCCGAAGAGAGTTTTCCACACCCTCTCCCCAGGTTATGCCACAGATTGGGGGAAGGTTGATCAACAGATTACACAGATGGTAAAGATTACAAAAAATCTTTTGAATCTGTGTAATCTGTTGATCATACATTCAGGTATCTCTATGATTGTGCCCGATAATCTATCCTCCGAATCGTTAGTCAAGAGCGTGCCCGCCAATCTGGAGGCCGAGCGCGCCGTGCTGGGCTCCCTGCTGATCGACCCCGATGCGCTGATCAAGGTGGCCAACTTTTTGCGCGCCGCAGATTTTTACCGCGAACGCCACGGCTGGATATACGAAGCCATGCTCGCGCTCAACGACCGCCGTGAGCCCATCGATTTTGTCACGCTACAGGATGAGTTGGAGCGCCGCGAGCAGTTGACCGATATCGGCGGCCCGGCCTACATTTCCGACCTAAGCACCAGCACGCCCACCTCGATTTATGTCGATCACTACGCCCGCATTGTGGAGCGCACGGCGCTTCTGCGGCGGCTGATTGCCGGCGCCGGCAAAATTGTGGAGCTGGCCTATGACGAGACCCAGGACGCCAACCAGGTGCTGGAGCGCGCCGAACAGATCATCTTTGGCATTAGCGAGAGCCGGGTCCACCGCGACCTGCAGCCCATCCACTCGGTTATGCAGGATGTGGTCAACCGGCTCGATTTTCTGTCGCGCAACCAGGACACGCTCATGGGCGTCTCCACCGGCTTTCACGCCATGGACAAGCTGCTGGGCGGCTTCCAGCAGAGCGACCTGATCATTGTGGCGGCGCGGCCGGGCATGGGCAAATCATCATTGGCGCTCAGCGTGGCGCAAAAGGCGGCGCAGAATTTGAACGCCCGCGTGCCATCTTCAGCCTGGAAATGAGTTCCGAACAGCTTGTGCAGCGTCTGCTCTCCATGGAGACGCGATCGACAGCCACCGGCTGCGGTTGGGGCAGATTTACGAAGACGAATGGCCCATTCTGCTGGAGGTGGCCAACTCGCTGGCCAACAGCCAGGTCTTCATCGACGACACGCCGGGGGCCAGCGTCAGCGACATCCGCACCAAAGCGCGCCGCCTTTACGCCGAACACGGCCTGGATATGCTGATCATCGACTACATGCGGCTTATGACCGGCCAGACTGGCAGCCGCAACGAAAACCGCCAGCAGGAGATCAGCTACATCAGCCGCTCGCTCAAAGAGCTGGCGCGCGAGCTGAACGTGCCGGTCATCGCTTCAGCCAGCTCAGCCGCGCGCCGTCGAAAGCCGCGCCGACAAGCGGCCTATGCTGTCGGATTTGAGAGAAAGCGGCTGTCTTACCGGGGATTCGTTGGTGACACTTTGTAATGGGCAACGCGTTCCTATTGCCGAATTATCTGGTAAAGCTGGTTTTGAGGTATTCAGTCTGAACTCAAAAGCATTAAAATTGGAGCACTCCATTGTAACGAACGCATTTTGTACGGGGAAGAAGCAAGTTTTCACTTTGCAGACGCAGTTAGGGCGAAGCATTCGCGCCACGGCTAATCACAAATTCTTGACAATTGAAGGGTGGAAACGCCTAGATCAGATCAAAATAGGAGAACGTATTGCACTACCACGTCGTGTTGAGGTGAACGCCAATGCAAAGATGAGTAATGACCAATTGGCTTTACTCGGTCATGTGATTGGAGATGGTTGTATGCTCCCGGGACATGCCATTCAATACACAACGCGCGAGCTAGATTTAGCAGAAACGGTGTCAAAGCTAGCATCGAATGTGTTCGGTAATGACGTGCGACCCCGCATCACCAAAGAACGTTCATGGTATCAAGTCTATCTTTCTTCAACCCGTAATCACACACACGGGGTTTACAGCGCTATTCGCGAGTGGGCGGAAGAGTTAGGCATTTGGGGGCTACGTTCGGGAGAAAAGTTTATTCCCTCTGTTGTATTTGAACAGTCAGCATATTCCATTCAGCTCTTCCTGCGTCATTTATGGAGTACAGACGGCTGTGTCCGAATGACATATGGGAAGTCTCCTAGAGCCGCCATCTATTATGCATCAAGCAGCGAACGGTTGGCTATGGATGTACAGACACTATTACTTCGGACTGGTATTAATGCCCGCGTTACTCGACATTCCCAAGGCGAAAAGGGCCAGGATCAGTATCATGTGACCGTCAGCGGCATTCCTGACTGTGTCAGCTTTTGTAACAGAATCGGGGCCGTGGGTGCATATAAAACAAAAGGAATCAATTCAGTTTTGACTTTCCTAAACGGCAAATTAGCAAATACAAATAGAGATGTTCTCCCGAAGGACATATGGCAGTTATATGTGAAACCCGCTATGAAAGAAAATGGTGTAACTCATAGGGAGTTGCATGACAGAATTCAGACTGCGTATGCAGGCATGACTATATTTAAGCAGAATGTGAGCCGGGAACGAGCTGCGAAAGTTGCAGAGGCTGTGGGTAGTGCTGAGTTGCACGATTTGGCTACAAGCGATGTGTATTGGGATCAGGTTGCCAGCATAGATCCAGATGGTACAGAGCCAGTCTATGATCTCACGGTTCCTGGCAATCACAATTTTGTAGCCAACAACATCATCGTCCACAACAGCATCGAACAGGACGCGGATGTCGTCATGTTCATCTATCGCGAAGACTATTATATCGAAGACACCGACCGCCAAAATATTGCCGATGTGATTGTGGCCAAACACCGGCATGGCTCCACCGGCACCGTCAGCCTCTATTTCCGCAAAGAGTTGACCCAATTCAACGACATGGAAATCCATCGGACGGAGTTGGATTATTAACTACAGATTGCACAGATTATACAGATTTCTTTTTCGGAGCCGACAAAATCTGTGCAATCTGTAGTTCCAAAATTTGATACTCCCATCCTCTGTTGAAATTTATTTCGTTTCCGGCTATAATGTGTGGGACAGATGTTCTGTAATGTAAACGGATACGGAAGACAGGAGGCGGCGTAGGGAACATGGCTGCGCAAAAAACAACCGGGTTTATCGGCTTTCCCGATAAAGATGAAGCAAGTGATCATTCCCGATTACTTCTTCACCGATCTGCTGCCGCTGATCGACGATATGGCCGAGCTGAAGTTGACGCTGCACTGCTTCTGGCTGCTCAACGAGCAGAGTGGCGAATTGCGCTATCTGCGCGGCGACGATCTGCGCAGCGATGAAAAGCTGCTGACCAGCTTGACGCAGGACAACGATCTGCGTGCGCCCAAAGTGGTGCTGGAGGATGCGCTGAGCCGCGCCGTGGCCCGCAACACGCTGCTGCGGCTGGAGATTGAAACCGATCTGGATGGCAATGTGGAACTGCCGCTGAAGCGCCGCCCACCCCAACCGATGACGCCGAGATCGACTTTGGTTGACCGAGACCGTCGTCGAAGATTGGTATTTTATGAACACGGTCAAGGGCCGGCAGACGCTGGCCATGATCCGCCAAGGCAAGTTGGGCGAGGTGCTGGCCGTGCTGCCGCAAAACGCCCGGCTGCACGTGGAGCAACCCAACATTTTTGTGATGTATGAGCAGAACGTGGGCTTTATGTCGCCGATGATCGCCGATCAATTGCGCGACATGGAGAAGGGCTATTCACCGGCCTGGATTGAAGAGGCGTTTGAAATTGCGGTGAGCCAAAATGCCCGCAAACTGAGCTACATTCAGGCAGTGTTAAAACGATGGGAAACCGACGGCCGCGATCCCGCTAGCCGCACCTCTGGAGCGGGCCGCGATTCTGGAGCGAAAGGCGCAAAGCGCTATGAAGAGCCTGGGCAACATTCTGAGCAACGGCGCAAAAAATACACCGTCCCCGACGAATTCTCCGACATCATCATCGGGTAAAGATGCAGGCATGGGCGTCGAGGGCTTGCGCCACGACATCATCCCCCATTCACCCATCCGGCGACCAGCGCGGAAACGAGGCCGGCAGCGCGCCCGCCGGCGCCGTCCATCCTGCCGACAGCGCCCCTATGCCCGGACTGCAAAGATATGGGCTTTATTGTGCTGGACGTGCCGCTGGGGCACCCCGACTTTGGCAAGGCGGTGCCCTGCCATTGCCAGACCGAAGCCGTGATCGAAAGGCGGGCGCGCCGACTTTATCGGCTGAGCAATCTGGAAGGGCTGCAAAACCTGACCTTCGACAACTTCATTCCCGAACCATCGCATCTGCCGCCTGATCAGGCATTTAGCTTGCGGCAAGCGTATCAGGTGTGCCGCGAATTTGCCTTAAACCCCGAGGGCTGGCTCATGCTCATGGGGACATACGGCTGCGGCAAAACGCATCTGGCCGCCGCCATTGCCAACGCCTGCCTGGTGACGGGCTATCGCGTGCTTTTTCAACTGGCGCCAGATCTGCTGGACCATCTGCGCGCCACTTTTGCCCCCAATAGTGAAACATCCTTTGACGAGCTGTTCGAACAGGTGCGCGCAACGCCGCTGTTGATTTTGGACGACTTGGGCGCGCAGAGCGCCAGCCCGTGGGCGCAGGAAAAGCTCTTCCAGCTTCTCAATCACCGCTACATTGCGCGCCTGCCCACGGTGATCACTACCAATCAGCGGCTGGATAACATTGAGCCGCGCCTGCGCAGCCGTCTGTCCGACGTGCATTTGGTGACGCAGATGTTTATCACGGCGCCCGACTTCCGCATGGGCGGCAACCCGTCGCAAAGCGACCTGAGCACGCTCAATCTGCATCAAGACCAGCACTTTGAGACCTTTACGGTGAACCGCAGCGATCTGAATGCGCAGGAGAAAATGGGCTTAAAAGAGGTGGTGAAGGTATGCCAGGAGTTTGCTGTTGAGCCCAAAGGCTGGCTCGTGCTGGCCGGCGAATACGGCTGCGGCAAAACGCATCTGGCCGCCGCCATTGCCAACCAACGCAGCCAGGGCGTCCACAATAGCGCCATGTTTGTGGTGGTGCCGGACCTGCTCGACTATCTGCGCGCCGCTTTCAGTCCCGATTCCACCCTGCCCTACGACCGGCGCTTTGACCAGATCAAAAACGCGCCGCTGCTGATTTTGGATGACCTAGGCACCGAAAGCGCCACGCCCTGGGCGCGCGAAAAGCTCTTTCAACTGCTCAACCACCGCTACAACGCGCTGCTGCCCACGGTGATCACCACCAGCGACACCCTGGCTCAGATCGAGCCACGGCTGCGCACGCGCATGTTGGACGTGAACCGCTGCCGCTTCTGCGTGATCAAAGCGCCCGGCTACCGCGGCAGCCGCAGCCAGCGCCAGGCGGCGGAGCGGAAACGGTAAGATAAGGAACGGGGAGAGCATTTTCCCCATAGGTTGAGCGCATCCAGCCGTCTAACCCTCTCAAATACGCCATATATGCAACAAATCGCACTTCAAGCCGCTTAATCGGCCCGTCAACCAGTATACGCAACACGCAATACCGACAATCGCCCACGCCACCCAATTACTCTGTCAACCCGTTACTCAACACTCCATGTCAGTAAGTTAAGCGGTTTGGTGTCCCGCATGGACAGTTTTCAGTACCCAGTATTTAGTGTGAGCTCCGAACTGACTACGGCTAACTGAGCACTGAGCACTGCTGACTTAACGACATTGACTCAACACTCAATACTCAATATCCCCTCCACACGAAAGGACCTTCCCCATGCAACAACGAACCCTTGGCAAGACCGGCCTCACCATCAGCCGGCTCGGCGTTGGCTTGGCCGAAATTGGCAACCAGTTAACCATGGAACAGATCGACGAAGCCGATGGCGTGCTCAACACGGCGCTGGATAACGGCATTACTTTCCTCGACACCGCCGCCTGTTACGGCATTAGCGAAGAGCTGATCGGGCGCACCGTTGCGCACCGACGCCGCGAATATGTGCTGGCCTCCAAATGCGGCCACGTCGCTGGCGGCTACGAAGGCGAGCCGTGGACGCGTCAGACCGTGCGCGACAGCATCGACCGCAGCCTGCAACGCATGCAGACCGACGTGATCGACCTGATGCAGCTTCACTCGTGCGGCATCGACGTGCTGGAAAAAGGTGATGTGATTGATGAAGTGCAAAAGGCGCGCGCGGCGGGCAAAATACGCTTTATCGGCTACAGCGGCGACAACGCGGCGGCGGCGTGGGCGGTCAACAGCGGCATTTTCGATACGCTGCAAACCAGCTTCAGCCTAGTGGATCAGCACGCGCACACCCAGCTTTTTGACCAAGTGCAAGCGCAAAACATGGGGCTGATCATCAAGCGGCCCATTGCCAACGGAGCGTGGGGCGCCCAAAGCAGCCCCAGCGACTACGCCGCCGAATATTTCCGCCGCGCCGGCATTATGCAGCAGGATGGTCCGCTGCCCAGCGCGCCCGCTAATCGGATCTGGCTGGCGCTGGGTTTCACCCTGGCCCACGAGGCGGTCGACACGGTCATCGTGGGTACACGCAACCCGGCCCACATGCAGTCAAACATCGAATGGGTTAACACACTGCCGCCGCTCGGTGCGGAAACCATTGATGAACTGCACCGCCGCTTTGCGCAGCATGATGACGGTTGGGAACAGCGGACGTAATACTTTTCAACCACAGATTGCGCAGATGACGCAGATTTAAATAATATCGTGAAAGTTTTGAGTAATGATCAACAGATTACACAGATTAAAAAGATTTTTCTCATTGTAATCCATAAAATCTGTGCAATCTGTTGATCATCCAGTAGGTACTATACACCAACAATTCTTTTTCCAAATTCTTTCTTGGATTCACTTGTGACTCTTTGGCACAAATCTGTGAAATCTGCGCAATCTGCGGTTTGATCAAAATCGAGCGTGTATGAAAACAACTGGTTACCTCGAGTTGGTCCGCGGCAACGCCAACTTTCGCTACATCTGGTTGGGCGAAATTGTGAGCATGTTGGGCGATTGGTTCAACTTGATTGCATCGGCCACGCTGATTGCGCGGCTGACCGGCTCGGGCGCGGCGGTGGGTGGGCTCTTTGTGCTGCGCATGGTGGCGCCCTTTTTGGTGAGCCTTTTGGCCGGCGTGGCGGCGGATCGCTACAATCGCAAGCAGATTCTGATCTGGTCGGATATTCTGCGCGGTCTCGTTGTGCTGGGCTTCTTCTTGGTGCGCGAGGCGGGCGACGTGTGGCTGCTTTACGTGCTCACCACGCTGCAACTGGGCATCGGCGGTCTCTTTTTTCCAGCCCGCAGCGCTATTCTGCCCGATTTGGTGCGTGAGGATGAATTGGGGGCAGCCAACACGCTTTCTTCGGCCACCTGGTCCACCATGTTGGCCTTTGGGGCGGCTATTGGCGGTATTGTGTCCGGCAGCTTTGGTGTCTACACGGCTTTTGGCGTTGATGCGCTCACCTTCTTTGTGTCGGCTTGGATGATCATGCAGATTCGGTACGTGCAGCCGCCGATCAGCCAAACGGAGCAACGCGGTATGCGCGGCGTGCTGGCCACCTATGTGGAAGGGCTGCAATATCTGCTCAACCGCCGCGATTTGCTGGCCATTGTGCTGCACAAATCGTTTGTTTCCCTGCTCATGTTTGTGCCGTTTCAAGTGCTCTTTGTGGCGCTATCGGAAAGTCGCTATGTGTATGGCGTGGGCGGCGGCATTGGGCTGGGGATTATGTACGCCATGGTGGGCGTGGGCACCGGCATTAGTCCGCTGTTGGGCCGCTGGTTTACGGGCGACGATGAGCGGCGACTGCGCCTGGCCATTGGGGTCTGCTATCTGATTGGGCTGGCCGGGTCGGCGCTCACCGGGCTGTTGGGCCCATTCTGGTTTTTCCTGCTGGGCTGCCTGATCCGCGGATTGGGAACCGGCGCCATTTGGGTCTATTCGACACAACTGATTTATCAAAGCACATCGGAGCAGGTACGCGGGCGCACCTTTGCCACCGATTTTGCGCTTTTCACCATTGCCGGCGCCTTGGGAGCCGCCCTGACCGGCTGGGCCGTGGACACACTGGGCGGCATTGCGCCCGTGATCTGGGGCATGGTCGCGCTGTGGCTGATTCCCACGTTCTTCTGGTTTTGGTGGATTGGGTTTGGGGTGCGGAAAAATGAGGTGATCGGGATGGGTGACGCCCTGAAATAGATTTCCCGCCCCAAAATAGGGCCGCATAATTAACGGATATGGTCTATTCGACCCGCACTGGTTTCGATTTGAGTTCTATGCTGAGTCAATTGGTCTTAGGCGCCGCCGCCACTAATTCGCCTATCTTGATTCATTGATGGTAAAATCTAGCAGAAACTGTACAGATTTTGCTAGAAAGGATAAGACTATGCACAATGTACAACCAATCCGCTCCATCCCGCCGGTTCGACCAATTTCGAGTTTGCGTCAAGAACAGGATTCAATTCTCGATGCAATGGATAAAGAGCCAGTGATTCTTTCGCAGCGTGGCCGCGAACGCGCCGTTTTGGTGAGTGTTGAGCAGTGGAATCACATGGTTGCGCTACTAGAAATGTACCAAGGTATTTGGCGGGCGGATCTAGCACAGATGCAAGCGGAGAACGAATATGTAGAAGCCAACACGCTTACAGAAGCGCTAGCCATTTACCGCGAGCAGCCATAAAATGTATCGACTCGTCTGGGCAAAAGAGGTTCTCAACTACTTACGCGATAATGAAGGGTTGATCAACCAACTTGAGTTGGCGTTTGCTGATTTGCGCAAAACTGTGACTGGGATGCCTTCGTATGGAATAGTTGACGAGGGAATTGCACCGAATCGCTATTTATGGCGTATTCACGATCACGCTATACTCATTCGAAAAGGGGTCGAAGATCAACAACCCAAACTTTGGATTGAAGCCATAAAACCAATTGAACCAGAATCTTTTGAGTGATTTCTTAGAGTCGGCTCGTGATGGCTTCAGCCAGAAAAATATTGGTGTTCCGTCTGTTCCAGTAGGGGCAATATATACTTGGCTCTGTCACAATTTAACATTTTTTATCCAAGTAAAAATGTTAAATTGTGACAACCGTGAGCATAAAAAAGCGGTCCCACCAATTTGGCGGGACCGCTTTTTGTGTAGCGCATACGGGATTCGAACCCGTGTCTCAGCCTTGAGAGGGCAGGGTAATTCATTACACAGCCTATGTTGGGCTGTGTAATGACGGCCAATTTTCGCTAATCGCCATCAGCCCCGCGCGAGATTCGCGAAATCGGACTTTGGACCATTTCGCGGATTTCATCGACCCCTAGCAAATTATATTGCGAAGTCTGTGAAAAGCTCTTATGCCCCAACTGGCGCTGCAAAGCATCCAGCTCCGCATTAGTCCGCCTTCAACCTTGATTTCAGCTTCGGCCAGCCAGGGGGAAAGGGTACGCATCTTGGCTGTGGGTCCATGGGCGGGCGCTCTTCATGAGCGCGATGCGAAGGCACTGGCCAAGCCTGGTTAGACAACCGCCATACGCTGGGTGATGCGCTCTTGGCTAATATTAAAGACCATCAAATCCTGGGCAATAGCCACGGGACCATCATAGGTGGCGGCGTGCAGATCGTCCAAGATGGGCGCACCAGCAGGTCCTCGCTCAACATAAGATGATAGAGGACGGGCAGATGCGGCCGGGTCAGGCTAAAGATTTTGTTTGGGCGGAGCGGGGTGGACAGTGGACGCCGTGTGAAATGTTGGCGGCTACTTGCAGGGGCAAAAAGGTCTTGTTGGCATAGGCTTGCGTGGGGACAAATGCCTCGTGAATCAGAATATCGGCATTCTGCCCGTTCTCGACAATACATTGGCTGGGCTTTGCCATCGCCTAAATAGACAATCGACAGCCCATTCCAATCCAGCCGATAGCTGTTGGGGCCATCCAAATGCGCAACGCCGGGAAGGCCATAATAACGACCCCATTTCGTTGTAAACCTCCTTGCGCGGCGCCGCGTAATCAAATTCATGAAAGATGGCCTGATCGCCCGTCCCCACGTTGACCACGCTGACGCGGCTCTCAATATCCCACGCCATGAGCTTCGACAAAGGCCTTCGCCAAAGGCCGCTGCCGTCCCCAGCCGCTCTTCATCGGCAGATGGTCCCCACACGTGCAGCGGTGTAAAGCGGCCAAGCACTATGCCCAGCGCATAGAGCGATGAGAGATCGCCCATGTGGTCCAGCCGCAGATGGGTGAGAAACACTTTGTCCAGTTTGAGTAAAGGGCACGCCCAGCGCGTTGAGATTAGCGCGCGAACCGGTCCCCAACCGAAGATGAAAACATCGCCATTGCCTACCCAATCAGCCAGCCCGTTGACGCCTGGGTGCGCTGCGCAAAGGGCATGCCTGTCCCCAGCGCGGTCAAGCGGATTTCGTTTTCGGCCAAAGGCTCGCCGGGGTAGAAAAA
The DNA here is from genome assembly GCA_041391125.1 of Caldilineaceae bacterium. Classification (GTDB taxonomy): domain Bacteria; phylum Chloroflexota; class Anaerolineae; order Caldilineales; family Caldilineaceae; genus JACKBC01. The sequence continues at coordinate 19,909 of JAWKON010000075.1, forward strand.
TTAGGGTCGTGGATAGTTGTGCATGATGGATTTGAAGCCTCCTCAGTCGTGCAGGGAAACCTAGGTAAACGACGGCACAAGTGGGCCGATATTAAGAAGTTCGACTTCAGAGAAGTCGAACTTCTGGTTGCTCGTCAAAATATGGGTCTATATGAGCCGCTATGTACTAGGTAGCACTTGTTGCGAAACGGCTTTACCACCGCAAGGAGCGCAAAGATTCGCAAAGAACAACCTCTGAGCCTCTTTGCGCTTCGCGCTCTTGGCGGTAGAAATTGACTTCGCAGCAGAAATTAGTTATGAATGACGATCAAAGCAGAAAAATGGAGATTACGGCGTTGTCGATTCTCAGATGGCGATTTAGGAAAATCGCCCTACAATTTTGACGCGATCTCGTCGAAACATGCCGCTGCCGCGTCCAACCCTTTTGAAAGATGGCCGGATCCTGCCCAATACCGATGCGCAAACAGGACTCATACCCAAAGGCCGCGCCGGGGGCCAGCATGACGCTGCGCATCTGGTGGCCAGCTTGTCGGCCAGGGCGGCGGAATCTATAGCAAGATCATATTGCAGCAGCGCCAGCAACCCCGCGCGGCGGACGCCAGGAGGAAGTCAATGCTGCGGCGATCCACGCGTTGCCGCCAGATTTTGCGCAATGATGGCGGTTGCGGGCCACAATTTTTTCGCGATGTTTGAAGGCCAGCGTAATGTGCCACCGAGTTTTGCCGGCTCAGCGAAACATAGTCGCGCATGTGCCAGCATTGGGTCACAATATCGGCCGGACCGGCCATCCAGCCCAGGCGCAAACCGGGCAGGCCAAAGGGCTTGGAGATGGTGCCCACGCTGAGGCCGCGCCTGCCCAGTTCCACCATGGGCGGCCCAAACCCGTCGCCGCCCGGCACGTCGATCCAGCGGTACGCCTCATCGCACAGCACCCACGCCCCCACCGCTTTCCGGCCAGCGCATAGACTCTGGCGCACCTCCGCTGCGGAGAGCATGGCGCGAGGGTTGTGCGGCGTGTTGATCACAATGAGCCGCGCAGGGGCGCAGCAGCCGCTTGAGTTTTCGGACTGATGTCATAGCGGAAGTCGCTGTCGGCATCCACTTTCCAGAGCGACACGTCGCAGCCAATAGCGCGGTACGCTGTAAAGCTGTTGATAGGCCGGATAGACCGCCACCACATGATCACCGGCCTCCAGCAGCGTGTTGAAGAGCAGAAAGTTGGCCTCGATGGCGTCGGTGGTCACCAGAATTTGCTCTGGCGCCACCGACGTGCAGGTGGCGGCAATCAGGCTGCGCAGGCGGTGCGTCCCCACGGCTTCGCCAGCCCAGCGGCAGATTGAGCAGCCGCTCCAGCGTGGCGGCGCGCTCCGCTTCCGGTTCAAAGGCCAGCAGATATTGATCTTGAGCGGTAGGATGCCGTTGGCAATGTCGTATTTGACGTTCAGCTCGTGGCGCGCCATCCAGCGTTCGAGCGCAAAGGTTTCGATCTTCACCCGAGCAGCCCCATTCTCGTCAATGTCATCCTGATAGGCCGTCACCTTCGCTGAGCATTTCGTCGGCGGCACCAGCCGCCCGTTGACGCCCGATTCGAGCCAGGCATAGGAGATGGCCACCGAGCGCAGCCTTGTTCCAAGCTCACATCAATAGGATGCTCGCCCAAAATGGCGCTGCACAGTAATGTCATATTCGACGGCGATGAGCTTGCGGTCGGTCTCTTCAAAGGGGTCGTAGCGCCAGAGCCGCTCGCCGCCAAAGAGCGCCGCCGTAGCCGGTTGAGCCGGAAATCGGGGACCAGATCGAGCAGCCGCTCATCGCTGATGGGCTCTGGCCCGCCTGCGTCAGCGTGATCAGGTGGCCCGTGCGGTCGTTGGGCAGATTCATGGAACCTGCCGAACCGTAAATCTGCCGCGCCCAGATGCCCTGGCCATAGGCGGCGTGTCTTCAATGCGTATTGGCCTGCCGCGCCGAGGCAAAGCGATCGTGGCATAGACCTGCGCTCGGCGGTCACCTCAAAGTCGGCGGGCATCTGCCTTTGCCATTTTGTAAACGTCGCGGCTGGCTGGCCTGCGGCGTTTCGCCGGCGCTTGCTGGGTTGTGGCGGATGGGCTCGTGCAGGCGTTCTGTGCATAGACACTGCTGATAGGCCCCATGTAGTACTCCATAATGTCGGCAGCGGACGCCTACGTCGATGAGAACGCCACCTGTCCTCCTTCATATGGCGCCAGACCGAAATCATCATCTGGTTGCCGCCCGCCGTGTTGTGAATCATAAAGCGCGGTGCGCCAATAGCGCCGGCATCCAGCAGCGCCTTGCCCAGCCGGTTGATGGGGTCGCGGCGATAGCTTTCGGCCACGCTCACAATGCGGTCGGATTTGGCGGCGGCGGCCCGAATCACGTTGGCGGCGCGCACGGTTAACCCCACCGGCTTTTCGATCATGGCGTGCCAGCCGCGCTGGTAAGCGCCTCCACGCCCAGCGTAAAAGGTGATAGCGGCGTGGTGGTAATATCCACGGCCTGCACCTCCAGCGCCTCCAGCCCTCCATATTGCTGACCACGCAGGGGCGCGTCTGTGCAAGTTTTCCGCCTGCTGCGCCAGCGATTCGGCGTTATCCTGCACCGGGTCGCACGCGCCCACCAGCTCAAAACGGGACAGCCCGGCCCGATGCAGCTCGGCCAGACCATACAAGTGGCGATGCCCCATGCCGCCACAGCCTACAATTGCCAGTCAAGTTTGCTCCATTGTTGCCTCTTTTGCGGGATTAGAGTAAGGATTAGGATTAGGGAGTCGGGGACGGCAGACCTCCCTAATCCTTACTCCCTAATCCCTAATCCCTCAAGATACCATTTTGCAAAGCGGAGCCTCCGCTGAGTAATTTTGACGGCGTTGGTGTACCAGGTGAAGAATTGCGGCGTGTCCATTTCGGCCAAAGTTTGGGTGGATGCGGGTGGCTGAAAGATAAGCGCCAGTTCGGACCAGAGTTCGGCGCGCATTTGGCCGCGGGGGCACGAGCCAGTTCGCCTTCAATATGGGCCAAAGCAGCGCGGCTCGGCGTGTGCATCATCCAAATAGGCCAGGCACTCGCGAATTCGCAGCGCCGATCAGCATCATCCGTCAACCGCAGCAGCCCGGTCACGCCGATGGTGCTCAGGGCAAAGTTGACGTACGGCCCCGGAAAACCCTTAAGCGACGGAATAAAAAAGCCCGCATCCATCACCACCACCGGCTGCCCCAATTCAGCAAACGCCACCCGCGCTTGGCGCAATGCAATCTCCTGCACATCGTCAGCGGATCTCGGCGATCTCCAGCGGCGCCTGCACAATTTCGACGCGACCATAAAGGCGTGTTTGAGGGCGTGGACTTTGCCGGTGTTAGTGGTGGCGTAGTGAAGTGTCGGCATGCGGATGACAGGATGACAGGATGACAGGATGACAGGATGACAGGATGACAGGATGACAGGATGATCTTCATGTACGAACGGTCATCTTGTCATCTTGTCATTCTTCAATATACCCCGTGGCGCGCAGCAAGGTTTCTTGGACGATTAAGTCGTGCTCAAAGGAACGGGCTGGCGCCTTTCTCGCCGCAGCACGGCCACGAAATCTTCCAATTCAAGATCGTGGTAAGCTGGCGCGATTGCGGCTCCACCGGCACGATCTGCGCGCCGGGCTCGAACCCATTGGCGGCGGCAGTCTCTTCATCCAGGCAGAGGCGAATGGCCGAGGCGGGCTCGAACGGCTGAGCAGGATGGCGCTACCGTGTGTGCCATAGACCTCGAAGCGGCGCTTCATGGGGCGCGCCTCCATGGCGGCAATGTCGATAAACGCCAGCGCATTTTCATATTCGGAACACACCCAGCGTGTTGTCGCTAAAGGCGGGGACGAGACCGGTGTGATTGTGCAGAAAGCCGGTCACCTGCCGACGCCCCAGCAGCCACACCACTTGGTCCAGCATGTGGCGGCCAGGTCGTAGAAGATGCCGCCGCGGTGGCGGCTGATCACCTGCTGCTGCTCTTGGGTCAGCCAGGTGGACATGTGGGCGCGCACGGAAAAAAGCTGGCCCAGCAGGCCAGAATGCGCCCATTCGGCAATCTGCTTAAAGCCATTGTGGTAGCGAAACATATAGCCCATTTGGATGCGCAACTGGCGCTCTTGGGCCATCTGCACCACGCGTTGCCAATGCGCCCAATCATCGCCCGCCGGTTTGTCGTACCAGACATGCTTGCCGGCAGCGACGATCTGCTCGGTAAAAGCCAGGCTTTCGTGGTTGAAGCCCTCGGAGGCGATGGCCACAATGGTTGGATCGGCGAGCAGCTCATCGATACTCTCAAACCAGCGCACATTGGCCAGGGCGGGCTGCGTTGCCGCCAGATGCGTCCGGCGGGCGGCATCCGGTTCGAACAGGCCGACCACTTCAACATTCGGGTTTGTCTGCATGGATACGAGCTTGCCAATGGCGTGGCCGTGTCCGGTGCCATATTGGGCCATGCGAATGGGAGTCATAGATGTTGGGAGCTTTCTAGTGGTTTTGGGGTTTCCGTATTGTTTATGTGTAATTGAACAGCAACTTTATAGTTTGCGCAAGTTTTTCAATGGAATTGCAATTGGCGGGCGCCCAAGTTACAGCATTTGACAGATGCTTGAATTACAGATTTTACAGATACTATTGCTGCCTCGCTTTCAAATATCCAGAGTTTGTACATACCGTTTTGTCACATTTTCATCGAACACATTGAAAGGAACTTTAAAATGTATCAACAGCTTATGCTTATTGGCCATCTTGGCGCTGACCCGGTCATGCGCTACACGCCATCCGGTGTTTCTATAACTACGTTTCGCGTAGCTGTCAGCCGCAGATGGACAAACTCCGATGGGCAGAATCAGGAAAAAACCACTTGGTTTAGCATTACAGCCTGGAATCGGCTGGCTGAAACCACCAACCAGTATTTGAAGAAAGGTCAACAGGTTTGCGTGGTCGGCGAAGTGGAAGATGCTCGACCGTGGACGGATCGCGAAGGCAATATGCGGGCCTCTATCGAAGTGCGGGCCAGAGAGGTGAAATTCCTGAGCAGTCGCGGCGATGGCGCCGTCAACGGTGCTTCAACGGCGAGTGAAATGGTTGAAGAGCCAGAGTTGGAGGGAGCAGAGGTACCGTTTTAAATTCCAGCCTCTTTGAGGACGGTGGTTTGATCTCTCTGGCACGAAGGCCATAAACTATCATTTTGAAAGTAACCACACTATAGGACACGCGAAGGCGATGAGACTTGACATCTCATCGCCTTTTTTTATCGGCTGCGCAAGAGATCTCCACCCAGACGAATAAATGCGCTGGCAATGCGAATGACGACTAAAATGAGCAGCAGCGGCACGCCATATGTAAGCAGATCGGGTGCATGTAGACGAATGATTTGCTCACTTATGCTCAGTGTTAGCGTAAAATCTGCCTCCGCCAGGCGGTTTAGCAACTTGAGTGAGTCGGGGTCGTTATAGAGCTTTTCTACAAGGTAGATGAGCCAGAACGCGGGTACAAGGCCGATAAGTGTGATAACAATCCCCACGAGCTTGGTGAGCGTAAAACCAGTTGTGAAGTCTTTAAAGATGATATTCTGCTGTTGGTCTTTCATTTTCGTAGGCCTTGATCATACTGCGGTTAGGCGCTTGGCGCACTCACATCGACAGAAAATTATGGATATTGCCTGCTGCGGCCAGGCCGCCCCGATTTGTGCCGCTCTGCTAAGCGCCGCCGTCCTGAGCGCCGCCTGCGGCTAACAGCGAAGGCGCAAATTAACAAGGTGTTGCATCATTTGGTATTATGATAGGCATTTTTGCCACTATGGGCTAGACATTGCGATTGCGTTTTGCATACATTTGGCTGACAGCAGAAAATGTGTATAATGGAAGCTCGCCTCCACAAATTTCACCGATTTTAATAATTATACTGCGGTTGTAATAAAAACCGTCGTTTTTGAAAACTCGACCAGCGAGAGCAAACGACGGTTTTCATACAGAGCAAAGTATAAAGGAAATTGGTTGTCACGTTTTTACTATGGAGTGCATAAAGTTATGCGGGAGATTGCGCCCAATGTTTGCTGTGTGCAATTCTCTCATCGTTGAACGTAGTACAATTGCACTTTAACAACCGAATATGCATCTATCAGAAAGCAGTTGGTTCACAAATCTGTCGGAACAGTTTCGTCCGTTTTCACCATGCCTGTCGCATAGCGACAGTGCCGCGCCAGAAAAGGAGCATCGCTGTGAATGGTCGACCTGAGTCTGACAAAGCTTTGGTAAAACGTTTGCTGCCTCGCTACAATCTTGATGCCGCAGACCGGGCGCAAGCTTGGAGTGACTGGGTGGCGACTGTGGGCGAAGCAAAAGTGTTGGCGTTTATCCGCACACTCAATGACAGCCCGGAGAGCGATTTGGACATTCTGCAAGACGCCTTGATGACCGCCTATCTTTGTGTGGAGCGCGGCGCCTATTGTCCGCAGGACGGGGTGCCGTTTGCCGCCTACGTCAAAGGCATTGCGCGTAACAAGATTCGCGAAGCTCGTCGTGGCTTGCAGCGGGAAGTCGCCTGGGATGACAGCGTATTAACGCTGCCGGCCAATGGGGCCAATCAGCCTGAAGAGCTGTTTGAAGCGCAGGAGCGACGCTACGCCTTGCAGAGTGGTTTGGCGCAACTAAGCAACCACCGGCGCACCGTCCTAGAAGCGCTCCTCGGCGGCGAAAGCACATCGGAAATTGCCCAATCGCTGGAGATGAGCGAAGAGGCAGTGCGGCAGCATAAAAGTCGGGGGCTGCGTAGCTTACGCCAGATGAATCAACTGGCGCAGTGGGCGTGAGGCGTTCGGCATAGTAGTGTAATAGTAGTAAAGTAGATCGGCAGCAACACAATACCAAAGCTTTGGGGTGAGTGGTTCTGGAAGACAAATCGGCTCATATACTAGTGGTTGTCATATAGCAACATTTTCAAATTGAATAAAATGTAACTTTATGACAGAGCCAGGTATAAAAGGGCTTGGTTCCCGGTCTTCCAGAACTCCTCACCGGCTCGCATAGGTTGGCGGAGTTCTGGATGTGCAGGCAGCCATTGGCTGAATGGAAATTGTGATGAGCTTTAATAGAATTTTGTGAATCTGGCGCCATGTGGTTTAATTAAGGTATAGCTTGATTGCACCGATGTGTTGCATACTAGTACGTGTTTCTATCTCGTTTGGAGATCCTCTAAATGCTCTTCGAAGCGCGATTGGGGGATGTTCAGCGGTTGTAACATATGATATTGTACAGATGGCTTTGCGTGCAAAGTTAAAGTTTGTCCCCCAATTTCGTCGGCTGCTTTCGCAGCGACAGCCTGTTTTGATTAATCTACTGGCATTTCAATTGCCGTCCGTTATCATCTGGGAATTGTGGTTCGGGAACCCCCAGAAATAACCTGATAGATGCAAATTCGGTTTCAAGGCCCTGACTAAGTCAGGGCCTTTTTGTATTGGTTCAAATGTATACTCGCGGTTGGCATAGATGAAAAGGATTACATATTATTTTAGCCGAGCAATCGGATTTTCATCTGTGACAGAGCCAAGTAAAATACATGTCGACAGTTGTCCATTTTGGCACTGCGTTATCATTGTGATATATTTAGGCGAACGTTCGCGTGAACGTTCGCCTCTGCCGGTCACAGCCCATTTGCAATGGAAGTTCACAGTAAACTATGTCCCGACGTGCAACGCTCAAAGACGTTGCCGCCTGCGCCAAGGCCAGCTATCAGACTGTGTCCAAAGTGCTCAGACTGGTCAGGCGAGCGTCACCGCCGAGACCGAATCGCTGATTTCGGCGGGCGGTGGACGACCTTGGCCATCGCACAAACGTTAAGCAATTTGCGCAAGCAGGCCAGCCACCTGATTCGCCATTCGGTGGACGCCCACTCCGCCTCGACCGCGCCAATCCGGTGTTGGATCAGTTTCTCGCCAGCACGGTGGAAGCCGCCGAAGCCGCCGGGTATCACATTCTGCTCTTCCCCACCCAGAATGCGTATCGGCAGCCCCAGCGGGCGTTCATGTGGAAACCTATCACGATCTGGTCCGCATGGGCCGCGTCGATGGTTTTATTCTGACCGGCACCAATTATGACGACCCGCGCATTCCGCTTTTGCAGGAGCTAAATTTCCCGTTTGTGGCCTTTGGCCGCGCTAATCCCGAGTGGTATTTCCCTGCATGTGGATGTAGACGGCCGCGCCGGTACGCGGATGGCTGCTAAGATCTGCTGGCGCAGGGGCACCAAAAAGTGGCGCTGCTGGCCTGGCCGAACCTTTCAAGCACGGGTACGGCGGCGCCAATGGCTATCTGGAAGCCATGCAGACGGCGGGCATCACCGTGGCGGCTGTGGACGAGGCAGGCGAAGTGTCTGCGGGCGTGGAACCGGACGCGGCAATTGCTGCTGCCGGAGCCGGGATCCACCCATCGGCCGTGGTCACTGTGGATGATAGTCTGGCCATTGGCGCTATGCAGGCGGTGCAGCAGGCGGGTTGCTGGTGGGCTGCGACTTTGGCGTCACCGGTTTTGACGATACGCCGGGCATCCAGCATCTGTCGCCGCCGCTCACTTCCGTGCGGCAGCCATTGCGGCCAGGTGGGGACAGCTTCATTGTGGAGCTGCTGATTGCGTTGATGCAGGGCAAAGAAACCGAATCGCAGCAGATCAATTTGCCGCCTCCGGCTGATCGTGCGTCATCTCTAGTCTGCGCACGCAGGAATAGGGTGTTAACCGTTGTATTGTTGTAACGATCCAGCGCAGCTTTGTCTCCAACCGACAAGTGATCCAATTGTAAATGGTAAATTGTGAACGGTGAATGGTGAATTGTCCGCCGCCGTTTGCATACTTATATGCTGGATCGTTACGTCTTATTATTCAATTCAAGGAGAGGAACACTATGATGCAACCGTTTGGGTAAAAGGGCGAGTGGCGTTTGTGCATATTCGCCTAAATTGTGGGCCGGGCTGGCGCTGCTGATTGCAGCGGCGCTGATTGCGGCTTGTGTGGCCGGCTGCGGCGAAATGGCGGCGCCAGGGCTCGGGTGCGGCCGGGGATGTGACCACCGTGCGCATTACCTGTTGGGAGAGCGGTGACGCGCTGGAACCTTTTACCAACGCCATCGATTCGTTTGAGGCCGCCAATCCCGATATCAAAGTGCAGTTGGAATGCATCCCACAGGACTATGGCACTAAATTGTTGGCCCAACTTGCCGCCGGCACCGCGCCCGATATTTTCCAAAATGGCGATGGCGATGTGGCCAAGTATGTGCAGGAAGGCGCCGTTGCGCCGCTGGATGACTATATAAATGGTGCGGACGGATTGGATATGAATGTGTTCTTGCCCGGCATTGCCGACTTCGGCGTTGTGGATGGTCACACCTATTATCTGACCAAAGATTACAGCCCGCTAGTGCTCTATTACAACAAAACGCTCTTTGACGAAGCGGGCGTCGCCTATCCCACCGCCGAGTGGACGTGGGACGACCTACTGACGCGATGGTGTTGATCAAAGCGATGACGGCAGCTGATGGGGCATCCAGCGCCCAACAATCAGCGACCGCAGCATTGCGGCATGCCGCTGATCGTAAAGCAGTGTGAACAGACGGTGATGACGGCACTGGTCCACCACCGGCCATTTGAATAGTGCGCGAGACGGGTAGGTCTCCAATGGTATGCCGACCTATCTTTATCGGCTGCGCGCGAAGCCCAACGTCGCTGATATCGATGCGCTGGCCGGCGTCGATCTTTTCCAGACCGGTAAAGTCGCATATTGTGGACTGGGCGTTGGCCGCTCAAAGATTTCCTGGCCAACCCCGACCTGAGCATTGGCACGGTGGGTCTTCCTGCGGGTGCGGCGGGCCACGCCAACGCGCTCTGTTGGGCCGGTTTTACGCTCAACGCCGCCGGCGAACATAAAGACGCCGCCTGAAGTTCCTCAAGTATATTGCCGCCGGTGATGGCTACTCCGAATTCGCCGATTATGCCTTTACCGCCGTCAAAGCCGTGGCGGAAGCGCAGCATTTGGACACCGACGAATACAACGCGCCGATCATTGCCGATCTGCAAAATGTGAAGCCGCTGCCCGAATTCACCACGCCCAAATTTGGCGACTGTGTAGAAAAGTTCTATAAAGCCCATATGGAAGAAGTCTTCTCAATGGCACAGACGTGCAAAGCGCCAGACGCCGCCGTGGCGGAAGTGCAGACGCCTGTTTGGCAGAGTAAGAAAGTGGAGGAGTAGAGGAGGGGAGGAGTAGAGGGTGGCGCGCCTCTACTCCTCTACCCCCACTCCTCTACTCCTCTACTCCTCTACTGGACCGAAAGAGATCACCAATGGCAACCACAGCCCCTCTCGTTACCCCACAACGGCGCGGCAAACGGGCGCGTCACGATACGCTGGTCTTTTATCTGTGTGTGGCGCCGTGGGTGATTGGTTTTATTGCTTTTACGCTAGGGCCCATGCTCTATTCGCTTTACATTAGCTTTACCGAATGGGGCATGTTGAAGCCGCCGGTGTGGGTGGGCGGCGACAACTATGTGCGCGCTCTGGTCGGCGACCCCGATTTTTACGTATCGCTGCGCGTGACCACGCTGTACACCATCGCCAGCATTCCGCTGCGGCTGGTCACAGCGCTCCTGCTGGCCATTTTGCTCAATGAGGCCAGCCGCGGCATTAGCTTTTTCCGCACGGCGTTTTACATGCCCGCCATTGTGGCCAGCGTGGCCGCCGCCGTGCTGTGGACCTGGATCCTCAACCCCAAGTTTGGTCCGGTCAACGGGCTGCTGAGCCTCTTTGGCATAGAAGGGCCTAACTGGTTTGGCGACCCCCAATGGGTACTGTGGGGGCTGGTGATCATGAGCGTGTGGAATGTGGGCGGCGAAATGCTTATCTTTCTGGCCGGGCTCAAAGGCATCCCGCAGTCGCTCTATGAAGCCGCCGAGATCGACGGCGCCGCCCGCTGGGCGCGCTTCTGGCGCATTACCATCCCCATGCTCAGCGCCACCATCTTTTTTAACTTTGTCATGTCGGTCATCGGCACCTTTCAGACCTTCGACGCCGCCTATGTCATCTCCACTACGCGCGCCGGCACGCTGGGCGGCCCCATGAAGTCGACGCTCTTTTACATGATCTATGTCTACAGCCTGGCCTTCAAAGGCTTTAACAGCATGGGCTACGCCACCGCCCTGGCCTGGATACTCTTTCTGATCATCTTTGTGCTGACCATGCTGGTGCTGCGCTCGTCGAGCCTGTGGGTCTATTATGAAAGCGAAAAGGGAAGCTGAGCCGTGGAAGCCATTGCCCCGCAAGCAACCAAAAATAAGGCCGCGCCGTGGCATCAATCGCGGCGCTTTAATCAGCTGATCCACGACGTAGTGGTCTATGCGCTGCTCATTGTGTTGAGCCTGGTTTTCCTCTTCCCTTTTTATTGGATGATTGCCTCGGCGCTCAAACCGGACTATCTGATCTTCCTGTGGCCGCCGCAGTGGATCCCCAACCCGCCGCTTTGGAGCAACTTTAGTGAAGCCTTTGCCAACCCGCTGCTGCCCTTTCCACTCTTCTTTCGCAACACCATGATCATCGAAATCGGCATGATCAGCGGGCGCTTGATTTCGTGCGTGCTGATCTCCTATGGCTTCGCCCGGCTCAACGCACCCGGCAAAGATACGCTCTTCGCCATTCTGCTGGCCACGCTCATGCTGCCCAGCGCCGTCACGCTGATCCCGCGCTTTATTCTGTTCAGCCGCATGGGCTGGCTCAACACCTATCTGCCGCTGATTGTACCGGCCTGGTTTGGGGAGGCCTATGCCATCTTCCTCATGCGTCAGTTTTTCATGTCCATTCCGCGCGAATTGGAAGAGGCCGCCGTGCTGGATGGCGCCGGCACGCTGCGCATTATTCTCTATATTATTGTGCCGCTCAGTATGCCGGTGCTGGCCGTCATCACTATTCTCAGCTTCCGCGACATCTGGAACGACTTTATGGGGCCGCTGCTCTATCTCAACGAGCTGACCAAATATCCGGTCTCGGTGGGGCTCACCTATTTTAGCGGCCAGTTTGATGTCAAGATGAATCTGCTCATGGCCGCCTCGGTGGTCACCATGCTGCCGGTGGTCGTCGTCTTTTTCTTCGCCCAGCGCGCCTTTGTAGAAGGCATTTCGCTGACCGGGCTCAAGGTTAGTCCTGGTAGCAGTGTGAAACGGCTTGACCACCGCAAGAAGCGCTAAAAGCGCTGTTTCTTCGGCAATTCCATGTGGTTGACATTCGTAGGTCACTCTGCAGAGTGACATCCTGCGGTAGACCCACCATGTCACTCTGTAAAAGTGACCTACGAGGGACGCTCCGCCCCTGTCAACCACATGAGATCCGGCAGAGACAGAACGCCAACATTCCCGTTGATATCCTGCTGCATATCTTCACGGTAGAAATTGACTTTCGCAACAGAGACAAGACCTATGCGCCGCAAAGGCTGACCTCTCCACTCGTGGTGCAATACGCTCCGCCGCGGGAAGGTCCATCCTCGCCACTGCCGTTCTTCCTGTAGAGCGATTCCTATTCATGGCCATTGGCGCCGTGGCCGCCGGGCTCATGTTTGAGATCACCATCACGCGGCTCTTCTCCCTCTTTTTTCAATATCATTACGCCTATTTGGCCCTGTCGCTGGCCGTGTTGGGCATTAGCCTGGGGGCCGCCCTGGCCTATTTTGTGCCTCCGCCCGCATCGACCAACCCGCTGCGCCGGCCGGCGCTTGCTCATGGGGCAGGCGCTGCTCCTGGCCGCGGCCGCATTGATCATGCCGCGGCTGAGCACGCCGCTACTCAGCGCCCTGGTGGCCATGACGCCTTTTATGGCGGGCGGCCTCTTTAGCGTCAGTCTCTTCACCCAATATGCGCCCCAAAGCGGACGCCTTTACGCCGCCGACCTGCTCGGCGCCGGCGCGGGCGTCATCGTGGCGCTGCTTCTGCTCGGCTGGACCAGCCCGATCAACATTGTGTTGCTGCTGGCGGGCGGCGTGGCGCTGATAGCCTGGCAGCTAGCGCGCATTGCCGGAGCGAGCTCTGCCACATCGCCAGCCCGCGATATTGGCAAAGTTGCGGGACGAATACACACGCCGGAAATGCTGGCGGCGCTGCTGTATGGCGGCCTGCTGTTGCTCAACTTGTGGACCGGCTGGCTCGACTATGCGCCCGGTCGCCTGGCCAATGCACCGCGCGACAAAACCATGCTCGCCCTGCTGCACGACGCCGGAACCGACGGGCGCATCGCGCGCACTGAATGGAGCCCCTTTGCCCGCGTGGACGTGGTGGAAACGGGCGACGCCAACCACAAATTTGTCTTTACCGATGGCGGCGCCGGCAGCCTGATGACGCGTTTTGACGGCGATTTGCACTCCGTGGCCGAGCTGACGGCGCTGCCTGACTATGCGCCATTTGCCCTGGCCGCGCCCAAGCGACCGCTCATTTTGGGCGCCGGCGCGGGCAAAGATATTTTGATGGCGCTGCTGGGCGGCGCCGATGAAATCACCGCATTGGAAGTGAATCCCGCCGTGGCCGCGGCCACCCGCGCTTTGGGCGACTTCAACGGCCACATTTTGGACCACCCGCAGGTGAAGCTGACCATTGGCGACGCCCGCACTTTTGTGCAGCGCAGCGCCGAACAGTATGACCTGATCTATCTCAATCTGGTCTACACGCAGGCCGCCGATCTGGCCGGGCAGGCGCAGGTGGAAAACTATATTTTTACCACGCAAGCTTTTGAAGCTTATCTGCGCCATCTGACGTCCGGCGGCCAGGTGGCCCTGGTGACGCACAATGCGCTGGAGGGCAGCCGCGCCGCCCTCACCGCCCTGGCTGCATGGGAGCAGATGGGGACACCGCCCGCCCAGGCGCTGGACCAACTGGCGCTGTGGATGACGCCCAACGCCGACCCCACGCTGCGCACCAGCGTGCTGCTGCTCTCGCAAACGGCCTTTTCGGCGCAGCAGTTGGCCGCCATTTCGACGACCATGCAGCAGCGCAATATGCAGCCGCTCTTTATGCCGGGCCAATTTGAGATGGCCTTCGCGCCGCTACGCAAGGGCGGTGCGCTGGGCGATTTTGTGGTGGCCGACGCCGCCTACGACCTGAGCCCCACCAGCGATGACAGCCCCTTTTTCTTTAAATTGGACCACGGCATACCGGCGCCGGTGCGACAGGCGTTGTGGGCGGCATTGGCGCTGCTGGTCATTTTTCTGCTGCTGGCGGGCGCCATGCGCTTGCAAAGCGGAGCATATGGCGCCTGGGGGTCGACAGTGGGGCAGAGCGCGGCGCTGGGGGCCGGCTTTATGCTCTTTGAAACGTCGCTGATCCAGCGCCTGCAATTGCTGCTGGGCTATCCGGTGCTGACGCTGGCCGCGGTGCTGGGCGCACTGCTGTTGGCCGCCGGCGCCGGGAGCTGGTTCAGCCAGCGCCGGCCGGCCGATCAATTGGGGCGGCGTGCGGGGCTGGCGGCCGCGGCGGTGGCCCTGCTCATGCTGCTCTATTGGGCGCTGCTGCCGTGGCTGGTGCGCCTGCTGCTGCCCATGCCATTGGCCGTACGGCTGCTGGCAGTGGTCATTTTGACCGCGCCGGCCGGCTTTTTGCTGGGGCAAATTTTCCCATCCCTGTTGCGGATGTTCAGCCACCATTGGGGCCATTCCGAGCCGGCTCAAATGCAGCGGCGCGGTCTGGCCGTGCTCTGGGGCGTCAATGGGGCGGCCTCGGTCGTCGGCTCCACATTGGCGGTCGTGCTGGCCATGAGCTGGGGCTTTGGCGCGGCCATGTTGGCCGGGGTGGCCTGCTACACCGCATTTTGGGGACTCAATCAAAAGTCCACTGCAAGCAGGGCAGGATAGGCTCACTTGATCGCGTGTAGTTGACAAAGGTAGTGGCGGTTGAGTAGGCTGGTGTAGTTCCCAGCCGTATCGAAACCAAAGCGGGTCGATCCCAAAGAGCAAGTTTTTACAGCAGACTCAATCCACGGCGCTTTTATGCAATTTGATGCGTTGCCATATATCGAAAAAAACGTGCGGCTGGCCGACCCGGTGGCGACCACCGGCGACCGGGTCTACGCCATTTGCTCGCAGAACGGCCTCTTCCCCGACCCGTGGGCGCGCGACCATGTGCCGCACGAAATGGAAGGCGTTTGGAATCACCCCATCAAGCTGTTGGACGGTTTTGAGCTGGCCATCCGCAACGTGCAGAGCGGTGTGATCACCTGGCTGCGCGAGGCGGATGCGTGCCGCGTCTTCGGCTGCTGCACCGAGTTTGACTATCGAGTGGGACCGCTGCACGTGGCGCGCCGCGATTGGGCGCCCGACGGTGTCGAAGGTATGTTTGTGGAGCTGGCGGTTAGCGCGCCGGCTGATTTTAACAAATCGCTGGTGCTGATCATGTTGGCCCATTCTGACTTGCGACCGGCCTGGCTGGGCGCGGAGGCGGGCATGGTGGATGGCGCCGACCGCCTGGAAATTGAACGCGATCTGGGGGCGGCGCGCTTTGTGGATGCGCAAAATCCGTGGGCTGTGCTCGTGGGGGGCGAATGCGCGGCATCATCCATTGAACCAGCACCGTCCAATGCGCAACCGCCCGCCCACATTGGCAATGGCGCGGCGGCTGCGCTGTTAACCTGGTCATTGGAACCCCACACCGACACAGTTCTGATCATCGCTGGTTCAGCCCAATCCACAACTTCGGCCCGGCAAACGTTTGCACAAATGCAGCAGAATCGCCCGGCGCTGGGGCGGCCAAAGTGGCGCTATGGGGAAATGGTACGCCACCGCACACCTGCATTCGCCGGATGCGCAGATCGATGCGGCCTTTATTGGACCAAACTCAACTGCCAGATGCTGGCCCGCACCACGGCGGAATATGGTCCAGCGGTGGGTGCGGGGTTGCCCAGCTATCCGTGGTGGTTTGGCATCGATGCGGCCTACGCCGTGCTGCCCCTGGTGCAGAGCGGCCAGTTTGAGTTGGCCAAGAGCACGCTGCGGCTACTCAAACTGGTGAGTGAGCGCCACAACGCCGGCGAACCGGGCCGCGTGATCCACGAAATGTCCACCACTGGCCTAGTCTACAATGCGGGTAATCTGGTGGAGACGCCGGCCTTTACGCGCGCGGTCCACGACGTGTGGCGCTGGAGCGGCGATGCAGCGTTTTTGGCCGAGATGTATCCCTTTTGCAAAGCTGGCCTGCTGGATTACACGCTGGCTCAGTGCGATGCCGATGGCGACGGCTACCCCGCTGGGCGCAGCATTATTGAGACGCTGGAAATGCACGCCGGTTTTGAATGCGTCGATGTGGCCGCGTATACGTGGGATGCGCTCAACCGGCTGGCCGCCATGGCGCAGGCCGTGGGCGATGCTGAACCGATTGCGCAGATGCGGGCCCAAGCGGAGCGCCTGCTGACCGGTCTGCGCACCGATTGGTGGCTGGAGGATGAAGGGCTCTTTGCCGACGTGCGCGCATCCGTGTCGGAGGTGCAGACCGCGCTGGGCAAAATCGCTGAGTTGGGCGCACAACATCCCACAGAAACCGATTTGCAGCGTCAGGTTGCCAATGCGCATGCGCTCTTTGCCCCCGGCCTGGCGACCTATGCCGACACCGATTCATCCGTGGATCGGCCCTGGCTGCTGCGCCACTGGGTGACGCTATGTCCGGCCGAGGTGGGCGCGGCCACGCCCGCGCAGGCCACGCGGCTATTGGCGCGGCTAGGATCGGCGGAGTTTAGCAACGAATGGGGCATGTTTCTGCACCCGGATCGCCACGATGTAATGAGCATCAACAGTGGGCTGCTGGCGCTGACGGCGGCGCGCTATGGGCGCATTGAAGAGGCGCTGCGGCTGGTCCGGCAGCAGGCGCAAACCCTGGGCCAGCACATGCCCGGCGCCATCAGCGAGGCGCTGCCCGACCAGTGGTGTTTCTTGCAGCTCTGGTCGGCATTGGGCATAGTTTCGCCGGTGGTGGAGGGCATTCTGGGGATTGCGCCGCGCGCGGACGAGCGCGTGTTGCGCGTTGTGCCGCAATTGCCACCGGGGTGGGATCATGCCGAAGTGCGCCGCGTGCGCGTAGGGGATGCGTATTTTGATATTCAAGTAGAGCAGTCGGCGCACCAGATCGAGGTCACGGTCAAGTGCGATGAGGCCGATTACAGGATAGAGATTGGTTGTATCATACCGGATGGAAGCGCGCCGCAGTCGGTCTGGCTAAATACACAAGAGGTCAACTATGAGCTTGAACCGACGTTGCGGGGGCAGTGCGTTGTTTGCAAAGTGATGGGCAGTGCCACATTGACGGTGAGGTTTTGAAATTAGGTTCAATCGGATCTTATGAGGCTTTAACCGGTGGTGGGATTGTCTCAAGTGATCCCAAAGAGCCGACACACATCAAGCAGTCCGGCTTTTTGGAAAAGCCGGACTGCATTTGATTTACCCCACCCGCACCGGCTGCGGCTCGGCCATGACCGGCGCTGGTTTCACTTCGGTGGATGAGGGCAGCAGGAAGACCAGGGCCGCCGTCACCAGCGGGATGGCGGAGAGGAGCAGCATGGCGGTGGTGAGCCCAAGATTTTGCGGTTCGGCCAGCCAACCGGTCAGGTTGACGCCCAGACCGCCCATGGCAAAGACAAAGCCCAGCGCCATGCCCGAGCCAACGCCGGCGTTTTTGGGGAAAAGGCTCTGCGCCAGCACGAGCATGGGCGGCCACGCCGCGCCGGCAAAGTAGCCGATAAAGGGCGCCAGGAAGAAAGCGCGGTTGTCACCCAGCAGGAACATGCCAATCATGAGCGGCGCCGAAATGAGCATAGACCCCAGCATGACGCGGTTGGCTCCAATGCGGTCGGCCAGAATGCCGCCGGTGAGCGAGCCAAAGGCCAGCACAAAGAGCATAATCGATGAGATCAGGCTGGCTTTGGCTTTGGAGAAGTCGGCCACTTCGGTGAAAAACTGGGGCGTAAATGAGGAAAAGGATTCGTGCGACCAGGCGCGCAGAGACATGACCAGCAGCAGCGCCACAATGGCGGTGGTGGTAAAAGCCGGGTTCAACTCAATGCGCCAACTGCTCGACTTTTGCGCTGCCGGACCGGAACGCTGGGCGCGCCCGGTGAGCACATAGAGAAAAGGCGCAATCATAAGCCCGAGCAAGCCCAGCGCCAGTGAGCCATGCGTGCCAAAGGTGCCCATGACCAGCGCCGCTAGGATGGGCCCCACGGCGAAGCCCATGTTGCCACCCAGCATAAACATGGCCACGCCAGCTGTCTTGTTTTGGCCGGCAGCGCGGTTGGCGCCCGATGCTCCTTGTGGATGAAAGGCCGCCGAGCCCAGCCCGGCCAACAGCGCCAACCCCAAGGCGCTTTCAAAGGTGGGCATATAACCAATAAAGCCCTGCAGCGAAGCCATCCACAGCAGCCCGCCCACGGCAAACCAGCGCCCGCCGTAGCGGTCGCTCAAATAGCCAAAGAGCGGCTGCGTCAACGACGAACTCATCTTATACGCACCCAGCATGAGCCCAATCTGCGCCAGGCTGAGCCCCAGCGACTCTTTCAAATAGAGACCGACCACAATCGGCATAGAGCCCGCCAGCATGTCGATGCTGAAGTGGCCCAGGGTTAAACTCCATAAAGTGACGTTTTTGAGTAGGAAGCATGGGGTACCGGGTGTTTCTTGTGAGTAATGGTTGAATTAGTGTGGGAGGTGTTGAGTGTTGAGTATTGAGTATTGAGTATTCTGTTTAGGGGTAGAGATTCTCGTCTCGAGACAAGATACTCGACCCCCAATACTCAATACTCGATACTCAATACGTTTATCCCCCAAACTCAAACGCCTCCACCCCACGGGCGTCAACCTGGGCCACAAACAAGCTGCCGCTCAATGGATATTGATCAATGGTGGCCTGATCCAAGTTGTGACGGGCGGTGGTGATGTAGAGCTGATCCAGATTGGGGCCGCCAAAGGCGCAGGCGCTGGTGTTGGGGACGGGGGCGTGGACGGTTTGCAGCAGCTCGCCCGTGTTGGGATCCCACTGGGTGACGCGGAAGCCGCCCCACTGCGCCACCCACAGATTGCCGTCGGCGTCGATGGTCATGCCGTCGGGGAAGCCCTGGCCCTCGGGGATGGTGATGACCGAGCGGCGGTTGGCAATATTGCCCGTGGCCAAGTCGTAATCGAAGGCGTCCACCGTGCCCAGCGGCGTGTCGATAAAGTACATGGTTTGGTTGTCGTGGCTCCACACAATGCCGTTGGAAATGGTGACGCCGCCCAGCATGTTGCGCACGCTGTGGTCGGTATCCATGACGTAAAGGCTGCCGGTGGCTTTGTTCTCGGTCAGCGGCATGGTGCCGGCCCAGAAGCGGCCAGCCGGGTCGCACTTGCCGTCGTTGAAGCGGTTGGTGGGAATGTGCGGCTCCGGGTCGTGCAGCATGGTGACCTCACCGCTCTCCACGTCCAGGCTGGCAAAGCCATTATGCAGGGCCAGCATTAGCCCACCCGACGCGCGGCCCACCACGGTACCCACATATTGGCCCACATTGATGGCGCGATTCTGCCCGCTGCTGGGGTTGTAAATATGCACCTCGCTGCTCAAAATGTCCACCCAATAGAGCAACTGGCGTTTGGCGTCCCAAATCGGTCCTTCGCCAACATCGGATGGGTTTTCAAAGACTAATTCGGTTTGATTGGTCATGGTTTCTCCTTTGGTTAAAACTCATCAAGGTTGCAGATGGACGGGGAGGGGTGCGCCGTCCGCATTCTTTATTGCTCATGGACAAGTTGGAAACTTGCCCTACAAGAGCCGCGCTGCCAATTCGGGAATCTGTGCGGGGTGTAAAAAGGGCGGGCGGGGGCGTCCTAATTCAGTGTTGCAGGAGAGTACGGCCGTTCTCA
>JAWKON010000076.1:0-39472 GCA_041391125.1 Caldilineaceae bacterium
CCCCCCAAAATAGCCACAAAAGGATTCTCGTCTGAATGACTGACAAATCTTATTTTACCGCGAAGATCGCAAAGAAACGCGAAGAATCTACTCCGGTACCCTTTGCGCCTCTTCGCGCCCTTCGCGGTAGAAAGATGAAATGTGTCAGTCAATCGGGGATTCTCGTATAAATTTCTGTAATTCATGGCGATTAGCCCCTTTTGCCGTGGAGTCACAATAACAAAGGAAAAACAACTATGCCCTCTAAACTAACTCGTCGCGACTTTATCCGCTCATCCGGCGCGGCTGCGGCTGCCGGGGCGCTCTTTGCCGCAACGGCAGGCGTCAGTTCCGCACAGGACCAGGTTTTTCTGCCCATGATCGCCCAAGAAGGCGCCGCCACCGGCAATGGGGATCGCAAAAATATCCTGTTGATCGTCGTTGATCAGGAACGCTATCCAATCATGCATCTTGACGAAAATGGCGTCGAGCAGTGGCCCGCCGGCTTCGACCCTGCGGTCGAGTTGCCGGCTCACACGTGGCTTCATCAAAATGGCGTCTCATTTACCAAGTATCATGTCTGCTCTGCACCCTGCACGCCATCACGGGCAATCATGTACACGGGGATGCACGTGCCCAACAACGGTATGCGCGACAACACGAATCTGCCCACCGGCCATGATCTGGATTGCGAGATTGACACCATTGGCGACATGCTGCGTGAGGAGGGCTACTATACGGCCTACAAAGGGAAATGGCATCTGGCGGAAACCGCCGAGTGCCGCGATACCAGTGGCACAACGGTTAATGCGCTGGAAGTTTATGGCTTCGCGGATTACAACCCCAATGGCGACCGCCACCGCGAAATCGAAGGCTACACGACCGATGATGACACGGCCCGTGAAAGCAGCGCCTGGCTCACCAACACAGCGCCAACTTTGGGCAAGCCCTGGTTTTTTGCCGTCAATTTTGTCAACCCGCACGATGTCATGTACTACGACGCCGACAACGAACCCAACGGCGGCCCGATGAACCCGGGCGAGAACAGCGCCTTCTCGACCAATATCGATCCATCCGGCCCAGAAGATCGCGTCGATTTCCCCACCCATAACAACGTCACCGGGATCTACCGCAACGGCGATGGCAACCTCATCCAATGGAATCCGGGGCTGCCGCGCAGCTTCTACAGTGAGCTGGGCTTAAATCCCGACGGTACCGGCGTGGTGGATGAAGAAAACTGGTTGGCCGACCGCCCGGCAGCCCAGCGTGAGTTTATGGAACTCTACAACTATCTCATGGGGGAGATGCCCAAAGACCGTCAGGATATGTTCAAAAATCGGGTCAACTACTATCTCAACTGTCTGCGCAACGTAGATCGCCACCTGCAAAGCGTGCTGGATGCGCTGGAAAGCAGCGGGCAAATGGAGAATACGCTGATCGTCTTCACCGCCGATCATGGGGAGATGTGTGGGGCGCACGCCTTGACGCAGAAAGGCAACTTTATCTATCGCGAAAATATTGGCGTGCCGCTGGTCATGATCGGGTTGGGCAATGCCGGCGCCGAAACTGCCGAACTGGCCTCCTCCGTTGATTTGGCCCCGACGATTTTGTCGCTGGCCGGCGTGACGGACTGGCAGAGCCGCTGGGAGCAGTTGGTTGGTCATGACTTAACGCCGCTGGCGCTCGATCCCGCGAGCACCGGTCCCCGCGGCAACCTGACCACCCCCGGCAAGGGCATGCTCTTCACCTATGACTCAATCAGCACGCTGGATGCCGCTTTTTCCACCGGGCAATCCAACGTCTTCAATCTGGCCAAACGGGGTCTTGTGCGCGGCATCTTTGATGGGCGCTACAAGATGACCCGCTACTTCTCACCACTGGCCTATCACCGGCCGGCGGATGTGGCCGAGCTGCGCGCCAAAAATGACCTTGAACTTTATGACACGCTGGAAGACCCCGATGAGGTAAACAACCTGATCCCGCAGAATCCAGCCACACCGCTGGCCCCGGCGATTCAGCAGTTGCTCAGCGACATGAACGACAAGCTCAACGCCCTGCTCGAGGCCGAAGTTGGTCCGGTGGATAATGAAAAAGGCGGCTTGCCGCTGCCGATTGGCAAGATTGTGTCGTAGGCGCCGCACTGGTTCCGCACGCTCCGCGTGGGAACCCTCTCTTGACGCTCTGCGTCGCCGGACGCGGAGCGTCTTGAACTGCATTCCACGCGGAGCGTGGAACGAGGATTGCAGAGTAGAGCCCGTGAATTGTGAGGAATTCATGATGCATGGGTGGTCTAGGAAAACACCATGTTAGATAGATTGCGCAACCAGGCGTTTCAGGCCCTCGCCGCCACCTCGCATTGCACCCTTTCCACCCTGGGGCCGGCAGGATTATGCGCATCGAACGTTGCCCTGGCCGTGGCTGGTGACCATCTTTATGTGCTGATTCCCAGCACGTCCGATCACCTCTTTAATCTGGAACAGGAGAGCGTGGTTGCGCTCACGGCTGAAACGTGGGAGTTGACGAGCCAAGCGGCCCAGATCGCGGCCAGCACATCGCCATTCACGCCACAGCAGACGGCCTGGGCCGTTGCTTTTCAAATCACACCACAGAGGATGCACCTGCCGCCTGATGACGAGGAGCATACACACCGAACAATTGATTTTGGGTAGCTATGTAGCCGTTCCCTGAGCCTGTCGAAGGGAACGGCTAAGCGTGCTACATTTTTGAATGAGGAAAACACCACCATGCGACCCAACAACGCCGCTCCCCCAACCACAACCCAAGCGATCCCCAAACCGCCCACCGATCCCATTGTGGGCCCACTGGTCGGCAACGCTCTACAAATCGGCGTTGAAGCGCCGGTCCAGGCGTTTATGCGACTGGCCGCCGAGTATGGCCCCATCTACCAAATTCAACTGCCGGGCAGCTCGCCGATCATCGTCTCCAGCTACGCATTGGTGAATGGGATCTGCGACCAAGCTTGCTATGACAAGTTCATTCACGCACCGCTCGCCAATATCCGTGACTTTGCCGGGGATGGACTCTTCACCGCCTATACTGAAGAGCCGAACTGGCACAAGGCGCACCAGATTCTCATGCCGCCTTTGGCATGAGCGCCATGCGCAACTATTTCCCCATGATGGTCGAAATCGCTGACCAACTGGTCGCCAAGGGGAACGCCTGCAACCGAATGGCGAAATCGATGTGGTGGCCGACATGAGCGTGCTCACGCTCGATACCATTGCGCTCTGTGGCTTTGACTATCGCTTCAACTCCTTCTACCAGGATGAGATGCATCCCTTTATCGACGGCCTGGTGCGTACGCTGCGCGAGGCGTTGGAGCGGGTGCAGCGGTTGCCCTGCAACACAAGCTCATGTTTGGCAAACACCGCCAATATGAGCAGGACATTGCCGACATGAATGCGCTAGTTGATGCCGTCATTCAGGAGCCGCTGCAAAAGCAGCAGCGGATTTGGCCGCCAAGAAAGACCTGCTCAGCCTCATGCTCAGCGGCGGATCGCACCACGGGCGAGACGCTGGATGACCTCAACATCCGCTATCAGGTCATCACCTTTTTGATTGCCGGCCACGAGACGACGAGCGGGCTGCTCTCCTTTGCCACCTACTTTTTGCTCAAACACCCCGCCGTGCTGGCCAAAGCCTATGCCGAAGTGGATCGGGTGCTGGGCAGCGATCTGACGGTGTCGCCCCACCTATGAGCAGATGCACGAACTGCGCTATCTCAATCAGATTCTCAAAGAAACGTTGCGCATCTGGCCGACCGCGCCGGCCTTCAGTCTCTATCCGCATGAGGACACAATGATTGGCGACGGCTATCGAGTCCCCAAAGGGACAGGATTTGATCGTACCGTGCCCACGCTGCATCGCGATCCGGCCGTGTGGGGGGACAATGCCAACCTCTTTGACCCCGAACGATTTACGCCGGAAGCCGAACAAGCGCGCCCCGCCAACGCCTACAAACCTTTTGGCAACGGCCAACGCGCCTGCATCGGTCGCCAATTTGCCATGCAAGAGGCCACCCTCGCCCTGGCCATGATCCTGCAACGCTATCGGCTCATCGACCACACCGATTATCAGCTCAAGGTCAAAGAGACGCTGACACTCAAGCCCGATGGCTTCAAGATCAAGTTGCGTAAACGCACCGCTGCCGACCGCGTGGCGCACGCGGCCACACCAGTTGCAGTGCAAACAACACAAACCGAAGCTGCCCACCAAATCACATGGACCACCGAGCACGCGCCGCCGCACAACACGCCGCTGCTGGTCCTATATGGCTCAAATATGGGCTGTCGGAGGAACTGGCCCAACGGATTGCCGGGGATGGCGAGGCGCAGGGCTATGTCACCACCGTGGCAACGCTGGATGATCATGTGGGCAAGCTGCCGCGGGAGGGAGGCGTAGTGATTGTCACCTCCTCATATAACGGCCAACCGCCCGATAATGCCGTGCGCTTCTGTGAATGGCTGGAGACGGATGATTTTGCCGCCGCGTGCCACGGCGTGCGCTACACCGTCTTCGGCTGCGGCAATCGCGATTGGACGAATACCTTTCAGGCGATTCCGCGGCTCATCGACAGCAAATTGGCCGCGGCCGGAGCCATCCGCCTCTATGCCCGCGGCGAAGCCGATGCCCGCGACGATTTCTTTGGTGACTTTCAGAGCTGGTACGCACCACTCTGGGCCGAACTGGCCGCCGCCTTTGACCTGGGTGATGTGACAGCGACACCCACCGCCAAAGGGCCGCTCTTTCGAGTGGAGCTGGTCAGCGCCGACCACGCCAATCCTTTATTGCCGGCTTTGGCGCCCAGCCCATGCGCGTGCTGGCGCAGCGCGAACTTCAGAATCACGGCGGCGCCCATCCATCCACACGGTCCACGCGCCACATTGAGCTGGCCTTGCCGGCGGGCGTCACCTATCAGACCGGCGACCACCTGGGCGTGATTCCGCGCAACCATCTGCCGCTGGTGGAGCGGGTGCTCACTCGTTTTGGCCTGGGCAAAGATGTGGTCATTCAGTTGCGCAAAACCGGCAGTGGCAAGACTAGCCTGCCCCTCGACCAGCCGATCGTGTCGGAGCTTTTGTCAACGTATGTCGAGCTACAGGAAGTGGCCGCCCAGCAGCAGATTGAAACGTTGGCCAAATATACCGCATGTCCGCCGGAAAAGATGAAACTGCTGGCCCTTTCCGGTGCGAACGCAAGCGAGAATGTGGGGGCCAAAGCCTTGTACCGCGCCGAAGTCTTAACCAAGCGCAAATCGTTGCTCGATCTGCTCGAAGAATTTCCGGCCTGTGCATTGCCCTTCAATCTCTACCTAGAGATGTTGCCGACCCTGCGCCCGCGCTACTATTCGATCTCATCATCGCCGCGGCATGATGCGCAGCGCTGCACCATCACCGTGGGCGTGGTCGACGCACCGGCCCGCTCGGGGCGTGGTCAATATCTGGGCGTCTGCTCCAATTACCTGGCCCAACAGGCGCCGATCGTGAAATCCACGCCTTTGTGCGCGACAGCCAAACAGCCTTCCGCTTGCCGGAGGATCCGCAAACCCCGCTGATCATGGTCGGGCCAGGCACCGGGTTGGCGCCCTTCCGCGGCTTTTTGCAGGAAGCGCGCCATCCTCAAGCAGCAGGGTCACGCGGTTGGCCCCAGCCTGCTTTCTTCGGCTGTCGGCACGCAGAGCAGGATTTTATCTATGCAGATGAACTGGCGGAATTTGCCGAGCAGGGTATTATCACCCTCGTGACCGCCTTTCGCCAGGATCCGGCCCAAAAAGTCTACGTTCAGCAGCGGATTTTGGAGCAGAAAGAGGCTGTCTGGGAATTGTTGGAACAGGGCGCCAATATCTACATCTGTGGCGACGCCAGCCGCATGGCGCCCGATGTGCGGCGCGCCCTTTATGCGATCTGTCGGAGAAGATGAATGTGGATGAGACCGCCGTGACGGTTGGCTCAATGAGTTGGAGGCGCAGCAACGGTATTTGCAGGACGTTTGGGCGTCGGCGTGAGAGGCAGAAGCGAGGGCGCGGTAGAAGAGCGAACGGCGGTTGAGTAGGCTGCGGCCGTATGCAGCCGTATCGAAACCAGAGTGAGCGGGTCGACCCGTTTGGTTTCGATACGGCCACAAACTGCCGTGGCCTACTCAACCGGCACTGATCCCGTCACTTAAGTTTACACTTACGCTTCATATCATACAGGGAGAATAAACATGTACCAAAGCTATTGGACGCGACAATTAATCCTGATTGGAGCCATGCTCCTGGGCTTTCTGACATGCACCCTCTTCACCATCCGGACGGTCCGGGCCGAAGAGCGCACCGTCTGCCCGGATGGCGCTGCGTTCACAACCATCCAAGCGGCCATCGATGCCGCCGCCGCCGGCGACACCATCACCCTTTGTGCGGCCACCTATACAGAGCCGCTTCGGATCGACAAAGATCTGATCGTGCGCGGCGCCGGCCAAACGGCCACCATCGTTGGCATGCAAACGGTGACATCGGTCGTGACGCTGGCCCCCGATGTCACGCTGACGCTGGCCGATCTCACGTTGGCGCAAGGCAGCGGCCCAACGGTCAGTGCGGCGACAGCCGGGCCATTCACGGAAAATTTGGCCTTTTCCAACATGCTCAATCTGACCGATGGTGATCAGGTAACCACCAATATCAATGGCAACGTGGGCGGGAGCGTCGTCATTGTCCAGGCCAATACCAAAGTCTATGTGGTCAACGTCAGCATCTCGCTACCGGCCACCACGCCGCAAGTCATCGCTGCCCTGGCCCAGGAGGATGCGCCGGCGAGCACCTTCGATGGCGCCTGCATCCTGCCCCTCAGCATCTTTCCCGACCTTGTCTCGGATCTGATCACAAGCCTCTGTGATCTGGCGGCGCTCAACCTGGCCGCCCAGAATCGCTGGCTTTGTTGCCCCCAATGAAGCAACCGCCCTGACCGCAGCAGCTTACGAAGCGATGATCGGCCTTGATACGGACATGTTGCTAGAAGAGGGCGACCAAGTTACGACCATTATCAACGGTGATGTGGGTGGGAATGTGGTGGTTGTACAGGCCAATACCACGGTGGATGTTACCAATGTGGTGCTTAGCCTAACGGATGGCGATATAGCCGAAATTACAGATCTGATTGCAAGGGAGACAGGCTTAACCCGCCCCAATAGCTTGTTGTATTTACCTGTGGTCAGTCGTTGAGCTGTTTACGGCTTTCCCAAGAAATAAAATATAAGTTAGTCTCCAAAACAGATGCCTAATTCGCGCGCCGTGAGCATAGTGTCGCAGTCCAGCGGCACGTTTTTCATGCGGCTGGTGGCCTCTTCCAGCGGCACATAGTTGACCGTGGGTGGATCCAGCGCCACCATAATGCCGGATTGACCTTCGGCTAATGCGCGCACCGCCGCAGCGCCAAAGCGCAGCGAAAGCAATCGGTCATAGGGCGTGGGGGTGCCGCCGCGCAGCAGATGCCCCAGCACCACCACGCGTGTATCTTTGTCGGTCAATTGCGCCAGCTCAAAAGCCACCTTCTCGCCGATGCCGCCCAACCTTTCCGCATGGCCAATCTCGTTACCAATCAGGGAGAGTTGGCCGTTCAGCGGTCTGGCGCCTTCGGCCACCACCACAATGGTAAACTTGCGTTCGTGCGCCTCGCGCTCGCGCACTTTTTCCACCACTTTGTTCAAATCAAAGTGTATCTCGGGAATCAGAATCACGTCCGCCGTACCGGCCACGCCCGCGTGCAGCGCAATCCAGCCGGCATAGCGCCCCATGACTTCCACCACCATAATGCGATTGTGCGATTCCGCCGTGGTGTGCAGCCGATCCAGCGCTTCGGTGGCAAAGGAGACCGCCGTGTCAAAGCCAAAGGTGGCCACCGTGCGGTCCAGATCGTTGTCGATGGTCTTGGGCACGCCAATGACGCGCAGCCCCTTTTGGGCCAGCACATTGGCAATGGCCAGCGAGCCGTCGCCGCCCACCGAAATCAAGGCGTCGAGCTCATGCAGCTTGAAGGCGCGCACCAGCTCGTCGCTGCGGTCCACTTCGGTCACGTTGCCATCTTGATCCACAATGGGAAAATGCAGCGGGTTGTTGCGATTGGTGGTGCCCAAAATCGTGCCGCCCAGGTGCGTAATGCCGCGCACTTCTTCGTCATCCAGCCGCATAATGCCGTTGCCGCGGTAACGCTCCGGCATGAGCATGCCGTTAAAGCCATCGCGGATGCCGTAACATTCCCAGCCGCGCCGCTGCGCCGCCAGCACCGCCGCCCGGATCACCGCGTTAAGACCGGGCGCGTCGCCGCCGCCGGTGCAGATGGCAATGCGCTTTATTTTGTTGGACGACCTGTCGGACATCGATTCGCATCCTTTGACCGCTGGGATACCGCGTTGGGGGAGGGTATCGGTTTGTGTTGAAACAGTTTTCAAAAAGATTGGAAAGGGGGAAGGGGAGAAAGGGGGAAGGGGAGAAAGGGTGACACGGTGAGGGGGTGACGCGATGTGCGGAGCAACCTCCCTTTCTCCCCTGCTCCCCTTCCCCCTTTCTCCTTGTCATTTTAGTTAATCATGAGAAACCCCCACTAACCATATTTTACCACAATATCATGCATCTTCATCCACCGCGCGGCTTGGGATCAGCAGCAGCGGATGCGTTAGGCTGCGCAGCACTTTGTTGGCCACGCTGCCATACATCCAGCGGCGGACGCCGGTGCGCCCGTGCGTGCTCATCACCACCAGATCGATGGCGCGATCAGCCACGATTTGGCATATTTCGGCGCCGGGATCGCCAGCTTTCACCAGCGTCTCTACGGCAACATCTTGCTCCAGCAGCTTGTGTTTGACCGATTGCAAATAGGTGTCGGCATCTTGCAGCCATTGGGCCATCGCTTCGTCGGCCTCTTCTTCGCGCGGGAAGAGGATGCGCCGGTTGCCTTCATCCAATTCGTGCGTCACCTGCACCAGCAAAATAGAAGCGCCGCTCATTTTGGCCAACATGACGGCGTGGCCCAGCGCATCCTCGGCCAATTGCGAACCGTCCAGCGGAACCAGCACTTGGCGCAACTGCCCAATGGGCGCCACATCCGGCCGCACCAACAGCAGTGGCGCGGTGGCCGTGTGAATCACCCGTTCGGTCACGCTGCCCAACGCCAAGCGCGCCAGGCCGGCGCGACCGTGTGTGGTCATGGCGATCAGGTCCGCCCCGGCTTTTTGCGCCACGTTCGCAATGCTCAGCGCCGCATCCCCCTCCACCACATGCGAGGTGACGGTGTATCCCTGCGCGCGCAATTCGTCCCGCTCCTGGTTCAAATAGGCTTGGGCGCCGGCCAACATATACTGAAGTACATTGGGCATCCCCAATTGCGGCGCCGTCACCGCGTAATGGGCCGGCACAATCACATTCACCAACTCCAGCGTTTTATCTTCGGCTGGGCCTAAAAAAGCCAAGTGCGCCACAATCTGTGCGGCCAACGGCGATCCATCCAACGGCACAACGATCTTATTATATGCGTGAATCATACGATTCTCCCTTCACTTCATTCACCACATGCAGCACGCGGAGTATATTTCAGTGGCTCTACCGGTTCTCACGTGGTTGACGAGAGAGGTACGTCCTCGTAGTCCTCGTAGGTCACTCTTGCAGAGTGACATCTGTCGGCAGACCCAGCCCGTCACTCTGCAAGAGTGACCTACGAATGTCAACCACATGAAATCCCGAAGAACCCTTTTTTGTTGACAAAGCGGTGCAAAGTCGCTGCTGTCCCAAGCCGAAGTTCACCCTTGCACTCGGTCCAATCCCTTGTCATCCATCGAGCGCGGATCTTCCACCGGCTCCAAATGGGTGAGAATGGTCATATTGGGCAAAGCCGCCCGAATTTCCGCTTCAATGCGCTCCAGCCAGATGTGCCCCTCTTGCACGGTCCACACGCCGGGGGTCAGCACATGCACGGACATAAAGCGGCGCAACCCGGCCCGCCGCGTGCGCAAGGAATGATAGGTCACCTGATGTTGGCGGTAGCTCTCCAGAATTTCCACAATCTGCGCCAGCTCTGCCGGCGGCAGCGCCGTATCCATAAGCCCCAGCGCGGATTCGCGCAGCAGCCGCACGCCGATCCAAAGAATGTTAACGGCCACCAGCAGCGCAATCACAGAATCCAGCCATTGCCAGCCCGTCAAGCTCACGGCGCCCACGCCCAGCACAACCCCCACCGAGGTCCACACATCAGTCATGAGATGTTCGGCGTCGGCCACCAGCGTAATCGAGCCATACGCTTTGCCCGCTTGCAGCAGCAGCCGCGAAGCGCCCAAATTGACCAGCGCCGCCACAACAGCCACAGCCAACCCCCAGCCGATCTGCTCCAACGGCGCCGGCCGCAGCAGTCGCCCCACGGCGGCGTAACCAATGCTGGCCGCCGCCATGATGATCAGCGCGCCCTCCACGCCGCTGGAAAAGTATTCGGCCTTGGTGTGGCCATATAAATGCTCATCGTCGGGCGGGCGGGCGGCCACGGTCAACATGATCAGCGCCATCAGCGCCGCCGCCAGATTCACCACCGATTCCAGCGCATCAGAAAACAGCCCAATGGAACCAGTCAGCAAATAGGCGCCGGTTTTCAGCCCAATGGTAAAGAGCGCGGCGGCCAGCGAAAGCCAGGCATAGCGACGCAAAGTGGTGAAGGTGGCGTTTTGTTGCATCATGGGAGTGTTCGGTCCGTGTCTGGCGTTCTCTGGAAAAATGAGAAGATGACAAGATGACCGGATGACAGGATGACTGAGCCTGTCGAAGTCCCCTCATCCTGTCATCTTCTCATCTTGTCATCTTGTCATCCCCTCATCTTGTCAGCAATCATATTATGCCTCATCCCCACGGGCGAAATAGACCAGCGCAGACTCCTGCAGCAGCACCCAAATCGTGTAGAGACCCACAATGGTGCCCAGCGGAAAATTGACCAGCCCCAGGATCGCCACCACCAGCGCCAGGTAACGCGCCCATTCCTGCCGTTTTAGCACGCCAATGCCGGCAAGGATGCCCGGCACGGAGAGCAGCGCCAGCAGCGATCCCACCGCCGTGCCTACCATGCTCAGAATCGCCGTGGCCTGCGGGTCGCCCGATAAAACGCCCACCCCATTCAAAATGAAAAACACAAAGGCGCCGACCAGCAGAAATACCACGTGACCGATGATCAGCAGCCAGCCCACAATCGTCACGTGCTGGCCGATGTCACGCGCATTCAAGGCCCGCAGGATGCCGGCAGGCCTGCTCGGAAGCCGTCCTTTCAAATGGGGACGCGCCGGGCTCCTCTTTGGATGCTTGTTCCATATGTTATGCCTCACTCTTCCTCGGGTCGCAACAACAGCACCGGAATGGGCGATGTGCGCACCACCTCTTCCGCCACGCTGCCCATGAGCATCCGGCTTAGCCCGCTGCGCCCGTGCGTCGCCATGGCGATTACGTCCACCTTTTTATTTTGGGCGTAGGTGCAAATGGTTTCCGCCGCCTCGCCGGTCCAGGCATCAGTACGCACAGAATAGCCTGCCTGCTCCAGCGTGCGCCCAACCCGCCGCAAATCGCGCGCCCGTTGCGCCGCCAGCGCCTCGCCAATTTCGCGATAGCGTGCGGCCTGTTCTTCCATATCGTGCTGATAGGTGTGTTCCCCATGCAGCATCACCGCCGTCATCACATCCCCGGCGGAAGGTGCGCTGCTCGGCCCGCGCAATTCCGGCGCCAGCCGCGGCGTCACCACGCTAAAGAGCAGCAGCTCAGTCTCATCTGGTGAAAACAGTTTTTCCACCGCCGGCATAATCTGCTGACTCAATTTTGAATCATCCAATGGTATCATTACTTTGCGCTTTGACATATATAATTCTCCTCAATATTCCACCGTACTCTCTCCGATGCGCCCCAGCAGTGTGCGCAGCATCTGCTCCTCATCGAAGGTCATTTTGGCAATATCAATGCCGTTGCCCACCAGCAGCGCCTGGCCAAGGCGGCTGCGCGCCAGCGAAAAAAGATCCTCTTCATAGGGGTCGTCGATGATGTGGTCATTCACAATTCTGCCGTCGTGCATATACAAAATGCGCCGCGTGGCCTGCGCCACCTGCCGGTCGTGGGTGACCACGGCAATGGTCGTCCCCCGTTGCTGGTTTAGATCGCTCAACAGTTGCATGATTTCGCGACCGCTCTGGCTGTCCAGCGAGCCGGTCGGCTCGTCGGCCAAAATCAGCATGGGCTCGTTGGCTAAGGCGCGGGCCACGGCCACGCGTTGGCGCTGTCCGCCCGAAAGCTGGCTGGGCAGGTGATTGGCCCGGTCCGCCATGCCCACCAATTCGAGCAGATTTTCGGCGCGCGCCCGCTGCTCTTTGCGCCCGGCAACGCGACCCTGCATAGGCGTTTCCACATTTTCCACAGCCGTCAGCGTGGGCAGCAGATTGTGGAGCTGAAAGACAAAGCCCACCGTGTGGGCGCGAAACGCGTCCACATCTTTCAGGTGCGCCAGATTTTCACCGGCCACCCACAGCTCGCCGCTGGTCGGCTGATCCAGCGCGCCCAGCATGTTGAGCAGCGTGCTTTTGCCGCAGCCGCTGGGTCCCATAATGGCCAGAAATTCACCGGCGTTGATCTCAATCGACACGTCATCCAGCGCATAGACCGCGGTCTCACCGGCGCCGTAAATTTTAGTGACGCTCTGCGTATGAATCAGCGGGCCGTTCATAAGTCAGTTGCCTGTCTGCCTGAATATTGACAAAAGCCGTCATGCCCCAGCGCAGTTCGGCATCCAAATTCTGCACGTCGAGCTGCACGGTATAATTGGTGCTGCCCTTTTCGCTGGTGCTCACCGGCGCAATCTTGGTGACCGTGCCTTGAAAGACCCGATTGGGCAGCGCATCAAAGGTCACCTCCACCGCCATATCGGTGTGCAAATGGACCACATCGGTTTCGCGCAAATCGGTGGTCTCCACGCACATCATGCTCGTATCGCCCACCAGCAGCAGCGGCTGACCGGGCGTAATGCTTTCGCCCAGCCGCACGTGAATCGCCCCCACCTGGCCGGCAAAGGGCGCCAGCACCTGGCTGGTCTCCAAACGGGCATTGGCGCTGGCCACCGCCGCCTGTGCCGATTGCACCCGCGCCTCCGCAATGGCAATCTCTTCCACCCGCGCCCCCGCCAACAGGCGGTCCAGTGCAGCTTGGGCGCTGGCCACCTGCGCCATGGCCGATTGCACATTGGCCTCCAGCCCGTCCATGCGGCTCTGGATGGCGTTCACCTGGGCTTGCGCGGCATCGATGCGGCTGCTGGCCACGGCGAGCTGTTGGGGTGTGGGACCATTTTCCACCAGCGCGGCGCGCGCCTGGGCGGCTTCCAGCGCGGCCGTGGCTTCGTACATGGCCCGCGCTTCCGGCCGCGCCGAAATCTTGGGGTCGCCGCGCACATCGTTGTAGGCGGCCTGGGCCTGCTTTAGCGCCGCCTGCGCCGTTGACATCGGCAATGGCCACAATGCGCTCGGGGTCGGTGGGGTGGCTGGCCATTTCGCTATATTCGCGCTGGGCCGTGCGCACACCCGCCTGCGCCGCCTCCACATTGGCATTGGCCTCACGCGGTTGTCCAAATGGCCAGCGCCAAATCGGCCTGCGCCCCAAAGAGATCGGCCTCGTGGGCGGCCTTTTCGGCCTGCAGCGGCGGGCGCCAGCAGTTCATCGGCGCGGCTTGAGCCTCAGCCACGGCGGCTTCGGCCACGACCACCTCGCTCTTCAGCACGCCGTTGTCCAGCTCAATGAGCACCTGGCCAGCCTCCACCCAGTCACCTTCCGCCACGTGAATCTGGTCAATCGACCCGCTGTTCACCGTGCTCAAATCAGCCCAGTGCAGCGGCTGCAATTTGCCCGACGCCCAGATCACGTTGTGGAATGCTCTTCAGCCCGTCCCCTCCTGCGCCGTCCCATCCTCCGGCGGCCGCAAACTCGCTGCTATAGATCCACCAACCCGCAACTGCGAGCACCGCGATAACACCAGTCTGATGATTGTTCGTCTCATTTTGCACCCTAACTGCCTGGAAGGGGAGGAGAAAAGGGGAAGGGGAAAGGGTGACACGGTGAGAGGTGGCCGCGATATGCGGTGCAGACTCCCTTTCTCCCCTGCTCCCCTTCCCCCTTTCTCCCTTTCTTCCCTCCCTCTTCACTCATAGCGCAACGCCTCCACGGGCAATAGACGGCTGGCCCGCCACGCCGGATATAAGCCGCCCAGCAGCCCCAGCGCCACAGAAACGGCCACGGCGATCACAAAAGTATCGGGCGTCCAGCGGGCGTCGATAAACTGGCGCATGGCCGGAATTTGTCCCAGCAGCGTGAGAAGCACCACGCCCAGCAGCGCGCCCACTATGGCCGCCACCAGGCAAAGATAAAGGCTCTCCTGCAAAATCTGGCCCAGAATGCGCCGGCGGCTCCAGCCCATGGCGCGCAGCGTGCCGATCTCGCGCGTCCGCTCGTAAATCGACATAATCATGGTGTTGGCCACCACAATGCCGCCCACCAGCAGCGCCAAAAAGCGGATGGTATTGACAATGGCCATGGTCGACGCAATGTCGTTGGTGCTCTGCGCAAATTCGCTGCTCAGGCTGGCGCGCGCTTCGGGAAAACGCTGGTCGATCACGTTGCGCACCTGCGCGGCTTGGGCCGGATTGTATACATCCACGAAAGATAAAGCTGACCGTGCGCCCGGTTACCAGCGCTGCTGCGCCTCGCGCATGGCCAACATGCCGCCGCCATCTTCGTAGGGCACGCCCGTTTCGCAAATGCCCACCGCGATAGCGGTGTCGATCAGCGTCATGGTGTCGCCCACATGAGCGTACGTTTCGGCGGCGGTTATGCCCAGTAAAATCTCGTTGGGCCGCTGCACGCTAGCGCCCTTCCACCAGTTAGTGGGCCATAGCCGCGCTGTTGGGGTCCAACCCGCCAATGATAAAGCGGCATTTCGGCGGTGCTGATCACGCCCAGCACAAAGGGACTGGCCGATTTCACCTGCAGCATGCCCTGAATCAAGTTGACCAGCCGCTCATCCAGCGAGCTGAGGCTCATGTCGGCCACATCGCGCTGCATGACGGTGATGGCATCGGCCTTCACCGCTGCCCGACCAAGTTGTTCAACTGCCCCTGCATCCCCTCAATCAGCCCGCCCAGCATGACCAGCGTGGCCACGCCAATGCCAATGCCGCCCGCCGAGGCAACGTGCGCGTGCGCCGTCGCCACCGCGGAAGCTCTGGCTGCCCATGCGGGCCAAGCGAAATTTAGCGTGGGCGCAGCAGCCGCCCTCTCTAGCGCAGCGCCTCCACGGGCTGTAAATTGGCCGCTGTCCAGGCCGGATAAAACCCACCCACCAGGCCCAAGCCCAGCACGGTGGCCATGCCCTGCACCGCCCAAAAATAGACATAGAGAACGCCTTCCAAGGCGCCCACGCCAGGTATGCGCCGCCAGCAGCGTGGCCCAATGCAATACCAATGCCAGACAGCCCGCCCACAAAGCTGAGCAACAGCTCGCCACTGATCAGCCGCAGTACGCCCGCCAGCGGCCTCCAGCCCAGCGCCCGCAGCGTGCCGATTTCACGTGCGTTCCAGCACGCTCTCAGCCCATGGCGCTCATCATGCCCAGGCCGCCGATCAGAATGGCAATGGTGGAGATGCCCCAGGCAAAGCCTTTCAGGTAATCGGTCCCGCTCAACCGGTGGCCTGATAGTCGCTGGAGCGGGCCCTACAATATCTTTGTCCAACGCCTCAATGCGCTGGATGACTGGCTGCATCGGCATTGGGCCGCAGCCCACCTGAGCTCACCTGGCGCTGCTTCTGCACGATGATTTGGGCGTCCTCAGCGTCACCACGCCGCCCGATTCTTCCATGCCCTGACAAGTTTCGTAAATGCCGACAATGCGATACGGCACGCCAAACAGGCGCAGATTATCGTCTACGCCCTGGTCACTGACGCTTCCGCCGCCCGCTGCCAAATGACGATCTGGCGAGCCGGTCACCGGCTTGCCCTCCACAATGCGGTAATGCGACATGGCCACCGTGCCCGGCTCGTAGCCATAAACCAGAAAGTAGGGCAGGTCGCCAATGGCCACTAGCCAAAGACGCCGGCCTCCACATTGTTGACGCCGGGCAGCGCCTGAATACGCTCGGTCAAATCTTGGTCCAGGTTGCTAAAGGCCACATCCAGCGCGTTGGCCTGGCTCGCAGCAGATCGTTGCTCAATCCGATGGCCGAGCCATAGTTGCTGGCCATGCCGTCAGCCGGCCCAACGCCACCACAGCCGCCACACCCACGGCAATGCCCATCACCGTGAGAAAGCTGCGTGTAAAGCGACAGACCAAGTTTTTGAAGACCATAGCCGGTATTCTCCTATGTATCTACGCATCTGTTCCCTTCGACACGTAAGGGGGAACGAATGCGTGAATATCCTCTTTCTACTCTACCAAAAGCCCTCTGTAGACACTCCGTCGCACAGGGCTCCCATGGCCAGATGGACAGTATAAAACCGGTTATGGGGGAGGGGAATAAATCGCAGATTGCGCAGATGAACGCAGATTTTTATCTGCGCGTTATAGGATAGTTCCAAGACCGTTCAAATAGCGGAACTGCGATGCACGGCTACAGAAAATCTCGACTTGGCAGTCGGGTAATCAGCCGTGCGTTGCAGTCGTAGCGGCCTTATTTGAACAGTCTTGGAGCTAGTTCTTGTTGCGAAACGGCTTTACCACCGCAAGGGGCACCGAAGGTTCGCGATGATTTCTCTCTGAACGTTCTTTGCGTTCCTTGGCGGTAGAAATTGACTTCGCAACAGAAACCAGGCTAGTGCCGGTCAGTAGGGGCGGCAGTTTGCCCCATATCGAGACCAAACGGGTCGACCCGCTCACTCTGGTTTCGATACGGCCGCTGCGCTCCCAAGGCTGCATACGGCGCAGCCTATCAACCGCCGTTCGTAGCCTCTGTCAGTACAAAGGCGGGTGGCAGGTGCTGGTTTGGCATCGCCTCAATCCGATCCACCAGCCGCGTTGGATCAACGTCGCGCGGTCATGCTGGGGATACGGCGTTGCGCACGCAGTCGATAAAGTGTTGGTGCATGGTGTACGTGCCTTCATATCGGTAAAGATCCTCCTCGGCCACACTGTCAACCTGCCAGCCGCCCATGATCGACTGCTGGTTGTCTTCGAGAATTTCAGGCTGCCCGGAATGTCCATGTAACAGCCGATACCCACGCCGTGCAGTTCGGAACGCAACGCGTCCGCCCGGCGCGGTTGCCAAAGATGTAGTCACGCCATTGTCAAAGCGGATCCAGCGCCGTGTAGCAGTTGCGGTGGTCGAGCCAAAGCGGTCGCGATGCGCGGTGACTTCAGTCGCTTCGCCGACCGCAAAGCGCACCAGATACAATGTCGTCATCGTCCCACAGCGTGCTGGAAAAACCTTGGCGGCGTCGCCCAGAAGCTGCTTGTTAAGGTGCCCACCACCGTGGAGACCGGCCCTTTGGCGTGGGCGCGCCGCATGGCCTCGCGTGATGGCCGCGTGCCGCCGCTGGTAGCCCACATGGCGTAAACGTTGTTGGCAATGGCGGCGTCAAGCAGCATCTGCGTTTTGCGCGGCTGTTGGCGCCCGGCGGCTTTTTCAATAAAGATGTGCTTGCCAGCATTGAGACAGTCCAGCGCCGGTTGCAGCAGCCAGCGCTCGTGCATCACGCAATAGACAATGTCTAGCTCACATTATCCAGCATTTCGCGGTGGTTGGCGCCGGAGCATGGGAAGCCGTACTTCTCCACCACCTGGTCCAGCCGCTCCTCATCCAAATTCGCAGACCGCCGTCATCTCCACATCGTCCAAACGCTGCACATTGGGGTAGTGCGCTCTGACTGCGGCGGCAAGCGCCAGTAAAACCTGCGCGTAGCGTCATATTTGGTTCCTCCTTGTATTCATTAACAAGACATTTGACCACGAGAAGACACACGAAGAGGACACGAAGAAGCACGAAAGAAAGTAACGTGCAACAGGATCGCATATGGTTGACCCGCTTTGGTTTCGATACGGCTAGAAACTGCACTATACCAGCCGCCGCTGGGCCTTGTCAACCACATACGATCCCAAAGAGCCAGGCAAACAACGTGTATCTTCGTGGTACCCTTCGTGTCCTTCATGGTTAAGAATCTACACTGCCGATCAGAGATCGGACAAAGCGCGTATCCGCCCAACGCCGGATCAATCACCGTCGCCAAGAGCGGTTCGCCGCGGTATTCGAGTGCATGCTGATGGGGCCGCTGGAAGTTCATGGCTTTGAGCGCACCAATGGACGTTGGCCAGTCCACAAAGCTAGCAATTGCACCGGCGTGGCCCAAGTCGCCACGCCATCCTTATTTCCGCTTCGCGGATCAGATCTTCCAAAGCCAGCACCGAGAGATAATCGCGCTGTGTCCAGCGCCATGTCGATGGGTTCACCACAGACCGAGAGATGGCCGGGGTCGCCAATGTGCCAATGTGCTGCGGGTCAAAGCCCTTGACCAGATTCATGGCTGCCTGCGAATGCAGCCCATGGGCAGCCCGGTGTGGTTGTGGACCACGGTCTGCACGCCAAAGCGGGCCGAGAGCGCCTGAAACTGGTCCAGATAGCCGCCAGTTTGTCCACCTCGGCCCAATAGCGCATGCCCGGCTGCCAGTGCCAATGGCCCAGCTTGACGTGCTTGACGCCCGCTTCGCCACAGGCCGCGTAACGTTCGGCATACTCAATGTCGGGTCGATTGAAATCCCCAGCCGTGACCAGCGGAATCGACAATCCAGCCGCGGCAAATTGGCGGGCGGCGGCAGGCAAGGCGGTGGCGATACTCGGATTGACCGGATAGCCATTGCGCACGCAGGTCACGCCATTCCACGCCCACCGGTGCAGCGCTTCGATAATAACTGGCACATCCAGCCCTTCTAGGGTGTTGCGGTAAACATGATCAGTTGCATGATGAATTTCCTTGTGAGTTCTGCCAGCGAGATGCAGAAAACAGCAGATTTTTGTGTCTTATGTAATAGTCAGCGACATTCCGTCGATGGCTCGTGCCGGCAAGGATCGCACCTACGTTTCACTTCTTCTCGTTCCCTATCGGCAATACGAAATCATAGCTCATCACCGAATCGCAAAAATCATAGTTTAGAATACACAGGCGGCGCTAGGGCTCGCTTAGTCTCATCGATTCGGTGGCCAAAGCCCGGCCCAACCAGTGTCGACAGATCGACAACGCCGTTGCGGCGGCGATAAGGGCCGGGATGAACCTGCGCTTTCGGCCCGCGAGGCTTCGGGGTAAAACTGCATGGCGTTGGTTTCCACGCCGCGATCGATACCGGCGTGGGCCGCCAGCAGCGTGCGGAATCTGCGCCAGCATGAGTTGATCAAGTCTTGGACCATGAGCATCATGCCGTGGGCTTTGGCCCAGCAGAGGCTGACAGGCAGCCGGTCTGCGTTGCATGTTTTGAGCGCCACGCCCGACCAGCCCAACGCCCGCCCCAGCCAGGATCATCTCCCAGTCGTGGGCGCTCTCGTCCATAAGGCGGCTTGCGGGCGGCGACGCTGTGTACGTCAATGCGGTGCGCTTCCAGGTCATGCGGGAAAGGCTGCTCGACGTAGAGGATCATGCCGAAGATAGCGGATGCTCGGTCATAGGCCGGTCTAAAATTTGGTTGACATGAGCGGTTCGGTCACTGTACAGTTGAAGTCGCTGGTCAGCCAATCCACATTGTGCGCCCTTGGCAATCTGCCCCACATCGACCAGGCGCTGATAAGTCCATTCGGCATCATTGCCGCGTAGCTTTACTTTGAGGCAATTGAGGCCATCGCGGCCAATCAATCGGCCAGCAGCAGCGGATAGCCATCGCCAGGTTCGGCGCCGGTGAGTTCATCAGCGGCCAGCGGATCGAGCCCACCCACTAGGTGCCAAAGCGGCGAGCTGTTGCGGTGCAGGTGACACCAGAAAATCGCGCGGATAGAGTCCGGCGAGGAAACGTCAGCATTGGCGTCGACCGGTCCAAATAGGCGGCCAGATCACGGTTCATGTGAGCAGGGCGTATGTTTGATAGACCGGCATCTGGTGCAAAACGCCATAGGCATCGTGCAGCGCAATGTCGAACGCCGAGCAGCAAACCAGCGCCGCCAGCCATGGCATGGGTTCCGTGGGACCGCGCTGGCGGTTGAGTTTAGCCAGTTGCGCCGGCAGCACCTGTTGCTGAAACGCGGTACTTCAGCGGATGCCCGCCGTGCTCAAATGCGCGCCACGCCCGGGCCAGCATGACGCAGAATTCCTTGAGCGTTGCGTGGCGCTCGGCATAGCTCAACGCGCTGGGCCAGACCCATTGCACACTGAGCGGCGTCTCGCCCCAGCCCTGGGCCGCACGCCCATCGGCGCCGTGAATGGTCATGCAGACGCGGGCGCAGGTGACCGTAGTCAGCGTTTCGGGGCCAAATTTGAGGGGAACGCGAGTCTCAACGGGCAGGAAATAGAGATCCGTTAAAATTTGATGGAGATCAAATTGATTGGGCATCGGTGTGATTTTCTATTGTGGGAAAAACATATGATCAACAGATTTCACGGATTATACAGATTCTTTCTCTGTAAAATAAAAATCTGTGTGAATCTGTGAAATCTGTAGTTAAATTTAGCGAGTCCGATTTGCAATGGTCGTCTCTGTTTCCCCTGGGAGACGCTTAAAAATCTTTAAAATCTGCGCAATCTGTTGATCAATTCTTCCTGTTTGCCAAAACCGGCGGGAAGTCGTAAGCTATGTCATGATTATAAAGTAGCGCAAATCGGCTGTCAATGAAAATGGAGGAGAGTCCCCATGTTGGCTGAACCCGCAGTGGCCGAACTGGCGGAATCCAAACCCGCCACCCGCACCCCGGTGATCGATTGCGACATCCACAACTTTGATGCCTACGGCCAGCCCGAATTCAACGACATCATTGTGCGCTACCTGGCGCAGAAGTGGCAGCGACATCACGCAATGATGGGTCGCCGCGGCCACGCCACCGGGGCCTATCCGCGCGGCTATCGCAACGCCGCCCGCGCTGACGCCTGGCCGCCCAGCGGCATGCCGCCCGGTCTCGATATGCCTTTCGTGACCCGCCAATTGCTCGATGAATGGGACATGGATTATGGCATTCTCAACCCGCTGGCCGGACCGGGCGGGCAGCTCAACGTCGAATATGGCGCGGCTTACGCCAGCGCCATCAACGACTATCAGCTGGCCGAATGGCTGGAGCCGGAGCCGCGCTATCGGGCGTCCATTGTGGTCAACGAGAATGATGGCGAGCTGGCGGCGCAGGAGATCCACCGCCTGGGCGATCACGCGGGTTTTGTGCAGGTGTTGCTGCTGGCGCGTACCAAAGAGCCGCTTGGGCGCCGCCGCTATTGGAAGATGTACGAAGCTGCGGTCGAGCACAATTTGCCCATTGGCATCCACTTTGGCGGTTCTGTCGGCAATCCCATAACGGCAGGCGGCTGGGGTTCGTACTATATTGAAGACCACGGGGGCATGGCGCAGGCGTTTCAGGCCCAGGTGGCCAGCCTGGTCTGTGAAGGCGTTTTCGAGCATTTCCCCACCCTGCGCGTCGTCATCATCGAGGGCGGCTTTGCCTGGCTGCCGTCATTGGCCTGGCGGCTGGACCAAAGCTGGTCCAAATTGCGCGATGAAGTCCCCTATTTGCAGCGCAAGCCATCTGAATATATTGCCGACCACTTCTGGTTCACCACGCAGCCCATGGAAGAGCCGCGCCATCCCCACCACTTTCGGCAACTGCTCGACCAGATGAACGGCGGCGAGCGGCTCATGTTTGCCACCGACTATCCGCACTGGGATTTTGATTCGCCAGCGCGCGCCGTGCCCACCGATCTGCCTCCGTCGACGCGCCGCCAGATCATGGCTGAAAATGCCCGCTCTTTTTATGGCCTAGAATAGCGGCTGCGTGGATTTGAAGAATATTAACCGCAGATTGCGCCGATGAACGCAGATTTCATGAACATGTCCCTGCTGCGTCAATGGACGCAGAAACTGGCCTCATCCCCGCCTTGTATGTGGCCGAAACCTATCCAGTTTCCGTCGAACAGCAAGCGGTTTTGGTGGAAATCTTATACGCTCGACAACTCGCAGGATTCGACAGCCCAGTCCACTGAAGTGGACTTCCGCTATCAGCCTGGCACTTGAGTGCCAGGCCACCGCTCCCATTAAACCTGCGTGTACGCCGCCGACTCACACGGCGCGTCCAGCAGCGCTTGCAGCTCATCATCCAGCCACAGCAGGCTGAGCGAACAGCCCGCCATGTCCAGCGAAGAGACCATCTCGTTGACAATCGGCTTGTATAACTGTAGCCCAGCCGCGATCAACCCCTTGCTGACCGCGCCATAAAGCACAAACAGCTCCTCATATTTGGTCGATCCCAACCCGTTGAGCAGCACGGCCACGCGGTCGCCAGCGTCGGCGGGCTCGTCGTCCAAAATGGTGTCGATGAGCAGTTGCGCCACTTCATTGGCGGGACGCATATCGCTTGAGCGGATGCCCGGTTCGCCGTGGACGCCCAGCCCCAATTCCATGCGCCCCGACGCCACCGTAAAGAGCGGCTCTGTTTGGCCGGGCAGCGTGCAGCCGCCAAAAGCCACGCCGAACGAGCGGGTGCGCGCATTGGCGTGGCGCGTCAACGCTTCCACTTCGTCCAGGGAATCGCCACGCGCTGCGCTGGCCCCGGCCACTTTGAACACAAAGAAATCGCCCGCAATACCGCGACGCTCGGCCTCTTCGCCACGGGGAGCCGAGGCCACGTCGTCGGTCACCTGCACCGAGCGCACCTCGAGGCCCTCCATCTGACAGCGCATGGCGGCCATATCAAAGTTCATCACGTCACCGGCATAGTTGCCATAACAGTAGAGCACGCCCGCCGGGCTGGCCACCGCTTTGGTCACGCGATAAATCTGCTCGGCGGAGGGGCTGGCGAAGACCTCACCCATGGCGGCGGCGTCGGCCAGCCCCGGCCCCACGTAGCCGCAGAAGGCCGGGTAATGGCCCGAGCCACCGCCCACCAACAGCGACACTTTGTCCGGCCGCGGTGCGTGCAGCGCCATCACGCCGGACGCATCGGGCGCCCGCCGCACGTAGCGCCCATACGCCGCCACAAAGCCATCAATCAGTTCAGCGCGAAAATTGGTTGGATCGTTAAATAGTTTGGTCATGGTGATATGCTTTCGTTGCGCGCAATTTCTTCATTACGCGCAATTTATTCATTGCCCGCAATTTCTTCGTTGCGCATAATGGCCTCGGTGCGCAATTTTTGCATAGCTGGATGATCATTGGTCAACATGGGGCGCACATACAAGCCCTCTTCGTTCATTTGCAGCAACTCTGCGGCCAGCATATCGGCGCGCAATTGTCCCATATCCTGACCGACTTCTTGACTCTTGGCCAGAATCATCGCATCAATTTCGGCTGCCGTCAAAGGCTGGTTCGATTTGATGCGGATGGCTATGCGCACCAACGCCATTAACGGGCTGACCGTAAACGGCACATGCAGTTCCGCCGTATCAGCCGCGGGCAACACCGCG
Organism: Caldilineaceae bacterium; assembly: GCA_041391125.1. Lineage (GTDB taxonomy): Bacteria > Chloroflexota > Anaerolineae > Caldilineales > Caldilineaceae > JACKBC01. The sequence continues at coordinate 23,590 of JAWKON010000076.1, forward strand.
GGGTCAATGGCGCCGCCTTCGCTTGCAATTGCCTGCGCCAGCGGCGAATCCGCCCGCCAACCCCAGCGCCCGTCGCGCGTGCGCATCAGCAGCTTTTCCGCAACCAGCGCCCGCTCCACCGCGGTAATATCAATGGCGCGTGGGTCGCGCCAACTGCACCAGCGGTTCAGCACATCGTCGCGCTGCTGCGGGCCATAGCGCAAGTCCAGTTCAAACTTGGCAGCCAGCCACTCCAGCACCACCCGCCGCTGCTTGATCTGCGTGGGCAAAGCGTGCAGCCGCTCATTTTCGAGCCAGCGCGCCAAAATTTGCTGCCGATAGGCATCGGCATTCACAACGTCGCTCTCCTGCGCACGCTCTGCCAGATGCGTCATAGTGAGTTGGGAGCCAATCTCGCGCAGCGCCTGGGGCTCCAACGTGTAAGTGTGATAATATTGCTCGGCGGTGGCGCTGACCAGCCCAGCTTTTTGCATGCGAGTCAAATGGTGCGAAACGGTCGAGGGTTTAATGTCGAGCAGCGCCGCCAATTCATCGCCCGTGCGTGGCGATTGGGCCAGCAGGCCCAGAATGTGGAGACGCGTGTTGTCGGCCAAAAGTTTGAGGGTTGATACTAGATTGTCCATAATGTGATATTTTCTTCCATTCTAATTGCACACACAAGAAATTAATTCGATATATATCGAACCAAAAAAAATACCACACTATAGATCGATTGTCAACCAGCAAAATAGAAAAATGAAAACTTATGACTGCGCGCGAAACGCCGGATACAGAGGCAAAGGTTCAAGTTCAGGCCAGCGCGCTTGCAACACCGCCAACAAGCGGGCGGCCCAATCGCGCAGTCCGGGCAGATAGTCAAACTCCCGGCTTGTGGCGATAAACGATTCCAGGCGCGCCAGCAGCACGCGCGGACGGACCGGAGCAATGCCCCACTCGTGTTCTTTTTCCAGCACGTGTATGAGCGTCATGTCAAGCGTGCTGATGATCAATCGGCGCAGGCCACCGTCTGGCGTGGCCGAAGACCGCATCATCCAATATGGGGATAATATACAGAGAAAATTTGCGTGGCGTTCCTCCATCTGCCGTATTACGGCGTCCGGCAGGCGGTTGCTGCACCAACAGCTTGGAAAATAGATGCGTCCATAGGCCAGATCGTGCAGGGCGTGGCCAATAAAACCAAGCTCAAAATCCATGAGGCGCAAATCAGCGCCCTGCCAAAAGTTGTCGGGCGGGGATCGCCGTGCAGATAGACGCGCAACGGTCCCGGATTGGCCAGCACGCCGCCGCCACCGTATCTAAATCGATTGGCCGCCGTCGTCATCTCAACACCCAAGTCAGCCAACGCTGTCGCCACTTTGGCCCGCTGCTGGGCAAAGGGTTCGCCATTCCGCATTTGATCCGCCATTTGCGGATTGAGGGACTCGACCAGCGCGTAAAACTCATCTGCGCGCCCGGCTGTATCAACATGCATGTGGGCCAAGCGTTCAGCAAAGTGGAGCAGCGCCTGCTCGGCGGCCGCGGCATCATCCCCGAGCAGCGGCTCCACCAGGCTGCCGTGATCGTGCCCCATATCTTCCAGCAGAATGAAGCCATTACTGCGGTCACCGCCATAGAAATGGGGACTGTGGCCAACCCCGGTGCGCACTGGGTCAAGAAGGCCGCCCCGGCCCAATCTTGAAAAAAGCGCCGCGTATCCCATGCCGCCGCGTCATCGGGATTATAGCCTTTTGGCACCACCACCTTTTTCACAATGAGGCTGTCGGGCAAACCGGTAGGCGGGTGGTCCAGCGTCGCGCGCAGCAGCAAATTGCGTCGCTCGGGTTCGCTGATCTGCACCAGATCGGCAATCTGTATGGGGCCGGCATATTGGTCACCCAGCACCTTTTCGACGATGCGGGCAATCTCATGCAATTGTTCAGCCGACAGGGGTTGCTTGGAAGGTTCGGTGTTCGCGTCGCTCACGATAGATTCTCGCTTTCTCGACCAGCGCATCAAAAAGGCGCTGCTGCGTCACATCTTCATGGGCCGAGCATTCGGGGTGCCACTGCACGCCCACCAGCCACGGATGGGCGGCGTGCTCCAGCGCTTCGATCAGGCCATCAGGCGCGGTGGCGGTAATATGCAGATCGTCGGCCACGGTCTTGACGGCTTGATGATGCCCCGAGAAAGTGGCCACCTGCTGCGCCTGCATAGCCGCCGCCACTTTGGAATCGGCGGCGGCGGTTAGCGGCTGCACGGTCCAGCCGCCGTCTTCGCCGCGGTGAATGTCAGCGGGCTGCACATCGGGGATATGCTCGTGCATGGAGCCGCCCAGCGCCACGTTGAGCACCTGCATGCCGCGGCAAATGCAGAGCGTGGGCGCGTCTACACCCTCCAGCAATGTTTGCAACAGCGCAAAATCCGAGGCATCGCGATCCGGCGCCAGCCGCGTCAAATTGGGATGTTCGTTGTTGCCGCCATAATGGGTCGGCTCAATATCGGCGCCGCCGGTAATGATCAGCCCATCCAGCGCGGCCAGCGCATCGGCCCAATTCGCTTCGCCCGGCGGCAGCAACACGGCCACCCCGCCGGCGCGGCGCACGGCGTCCACGTAGGCGGCGGGGACGGTAAAATAGGCGTCATAATAGCTCGAATCGATAGGGACTTCGTTGCGCCCGTAGGTTGTAATGCCGATGATTGGTTTCATGGGATTTGCTCGATTTGTAGTGATTGTCGTAAGACGGGCACGAGTTGGGGCGAATGGAGTGACTTTGGCTGGGCGATGTGGCTTCCGCCCCAACTCATGCCCCTACTCGTCTTTTTTGTCTATTTGCGTAATTGTTTCAATTTTTTGACAGCACTTTTCAAATTTAGCCAGCGGCACGGGAACGCCCCAGGTGAAATAGCCATCGTTGGGGATCGCCTTTTCGGGGCCGAATTGTTCGATCCATTCGTCAATTTGGGCGCGCAGCATTTCAACGCGCACGAATGAAAATCTGTTGGCGCGCTGGCACGTAATAGATGAGCCACTCTGAGCTAGCGAAGTGTACACCCAGCCCAACACGTTCATGGCGTCCAGAGACGGTTTCGATAAAAGCGTTACCGCGGCCAGCCGTCCAGTCGGTTTTGTATTCAATTGTGCATTGGGCACCCAGGTCGCTTTTTGGTGAAGATGCGGTCGATGCCCTGGCGCTGCTCTTGGCGGGTGGCGGGCGTAATCAAGATAGCGGTCGGCAAAATGATCGTCAAGCTGCTGTTCCGCTTCACTCCTTCAAGACGGTGCCTGGTATCCAGGTCACGTTGAACAGGAAGAAGAGCGGCGCGGTGTTGCGTCGCCGCAAGCGGGATGGGCGCTTGGAGGCGCGCGTTGTTATTGGTGGATCAGCGCGCGGCGCCGGTTTATGTGTTCTACCATTGGACGCAGCCGGGCCGTGATTACCGGCAGACAACGCGCCGTTGCCTTGTGATTGTGCTGGCTGATTGCCTTGCGCACGATTGCCGGAACGGCGGCGGCGCGACTGTTGGCCATTGGGTCGCTGACTCTGGTCACGGCTGGATTCTATAGAGTTGACCGTCTCCTGTTGCCCGCCATTGCGCCCAGCATTTGATGGTGTCGCACATCTTCTTCACTTTCATGTCCGTGGTCGGCGATTTGGCGACGCTCAATGCGCTTGCCCAGCACTCAATTTCTGCGCACCATGCTTTCGTCGCCTTGTTCCATAAAGTGAAGGCTTCGCCGTGGCGTGGGCTGCTTCGGTGCGGCCAATGCGATGGGTGTAGGCGTCCACCGTGTCGGGCATATCGAAGTTGATCACGTGCGAGATCTCGGCCACGTCGATGCCGCGGGCGGCAATATCGGTGGCAACGAGAATCTTGTATTTGCCGGTGCGAAAGCCGTCAATGGCCTCCTGGCGCCGGTTTTGGGCCATGTTGCCCTGCAGGGCGGCGTGCGATAGCCGTTGCTCCAAATCACTGGCCAGGAAACGGGCGCGTTGGCTTGGTAAAAGTAAATATCAGCACCTGATCGGTCTCCAGCCGCTTGAGCATGGTAAAGAGCATGGCCTTTTTACTGGCCTCGGCCACCGGATAGAGCGCATGGCTCACCGTTTTGGCGGGGGCGATCATGCCAATTTGCACCGTGGCCGGGTTGTCCAGAATTTCTCGGGAGAGCGTGCGAATGTCATCGGGCATAGTGGCGGAGAAAAAGAGCGTCTGGCGCTGTTTGGGCAAATGCTTGAGGATGCGCCGAATGTCGGGCAGAAAACCCATGTCGCACATACGGTCGGCCTCATCCAGCACCAGCACCTCAACCGTGGAGAGATCGATGTTGCCTTCGTTAATGTGGTCGAGCAGCCGGCCAGGACAGGCCACAATAATTTCCACACCGCTGCGCAGCGCTTGCAGTTGCGGGTTTTTGCCCACGCCGCCATAGATTAGTCGCTTTCGCGAATTTTGGGTCTTTTGACCCAACTCCGCGATTGGTCTGGTTGATCTGCTCGGCCAGTTCGCTACGCGGGGCCACAATCAGCGCCTGCACTTTTGCGCAGCGGACCCTGGGTGAGCCGATTGAGGATGGCAGCGCAAAGGCCGCCGTTTTGCCGGTACCCGTTCCGTGCCAGCCCTGAACACGTTTGCCCAGCCAGCACCAGCGGAATAGCCCGTTGCTGAATCGGGGTCGGCGTTTCAAAACCAACGGTGCGCACGGCGGCTAAAATACGGGGATCGAGGCGAGTTCTTCAAATTTCAAAATATTTTTTTCTGACTCTACAATAAATTCGAGCCAAGGTATTACTCAGCCCGAACTTATTTCTATGCAAATTCTAATTCATATCCAATCTGCGATTTTAGCACCAACCCTACGGTTTGGGCAATTTCAAAATCTCCTGCGCCGCTCGCCAACCGCTCTCAATGGCGCCATGCACCGTCCGTGGATTGGCTCTCGCGGGCGGTGGCTTCACCGGCAAAGAAGAGCACATCATCCACGGGTTGCGCCAACGCAACCTGTGCATCCGCTGCCGGGCGGAATGGTGCATAGGCGCCGCACGTATACGGTTCGTGCGCCCAGCAGACACGCTTGGCCTGCACAATAGCGGCGCCAAATTGGCGTCCCAAACAGCGACCCGTTCGGCAACCGCCAATGTTAACTTATCGCTTCTGCATGGCGCCCATCTGCAGCTGACGAGGCGGTGTGCGTACCAGCAGAGTAGCATGGCACGGCGGCGTGCGATAACCGGCGTCTGCCATAGCGCTGGCCGGGTACAGGCGGTACCGTGATCATCAATCCACAATTGATCGGCGTACAACAGATGTCAGCTTGGTCCCCGGCTCCATGCGAGCTGCAATGGCCTGCGCCTTGACCGGCGGCAGCGGCGGCTCAAAGCGCACGGCTCCGCTTTGCAACACGCCAATGGGCAAGGTGATGATGCAGCTCGCCGCCCGCAGCGTTTCGCCCTTGGCCACCACCTCCACACCATCTACCGACCATCGCACCAGTTCCACCGGCGTATCGGGAGCTGGATGTGGGAGATCAGCATTGTAGTGCTGCAAGAGCACCGTGTAGCCTTCGCGAATGTGGAACTCTTGCAGCCCGGCGTGATCAGCATTTCTGCGGGCCAGATCGGCACAGCTCAATGTTTCAATGGATGCACAGCAGGTCTGCGCCAATAGCACATCGGCCATGCGATTGTTTTTCAGCATCAAAGCTGCGGCCAAGTAGATAGTCCGCCAGTGATCGGTCGCGGTCGGTCCAATAATATTGCGACACCCTCATAGGGTGCCAGGTGAGAGCACGCACCGTGGCGGCCAGCGCCGGGGCAATTGCTCAACCGCAAGCAAGGCGCCGCCCGCCCCAATTTGCAGCCTCTTTTTGCGCGGCGCATCCAGCGTGTGAAAGCCCGCCGCACACCAATTCATGCGTCACCGAGCCTTCGCCGTGGATAAATTCGGCGCCCAGATCAATGGGGAAATCGGCGAACGTTATCGGTCCAAATGCGCCCGCCAACGCGCCGCGCTTCCACAAATCATGATCGATCGTCGGCGTCAAACAACCCGCGCCCGCCGCCAACCCAGCCAAGTTTTGGCGCTGATGATCAATGTGTCTAATTTATGCATCATAACCTCACTATCAGCCCAGAGCGAATTTGCGTTTGTCTCTTTGAATCAGAGATTATATCAGAGAAGTCGATGTTACGGGATTATAATTGAGTATCGAGTATTGAGTATTGAGTATTGAAAGCATACTCGTTAACATTCTGGTATCGAGGTGACTTACCAACCCTTTACTCGATACTCAACACTCAATACTCAATATCCACTCAAACCAAAGGAGAAACCTCCCCATGAAATTGCTTCTATTTGATGATTACAAACTGGGCGTGCTGCAGGGCGACCAGGTGGTGGATGCGTCGGCGGCGACGGCGGGGTTGGGCCACCATTCCAGCAGGAGATGATGCAGATGATTATCACCGGCTGATGCGATGCAGGCGCGCATTGGTGTGACGTTGCATGGGCAAAGCGGTGTCCTGTGGACAGCGTGCGCATTCGGCCACCGGGCTGCCACGCCAGATCATGTATGGCGGGCAACTATTTGGAGCCGCGTTTCCGAGCGCGGCGAGTTCAACGGCTTTCTCAAGTCGCCCAATTCGGTCATCGGCCATCTGGATACGGTGGAGCTTTGCCCCGCCGAAGCCAGCGTATTCCATTTTGAGCCGGAGCTGGCCGTAGTGATTGGCAAAAGACGATCGCCGCATTTCGCCAGACGAGGCGCTGGACGCGTCTTTGGCTACACGCAGTTTATCGACGGATCCTCGCGCGAAGCTGCCCGGCGGCTTTTTCCCTGGGCAAATCGTGGCACACCTTGGCCCCATGGGGCTGTTTCTGGTGACCAGATGGAAGTGCCCAATGCCAATGCGCTGCCGGTCAAGCTATGGGTCAACGATGAGTTGCGTCACGACTTTTCCACCGCCGTAGATGTGACTGCCACCTCCCCGAAATGCTGGCCGAACTGAGCAACGTGGTCACGCTGCACCCCCGGCGACGTGGTCCCCACCGGCACCCACCACCACGGTCTGGCCCCGGTCCAAGATGGCGACACCGTCCGCCTGGAGACTGGTGGATTGGGGTCGCCCTGCAGGTCAAGTGTCACGATCCGTTGGGACGTACTTGGCGGTAATTTAGTGAGGAGTGGAGGAGTAGAGGGTTGGACCATCCTCTACTCCCTCTACTCCTCCACTCCTCTACTTTCCTTCATAAATAGAAAGAACAACACATGTACCCGAATCCTCTGCAAAACAGAAACTCAAAGTCATGAGCTGGTGCTGGCAATGGCGATTCCCTTTCCGTCGGCCAGTTTGGTCGTTTCAACCTGCCAGACCGGCGTCGACTTTCTTTGGATTGATCTGGAACATTCGCCCTACGGCACCGAGTCGCTGGACGCCATTCCGGTGTTGGCGCGGCACCACGGCGGCGCTTCACGATCCGGCGTGGTCTGGAACGACCCGCATCTGATCATGAAGGCCTGACGTGGGCGCGGTGGTTGCTATGGTGCCGCAGGTGAATACGGCGGAAGAGGCGGCGCGTGGTCCAATATGCCTACTATCCGCCCATTGGGCAACGCGGCGTCGTTCAACCGCCGCAGGTGGCCGGCGTAAAGGATTGATGAACGCATCCGCACGGCCAATGATGAAACGGTGCCGATCGTGCAACGAAAGCGTGCAGGCCTATGAAACCTGACGCCATTGCGCCGTCCCCGGCATTGACGTGCCAAGTTGGTTGGCCCCATGGACATGTCGGCCTCGTGGTAAAATCACCGACATGCAGTGCGACGAAGTACAAAAGCATGATGGAAGACATCCCTAAACGCGTAGCTGGCTCCGGCATGGTCATCGGCACCACTTTGGGCGACGTGTCGGAAATCCAGCAAAAGTACTGGGGCTATCGCTTCCTCAACGTGGGCAACTGGTGGGGTATGGGGTGAAAGGCAGTGAAGGAGCATATTGCGCGCTGCGCGCATCCGGGTGGCGTTTAGATGAAGGGGAGTAGGCAGGGGAAGGGAGAAAGGGGGCGGGGATAGCGATCGCCCTTTCCCCCTTTCTCCCCTTCCCCTTACACTTCAAACCACAAACACAAAGGACAACCACAATGGGAATCACCATCAGCCTCGTCGGTCTGGGCAGTTTGTCTGACGTTTGCGGAGCTGTTTAAGGCGCACCCGCTGGTAGATCGGGTGGCGCTGTGCGACCGGGAGCCGGAGCGGGTGGCGCGCTTTGCCAACAAGGCTTCGTTTCAGGATAAATTTAACGCGGCCGATGCGTACACGTCGCTGGATGAGATTTGCCGCAGCGATGTGGATGCGCTGGCCATTATCACCCAGCCGTGGCTGCATGCCGAGCAGGCGGTGCAGGCCATGCAGGCGGGCAAGCATGTATACAGCGCGGTGCCGGTGGTGGCGCTGCCCGATGGCGATGAGATTTTGGATTGGTGCGACAAGCTTGTGGAGACGTGCCGCCACAGCGGTCTGCACTATATGCTGGGCGAAACCACCTGTTATCGCCCGCAGACCATGTATTGCCGGCGGCAGGCGGCGGCGGGCGCCTTTGGCCATTTTGTTTATGCCGAGGGCGAATATCTGCACGATGTGGACTCGCTGGGCGCCAATCTGCGCGAGGTGCGGCGGCGGCGGTTGGCCAGCCAGGCCGGTCAAGAATGGGTGGCCAAAATTGAGCGCTCGGGCGGGCGCGATTTGGGCGGCGGTCCCATGCACTATCCCACCCACTCGACCAGCGGCCCCATTCACGTGATGCAGGCGCACGCAGTCAAGGTGAGTGCGTTTGGCTATCGCCCGCCCACGCCCGATGACTATTTTGGCGATGAGTTTAGCAACGAAACCGCGCTCTTTCAGATGAGCAACGGGACCACCATGCGCATTTGCGAGTTTCGGCAGGTGGGCCACCGGGAGTCAGAGATTTTCCGCATTTTTGGCACGGAAGGCACTTTCCGCGAAAATAGCTGGGTGGATCGCGCCGCCGCCACGCCGCTGACCGTGGACGAAATGCGCGACCCGCTGCCGCCGGAAGTGGTGGAGGCGTTTCGCCGCATCAACCCCAACTCCGATTTTTACGGCGGCCACGGCGGCTCGCACGCCTATTTGGTCCACGAGTTTGTGGACGCCATTGCCCACGACCGCGCCCCGGCCATCCATGCCTGGGAAGCCGTGCGCTACATGGCCGCCGGCGTCATGGCGCATAAATCGGCGCTGCGCGACGGAGAGTTGTTGAGTGTGCCGGATTGGGGCGATGGGCCGGGGTAGATTAGGGATCGGGGGTTAGGGATTGTGATTACGCGCGGATCTGCACACGTAATCCCAATCCCTAACCCCCGATCCCCAGCTTTAATAATGCTGCTCAATATGCCGATTCCAGCCCGCCTCAAATTCGGCCCGCGAAATGCCGAACATTTGGTCAATGACGGTGTCCCACTGCACATACTCGCTCAGAGCGCCTAAAAGCAGCGGCACTTTTGCTCGCGGCCATAAACGACAACTATATAATCAACAATGGAATCGGCGGCCACATATTGGGCCATAAGTCGTTCACGCGTGGGGGGGGCGTCGCCCTGCCAGTCGGTCACGGCATCCAGTTGCAGCGGCAATGTGACCAGTTGGTGAAAATTGTCATTGGCCTGCCCATCCCAGGGAGAGCGCTCGCCCAGCAAGTCATTGCGCAGCCAGCCGCTGAGCCCCCAGATCATCATGCCCCAGCGATAGAAATTGGCCTGATTGTTGACGCTGGCGTTCTCAATGGCGCGATAGACCAGCAGATCGACCAACGTCTGCTTCAGATATTCAGCTTCGCTCAATTCCACCGGCGTTTTGGAAACAACGGGCGAGGTGATCAACACCTGGTTGCGGTTGTAATACCAGCGCCGGATCATCTCCGGCGTGACGGTGATGTGTAGCTTTTGGTCAACAGAAGGCGGGCTCAACTGGAAGACCCGGCGCGATTCCACGTAGAGCCGCTCGATTTCGGGCGCAATCGGAACCACATTGGCGGTGTCGCGCGCGGTATAGGTGAAGATGATGTGTGCAGTTTCCAACGTTTGCTCGGCGCCCCAAAAGGATTCATCGGGCAAGGTGCGCACCCAGCCGTTGGGAGTCTGCCGATAAAAACGCCGCTCGGCATAGGGGCTGGCGCGCCACCAATCCACCGATGGACGATTGATGGTGACGCGCGCTTCCACCAGATTGCCCAGCCGCTCAATGCCGCTGACGCTGGCGCCAAAATCCTGCCGGTGATTTAGATCCAACCGCCACAAATCGCGCCATTCGTTGATCCAGCGCAGCTCAATGCCCTCATCCACCAGCGTGTCATAGAGCGCTTTGTCGTCTGCCTGCCAGGCCGTTTTTTCCGCTTCCAGCGCCGCTTCGATGCCCGCCCGCGCAATCACGCGCAGATCTAAATCCGGCGTGCTGGTCGTGCTTGTTACCAGCAGCAGGGCCAAGCAGAAGATGGCGACCGTGCGCGCCACGCCCCACAATTCAGCCTTGGCCTGCGCGAGCGGCGGGAGCGCATCCCACGCGTCCGCTTCGGGCGCGTTGAGCCAAGTGGGGGTATGCCATTCGCCGGCATCCCAATCGAGGGCAGCCCAAGTGGGCGTGGCAAAAGCATCGTCCGCCGCGTCGCCCATGTTCCATTCCAGACTAACCCGCTGTCCGATCATGCACACTCCGAGGCTCATTCAAATAGCGGAGATCGCGATGCACGGCTCCAGAAAACCTCAGTCTTACAGTCGGGGAGCCAGCCGTGCGTTGCAGTCGCAGCGGTCTTTTTCAAACTGATGGCAAGGAATGAATTCCCAGCCTGCTACAGCAAATGTGCTAAAGCCTGTTATAGTCATGGCGACTCACAACCGGTTTCAAGCGGTTTCCCATGCCAGACACAGAATTTATTCTGTGGTGCGTCACCAAAATCGGCTATTTTTCTTCTCCTGCTGCGTCAATTCGAAATTGGGCGTCCCTTTGGCCGGGGTAATCAGTTCTTCAGCGACGCCCGGAACCAGATCGTAATTGGAGTTGGCCTTCTTCATCGTCTGCGGCGCGCCGGCAGCTTCCGTGGCCTGCGGCGCCAATTCGTTCCAGACCCGATCCAACGCATACAACTGCTTGTGCAGCAGATAAACAGCATCCCACATGGCGTTGCGCGCCTGTTCAGCGGCAGCCATATCGCCGGCCGCGCGGGCCTTGTGGAGAGCATCAGCCATTTCGTGCTGCGTGACGGCAAAGGCGCGGGCGGTTTCCACCATTTGATCAGCGGCGTCCAAATGGCGCGCCAGCAGATCCGCCACCGGGATGCTCAGATCGGTGGGGTCATTGTAATTGGCGTTGGGCGTAAAATTGGGCGGCATCTTCTCATCGGCATCGGTGCGGCCGGTATGGGTGGGCTGCACGTGGGGCGTCACCGAGAGATACATCACCGTCTCTTTATCCGGCAGCATGTTGCGCACCTGGTGGATCTCATCGGCCCGCGCAATGCACATTTGGCCCGGCCCCAAAATCTGCTTGGTGTGGTCAATATTGAACTCGGCCTGGCCCTCCAGAATGAGAAAGACCTCGTGGCCCAGATCGTGGCTGTGCCAGCTATCCACCTGGCCGGGCTTCATGTGATAAAGCCGGGCGCGAATCTCCGGCGTGATCAGCACGTTGCTGTTGGTGGTGCGGTAGTCGTAGATTTGGAAGGACATGGGGTGGGTTCCTGTTGAGTGTTGAGTATTGCGTATGTTCGTTTTGGAAATGGTGGTGCGGCTTGGGGGTGTGGGTTATTGCGTAGTGCGTGTTGCGTCGAATGGTTTGGGAGCTAGTTTGCGTGGCTACTTTTTTGCTTGGCGCACAGAAAGCATTTTGGCTTTGTAGCGCGTAGGTCACTCTTGCAGAGTGACATGCTTCAGGCAGTAAACGCCTCTTCTCACTTTAACAACGTGACTCATATCCTGTTTTCCGGCACGACCGATCAGGATGGAGAAATTCATCGGCGCGCCATTCCTCCATCCATTCGCGGACTCGGGTAAATTCAGCAAATTCTTCATCGGTCAATGTGGGCGCAGCAAGGAGCAGTTCTTGTAAAGTAATTGTGTTGGGCTGCGATGCTCCTTCTTGATCTTTTCTCAATTCAACCATTTCGCCATCCCTTATCGAAACCAAATCGACTCACCTAAATACGATCCCAAAGAGCGGAATTTCCAAGCAGCACCACAATATTCTACACCAGTACACGCAATACGCAACACGCAACGCGTCCTCAATCTAACCGCTGCCGCAACTTGGGATCCAAAAAATCGCGCAGCGCATCGCCGATCAAATTGGCGGCCATAATGGAGAGGGTGATGGCCAGCCCCGGAAAAATGACCAGCCACCAGGGCGGGCGGAAGGCGGCGGCCAGCACGCCGCCCAGCATGTTGCCCCAACTGGGCTCGGGCGGCGGAATGCCCATACCCAAAAAGCTCAGGGCGGATTCGGCAAAGATGGCCGCGCCCAGATGCAGCGTGGCCACCACCAGGATCGGCGCTACGCATTGGGGCGCCACGTGGCGCAGCATAATCGCCCAGGTGGGTACGCCGATCATGCGGGCGGCCTCTACGTAGGCGCTCTCTTTCACCGTCAGCACCACCGAACGCGTAATGCGCGTGGACGTGGGAATGCGCGTGACCGCAATGGCGATGATCACCGTGGTCAGCCCGGCGCCCAGCACCACCATCAGCAGCAGCGCCAGAATCAGCCCCGGAAACGACATGAGCACGTCCACCAGCCGCTGGCTAATCAGGTCAAAGCGCTCGCCCAAATAGCCGCTGGCAATGCCCCACAGAAAGCCAATGGCGTCGCCCAGCAGCACGGACATAAAGGCCACAATCAGCGTAATGCGGGCGCCGAAGATAATGCGGCTCAATACGTCGCGGCCCAGCCGATCCGTGCCCAGAATGTGGTCGGCGGATGGTCCCTCTTCCACATAGGTCGGCTCCAGCGGATCGTGCGGCGCGATCTGCGGCGCAAAAATGGCCATAAAGATAATGATGATCCAAATGGCCAGCGAAACCGCGCCCACCGGCGATGAGCGGATGAAGCGCTGGATGGCGCTCAGGCTGCGCTGCATCAATCCGCCAGATTGGGCCGGCTGCATGGCGGCGGGGTTTTTGTTGGAGATGGCTGTGCTTAGATTGCTCATGAGTCCCAGGGCAGGGCAGGTAAACGTGAAAGGGCTCGCACAAATCTTTGTTCGTCGAACGGCTGTTTCTGCTTCATCACATCGAAAATTTCAGAGACGACGACGCAACCGAGCAGGTCGCGGGCTTCTTTGTCCGAAAAACCCTCAGCAAGCAGCCGTTCGTACGTTTGCTTAGTGGCGGGCGGATTCCCTTCATCAATCTGGTTTGCCACGACCTGTAGAATTACGGCATTTACTTGTTTATTCACATTCTCGCTCCATTACTCATACCGAATGCGCGGGTCAAACCAGGCGTAGCTCAGATCCACCAACAGGTTGATCACGGCGAAGATCAAGCCATAGAGCAGCACCAAATTCTGGATCATCATCCAGTCGCGCTCGGTCAATGCCTGCACCAGCAGATTGCCCAGGCCCGGAATGCCAAAGGCTTTTTCCACCGAGACGGCGCCGCCCAACAGCCCGCCCAGCGCCAGCCCGGAAGTGGTGATGACCGGCAGCATGGCGTTCTTAAAGACGTGTCGCCACACCACCGCCGCATAGCTTAGCCCTTTGGCGCGCGCCGTGCGTACATAATCCTCATACATCACCTCCAGCGCGGCTGAACGGGCCATGCGCGCCGTCACCGCGGCCAGCCCGGCGCCCAGCGCAAAGGCGGGCAGCAGCGTGATCTGCATGTTGCCAATGGGGTCGTCCCAAAACTGGATGATCGTCAACGGCGGTCGCCACGAATAGACCAGCACCGTAAAGAGCACAATCAACAGCCCCACCCAGTAGCTGGGCATGGCAATAAAAACGGTCACGGTCAGCCGCGAGGCGTAGTCCAGCATGGAATTGCGCCACATGGCGCTGAGCATGCCCACCGGCACGCCAATCAGCCACGAGAGGAGCACCGCCATAATGGCGATCTGCGCCGTAATCGGCCCGCGCCGCGCAATCAGCGCGCTGATCGGCTCGTTGGTCCAGAAGGAAGTGCCAAAGTTGCCGCTGGCCACCTGGCGCATCCAGTCCAGATATTGGACATAATAGGGCTGGTCCAACCCCAGGCTGGCGCGCAACTCCTGCAATTCGTCATCACTGAGCACATAGGCGCCCGTCGATTCCGACTGCACAATGGCCAGCGGATCCCCCGGCAGCACGCGCATGGCCAAAAAGATCAGCATGGTGATGCCGATGATGGTGGGGATGGCGATGAGGATGCGGTTTAGGATGTATTTGGACATTTTGTTTTGAAAGGGAGAAAGGGAGAAGGGGAGAACGGGGGAAGGGGTGACTCCATAGACGAGATCGCCCCTTCTCCCCTGCTCCCTTTCCCCCCTTCTGCATTATTCATCCAGCCAAACTGTCTCAATCCGCCCCCATTCGGCAAAGGCGCGGCTGTCGAGCAGGAGGCCGTGGACTTTGTTGCTCCACATGGGCAGGTGGAAGGTGTAACCGATGAGCAGCGACGGCGGGTCTTGATCCAGCAGGTCTTCGGCCTGGCGGATCAGGTCGGCGCGCACGGCTGTGTCGAGTTCGCTGTCGATCTTGTCCAGCAGGGCATCGAAGTCGGCGTTGGAATATTGGCCAAAGTTTTGCGAGCCGCCGGTGCGCCACCAGAGATTGGCGCGTGGCGAAATGTCGGAAAGGCCGTGGCCGCGCGTATCGAGCACCAGTTCAAAGTTGCCGGCTTTCTGCTCTTCCACCAGCAGCGAACGCTCAATAATGCGGATTTCGGTCTGGATATTGAGGTTGCGCTGGAGCATATCCTGAATGGCCGGCGCAATCAGCTCGGCCTGCGGACCGGCAGCGGCCAGCAGTTCCAGGGAGAAGCCGTCAGGATAGCCTGCCTCGGCCAACAGCGCTTTGGCCTCCTCAATATCGGCGGTCTTGTCTTCGCGATAGCCGGGCAGCGTGGCGATCTCTTCGGCGGAGGTGGCGTACGGATCGCCCTGCGGCACCCAACGCGTCAGGTTGATCTGCTCTTGGCTGGAAAAGGCTTTGATCAGATTCTGGCGGCTGATGGCCAGGTTCATGGCGCGGCGCACGCGGGCATCGTTGAGCGGCTCTTTGGCAGCATTGTAGAAGAGCCAGTAGGCGCCAAAATTGGCCAGCTTGTTGACCGACACATCATCGCGGCTCTCACCTTCCACCCACGTTTCATAGGCCACGTTCCACGACATATCGGCCTGTCCGGTCAGCACCGCCGTACCGCGATCCGACCAGGCGGGGACGTGCAGCATTTCCAGCCGGTCTATATAAGGCAGTTCCGAATCCCAATAATTCTCATTGCGCTCCAAAACCCATTTCTCGGCCGTCTGATATTCCACATATTTGAAGGCGCCGGTGCCGGGAGCAATCACTTCGCGCAGGTCGTTGTTGTTTTCGGCCAGCGTTTTGGCCGAGTAGATCACCATACCGGTGCCGGCCAACAGATCGAGGAAATAGGAGCGGGGCGCGTTGAGATTAAACTGGACGGTCAGATCATCCACGGCTTCTACACTGTCGACCATGACCAATTCGTCCTTGAAAACGCTGACAATGCCTTCGGGCGGGTCCATAATGCGATTGAAGGTGGCGATCACATCGGCGGAAGTAAACGGTTCACCGTCGTGATAAGTGACGCCTTCGCGCAGGTGGAAAACATAGGTGAGGCCATCGTCCGAAACATCCCAACTGGTGGCCAAATCGGGCACGACCGAGCGCAGCCCGTCCAC